>CASEMQ010000020.1 GCA_949289005.1 uncultured Lentisphaeraceae bacterium
ACGCTGGCGCCCGGCCGGCGGCAGGGTGGCGCCGTCGCGCACAAGCGCGGGGGGCGGGAGCGTGAGCGCGGCGCCATCCGGCCCCAGGGGCGAGGCGTTGGCCGCGGGGCGCACGCGCAGGGGCAGCGCCACGGTGGACGCGACGCGATAGGCGCGCGCCGCACGGTCAAACCATGCGAAGGGAAGCGCGGGGATCTCGATCAGGCCGTCGCGCACGGGGCGCAGGTTGTAGGCGAAGACGCACCCATCCGCGCGCGTCTCGCGGGTCGGCTCGCCATAGGCGCGCAGGCCGGGGAGCGCGGGCAGGGCGGGCGCGCGGAGCAACGCCGGGTCGCCATCCGTCCGGAAGGTCAAGGTCAGGCGCACGGGATCGCCCACGCGCACGTTGTGGGCGTCGAGCGCGGCCTCGGCGGCGAAGGCGCGCCCGATGGCCCCCACGTAACCCTCGGGGCGCCCCTCGATGGGCGGCTCGGAGACATGCAGCGTGAAGGGTTTGCCGGTGGCGACGCAGCGGCGGCTCTCGCCCGTGCCGTCCTCCCGCAGCGCCACCACGCGCACATCCTTGAGGAACGGCGCGGGGAAAGTGATCTCGCCGCCGCGCACGGCCCGGAAGGGATAGGCCACGCGCCAGACCAGGTTCGTGCCGTCCGCCTCAGGCCCGGCCGCCTCGGGGCGCCCCGCCGCGCGCACGGGCGCCTCGTCGTCGAGCGTGACGTCAAAGGCCAGGTTCGGCATGCGCGGCTCCGGTTGCCCGAAGAACGAGACGTTGAAGAAGGGCGAGACCATCCGCCCCCCCACGGCCAGCCCCGGCGTCCGCGCCGTCAGCGTCACCGTCACCGCGTCGCCCGGGAGCGGGTCCGCCGGCTCGGCCGCCACCTCCAGCGTCACCGCGGGATCCGCCACCAACGCCCGCACGACGATCTCCGGGTGCCCGTCGAAGGTCAGCCGCTTTCCGTCGCGCGTCGTCGCCGTCAGCCGTTCCAGCCGCAACGTCCCCTCGCGCTCCGCCAAGAGCCGCCATCCCAGCGTGGACGACGTGCGGCCATTGACCGTGAAACTGCTCCGCATCGGCCCCAACCGCCGCACCTCCCCCGAGAAGGCAAAGTCAAGTTCCCGCAAATCGGCGCCGTCCGCCGACGCCTCCACAAGGAACGCGTCGCCCACGTAAACCTCCGCCGGCGTCAAGCGCACGCGCAGCCCCTGCGCCCACGCGCACCCCGCCACCGCCGCCAACGCCAATGCCAACAATCGCTTCAACATGACCCCCAGTATAACACACCCCCGCCACACCTTCCAGAGCCCAAACGTCTCCGGGGAAAGCCCCGGGCGTGCCGCGGGGACCGCGGAGCGTCGCGCCACGTCCGTCCCGCCTGTCGAAAAGTCGCCCGCCCGGCCTTTTGGGGAAGCGGCGTATCCCGGGGCGGGACACGGCGTGTCTCGAGGGGAGATACGGCGCGTCTCGGAAAATGACCCCGCGTATAGATTGAAAAGTCGGAAGCAAGGCACCTTCGGCCCCGCCCGGTCTCAACAGGTTTTCAACAAGTTCGCGAAAGTTATCGACAAGGGCACAAAGACGGCGACGGGGGCAAGGAGGGGGGCGGAAGGCGACAAACAAGGCGGGGGCGCCCGCCTTGGCGCGACCCCGCCTTTGGGTTGTTTTGGGCTGAACGCCTCAACGTGCGCGGCGGCGGAGCGCCAAGCCCGCCACGCCCAGCGCAAGCAGAGCCAACGCGGTCGGCTCGGGGAGCACGGCGGCTTTCAGTTGCTCATCGGTCCACGCGACCCCATCGAAAACCGCCAGCTCGTCGATGGTGAACCCACTCACGCTGGCACCGATTTTCCATGAATCCAACGTGCCGAAGTCGATGGCCTGCGTGTTTGTGTAGATGGCGGTGCCGTCGGTGACGGCGGCATGGATGGAGGTCCCGTCCACCGAGATGGCCACGCGCAACTCGCCGGGCGCGGTGTCCAAGTTGGTGTAAAGGTTGTTGCTCGACCCATTGTTCAAATCGATGTCACCGTCGCCGTCCCTGTATTTCAGGAGCATCCATTTGCTCCCCTCCACGCGCACCTTGAAGCCCTCGGAGTCATCGCTCCCGGAGACTTCGATGATATTCCAGTTCGTAGATCCCGGCAACGTCCCGACGGTGACGGTGAGCAACACCGAAAAGGTGGACGACGTGGATTTGCCCGTGAGCGTGGAACTGTAAGTCAGCTCGGACGTCGTGAGGTTGCCCTCGCTATCGGTCCACTTCAACGCGGCGGCGGAAGCCGTCCCCGCGCACACGGCGCACGCCAACGCCAACGCAAACAGTTTTCTCATCATTTCCCAATCCTTCCTTTGCAAGAGGTTTGCCAATCAAAAACATACGCATGATAGCAACTTTTGCCCACTCCCGTCAACGGCAATCACTTGTTTGCATCGCCGGGAAAGTCGCACAATGCAACGAACCGAGGCGGGCGAGGCTCTCCGGCGCGCCCCGCTTCTGCGACGCCTCGGCCTCTGCCTTGCCACCTTCTGCCGCTTTCGTTCCTTCCTTCCGCCTGCGCGATCACGTTGACGATGCGATTGGCACGAAAAAGGCTTGCGGCGGCGCGCAAAATGCTCTATAGTATCCTTGACTGTGAATCGTGGCCCGGCGCGGACGCCGCCCGAGGCCTCAACGACGGAGGACGCGCTGCGCCATGCGTAAATCGACATCTTTTATCGTGCTGGGCATCTTGGTGGCCCTGGTGGTGGCTTTCGCCGCCTGGGCGTGGGCGTTGCACGATGGCGGCATTCCCGGCGCGCGCGTGGTCAACGGCGTGCGCGTGCTCAAGGTCGCCCACGGCCTGGAGGACAAGCACCCCGTGAACAAGGCGCTCCTCTTCATGGACAGGCGGATGCGCGAGCTCTCGGGCGGCACGCTGCGCATGGATCTCTATCCCAACGCGGTGATGGGCGGCGAGATTGAGACGCTCGAGCAGGTGCAGGCCGGGCAGTTGGCCATGACCAAGGTCTCCACCGCGGCGTTGGAAGAGCACTTCCCCGAGGCGCGCGTTTTCGGCATCCCCTATCTCTTCCGCGACGCCGCGCATTGCTGGAAGGTGCTCAACGGCCCCATCGGCGCGATGATCCTGGAAAAGGGTCGCCCCAAGGGATTCTTCGGCCTCTGCTTCTACGATGCCGGCGCACGCAGCTTCTACGCCACCAAAAAGCAGGTGCGCACCGTGGCCGACGTGGATGGCCTGAAGGTGCGCGTGATGAGCAGCCGCACGGCGCTGGACATGATCGAGGCGATGAAGGGCAGCCCGTGCCCCACCGTCTGGGGCGAACTCTACACCGCCCTCCAGCAGGGCACGGTGGACGCGGCCGAGAACAACCCGCCTTCCTTCGTCACCAGCCGCCACTACGAGGTGGCCCCCTTCTTCTCGCTCACCGAGCACCAGCGCCTGCCCGACGTGCTCGTCTTCTCCACCCGCGGCTGGGAGCGCCTCACCGAGCAGGAACGCGCCTGGGTGCGCCAGGCCGCCGAGGACTCCCAGGCCGAGGAGCGCCGCCTTTGGGCCGAGGATGAGGCCAAGGCCATGGTCTTCCTCCGCGAGAAGGGCGTCGAGATCCTCGAAAACCCCGACCGCGAGAGTTTCCGCAAGGCGTGCGCCGGCGTCATCGACCTGCCGCAGTACGCCAACATCAAGGCCTTGTACAACCAAATCCAGGAGGTGAAGTGATGCGGCTGGCCAGTCTGGCGCGCCACGCCTGCGTGGCGCTGTTGCGGTGGGTGGTCATCGCGCTCGTGGCGCTGATGACGATTGACGTGCTCTGGGGCGTCTTCACGCGCTTCGTGTTGGGCAATCAGGCGCCGTACACCGACGAGGCCGCGCGCTTTTTGTTGGTGTGGACGTCGTTCCTCGGCGGGGCGTTGGCCTTCGAGGCCAAGGCGCACCTGGGCGTGGACTTCCTCGTGGCGAAGTTCGACCCCTCCGCGCGCAAGGCCGGCGCCATCGTGGTGCAGCTGCTCATCCTCTTCTTCGCGGTGGCGGTGCTTGTCTGCGGCGGCTGGCGCATGGCCATGGCGCAGATGGGCAACAGCCTGGCCACCATGCCGTGGATCCCGCGCGGCGTGCAATACCTGGCCGCGCCCATCGGCGGCGCCTTCGTGGCGCTCTTCGCCTTGGAGGCGTTGGCCGACATCTTCCGCACGCCCGCCGACAAACTGGGCGCCATGACGCAATCGGAGGGTTGAGACGATGGATCCTGTCATTCCCATTCTGGTGGTTTCCTTCTTCGCGCAGTTGCTCATCAACGCGCCCGTGTGCGTGGCCATCGCGCTCGCCAGCTTCGCGGCGATCCTCTCCATGAGCGGCGACGCCTCGCTCATGGTCGCCCAGCGCATGGCCAACGGCACCGACAGCTTCCCGCTCCTGGCCATCCCCTTCTTCGTCTTCGCCGGCTACCTCATGGGGCGCGGCGGCCTGGCCCGGCGGCTCATCGACTTTGCCCAGCACTACATGGGGCGCCTCCCCGGCGGCCTGGCCTATGCCAACACGCTCACCTGCATGCTCTTCGGCTCCATCTCCGGCTCCGCCGCCGCCGCGGTCTCCTCCATCGGCGGCTTCATGATCCCCGAGATGAACAAGAAGGGCTATGACCGCGACTTCAACGTGGCCCTCACGGCCACCGCCGCCACCACCGGCCTGCTCATCCCGCCCTCCAACTGCATGATCGTCTACTCCGTGGCCGCCGGATCCGTCTCCATCGCCGCCATGTTCCTGGCCGGCATCCTGCCCGGCATCCTCGTGGGCATCTGCATCATGGTCGCCGCCGGCATCGTCTCCTGGCGCAGGGGCTACGGCCGCGGCGCCGCCCCCGCCCTCGCGCCCTTGCCCGGCCGTGTCAAGGTCGCCCTCTGGGCGCTCCGCGCGCTCTGCCTCGCCGCGCTCGCCGCCGGCTGGGCCTGGAAAGGTTTCGGCTTCGGCCTGCAAATCGCCGTGGGGGCCCTCATCCTCACCAAGGCCCTCGCCCTCATCGTGGGCTGGTGCCGCGAAGGCGAGCGCCAGGTCTGGTGGGGTGCGCTCCCCAGCCTCCTCCTCGTCGTCATCATCCTCGGCGGCATCCTCGAGGGCATCTTCACCGCCACCGAAGCCTCCGCCGTCGCCGTCGCTTACGCCTTCGTCCTCACCGTCTTCTGCTATCGCGAGATCCCCCTCAAGGATTTGCCGGATATCTGCCTGCAGACGGGCATCACCACCGCGGTCGTCATGCTTCTGGTCGGCTCCTCCAGCGCCATGAGCTGGATCCTCACGATGGCCAACATCCCCGCCACCGTCTCCGGCTTCCTCACCGGCCTCGACCTCGGCCCCGTGGGCATCCTCCTCATCATCAACCTCCTCCTCCTCGTGGTCGGCTTCTTCATGGACATGACCCCCGCCATCCTCATCTTCACGCCCATCCTCCTGCCCGTGGTCGTCGACCCCAACGTCGTCGGCATCACCCCCCTCCACTTCGGCATCATCCTCATCGCCAACCTCTGCATCGGCCTCTGCACCCCGCCCGTCGGCACCTGCCTCTTCATCGGCTGCGGCGTCGGCAAAACCACCATCGCCCGCGTCACCGTCAAGGCCATCCCCTTCTTCATCGCCATGTTCGTCGCCCTCATGGTCATCACCTACTGGGCCCCCCTCTCCGAGTGGATCCCCCGCGTGGCCGGCCTCATCGATTGAACCCCATCCCGAAAGGAACCTGACATGATTTTGGACGCGTTCAAACTCGACGGCAAAGTCGCCGTCGTCACCGGCGCCGGCCGCGGCATCGGCCAAGCCTACGCCCTCGCCCTCGCCGAAGCCGGCGCCGACGTCGCCACCGTCGACGTCATCCCCGCCGAAGACACCTGCGCGCAAATCCAAGCCCTCGGCCGCCGCGCCAAAGCCTATTCCGTCGACCTCTCCGGTGCCGAAACCGCCGCCGAGCCCCTCATCGCGCAAATCTGCGAAGACTTCGGCCGCCTCGACATCCTCGTCAACAACGCCGGCATCATCCGCCGCGAACCCTTCGTCGACCACTCCGCCAAAAACTGGAACGACGTCCTCGCCGTCAATCTCTCCGCGCCCTTCTTCCTCTCCCAGGCCGCCTGCCGCCGCATGATCGCCCAGGGCCAAGGCGGCAAAATCATCAACATCGCCTCCATGCTCAGCTTCCAGGGTGGCATCCTCGTCCCCGGCTACGCCTCCGCCAAGGGCGGCATCAAAAGCCTCACCATGCTCATGGCCAACGAGCTCGCCCCCCACCGCATCTGCGTCAACGCCATCGCCCCCGGCTACATCGCCACCGACAACACCGCCCCCATCCGCGCCAACCCCGAACGCAACCAAGCCATCCTCGACCGCATCCCCGCCGGCCGCTGGGGCACCCCCGAAGACCTCAAAGGCATCTGCGTCTTCCTCGCCGCCCCCGCCTCCGACTACATGACCGGCGCCACCGTCAACGTCGACGGCGGCTGGCTCGCGCGCTGACCCCCACCGAAAGGACCTCCCCATCATGAAAACCATCGAGGCGCCCGACCGCGCCGCCTACAAACACCTCGACACCCCCGCCCTCCGCCAAGGCTTCGTCCTCGAAAACCTCTTCGCCCCCGGCCAGGCCAACCTCGCCTACACCAACGTCGACCGCGCCGTCGTCGGCGGCATCGTCCCCACCGCCGCACCCCTCGCCCTCGCCGGCGGTCGCGAAATGGCCTGCGAACACTTCCACGACCGCCGCGAAAGCGGCATCATCAACCTCGGCGCGCCCGGCGTCGTCACCGTCGACGGCACCGCCTATCCCATGAAAAATCGCGAGTGCCTCTACATCGGCCGCGGCGCCAAAGACGTCGCCTTCGCCAGCGACGACCCCGCCGCCCCCGCCATGTTCTACCTCGTCTCCTACCCCGCCCACACCGCCTATCCCACCACCCACGCCACCCTCGACCAGGCCAACACCATCCCCCTCGGCTCCCTCGCCGAAAGCAACAGCCGCACCATCCGCCAATACATCCGCCCCGGCTTCATCAAAAGCTGCCAGCTTGTCATGGGCTTCACCCAGCTCAACGAAGGCTCCGTCTGGAACACCTTCCCCCCGCACACCCACGACCGCCGCACCGAGGTCTACTGCTACTTCGACCTCCCCAAAGACGGCCTCGTCATGCACTTCCTCGGCGAACCCACCGACACCCGCCACGTCGTCCTCCGCGAAAAGCAAGTCGTCCTCTCCCCCCCTTGGTCCGTCCACTGCGCCGCCGGCACCGGCGCCTACACCTTCGTCTGGGCCATGGGCGGCGAAAACCAAGACTTCGACGACATGGACCCCTGCGACATCGCCCGCTTCGCCTGACCCGGCAAACAGAGAACAGGAAACAGAAAACAGTGGACAGAGCGCGCCCATTCGGGGCGACGATGGCGGCGAAAGGATCGGGATAAACCTGTCGCCCACCGGTTGGGCCACGCCCTCCCTGCCGCGTCCGCCACCTGCGCAACGATGCCTCTTGGCCCAAGCATTGCCCTTGTCTGCACACCCTTGAGGCGTGGAAGGTGTGCGCGGCAGGGAGCGAAGCGACCGGTGGCGCGCACAGCCTTCCACGCCCGATTGCTGTCTTTGCGGCCCGAAGCGAAGTGACCGACAGCGGCCCAACAAAAAAGCCCCCGACCTCGCAACGAGGTCGGGGGCTTTTTTGTGCCGTGTGCCGGGATTAGGCCGCGCGGCGGCGAAGCGCCAAGCCCGCCACGCCCAACGCCAGAAGCGCCAGCGCCGTCGGCTCGGGAATGGAGCGGATCTCGTGCGACTCCGCGAACGCGTCGATCTGCGCCTGCGTCAGCGTCCCGTCAAAAATGCCGATCCCCTCAATCGTCCACCCCACGTTCGCCGCGCGGTCGGCATCCGAGGAAGCCGAGATTGTCATCGTGATGGCGTCGCCAAGCGGCACGTCGTGGATGTTGCCATACGCGTTCTTGCCGTCCAGGTAAAAGATGATGTCAAAGTTGCCCTCCCGTCCCTCCGTGGGCACGAAGTTGAGCACCACGGTGTGCCGCCCGGTCGCGAACGCGTTGGAGTGCGTCGAAGCCGTCCACTTGTTGTCGGGCCCCCTCAGCCCCATCCCGCCCTCGCCGCCGTCAAAGGCCACGAATTGCAGTTGCCCCCCCCCGTTTCCGGTGAAGTCGAGGATCGCCTTGTTCCCGTTCGCCGCCAAATCGTCGAAGTCGCTCTCGAAGGCGATGGCCACGGAAAAGGCCACCCCGTCCTTATTGATAGACGCGGAGGTGTCCGAGACGTTCCATTCCCAATCCAGCGTGACGGCCTGGGCAAACCCCACGCAACAAGCCGCGAGCGCGGCAATGGCAAGTTGTTTCATACGTACTCCTTTCGGTATTCAAGAGAACGTGCACATTGTACACCCATTCCCCATCCACGCAACGCGCCGCGCATCGGCGAATGCGCGGCGCGTCTTTTTGTATGCAAGCGCCCCCGCCCGCGTGTGTTCGTCGCGCCTCCCTGTCGAAAAGTCCCCTGCCCCCGCCCCTTTTCGGGCGGGGCGGGATCCACCTCGGATCGCGGCGCGTCTCGAGGTGAGGTACGGCGCGATCCGAAAATCGACCCCGCGTATAGATTGAAAACTCCGTTTTGAGAGACCTCGAGGTAGGTAAACTTTCGACAGGTTTTCAACAGCCTCGCGAAAGTTATCGACAAGGATTTCGGCGGCGCGGAAGGCGGGCGGCGCGGGCGCCGTGGCGCGCGGGGTGTGGGAGGAGGGCGTGTTCGTTAGTAGGCGCTAATTTTCTCTTTTCTTTCCGGTGGCGATGTGCTATAGTGAAAGCGTTTTGAGGGCAATGGTTGCCCATGCTTTGGCCTCTTGGATTAGGAATTGCTAAGATGCTGGATTTATGGAGTGAGATGTGCGCGCGTCATCGGGTGGAGACGCTGGCGTATCTGGCGATGAAGACGGCGGCGGTGCGGTGCGGGGCCAAGCCGGGTGAGTTGCTGCGCGTGCCGCTATGCGGGCGGCAGGGGGCTGGGGGGTGCGAGCGGATCCGCACGGTGTTCGCGCAATTGGCCTTGCCGTACCGGGTGTTATCGGAATCGGGCGATGGGGCGCTCACGTTGTTCTACCACCCAGCGCGGTTGGCCGAGGCGCTGGCGCGGCCGGGGGCGGTGGCCGTCTTGACGGCGCGGGGGTGGCCGGTGGGGCACGGGTGCGAGGCGCTACTGGGTGAATTGGCGCGGAGATGGCGGCGGGCGCCCGCGCATGAGGTGGGGTTCTTCATCGGCTATCCGTGCAAGGACGTGGCGGGGTTCCTGTCGTCGGCGCCTGAGGTCACGCGCCCGGGCGACCGTTGGCGCGTCTTCGTGGAGGAGGGGCCTTCGCGGCTGCTGATGCGCTTCCACCGCCGCATCGAGTTTTGGGCGGCGGGCGTCTGCGCGACCGCGCCGGGCCGGACGGCCTGCTTCCGCCGCCTCGCCGCCTTTCCTTACGCTTTCCGTTATCATCAAATCATGAAAGGAGCCTGAACATGGCAACCGTCAAAATCGTCTACGGCAGCACCACGGGCGCGACCGAGGCCGCCGCCCAACAGCTGGCCGCGCTCTTGGGCGCCGAGGCCATCCCCGTCGCCGCCGCCACCGAGGCCGCCTTCGAGGCAGACCTCCTCCTCCTGGGTTCGTCCACCTGGGGCTACGGCGAATTGCAGGACGACTGGGCCGCCGGCATCGCCCTGCTTGATGCCGTCGACCTCACCGGGCGCAAGGTCGCCGTCTTCGGCACGGGCGACTCCGTCGGCTTCGCGGACACCTTCGCCAACGCCATCGGCATCCTGGCCGACAAAGCGGTCGAGCGCGGCGCCACCTTGGTCGGCCAAGTCCCCGCGGCGGGCTATGCCGCCGTGGAGTCCCTGGCCGTGCGCGACGGCCAATTCGTTGGCCTGGCGTTGGACGACACCAACGAAGCCGAACAGACGCCCGAGCGCATCGCCACTTGGGCCAAGCAACTCCAAGCTCTCCTCTGAGCGTGCCGCAAGGAGACGAAAAAGCCCCCGACCTCGCAACGAGGTCGGGGGCTTTTTCGTGAAATCGGCGAAGCGCGGGTGGCGGACGCGGCAGGGAAGGGATAGCCCGACCGGTGGCGCGTCCGCCCACCCGCGCGCCGGTCGCGTCTTTGTGGCCCGAGGCGTGTTCAGGCCCTCCCCCATCGCCGTGGGCGGCCGGGGGGGGCGGTCAGCGGCAAGCGGCGCGAAGGGCGTCGGCGAGGTCGGTGCGCTCCCAGGGGACGTCGTTGCGGCCGAAGTGGCCGTAGGTGCAGCATTCGGCGTAACGCCAAGTGGGGCGGTCCAGGCCGAGCGTGCGGATGATGGCGGCGGGGCGGAAGTCGAAGAAGGCGGGGTCTTGGAGGAGTTGCGCGAGGCGCTCCTCGGAGACTTTGCCGGTGCCGTAGGTGGAGACGTTGATGCTCATGGGCTTGGCGAGGCCGATGGCGTAGGCCACCTGGATCTCGCACTTGTCGGCCAAGCCGGCGGCAACGATGTTCTTCGCGGCGTAGCGCGCGTAATAGGCGGCCGAGCGGTCGACCTTGGAGGGGTCCTTGCCGGAGAAGGCGCCGCCGCCGTGGGAGCCGACGCCGCCGTAGGTGTCCACGATGATTTTGCGCCCCGTGATGCCGGAGTCGCCGGCGGGGCCGCCGATGACAAAGCGGCCGGTGGGGTTGATGTGAAAGGCGGTCTCGGCGGTGAGGAGACCGGTGGGCGCGAGCGTCTCGCGGATGACGCCCTCGATCGTGTCGTGGATGAGGGCGTCGGGCACGTCGCGCGTCTGGTGCGAGCAGACGATGGAGGTGATGGCCTCGGGGCGGCCGCCGTCGTAGAGCACGGAGACCTGGGCCTTGGCATCGGGGCGCAACCAAGCAATCTCGCCGCCGTGGCGCAGGGCCGCCAGGCGCCGGAGGATGCGGTGCGCGCAGACAAGCGGCATCGGGAGCGCCTCGGGGGTCTCGTTCGTCGCGTAGCCATACATCATGCCCTGGTCGCCCGCGCCTTGCGCCTCGGGATCCTCGCGCTCGACGCCGCGGTTGATGTCGGGCGACTGCGCATGCAGGTTGTTGACGTAGGTGAAGTCCTGGTGGCAAAAGCCCTCGGAGGGATCGTCATAGCCGATGCCGGCGATGACGCGCCGCGCGATGGCCCGGGTGTCCAGCGTCTCGAAGCCGCGGCAGGTGATTTCGCCCAGATTGACCACCAAGTTCTTGCCGCAGGCCGTCTCGCACGCCACGTGGGCCTTGGGATCCAGCGCCAGGCAAGCATCCAGGACCGCGTCGGAGATGGCATCGGCCACCTTGTCCGGATGCCCCTCCGAGACCGATTCGGAAGTGTACACATGGCGCGCGTTCAACTTGCTCATTCTGTCCTCTTTCCGGGGCCCGGGCCCCCAAAAACAAAGCGGCAACGTCGTTCCCAACGCTGCCGCCTCGCTCTTGGGCAATGCCCAGGTGCCTCCATTTTAGCTGCAGGTTACAAAGACACCCACGTCCGCAAGCCTGGAGTGCTCAAATCAACGTGAATGTAGCCTGGATTATAGCACAACGCCCCGCGAAAACCCAGACTTTTCTCAGCCCGCACGTGTCCGGGGAACGCAGGCGTGTCTTGGGAACCGCGGATCGCGCGGATTTGGGCGTCGGCGTAATGTGTCAATTGAAAAGTGCACCGAAGGAGGGATAGATGGTTGGTTGAATGTGTCATTGAAAAGTGCACCGGCCCACTCTGTCCCTCGGGGCGGCATGCCGCCCCGAGGGACAGAGTGGGGGGAAAGGTCAGGGGTTTTGCGTCATAAAGAGCCTCCGGAGGGTTTTCTCGCACTGTTGGCGGAGGAGGATGGCATTGAGGTGGGGTGGCGGCGGTTGGGGAAGGAGGGCGTTGAGGCGTTGCCAGGGCGTCTGGGGCG
>CASEMQ010000021.1 GCA_949289005.1 uncultured Lentisphaeraceae bacterium
CGCCCCGGCCGCCGCCACCCCCACCCCCGCCGAGGCGGCGTTCGCCAAGGCACAGGCGGCCAAGGCCGCCGCGAAGGCCGCCGCGCCCAAGGCCGCGGGCGCGGCGCCGACGGTCAAGCAACTTTCCGAAGACACGGGCATTCCCGTGGCGCCGGCAACCAACGGGCAGTGAGCCCTTCACCCTTTCATGACAGAACCCTCCCCACGAGGCAAACGGTATGAAGACTAAACAACTAATCCTAATCGCGGTGGGCGCAGTGCTCGGCCTGTTCGGTGCAGGCAAGGCTTGGGCCCAAGACGCGACACACGTGGCGAATTGGATTCGCATCGAATCGATCACCAAGGTGGCGGATGGCCAGGCCGACACGACGGCGCCATTGCCCGCGGGCACAAAAATCTACTTCGACGTGCGCTTGGTGGATACCGCCAGCGCCACTGATGCCTGGGACATCGCCAGCAACCAGCTCACGAAAGAAAACGTGCTGGGCGCGCGCCCGTACCTGACGCTGAACATCCCCCTCAAGGGCACCAGCCAAAAGGGCGTGACCGCGCAAGAGCTGGCCGACGGCGAGCAAGCCTCCGAGGTGACGAACACCGCCGTGGCCTACTACGTGGGGCAAGGCGCGACCGCCCGTGACCTCCGCTTCGCCTACACCGTGCGCCCCGGCGACATGAGCGCCGACCTCTCGTGGGTGGCGGGCACCGACGGCAGCCCTGTCTTCGGCGGCAACCTCAACGCCATCTCCGTCGGCATCTCCGCGATGGACTCCACGCGCTATGTGGACATGTCCGCCCAGGGCCTCAAAATCAAGAACGGCGGCCTGGACGACACCGACGATGAGACGTGGGCCGTCGGCGGCTACACGCTCGCCGTCGGCGACGCCGGCGACTGGAACAGCGGCTTCCTCTTCCAAGGCTTGGTCCCCGTGACCGTCTCCACCGATTCCGCGGCCGCGCCCACCGTCTTCACCAACACCACCCTCGCCAACCAGTGCTACTTCTGGGTGGAAGCCTGGGACGAGGATTACAATGGCGGCACGTGGCGCTATGTGCCCGCCGGCATCAGCTCGATGCAGAGCGACGGGACTGCCATCACCGAAGGCACCTACGGCGCGGAACTCTTCGACACCTTCAACATGAGCCACGCGGGGCGCGTCTCCGGCCCCGTCAATGGCAACGCGGCCTCCTTCGAGACCCAGAAGTTCTTCGTGAACATCCCGGCCTCGATTCCCGCCGGCACCCGCATCCGCCTCTGCTACGGCCTCAACCGCGCCAGCGGCAACGGCACCACCTACACTTACCAAGAGTTCGCCCTTCAAGAGCACCCCTTCATCGCCTCCGACCTGGACATGGATTACGAGCTCTCCTGCTCCAACCTGGAGCCCGGCGGCTTCACCCTGCCCAGCACCGGCCTGCGCAACGACAAACTCCACGGCTTGGTCGTCGATGACGCCCACGGCGGCACCATCACCGCCGGCGCCGGCGAGCAAGTCTCCCTCCAAATCTACAAGAACGGCATCGACGGCTTCACCAACTACGGCATCCTCTACGCCGCCATCGACCAGATTTCCTCCACCAACGGCGCGCGCTGCACCCCCGAGCGCTTCTACGTGCCCATGAACCCGAGCGCCTCCGCGGGCATCTACACCGTCACCTTCTCCATCGGCGACAACGCCGGCAACGGCGAGACCTACTATCGCATCCGCGTGCCCCAGTTGGACGCCGGCGAGACCGTGGCCGACCCGTTCGTCGACGAGCCCTATTATATTAAGGTAGTCTCGTCGCCCAAGCGCGAGACGATCAACTTCGTCCCCGGCGATGAGGGCAACCTCGGCGTCGAATACTACGTGCCCACGCCGGTCGTGCAGGATGGCGTCACCGGCCAGTCCAGCTTCCTGCAGTATCAGCTGACCGTCACCTCCACCGAGCCGACCACGCGCTACTTCTTGATCTATCCCACCGACAGCACGGGCCAGGTGCGCATCGACCCTGCGGCCACCTATGTCAATCGCTACACAGACGACGGCACCAACCCCGTCAATGCCTTTGACGTGCTCTCGCAATACGTCGTGCTCCAGAACCAGGCCGGCTCGATCCAGCCCAGCGCCACGGCGCAACTGGTCGTCACCATCCCGGCCAACCAGACGTCGGCCACCTTCTACGTGGCCCTGCGCAACGACTTCCCGCAGAACTACATCAACGGCCAGGTGCAGGTTACCGGCCGCTCCGATCCCGTCTCGCTCCAGGGGGCCGTCTTCGCGGCTCGCGGCTGCACCTCCAACGGCACCATCACGGGCCTCAACGATGAGTGCATGACCGTCCTCTCCCCCGTGGTGCAGAACCGCGCCCCCTCCATCACCACCTCCGCGCCGCCCACCAACGGCGCCACGGGCCAACGCCTCATCTTCAACTACTCCATCGTTGACGTGGCGAGCGACTACCTGATCGTCTCCATGAACTACGGCGACGGCAACGTCGAGAACCGCCTCTATGTGGACGAGGAGGCCATGATCGCGATCATGGGCAAGGCAGCCTGGGAATCCGAGCGCAGCCTCATCCTCAGCCGATATGGCATCACCGATGCCGTGGGCGACCCGGCGACCGGCGGCTCGGGCATCTACCCGCGCAACAGCATGGGTTCCGAGAGCGTGACCTTCTACCACACCTACACCGCCGCCTCCAACCCCACCTGGAACTTCACGGTCACCGACTCCTCGAGTGTCCAGGCCTCCGTGCAGGGTGCCATCACGCTGACCACCGCCCAGAACTTCATCTTCTACACCCTCAACAACGACACGCTCCCCGGCACGGGCTACATCCTCTGGCACAACTCCACCAGCAGCGACCCCATCGCCGCCGGCTGGTCCTTCGGTGAGAGCTTCACCTCCAACGCGCTCGACAAGAGCGGCGGCACCTCCGTCACCGCCACGGCCTATCCCTTCCCCGCGGGCGCCACGACCCCGGCCGGCTACTACGAGGTGAGCCCCACCCACGACTCCTTCTTCTACAAGTGGGCACCCTACACCCAGGATCAGGCCAGCCTCATCCCCGACACGGCGGTCTATGAGCCCACCATCACCATCAACCGCGCCTACGTCGCGGGCGGCGGCGAGGCCCAGTCCTCCGCCGATTGGCAGGACATCACCCTGCGCACCATCTTCGTGGCCGAGTATCTCCCCGGCGACGCCTATCAATCCTTCACCCGCAGCCGCACCAAGCCCAACCTCTACAACCTGGGCGACTACAACCAGGACGGCGTGCCCGACGGCTGGCTGATTAGCGCGTTGGGCGAGGATGGCCGCACCGCCGTGGAAGGCACCAGCCAGGCCAACGTCGCCGCCACCGACGATAACCTGCCCAGCTCCGGCTGGGGCGGCGGCGACGGCGCCTACACCTACGGCAACTCCGGCGGCCGCCTGACCTATTCCGACCCCGACGGCCCCACCGCCGCCACCGGCGCCGCCTTCGGCTACCGCCTCCGTGTCCGCGGACGCGACGAGGCCCTCAATGCCGCCGACGGCGAAGGCAAGTGGCTCTCCAACCCGCAGTGGGTCGTCCTCATCCGTCCCGAGCAGGGCAACGGCGTCGTCCGCGTGGGCAACCTCGCGAACGGCACCCTCACCCAGGAGTGGAACCGCGTCCTCCTCAACACCTCCGGCCAGACCACGGTCACCGGCGTGACCATCGCCTTCACCGCCGACAACCGCATTCCCTACGATTCCGCCGACACCTCCGCCGGCGGCGACTGGCGCTATGTGGTCGACAACCAGGGCCGCCCCATCAAGGCCGGCACCGCGGGTTATCGCGCCAACAACGTGTTGGTGAACATCAACCCCGCCAGCGCCGACTATGAAGCCTTCCGCCTCACCTATGACAGCTGGGGCTGGAACGTGGATGGCAATTGGGGCGACGACTCGGTCCAGGGTACCGGCGCCACCTTCCCCTTCGCCGACGCCGCGGCCGCGCAAGACGCGATGGACGGCGATGTGGATACGTGGACGGGCGGCGTTCTGGCCGCGGACAACAACTTCTACTTTGTGGACGCGCGTGCCGTGGCGGGGCTTATGGTGGACGAGCCCTTCTACGTGGACGATGGCCACCTCACCGACGGCTTCCTTGACCCGCGCAAGACGAGCTGGCTGGAGCGCTTCTCCAACCTCTCCTCCGCCGACCAGGACGACGACGGCATCAACAACGGCATCGAGTACTTCTTCTGGTACTACGCCAGCCGCATTGCCTACGGCTCCGTCTTCACCGCCACCGTCAATGGCGAGACCCACCAGCAGCTGAACACCGCGCTGTGGCCGGCCATCGACCTGCGCCGCCGCGCCGGCGCCAACACGGGCGACGCCTTCACGATGGGCCGCCGCTACCGCAACGCCTATAACCCCGACGCCGCGACCAACTCCTTCCTGACGGGCGGCGCGGGCAACGCCTCCGCCGGCCGGGGCAACTACTGGGAGCCCATCCCCGTTGCCGAGGTCCTCGCGGCCTTCCATCCCTTCGTCGCCGGCGACCGCAACGCTGACCCGGACAACGACGGCCTCACCATCCTCGAGGAACTCGCCATCGGCACCAACCCGATCGACTGCGACACCGACAACGACTGGGTGCCCGACGGCTGGGAAGAGCACTACGAGCTCGACTCGCTCAACCTCAACCCGCTCAACAATCCGCGCAACGACAACGACGCGGAGGCGAACCCGGATCGCGACTACTTCGCCACCGCGCAGGTGTTGCCGCGCCCCGATTATCACCACCTCTTCAAGGTGGCGAGCGTCGACAACGGCGTGGACGCCACCTGCCTCTACTATGACTACGAGGGCGGCGTCTTCTACACCCTGCCCGAGGACTTCGATCCCACCATGCTGAAGCAGCCCGGCGGCGCCGAGGACGCCTCGCGCGTCTACTCCCACGTCACGGCAGCGACGAACGTCGCCCTCCGCAACGTCACCGCGTGGGCCGCCGACGAGGCGCTCTTCCTGGAGATGGCCGTCCGGCCCGTCACCATCCGTGACTTCGAGGTCTACCAGGCTTTCGGCTTCAATCCTGCCACGGGCTGGGGCGTGCCCACGCCGAACATCCCGCCCACCGAGAAGTTCGCCGACTTCATGGCGGTGAACACGGCCGCCTTCGTGACGCGCGAGGAGTTCAATTCCGCCGTCAAGCGCGCCAACGGCGCCAGCATCAAGGACGTCATCGCCGTCTCCTCCGACCCGACGAGCGCCGACACCAACAGCGACGGCATCCCCGACGGCTGGGCCGCCTATGTGGGCCTCCGCCCGCAGACGCTCAACGGCGAGCCTCAGGACGGCGCCAAGGACTGCGACGCCGACGGCCTCACCAACGCCCGCGAGTTCCAGTGCCGCGCCGCCAACCTGGTGGCCATCGCCGACAATCCCAATTGGCCGGCCTCGCTGATCAACACGATCCACGACCCGGCCGAGGGCGCGTGGGCCAACAAGGTGCTCCCCACCGACCCGTGGAACATGGACACCGACCTGGACGGCCTCTATGACGGCGCGGAGGGTGCGTCGACCTTCCTCTACGGCACGCCTTCCGACGGCTCCGCCGTGGGCGGCGGCTGCAACCCGAACCTCAAGGACACCGACTACGACGGCATGACCGACGGCTGGGAGTTCCGTTACGGCATCGCCGCCCGTCTCTCCGCCTCGTTGCCCGCGGAGGACGCGGGCCTCACCACGGAGGAGCGCCCGGCCTACGACATGTCCAACGGCCAGTACGTCATCCCCTCCGGCGCGCCCGACCCGACCACCGCCACCGACTGGGGTCTTGACTACGACCGCGACGGCCTGCCTAACTACCAGGAATACCTCACGGGCATCCTGCGCCACTTCCGCTACGACCTCGGCGTCACGGCCGCGCGCCTCTACAAGGACACCCCCGGCGCGATGGCCACCTCCGAAATCAGCTCCTATGGCATCACGTGGACGACCCTGCCGGACGCCTACACCGTGATCGAGGACTTGGCCAACCCCGGCGCCACCTACTCGCTGGACTACACCCACACGGTCGTCGACGTGATGCATGGGCCGGACGGCGAGGCGGAGTACACGCTTGAGCCCATCGAGGTGGATACCCTCAAGCAGGCCATCGCCTCCAGCGGCACGCGCGCCCCCATGACCCAGACGAGCCCCAATTTCGCGCAGGAGGCCTGCGGCCGCCCCGGCGTCATCGCCGCCTTCAACCGCGTGTGGAACACCACGAAGATCTTCCCCACCGCGGCGCAGACCTCCGGCTACGCGCTGAACGTGATACCCGCCAACCTCATGGACATCATCGAGCCTGACCCGGACGACGAGGAAGGCATGCCGGTCTTCGTCTACTCCAAAGAATACTTGGCTTACCTCGCGGTGAACGAACTCCAGGAAGCCATCGTTTCCCTCGACGCGGCCTACCAGCGCCTCATCCTCAACGGCGCGGAAGAGTCGTTGCACAACCCGCAGCTGGCGACCTACACCGACGAGGCGCTTTGCACCCGCCAGGTCTTGGCCCAGATCGCGCGCATCGACGCGCTCATCGACCGCTTGACTACGGACTACGCCGCGCACATCCAGCCCGCCCTGCGGGAGATCCTCCAGGAGCAGACCCCCATCCTCTGGGAGGCTCGCAAGAACCAGATCCTCAAGACGATGTCCGAGGATCTCCTCATCCGCGACGATGCCGCCTACGCGGGCATGGCCGCAATCGGCGCCGGCGCCGGCCAGGACGTGAACTACACGGGCACCGATCCTTACCCGGCCGCCGCCGAGGCCGCCGAGGTGACGAACCACGCCGATTACGAGGCCGCCTTCCACGACCCCGCCGTCACCAGCCCGCTCCTGCAGACGCAGTATCGCGCGGCGGTGCGCGGCTTCAACGGCGGCGTGGTGATTGACGACAACCGCGCCTACCTGGCGCCGCTCGGCTACCACTACGTCATCCGGCCCTTCAAGACCGTCGAGCGCGGCGCCGCCACGGTCGCCGGCCGCGAGGACGGCAGCGAGCTGGTCCTGGGCCGCACGGCCTGGTACGGCGACATCACCGCCCGCAACATCGGCGCCTTCCTGCCGCAGGTGACGGATGACAACACCCCGCCCTTCGTGACCACGAGCCCGCTCGTCGCCGACTCCGACTCCGACGGCATGGACGATTACTGGGAACTCTTCCACGGCCTGAACCCCGTCTTGGGCGACTTTGACTTCGACGCCTCCAGCAATGGCGACGTGGTCGACCGCAACAACTACATCATCGACCGCATCTCCGCCATCTACGCCAGCATCGGCACCTTGGAGAACGCCGCCGGCAACACGACGTCGGTTATCCTGCCCTCGATGGACGCCTCGGCCGTCTTCTCCGCCGTCGCGCCCGTGCGGACGAACCCCTTCGCCAACCCGCAGATGGCGAGCGACAACACCACGAAGTATGACTACTACAGCTATCCGTGGGTGGCGGGCGCGCCTTTCGCCGACCCCGATGGCGATGGCTTGCCCAACGCCGACGAGGCTCCCAACCCGGCCACCAACGCGAAGAACTACGGCACCGACCCCTCGGCGCTGTGGATGACCGACCCCGCCAACCCCAACTCCTTCGTGACGCGTTTCTACGGCACGCTCAACGGCAACGCCGCCGCGACCGTCACTCTCACGCAGGAGGGCGGTGTCGGCGAGATTGAGGAAGTCTGGCAGACCCCGGGCTACGACCCCTCCGCCTATCGTCCGCTGAACGCCTTCCAGTACTTCGTGCGCATCGTCCCGACCGTCACCCCCTCCACCACGGGCTCGATCTTCCCGTACGAAATCAACGAGGGCTTTGACACGGACGGCGACGGCGTGGCCGACCTCACCGAGCTCACCCACACCACCGTCTACAGCGGCGACCCGCAGACCCTCCGTTCGCCCGATCGCCAGCAGGCGGCCTACTTCGGTGGGCGCGGCGCGATGCAGACCTTGGCCGAGTCCAACTTCGGCCCGACGGCCCTGCGCACCTTCACCGTCGAGCTCTGGGTCAAGCCCGAGGCCAACCAGGACACCAACGAGGTCATCCTCGTCGACCGCCCGTGGCACTACTCCGACAGCTCGGACGGCACGGCCGCCTCGTTGCGCCACAACTTCCGCATCGGTCTGCGCAAGACGGCGGACGGCACCTTCACGCCCTTCGCCAACTACACGAGCACCGGCACGACGACCGTCGGCACGGCCTTCAACGGCTCCGTGCCCGAGGCCTCGCCCACCGTCACCGCCGGCACGACGATCAAGGCGGATGCGTGGACGCACCTGGCCCTGGTCTACAACGGCTCGCGCCTGGTCTTCTACGTGAACGGCACCGAGAACGGCAGCGTCGCCTCCAGCCTCATCCCCGGCAACGGCGTCATCTCCGTCAAGAACGACGGCTCCGACGACGTCCAGCGCTTCACCTATCGCCGCGCGCCCATCATGGTGGGCGCGGAGCCGGCCAACGGCTGGTTCGCCACCCTCGGCGAAGGCCCCGAGCGCGAGTTCTCCGACCACTTCCGCAACACCTTCCGCGGCTACATCGACGAACTGCGCATCTGGAACGGCGTCCGCACGCCCAACGAGATCGCCTCCAACCGCAACCGCACGCTCACCCAGAGCGAGTTGCTGGAGCTTCGCCTCAACGCCTTCACGGCGCGCTACAACGGCGGCGGCTACTACGCCACCAACGTCCCCGCGGAACTCCTGGCGATGTACACCTTCAACGACCTCCTCGGCGGCTCGCGCACCCAGCGCCTGGACGACGAGGGCGAGCCCGAGCTGGACGACGACGGCGAGGCGATTTACGACATCGACGAGACGCCGTGGGAGACCTATCCCGGCCAGAAGCTGATCGGCGACGCCGAGACGCCCGGCTCCTTCTTCTTCCGCCGCAAGGGCTTGGAGGAGACCCGCGCCGCGGCCGACACGATCGCCTATCTCCGCTCCGCGGACGACCTGCCCACGCCGGAGGAGCTCTTCACCTCCTACTACGCCTTGGGCGTCTCCGCCTACCTGAAGAGCACGAAGTACACCGAGCACGAATACGTGCCGATGGCCCACAGCTTCGTGTCGCACCTGCCGGTGGCGGATGTCGAGCGCGCGTATTCCAACCTGCTCATGCCGCAGAACACGCGCAACGGCTCGCCGCGCCTGCGGATGCCCTCCGGCTCGGCCGCCAACCTCAAGCTCGCCGACAGCGTCTATTGGACGCCCTACGGCGCGGGCGCGGTGACCAACGCCAGCACCACGGCCATCTACGGCATCAAGACCGAGGGCAATCCCTATGGTTACGGCTACACTTCCACGATGGCCTTCGACCTGCCCAGCCACACCATGCGCCCGGGCTACACCACCTATGTGGCCCCCGACCTGCTCCTCTACGGTGACGTCTACGCCCGCTACCTGGAGGCCGGCTGGGACGATTCGCCCTCCACGGATCCCTCCGCGGGCTCCGACGACGAGCCTGCGCCCGGCGCCGGCGAGGACGCGAACGGCATGGAGTGGTTCGAGCACCATCATTCCGACGGCGACTCCTTGGGCGATGCCTCGGCCTCTGCGGGCAAGGACTGGTTGGACAACAACGTGGCGCTCGGCCAGACCAAGGACACCGACGGCGACCAGATGCCCAACTGGTGGGAGAACTACTACGGTCTCGACCCCGAGGACCCGACGGGCGACAACGGCCCGCACGGCGACCCCGACGGCGACTTCCTGACCAACTACGCCGAGTACCTGGCCAGCTCCAACCCGGCCCTCTACTCCACCGCCGGCAATGGCGTGCCCGACTACCAGATCCCGATCTGGGCGCGTCGCGGGCGGCCCACCTTCGGCCTGCTCTACACCGACAACGACTTCATGGAAGACCACTGGGAAGCCTCCAACCGCGTGGAAGCCTTGACGGTGGACGCCCATGACGCCCAGGGCGACGCCGACAGCGACGGCTGGAGCAACTGGGCCGAGGCGCGCGCCAACTTCCGCACCGGCCGCCACTCCACCAACCCGAACGCCCGCGAGAGCGTCTCGCAGACGGGCAACGTCATCAAGGAGCATCCCACCCCGGCCTTGCGCATCACGGTGGACTACTTCGGTGACCAGAACGTCTACACCAACGCCACCGAGCAGTCCGCCATCGTCGTGCACGCCTACACCGCCACGAACAACAACTCCGCGCCCGACGCGACCTTCAAGTTGCCGCTGACCGTGGATCAAAGCAGCGACGGCGCGCAGGCGACTATCTCGCAGGAGTTGGGCAACTGGCGCCTGGGCACCCACTCGGGCTACCTCCGCATGGGCAACATCGTGCCCGGCTCGCTCCGGATCGTCTACCGCCGCTACACCTCCAACGTGGCCACCGGCAACGAAACCGCGGGCACCGAGCAGACCGAGGGCGTCGAGTGGTATATCTACGGCGACACCGCCACCACCGGCGACGTGGGCAAACTCTACACCTACCGCGACGCCATCTATGACGTGGACGGCGACGGCCAGGCCGAGACGACCGGCCAGGTGCGCATGGAGCTCGGCACCATCAACTACCGCACGGGCCACTACACCTACACCTTCGACCCGACGGACGAGTTCTGGTCGCAGGGCGTGTGGTACACCATCGATGACTCCAACGGCTTGTTGACCTACGAGAACACCGAGTTCCAGGCCACGGCCAGCTACCGCTACGCCATCAACCCCGGCCAGAGCAACACCTTCACCCTGGTCACGCCCGACTCGGGCTGGATCCGCGAAGGCATCAACAACTTCTACGTCTTCGCCGACCTCAACGGCGATGGCAAGTGGAACCGCGGCGAGCCCGCCGGCATCCCCGACCAGCACGACGTGGACATCGGCTTCGACCAGGTGAACAAGCCCCTGCACGTCACCCTCACCGAGCAGGCGCCTCCCGGCTCCGTCCGCTTCGACGTGGGCAACATCATCGACACCCTCAAGAGCGAACTCGGCCTGATCGAAGGCTCCGACGGCGACGAATCCTCCACGATTCCCAACCCCGTCACGGGCGGCTACCTGAAGCCCTCCAACTTCAGCACCATCTTCGACGACATTCCCTACGAGCTGGTGTTGACGATGAACGAGACCATCGGCATGGGCGAGACGGTGACGCATCCCGGCACGGTTGTCTTCCGCAAGAACTACAACCGCCTGAAGCCCTACCTCTCCGAGGACGAGATCTTCGCCGAGCGGCCCGAGGGCCTGCCGCGCGCGGGCTCCGACACCAACGTCGCCTCCTCCTACACCGTCTATCTCATCCCCGAGACGATGGGCGCCGCCGGCTACGACGGCTGGAGCGAGTATGCCATCGGCGTGGTGACGAACGTGGTCGGCCGCCTCGACGACGCCAGCACGCGGCTGGTCTCGCCCGTCGGCGGCGCGCTGCGCACCAACAGCGAGCTCACCTTCGAGTGGCTGAGCAACGTCCAGGTGCCCACCTTCACCCTCTCCATCACCAAGGTGGAGGATGCCTTGGGCAACAAGGTGAGCCAGCGCGTGGTCGAGCGCACCATCCGCGGCGTCGCCCCCTACGCCCAGGCCAAGGGCAACGGCAACATCACGCAGTACCGTTATCGCTACACGCTCTCGCGCGGCATCGGCGAGCTGGGCGTCAATGGCGACACGCTCTTCGGCAATGGCCTGTATGACTACACGCTGACGCTCAGCCCCTACAGCGGCACGGCCCGCACCTTCAACAGCAGCTTCCGCATCCAGATGCGGCAGTCCGGCGACGCGAACGTGGCCGAGACGGTGAAGGAAGACGGCACGCCCGCGCAGGACACTTCGTTCAACGTGCAGGACTCCTACTACGTCCGTGCCCGGATCAATTACACCGGCGTCCTCAAGGACACGGCGGACTTCGACGACGGCCACAGCCGCCTCGTGGTGGAAGCCCACTACTCGGGCTCCTTCAACGGCGACCCCGTTGCCTCCACCACCGATCGCTTGGTGTACGACACCGAGGACGCGACCGTCGCCGCGCTCAACCGCACCGTGCGGATGGTCAAGGACGAGAGCACGCTGTACAAGGTCAAGGTCCCCACCGGCGAGGGCGAGGAGACCGAGGAGCGGGACGCCTTCTGGGTCACGCGCTTCGACGTGGAGCTCCGCGGCCTGCCCACGGCCGACCCCGTCTACCTCATCGCGTACTTCGACCTCAACCAGAACGGCAAGCGCGATGCCTGGGAGCCTTGGGGCTATGCCACGCAGGGCGTCGAGGCCGTGGGCGGCTTCTACTTCGATCCTGCCGCCGTCACGCCCGTCCGCACCGGCACCGATTGGGGCGTCTCCTTCTACATCCAGGATGTCGACACCGACAACGACAAGTTGGCCGACGCCTGGGAATGGAAGAACGCCGGCATGCCCAACACGGACTTCGCCGAGTGGTGCAACACCTACAATGGTTCCGTCGCCAACCACCAGGGCAGCGGCACCATCTGGACCACCGACGTGAACGGCAACCTCGCCCTCACCGCCTATGGCGCCCAGCTCTTCGGCCTCACCGTGATCGACGGCCCCGACGCCAACGGCGCGGTCAAGGTCGAGGGTCTGCCCGAGGACGTCGCGGAGGCCAGGGAACTCATGGAACTCCTCGGCCAGGAAACCGCCCTCACGCTCTTCCAGAACGGCTACAAGTCTTATGGCCTCACCGTCAAGAGCATCGCCATCACGCCCGAGGGTAACGTCACCCTCACGTGGGATGTCACCGGCGCCACCGGCGTCGAGGACGGCGCGACCTACGACGTGACCGGCTACTTCACCGGCGCCTCCACCCAGGCCATCTACGCCGTCTACGGCAAGGCCGACCTGGGCGACGACACCTGGCACAAACTCGGCGACATCGAGGTCGCCGGCGCCCTGACGCCGAACCTCCAGCTCACGCCCGACAAGTGCGCGATCGAGACCGCCGACGGCACCAAGACGGCCACCTTCTTCAAGGTCATCCTCTCCGCGAAGAAGTCCGCCAAGGCCACCCTCGCCGACTGACGGCCCAGGCCAACCCAAAAAGCCCCCCGCTCCCCGCGGGGGGCTTTTTTTTGGAGCGCACAAAGGGGGACACAAAGCAAGGGGCACCGCCCCTTTGGCCCCGGCAGGGAGCAAGTGGGCGCGGGCGTGGCCCGCGCGGGACCGGATGGGCGACGGATTGGGGAACGCAAAAAGCGGGCGATGGTCTGGCGCCACGAGGGAAACGACCGTCGCCCCGACCGGGGCGGACTGTTCACTGTTTACTGACAACTTGGCGGGTGGTGTGTTATACTGGGGTCTCTTGTTTGGAACACCGCGAGGAGAATGGACATGAACACGATGTTGGATCCGGATTTGTTGGCGACGCGGAGCGCGGATCGGGCGGCGAGCCTGAACCGTGTCTACAATTATGTCTACGGTTGGATGGCGGGGGCGTTGGCGCTCTCGGGGGTGGTGGCGTGGATGGTGGCGCAGTCGGTGGCGGCGGGGTCGCTGCGGTTGTCGTCGGGGATGTTGGTCGTGTGCGCGATCGCGGAGGTGGCGCTGGTTTTCGTGATGAGCGCGGCGGTGAACAGGTTGGCGCCGGCGGCCGCGGCGGTGCTGTTCGCGGTGTATTCGGCGCTGAACGGCGTGACGCTGTCGGTGTTGTTGTTGGTTTATGATTTGGGGACGATCCAGACGGCGTTTTTCGTGACGGCGGGGACGTTCGCGGCGATGGCGGTGGTGGGGACGCTGACGAAGCGGGATCTTTCGGGCATCGCGCGGTATGGGATGATGGCGCTGATCGGCATCATCATCGCCTCGGTGGTGAACCTTTTCATGAAGAGCGAGGGGTTGAACGCGATTATCTCGTATGTCGCGGTGCTGGTCTTCGTGGGGCTGACGGCGTATGACGCGCAGAAGGTGCGGCAGTTGGCCGAGGCCGAGGGCGCGGGGCTGGACCGGGCCATGGTGAACAAGCTGGGGCTGCTTTGCGCGCTGTCGCTCTACCTGGACTTCATCAACCTTTTCATCTACCTGGTGCAGATTTTGGGGAGGAACCGGGAATGAGGCGGCTGGCGCTTTGCCTGTGCGCGGCGGTGTGCGTGGCCGCGGGGGCCCGGGCGCAGATGCGCGTGGGTGTGCAGCTCTTCGACATGTACAAGGTGGAGGCCGTCTCGGTGATGTCCACCGAGGAATACCGCGAGTTGCAAAAGGATCTTCGCGAGGAGCAGGGCGTCTTCCGCCGAGCCTTCGCCGCCGTCAAGAAGGACTGGGACAAGCAGTATGCCGAGGCCCGCCGGGCCGGCGACAAGGATTTCCCCAAGTTTCCCACCAAGGCCTTCATCTGGCCGCGCACCGCCAAGACGCGCAACTTCTCCACCCAGAAGGCCGCCGACGAATGGTTGGCCAAGCAGAAGGCGCGCGTGGATGGCGAGATGGCCGAGAAGGCCGCCGCCCGCGCAGCCTTGGGCAAGGCCTACAAAGGCGGCAAGGCCACCGAGGGCTACAAGAGCCGCGACGACCGCAAGGCCCGCCGCCAGGCCGAGAAGGACGAATTGCAAGAGGCGCTCAAGGAGAAGCTGGGCGAGGCCGTGGAGGTGCAGATGGCCGCGATGCTGAAGTACAACCGGCCCGTGCCGCGCCACTTCATCGTCGACCCCATCGAGGGCACCACCACCGCCGGCGGCCTCTCCGAGGTGGGCAAGCAGATTGCCAAGCAAGAGGCCGCGCTGAAGGCCTACCGCGAGCGCAAGGCCAAGGCCGAGGCCGCCGAGAACGCCGCCGGCGTAACAAGTGGGCAGTGAGAAGTGAACAGTGAGCAGGACGCCCGACAAGCGGGCGGCAAGTTGGTTTCCGCACGGATGCTCACCGTCGCGCCCTTGTGGCGCGTTCCGTTCGCCGTTCTCTGCTTCCCGTTTTCCTGTTCGGGCTTCACGCTGTCCGCGTGCCGTGCGCGTCTTTGTGGCGCGATGCGTGTATGGTTCCCTTGGAAAGCATTGACTGAAACCCTTTGAGGCAATGAGTATGGACACCCCGCAAATCCCAATCCTGCCCTGGTCCCTCGCGGATCGCACCCCTCAGGTGGAGGCATTTCTCCGCCGCCCCGCGTTTGACGAACGCGCCGAGGCCGCCGCCGCCAAGTGCCTGGCCGACATCCGCGTGCGCGGCCTTGACGCCGTGCTCGATGCCTGCCGTGCCTTTGACCAAGCCGACCTCACGCCCGAGACCATCCGCGTCGCCGAGGCCGAGCTCGATGCCGCCGATGCCGCGTGCGATGCCGCCGTCAAGGCCGCCGTCGCCCAAGCCGCCGAGCGCGTCGCCGTCTTCGCCAAGGCCGGCCTGCGCCCCGACTGGGTCATCCCCACGCCGCACGGCGGCCGCTTGGGTGAGCGCTTCCACCCCATGGATCGCGTGGGCGTCTACATCCCCGGCGGCACCGCGCCCCTTGCCAGCACCGCGCTGATGACCGTGGTGCTCGCCAAGGCCGCGGGCGTGCCCGAGATTGTGGCCTGCACGCCCGCGCGCGGCGGCGCGGCCGTCTCAGCGCCCTTGCTGCACGCCCTGCGCGTGGCCGGCGCCACCGAGATTTATCGCGTCGGCGGCATCCAATCCATCGGCATGATGGCTTATGGCGCCGGCATCCGCCCCGTCGAGCTCATCGCCGGCCCCGGCAACGCCTACGTCACCGCCGCCAAGCGCCAGGTTTACGGCGCCGTCGCCATCGACCAGGTGGCCGGCCCCTCCGAGATTTGCGTCCTCGCCGACCGCGCCGGCAACCCCAAGTGGATCGCCGCCGACCTTCTCTCCCAGGCCGAGCACGGCAGCGGCCTCGAGAAGAGCCTCCTCGTCACCGACAGCGCCGCCTTCGCCGAGGAGGTTCGCGCCCAGGTGCTCGCCCAGCTCGCCACCCGCGGCCGCCGCGCCATCATCGAGCGGATGCTCGCCAACGGCGGGATGCTCCTGGCCGTCGTCCCCAACCTCGCCGAGGGCGTCACCCTCTGCAATCGCTTTGCCGCCGAGCACCTCGAGCTCCAGGTGGCCGACGCGGAGGCCGTCCTCCCGCAGATCACCTGCGCCGGCGCCGTCTTCGTCGGCTACTGGACCCCCGAGAGCGCGGGCGATTTCGTCGCCGGCCCCAGCCACGTCCTCCCCACCGGCGGCGCGGCGCGCATGTTCAGCGGGCTCACCGCCGAGACCTTCCGCCGCCGCAGCTCCTTCGTCGAGTTCACCCAGGCCGACCTCGCCGAGACCCGCCGGGCCATCGAGACCTTTGGGCGCCTTGAGGGGCTTGACGGCCACGCTTACGCCGCCACCGCGCGCTTCGAGTGAACAGCGAACGGTAAACCGTGGACAGGACGCCCCATTCGGGGCGACGGTCGATTTCCGCAAGGAGCCAGGCCGTCGCTCGCTGTCGGGCGTCCTGTCCTTTGTGTTCCCCAATTCGTCGTCCATCCGGTCCTGCGCGGGCTGAGCCCGAAGGAACACACGGCCAAGCCTCCAAACATCCAAACTTCCGTTTCCTTGGTTTTGGTATGCTATATGGGTTTGGGCGGATTGGGCCGCCTGTTTGAGAGAGGAAACGACATGAAGCAGATCAACCCCACCGTCGAGGCGATTGCGCCTTCCGCCACGTTGGCGATTTCGAGCAAGGCGGCCGAGCTGAAGGCGCAGGGCGTGCAGGTGTGCGCGTTCGCGGCGGGCGAGCCGGACTTTGACACGCCGGCGTGCATCAAGCGGGCCTGCGAGGCGGCGTTGGAGGCGAACAAGACGCGCTACGTGGCGGCGGCGGGCCTGCCGGCGTTGCGCGAGGCGCTGTGCGAGAAGTTGGCCGCGGCCAACCATGTGGTCTACGAGCCGAGCCAGGTGTTGGTGGCCAATGGCGGGAAGCATGCGCTCTCGCAGGTGTTCCTGACGATGCTGAAGCCGGGGGACGAGGTGATCATCCCGGCGCCGTATTGGCTGTCGTATCCGGAGATGGTGCGCGTGGCCGGCGGCAAACCGGTCTTTGTGCGGACGCGGGTGGAGGATCACTTTTTGATGACGCCGGGGGAGCTGGAGGCGGCCATCACGCCGCGCACGGTGGCGGTGGTGCTGTGCACGCCCTCGAACCCGACGGGGATGATGTACACGCCCGAACAGTTGCGCGCGTTGGGCGAGGTGGCCATCAAGCATGACCTGTGGATGGTGGCCGACGAGATTTACGAGCGCATGGTCTATGGCGAGGTGGCGCACGCCTCGATGGCCTCCTTCGGGCCTGAGTTCTACGCGCGCACCATCACGGCCAACGGTTTTTCGAAGACCTACGCGATGACGGGCTGGCGCCTGGGTTACGCGGCCGCGCCCAAACCCTTCGCCAAGGCGCTCGCCGCGCTGCAGAGCCACATGGCCAGCGCGCCCAACACCTTCGCCCAGTGGGGCGCCCTCGCCGCGCTCAAGGAGGCCGAGCCCGACGTGCAGAAGATGGTGGCGGCCTTCGCCAAGCGGCGCGACCTGATCCACGGCCTCATCTCCGCCATCCCCGGGGTGAAGTGCCCCAAGCCGCAGGGCGCCTTCTACGTCTTCGCGGACATCTCGGCCTTTGGCATGGATTCGCTCACCTTCGCCAAGAAGTTGCTGGAGGCCAAGCACGTGGCCGTGGTGCCGGGCGTGGCCTTCGGCGACGACAAGTGCGTGCGCCTGAGCTATGCCTGCTCCGAGGCCAACATCACCGAGGGGTTGCGCCGCATGGCCGACTTCTGCGCCACGCTCCGCTGACCCGCACCCTTCGCCCCGAACGCGCCATGCCCACGCCCGCCGCCACGCCGTACCGTCATGCCTTCTTCGCCGCGCATCGCGCCCCGCAGGCAGTCTTGGCCTGTGGGGACGATGTGGCGCATCTGGCCGACCTGGACCGCACCTATTGGGTCATCCTCTCGTGCCCCACGGCCATTCCCGGGCGCGGGGACCCGGTGGCCGCCGCGCTCGACACCGATGGCGACGGCCGTGTCCGCGTGCCCGACGTGTTGGCGGCCATCGATTGGCTCCGCCCCCGCCTGGCCTCCTTCGACCGCCTCTTCCTCCCCTTTGAGGGGCTCGTCCCGGAGGATCTCCGCGCCGACACGCCGGAGGGCAAGGCCCTCGCCGACTTTTTGGCGAAGGGGGGCGCGGCGGCGGTGGCGGCCTCGGGCGAGCTGGCGCGCGTCGCCGTCTTGCGCGCGGGGTTGGCGCGGTTTTTGCGGAACTTCGTGAATGTGGCGGACCTGTATCCGCCGGTGGCGGAGCCGGTGTTCGTGGCGGGGGCGCTGTATCTGGACGGGCGGTGCTGCCGGCTGTGCGTCCCGCTGGCGGCGGGGGCGGACGTGGCGGCGCACGCGGCGGCCGCGGCGGCGTCGCGCTGTTGCTTGGCCTATTGCGCGCTGGAGCGCAAGGGCGAGGCTGGGCGGACGGTGCTGGCGGTTTTCACGGCCGGGGCGACGGGGGCGTTGGCCGTCGGCAAGCGGGGGCTCTTTGTGGATGGGCAGGGGCGGGATTGGGACGCGACCGTCACGCATCTGGAGATCAACACGATCAGTCTGACGGAGGCTTTTTTCGCGCCGTGGCGGAAGATTGGGGAGGCGTGCGCGGAGATGGCGCGCCGGCTGGTCGGCGGGCGGGGGGAGGCCGCCGCGGCCCAGGTGATGGCCGTGGCGACGGCGCAGCAGGCCGGGGCGCCCTCGGCGGCGACGCCCGCGCCCGCGGCGGCAGGCGCCTCGTCCGCGTCGCGGATGGCGTCGGTGGCGACGTTTGGGATTTCGCTGTCGTTTGTGGCGTCGGCGGTGGCGGCGCTTGCGTCGGCGGCGACGAGCGCGCCGCTGTGGAAGACGGGCGCGGTGGTGGCGGGGATTGTTTTGGCGGTGTCGTTGCCGAGCGTCGTTTTGGCGTGGTTCCGGCTGCGCAACCGTGATTTGGCGCCGATCCTGAACGCGTCGGGGTGGGCGGTGAACGTGCCCATCGGGCTGACGGCGCGGTTGGGGCGTTTCTTCACGCGGCGGGCGCGGTATCTGGGGAGGCGCCTGGTGCGCGCGCCCCGCGTGGCGGCAAGGTGAGCGAAGGGAGCGTGGACATGGGCAAGGATTTGGCGTATCCGCCGTTTTTGGGTTCCGAGCATGAGCCGGTGGCCGCGGGGGTGGCGGCCTTTCACGTGATTCCCGCGCCGATGGAGCTGAGCGTCTCGTATGGCGGGGGGGCGGGCAAGGGGCCGGCGGCCATTTTGGCGGCGTCGGATCAGCTGGAGGCTTACGAGGCGGGGGGCTTCCCGTGCGCGGGGGGGATTTTCACGGCGCCGCCGGCGGTGCCGCCGCCCGGGCGCGCGGGCGAGGCGGAGGCGTGGCTGGAGGCCATCGAGGCGGCGGTGGGGCGCGCGCTCGATTGCGGGGCGCGGCCGGTGCTCCTGGGGGGCGAGCACACGGTGACGCTCGGCGCGATGCGGGCCTTCCGGGCGCGCGGCGAGAAAATCGGCATCGTGCATTTCGACGCGCACGCGGACTTGCGCGACACTTATGAGGGGAGCGGCCTCTCCCATGCGTGCGTGCTGCGGCGCTGCCACGAGCTGGGCTTCCCGGTGGCGCAGTTCGCCACGCGCGCCTATTGCAAGGACGAGGCGGATTACCGCGCGGCGCACCCGAAGACGCTCTTCGCGATGGATGGCGAGACGTTGGCGCTGAAGGGCCCGCCCGACCCGATTTTGCCCAAGGGCTTCCCCAAGCGGATTTACGTGACCTTCGACGTGGACGGGCTGGACCCGGCCATCATGCCGGCGACGGGCACGCCGGTGCCGGGCGGCCTGCTGTGGTATTCCGCCCTCTTCATCCTGCGCGAGATCGCCTCCGCGCACACCATCGTGGGGTGCGACGTGGTGGAGCTGGCGCCCATCCCCGGGCTGCACCATGCCGACTTCACCGCCGCCAAGCTCACCCAGCGCCTCATGGGCCTGATGCACGCATGAGCACCTCGCCCGCCACGCCGCTGGAGGAGGCCCTCGCGCGCTTCGAGGGCGCGCGCCTGGCCTTCGTCGACGGCGTGTGGGTCAACGAATCGGTGCGCGACCGCGACCTGAAGTATTACGTCTTCGACTGGGACGACAACGTGCTCTGCATGCCCACGCGCATCCACATGGAGCGCCTCAGCCACGGCCGCTGGGTGCCGCACGTCTGCTCCACCGCCACCTTCAGCGTCATCCGCAACGACACCGCCCGCTATCGCTATCCCCAGGGCCGCCGCGAGCTGGCCTTCGTCGAGTTCCAGGACGCCTGCACCCCGCTCGGCGGCGGCGGCTTCATGGACGACCTGGAGCGCGCGCTCGATGCCATCGCCCGCGGCCGCCGCCGCCCGCCGCCCAGCTTCGGCACCTTCCGCAAGACGCTCGTCGAGGGGCGCCTCTTCGCCATCGTCACCGCCCGCGGCCATGCCTCCGAGACGCTCCGCCAGGGCGTGGCGCGCTTTATCGAGCGCGTCCTCACCCCCGTCGAGCGCGAGACCATGCTCATCAACCTGCGCGGCTACTCCTATTGCTTCGACGGTGTGCGCACCTTCCCCTCGCAGACCGCCGTCCTCCAACGCTACCTCGCCCTCAACCGCTACCATGCCATCACCTCGCCCGACTTCGACCGCCGCCTCGCCGAGGAGGCCCCGGGCGCCAACACCCAAGAGGCCCGCAAGCGCTTCGCCATCAACGACTTCGTGGAGCACATCATCCGCATCCTCGAGGAGACCGGCATGGACGCCCTCCGCCGGCCCGTCTCCGTCGGCTTCTCCGACGACGACCCCCACAATGTCGTCGCCGTCCACGACTACATCGCCCACGTCCTCTCCCGCCGTTTCCCCGCCCTCAAGTTCTGCGTCTACGACACCTCCGACGGCGCCGGCGCCCACAAGGTCACCATCGCCGGCCAGCTTGAACTCCCCCTCGAATGATCCCGCCCGCCCCAATGCCCGCCGCCGACGACGCGCCCGTCGCCCTCGCCTTTTCCGGCGGCGTCGATTCCGCCGTCTGCGCCCACCTCCTTCGCGCGCAAGGGTATCGCGTCGAGGCCTGGCACCTGCTCACCCTCGCGCCCGAGCCAGACCCCGCCGTCCCTGCGCTCGCCGAGGCCCTCGGCATCCCCCTGCGCCTGGTGGACGTCCGCGCCGACTTCGAGCGGCTCGTCGTCGCCCCCTTCTACGCCGCCTATGCCGCCGGCCTCACGCCCAACCCTTGCTGCCGGTGCAACCCCCTCGTCAAGTTTGGCCTTCTTCGTCGCGCCCTCCCCCCCGGCGCCCGCTTCGCCACCGGCCACTACGCCGCCCTCGGCGTCGAGCCCGAAAGCGGCCGCGTCACCCTTCGCCGCCCCGCCGACCTCGCCAAAGACCAGACCTACTTTCTCTGCGGCCTCGCCCCCGGGCAACTCCGCGGCCTCCTCCTCCCCTTGGCCGACCGCACCCGCGCCGAGGTCGTCGCCCTCGCCCGCAGCCTCGCCCTCCCCATCCCCGAGCGCCGCCTCGCCGCCGGCAGCCAAGACGTCTGCTTCATCCCTGGCGGCGACTACCGCCCCGAACTCCGCCGCCGCCACCCCGAGACCGCCACCCCCGGCGACATCCTCGACTCTGCCGGCCGCGTCATCGGCCGCCACGCCGGCCTCGCCAACCACACCCGCGGCCAACGCAAAGGCCTCGGCGTCGCCACCGGCGGCCGCGCCTACGTCGTCGCCTTCGACCGCGCCCGCAACACCCTCACCCTTGGCCCTCGCGAAGCCCTCCTCACCCAAACCTTCCGCCTCGAGCGCCTCAACTGGCTCGTCCCCCCCGCCTTCCCCCTCGCCTGCCAGGCCGTCACCCGCTATCGCCACCCCCCCTTCGATTGCACCCTCGAGGCCGACGGCACCCTCCGCGCCGCCACCCCGCAAACCCTCGTCACCCCCGGCCAAGCCTGCGCCCTCTATCGCGGCTCCTTCCTTCTCGGCGGCGGCACCATCGCCGCCCCCTGACCCCCCGCCACACATTCCCGCGGCGACGGCGCACGGGAGGACGCAGGGCGCCGGGCGGGCGGGGCTTGCCGTTCACGAAGGAGGCCCCGCCTTGCTATAATATGGGTCATGGGAACGGTGCGGACACGGGCGATGTTGGTGTCGATGGCGGCGAACGCGGCCATCGTGGGGGCGCTCGCGGCGGTGTCGGTGGGCGGTTGCGCGGGGGAGGGGCCCAAGGAGGAGATCGTTCCCGTGGAGTTCATGGTGGTGACGGAGGCGAACGCGGCGGATGTGTTGGCGGAGGCGCCGAACGACGCGGTGGCGCCGGAAGAGGAGCCGCCGCCCGCGCCGAAGCCGGACCCCAAGCCTGAGCCCATTCCGGACCCGGAGCCGATCCCGCCGCCGCCCAAGCCCGAGCCGAGGCCGGAACCGAAACCCGCGCCCACGCCGGAGCCCAAGCCCACGCCAAAACCCGAACCGAAGCCGAAACCCGAGCCGCCGAAGAAGCAGACGCCGCCGAAGCCGAGGTATGTGCAGGCCAAGGACATCAAGATCGGCAAGCGCGTGGGGCCGGTGACGACGGGCAAGAAGGATGTGCGGCGCGCGGCGACGGACAAGGCGCTCTCGGAGGCGGAAATCCGCCGTTTGCTGGCGGCGGGGGCGCGCCCGGGCAATCGCAATCAGGTGCCGGCGAACGAGGCGTCGCGGTGCTACGGCGTGATCCAACGGGCCTTCCGCGAGGCGTGCGCGAACACGTTGGAGGGGTCGCCGACGGGGCGCGCGCCGGTGCTGCGGATCGCGTTCGGGCCTGGGGGCGCGGTGCGGGACATCGCGCTGGCGGGGTCGAGCGGCGACCGGGCCTTCGACGCGCAGGTGTTGGCGGCGTGCCGGAAGGTGCGGCGCGTGGTGGGGCTGTCGGCCAAGTTTTTGCAGGATTATCCAAACGTGAGCATTCGCGTGGACGTGGAGTGAACCCCGAAAACGGAGTGGGACCATGAGAAGAAAAGCGACAATCGGGCTGGGCGCCGCGCTGTTGGCGGCGATCGCTTGGGCGCAACAGGCCGTGCTCTACATCGGCAGCGACTGGGACAACGCCAGCGCCAAGGCCAAGGCGGCCTGGGATGCGCCTGGCTTTGCCTCGCGCGTGGGCGTGCCCCTGGCCACGGTGGACGACCCGGAGGTCGTCACCGACGCCGTCAAGGCGCAATGGGAGCGGCAGAAGGCCATCCGCCTGGAGCCGCGCCGCTATCCCGCCGTGGCCTACTTCGACAAGGCGGGCGATTGCCTGCTCCTGCGCGAGGGCGTGGCCGACGCGGAGCCCCTGGCGGCGGCGGTCGCCGACGGGCGCGCGCTTGACGCCACCGCCGCCAAGGCCGTGGCCGCGGGCGACGCCGAGGCCATCGGCGCGGCGCTCGCGCAGGTGGCGCAGACCGTGGGCGAACACCAAAAGCGCGCCAAGGCCCTCTGGGCGGCGCTGAAGAAGGCCGACCCGGAGGACAAGACGGGCTGGGCCTTCGCCCTCACCTTCGACCCGGCGCGCGACGCTTGCTACAAGGTGCAGGACTTCCTCAAGGCCAAGGACATCGCCGGCGCGGAGGCCTACATCAAGGGCGTGGAGGCCAAGCCGCAGGCGCACCTGAGCGTGAACCAAAAGCAGGGCCTCGCGCTGCTGCGTTACGTGCTCTACCGCAACGACAAGTCCAAGCGCGCCGAGATGACGAAACTCCTGCGGCGTGTGCTGAAGATGGGCCGGGGGACGCACTTCGGCATCGCGGCGCAGGGCTTGCTCTGCCTGCGCGGCGAGGGGCCCGTGGCCGTGCCCTACGGTTGGTGGGGGAAGCACGCGAAGGCCGGCAAGCAGACCTGGGAAATCCCTGTGGGCGTGGCCAAGACCATCGTGCGCCCGGGGCGCTATGAGCTGACCTTCGCGCGCGACAAGCGGGCGCAGGGCGCGATGACCGTCGCGCGCGTCGTCGCCATCGGCGCGGAGGGGCCCGTCTCCGACGAGGCGCCCCTGGCCGGGCCGGTGGCGGTGAAGCCGGGCGAAAGCGCGTCGGTGCCCTTCGTCTGCGCGGGCGCCGCGCGGGCGCTGCGGGTGACCGTCGCCTTCGAGAAACCCGCCGCGAAGGAACGCGGGTCGCTGGCCCTGCGCGAGATTTTGCCCGAGCGCGCGGCGGTGGACAACGGTTTCGACTGGGCGGCCGCGGGCCCCTCGGGCGATTACCTCAAGGCCGTGGTGCCGCGCGCGACCATCGAGGCCATCGCCCACCGCGCGGGCGGCGTGGACTTCCTCAAGGCCTTCGTCGCCGACGAGGCGTGGCGCGAGGACTTCTGCGGCAGCGGCGACCCGCTGACGGGCTGGGGCGAGGCGCTCGAGGCGCTCGACATTATCTGCCACGTTTATCCGCAGGTGTTGGGCGACGCGACGCTTCGCCGCTGGGCCGCGGCCGCCGCGCTGAACGCCGGCAAGGACCCGACGGACTGCGTGCTGCTTTTCGGCGTCTTCCTGGACCTCCGCGCGGCCGGCGGGCTTGTCATCGGCGCGGACGCGATGCGTTGCGACCAGATGCGCTTCACGCTCATCCCGGCGCAGTGCAATGCCGAGAGCGCGCGTTGGCTGGCGGCGCGCCACAACGTGCCCCCGCGCCGCTACGGCGGTGTCTGCTGGGCCGCGCCCTACCGCCTGAACAACTTCTTCGGCGACTCCATCCACGGCCGCGATTACTACAAGGCCTGGGACCACGCCTACGTCCGCCACGAGAATTCGCGCCTGGTGGGCGGCGTCTGCGGCGCCCTCAGCTACTACGGCAGCGCGGCGGCCAAGGTGCGCGGCGTGCCCTCCACGCCCGGCGGCCAGCCCGGCCACTGCGCCTACACCGTCTGGTCGCCCAGCCAGGGCCGCTGGACGCTCGCCTACAACATCGCCCCCTACACCGGGCCCCACTTCCTCCTCTGGGGCGGTCGCGGCCGCTTCGCCTACCAAGAGCTCGCCGCCCGCGCCTTCGCCGAGCCCGGCATGCGCGATTCCATGCGTTGGCTCTGGAAGGCCGAGACCTTCCGTCTGAACAAGGGCAACGCGCTGGACATCGCCACGGCCTACCGCGCCGCCGCCAAGGCCTGCCCCACCAACTTCGCCGTCTGGCGCGCCTGGGGCGACTTCCTCCGCGAGACCAAAGCCCCCGCCGCCGACTGGCGCGCCTGGGGCGACGCCTGCGCCAAGGGCCTCGGCGGCCACGTCGAGCCGGCGTGGGATTTGTTGTTGGATTATCCCGCGCCCGCGCTGAGGCAGGCCGGCGCCGCGCCCCTGCGCGAGGCCCTCGTCGCCTGGTGCGGCACCATCCGCCAAGGCGATTGGCAAACCGCCGAGTTCGGCAACTATCAAGGCTGCCTCGAACGCTTGGCCAAAACCCTCGGCGACGACCGCGAGGGGCTCTTCGCCTGTTTCGCCGCCGCGCTCAAGGCGCAGCTCGGCACCCCCGACGCCTTCGGCCGCCTCATGCGCTGGGGCGGCGCCGCCTTCCTCGGCGACGACGCCTTCGCCAAACGCTACGTCGCCGCCATCGAAGGCCTCCTCAAAGACACCGGCGCCGACGGCAACGCCCTGGGCAAATACATCCGCGAGGCCATCCGCGAAGCCTCCTCCGCCGGCAACCCCGAGGCCTTCCACGCCCTCTGCGACCTGCAGGACGCCCTGGCCCCCACCAACCGCGCCTACCTCGACGCCAAGCTGCCCGGCACCCTCCTCTCCGCCCGCGGCCTGTTGCGCCTCTCCTCCACCTCCTCCTGGGACCACCCCGAGGCCTATCGCGCCGTTATCGACGGCCTCACCCCCGCCGGCAACTTCCACACCTCCAACGAAAAGACCCCCTGGGCCGAAGTCGTCCTCCCCGGCATGGCCGAGGTCTCCGGCGTCTGGCTCATGAACCGCGGCGACCAGAACAACGGCCGCCTCCCCCCCTTCGCCATCGAGATCAGCGAAGACGGCAAGACCTGGCGCGAGGTCGCCCGCGACGACCAAACCCGCGACACCTACACCTTCACCTTCGCCCCCGCCAAGGCCAAACACGTCCGCGTCATCTGCCACCCCAAAGACAAGACCTACCTCCACCTGCGCAAGTTCTGCGTCTTCGGCAAAAAACTCTACTGACCCGCAAAAGAAAGGCTCCCCATGAACCAAGACACCATCGCCGTCATCGACCTCGGCAGCGCCCGCGTCACCGACCTCGCCCGCGCCATCCGCGCCCACGGCGTCTACTCCGAGCTCCACCCCCACGACCTCACCCCCGCCCAGGTCGCCGCCATCCCCAACCTCCGCGGCTTCATCCTGGCCTCCGGCCCCCGCCGCGCCTACGAAGGTCAGGTCGTCGAGCCCTCCGCCGCCATCCTCGAGGCCGGCCTCCCCATCCTCGCGGTGGACGACGCCGGCGACCCCACCCCCGACCTCGCCCCCTTCGTCGCCCAAACCGGCGCCGCCCGAAACTGGGACATGCCCAACTTCATCGCCGACCAAATCGAGGCCATCCGCGCCCAGGTCGGCGACAAAAAAGTCCTCCTCGCCCTCTCCGGCGGCGTGGACAGCTCCGTCGTCGCCGCCCTCCTCATCCGCGCCATCGGCAAACAGCTCACCTGCGTCCACGTCAACCACGGCCTCCTCCGCCAAGGCGAGCCCGAGCAAGTCGTCCGCGTCTTCCGCGAGGAACTCGGCGCCAACCTCGTCTACGTCGACGCCACCGAACGCTTCCTCGGCAAACTCGCCGGCGTCGCCGACCCCGAGCAAAAACGCAAAATCATCGGCGCCGAATTCATCCGCGTCTTCGAGGAAGAAGCCCGCAAACTCGACGGCATCGCCTTCCTCGGCCAAGGCACCATCTATCCCGACATCATCGAAAGCGGCACCAAAACCGCCAAAACCGTCAAAAGCCACCACAACGTCGGCGGCCTCCCCCCGGACCTCCAATTCGAGCTCGTCGAGCCCCTCAAAATGCTCTTCAAAGACGAGGTCCGCGCCTGCGGCCTCGCCCTCGGCCTCCCCGAAAGCATGGTCAACCGCCAACCCTTCCCCGGCCCCGGCCTCGGCGTCCGCTGCCTCGGCGCCATCACCCGCGACCGCCTCGAGGCCGTCCGCGCCTCCGACGCCATCCTCCGCGAGGAATTCGCCGCCAACGGCCTCGCCGGCAAAGTCTGGCAATATTTCACCCTCATCCCCGACGTCCGCTCCGTCGGCGTCCGCGACGGCGTGCGCGCCTTCGAGTGGCCCTGCGTCATCCGCGCCGTCAACACTGTCGACGCCATGACCGCCACCGTCGAGCGCCTCCCCTGGCCCCTCATGGAG
>CASEMQ010000022.1 GCA_949289005.1 uncultured Lentisphaeraceae bacterium
CGCCGCCCAAACCCGCGACCGAGCCCTGCGCCGCTTCATCGGCCGCACCCTCCTCGTCATCCCCGAGCACACACGCACCGGCCGATGCGAGGGCTGGAGCGCCGAATATCTCCGTTGCCGCCTCCCCCACCCCGCCCCCCGCGGCCAACCCACCCCCTTCACCCCCGCCACGCTCGCCCCGGACGGCCTCCTCGCCTGACGCGACAGGCGCACGAAAAAGGGAAGGAACCCGTGCGGGTTCCTTCCCTTTTTCGTGCATCCTTCCGGCGGCCGGGTCAGACCTCGACGGTGGAGCCGGGCGGGTACTTGCCGGCGATGATGGCGCGGGCGATGGGCGTCTCCAGGATGCGCTGGATGGCGCGTTTGAGGGGGCGTGCGCCGAAGTCGGGGTCGTAGCCTTCCTCGATGATGGCCTGCTTGGTCTTGTCGGAGACTTTGAGGGTGAGCTCCTGTTCGGCCAGGCGGGCGGCGAGGTCCTTGAGCTGCAGGTCGACGATCTTCGTGAGGCTCTCTTTGGAGAGGGGCTTGAAGATGAGGGTCTCGTCGATGCGGTTGAGGAACTCGGGCGGGAACTTGCCCTTGAGGAGGTTGGCGACCAGCTCGCGCACCTTGGACTCGCCCTCGGTCTTCTCGGCGCCGGCGATGAGGTCGGAGCCCAGGTTGGAGGTCATGATGATGATGGTGTTCTTGAAGGAGACGGTCGTGCCCTTGTTGTCCGTCAGGCGGCCATCGTCAAAGACCTGGAGGAAGAGCTTGAAGACGTCGGGGTGGGCCTTCTCGATCTCGTCGAGCAAGACGACGCTGTAGGGTTTGCGGCGGACGGCCTCGGTAAGCTGGCCGCCTTCCTCGTAGCCGACGTAGCCGGGAGGCGCACCGACGAGGCGGCTGACGCTGTGGCGCTCCATGTACTCGGACATGTCGATGCGCGTCATCGCGTCGCGGCTGTCGAAGAGCTGCTCGGCGAGCACGCGCGCCAGCTCCGTCTTGCCCACGCCGGTGGGGCCCAGGAAGAGGAAGGCGCCGATCGGTTTCTGGCGGTTGCGGATGCCGGCCCGGGCGCGAAGCACGGCGTCGGCCACGGCGTCGACGGCCTCGTCCTGGCCGATGACCTTGGCCTTGATGGCATCGGCCAGGCGCAGAAGTTTCTCGCGCTCGCCCTCGATCAGTTTGGTCACGGGAATGCCGGACCAGCGGCTGACGGCCTCGGCGATTTCCTCAGGGCCGACGACCTCGCGGAGCATGGCCTCGGCGTCGTTCTTGGCGGCGGCCTTGAGCTGCTTCTCCAGGTCGGGGATTGTCTTGTACTGCAATTCGCCGGCCTTGGCGTAGTCATACTTCCGCTGGGCCAACTCGAGTTCGTGGCGGGCGGTGTCGAGTTTGGCGCGCAGGTCTTTGCTGGCCTCGTGCGCCTTCTTCTCCTCCTGCCATTTGGCCGTGAGGGCATCGGCCTTGGATTTTTCGTCGGCCAATTCCTTGCGGAGTTCCTCGAGGCGTTTCTTGGAGGCGTCGTCCTTTTCCTTGGCCAGGGCGGCCTCCTCGATTTCCAGGCGCATGACCTTGCGGCTGAGCTCGTCGAGTTCCGCGGGCATGGAGTCCATCTCGGTACGGATGGCGGCGCAGGCCTCGTCGAGCAGGTCGATGGCCTTGTCGGGCAGGAAGCGGTCCTGGATGTAGCGGTCGCTCAGGACGGCGGCGTTGACGAGCGCCGTGTCGAGGATGCGGACGTTGTGGTGCGCCTCGAAACGCTCCTTCAGGCCGCGCAGGATGCTGACGGTGTCCTCCACCGTGGGGGGCGCGACCATGACGGGCTGGAAGCGGCGCTCCAACGCCTTGTCCTTCTCCATGTAGAGGCGATGCTCGGCCAGCGTCGTCGCGCCGATGCAGTGCAGCTCGCCGCGCGCCAACATCGGCTTGAGCATGTTGCCCGCGTCGCTGGAGCCTTCCGTCTTGCCGGCGCCGACAATGGTGTGGATCTCGTCGATGAAGAGGATGATGCGCCCCTCGCTCGCCTTGATTTCCTTCAAGACGGCTTTCAGGCGCTCCTCAAAGTCGCCGCGATATTTCGCGCCCGCCATCAACGCCGTCATGTCCAGCGCGAAAATGGTGCGATCCTTCAGTCCCTCGGGCACGTCGCCGCGCACGATGCGCTGCGCCAGCCCCTCGACGATGGCCGTCTTGCCGACGCCGGGCTCGCCGATGAGCACGGGGTTGTTCTTCGTCTTGCGCGACAGGATGCGAATCACGTCGCGAATCTCGGTGTCGCGGCCAATCACGGGGTCCAGTTTCCCCTTGCGGGCCAATTCCACCAGATCCGTGCCGTATTTCTTCAGCGCCTCGTAGCTTTCCTCGGGGTTGTCGCTCGTGATGCGCTGGTTGCCGCGCACCTCCTTCAGGGCCGTGAGCAACGCGGGCTCGCCCAGCCCCAGGTCGCGCAACAGCTTCATGCGGTTGACCATCGCCAACAGCACGTGCTCGATGGAGACATACGCGTCGCCCATCTTCTTGGCGCGGTCGAAGGCATCGACCAACACCTCCTGCAACCCTTGCGAGACGTAGACCTTGTTGGCCTCCATCGCGCCCGTGACGCGCGGCAGACGATCCATCGCCTCGGCCACGCGCGCCCGCGCCACCTCCGGCGACACGCCGCACTTCTCCAGCAAACTCCCCGCCAAACCCTTCTCCTGGGTCAGCAAGGCCCAAAGCAAATGCTCCGGCTCCACCGTCTGCTGCTGACGGCGAATGCCCTCCTGTTGCGCCAGCGTCAATGCCTCGCGCAACCGTTCCGTCATCTGATTCATGTCCATAAGTGAAGTCCTCCTTGCCGGGACACGCGTGCCCGACGCCTTCCTTTGCAACCGCCGTGCCAATCCCCGCCGCACGCCCCGAAACGCCCCACGCCATGCCGCCACCCTGCCAATCGCCTGGCACACCCTGCCATCGCTGGCATAATGGCAAGACGGCAGTAAACAGAAAACAGTGGGCAGCGCGCCCGACAAGCGGGCGACAGGCCAATCCCCGCGCAGAGGACAGACGCGGCAGGGAGGGCGCGGCCCGGCCGGCGGAGCCACTGGGCCCCCCGCGCCGGATGCGTTCTTTGCGGTCCGAAGCGCGTGCGTCACGCGTCGAAAGAAAGAATGGCCGCGCGGATGTCCGCCACCGTGCGCAGGTTCATCAGGTTGCCCCGCAAGGCGTTTGCCCCCGGCAATCCCTTGAAATAGCGGAAGAGATGTTTGCGGAAGGTCAGCACCGCCGCCTCGTCCGCCGAGAGCCGCGACACCGCGCGTTCCCGCGCCATCTCCCGGTAACGCAGCTCCAGCGCCAAGTGCCGCTCCGCCAACTCCCGCGGGTCAGGTCGCGCGAAGGCGAAGACCCCCGGGCTGTCCAGCGCCGCCCGCGCGATGAGCAACGCCCGCACCCCCGTCGCGGCCATCGCCTCCGCGCTCGCGCGATCCGCCACCGAGCCATTGCCATAGACCGGCAACGCGCCGTCCGCCGCGGCCACCGCCTCCGCCAACGTGCCCAGGTGGACCGTCCCCGCGTGCCCCTGCGAGGTGTAGCGCGCATGGAAGGTCACCGCCGCCGCGCCCGCGTCCCGCGCCCGCGCCACCGTCTCGCGCCACGTGTTCGCCTGCGGGTTCGGGCCCAGACGCGTCTTCAGCGTCACCGGCAGGCGCACCGCCCGCGCCACCGCCTCCACCAGACGCCCCAACCGCGGCAAATCGCGCAGCAACGCCGCGCCCGCGCCCTGCGCCGTGATGCGCGGCACCGGGCAGCCCGCGTTGAGGTCAATCCCCGCGAAGCGCCCCGTCGCCTCCACGCGTCGCGCGGCCTCCGCCACGCGCGCCGGGTCGGCGCCATAGAGGTGCGCCCAGACGTGCCGCTCCTCCGGGAAAGTCTCCAACAAAAACAACGTCTTCGCCGACCCCCGGCAGATGCCCTCGGCGTTGACCATCTCGGTGTACGTGCGCGCCGCGCCGAACGCCTCGCACAGCACCCGCATGGGCGGCGTGGTGAACTCCGCCATCGGCGCCAGAAAAAGCGGCGGCAAGCCCCCCGCTCCCGAACGCCCCGCGCCGGGACCGCAAAGACACGAACTTGGCGAGGGAGGCTGTGCGCTCCACCGGTCGCTACGCTCCCTGCCGCGCACACCTTCCTCGCCCAATTGTCTTTCCGAAAAAGTACCTCCGCACATCGACACACCCGTCGCCCCGAATGGGGCGTTCCGTTTACCGCTCACGTCCCGCTGTCCACCTTTACCGCTTCCGCAGCCACCCAAAAGTCCCCCGCGGCGGGGGCGCCGGCTCGGCAGCCTCCTCCACCCGCGGCACGCCCGCGCCGACGGGAAGCGCCCGCTCCAATTCCTCGATGCGCCGCAACAGTTGCTCCTGCACGCGCGCGTTCTCGGCGTGCTCCGCCTCCCGCGCGGCACGCTCCCGTTCCAACGCCTGCACCGTCTCGCGCAACGTCTCGTCCAGCCGAAGCGAATCCAGCGTCTGCCGCTCGGCCTGCCCCAATTGCGCGCGCAGCTGCGTCTCGCGCCCCTCCAGCGCCACCAAGCGCTTCTGCAGCTCCGTCTCGCGGCCGCGCGCCGCCTCCAACGCCTGCTCCAACGCGTCGACCCGCGCCAAATCCTCGCGGCGCACCGCCGGGCGCGGCGCGACCCCGCGCAGGGCGCCCGCGCGCATCGCCTCGGGCGATTCCCCCGTCAGCCGGCGGATCTCGGCGATCCGGTCCGAGAACTGCGCCGAACGCTGTCGCGACAGGTCTCGCAGGCGCTCCACCAGGCGCTCCTCGTCCTCCTGCGCGCGCCGCAAGGCCTCCGCCTCGTGCGCGAGCACCGCGAAGAGCGCCTCGTCGGGGGTGCCGGCCTCCGCGGACGCCTCCTCCTTGGCCGTCGCCAACGCCGTCTCCAACGACGCGATGCGCTGGCGCAATTCCCGCTCCCGCGCCGCGGCCGCCTCGGCCGCCTCCTGCGAGGCCGCCTGCAAATGCGTGTGCTCCAGGCGCAACCCCTCCAGTTGCCGCGCGAGCGCCTCGGCGTCCGTGGCGCCATCCAGCGCGAGTTCGCCCTGGCGCGCCTCCGCCTCGCGGCGCAACTCGTCGATGCGACGATCCTTCTGGCGCAACTCCCGCTCCAACAGCACCAGCCGCTGGCGCGTCGCCTCCAGCTCCTGGTCGTGCGCCTCGCCCACGCCCTCCACCGTCAGCGGCAGATCCGTGCCCACGGGCTGCGCGTCGGGGTCGCGCGAGAGCATCGCGCCCTTGGGGAAACGCCCCTCCGCGAGCAAGCGCTCCGCGGCCGCCTTCGCGAGCGGCCCATAGGGCGCGCGGCCGGCCGCCACCACAAACCACGTCATCGCCAGCTCCGGCAGCGTCTCCGCCGGCACCCACGTCTCGCCGTCCGCCGAGATCGTGAACCCTGGCAGGATGGCGCCCTGCCCGGCCCACTGCGCCAACATCGCCGTGGGCACGTTGGTGTTGCGCACGGCGCCATCCGCGTCGCGCAACGCCCATCTCCGCGTGTCGGGCTCGGCCACCTCACTCCCCCTTCTCGGCACGCGCCACGCGCACGGCCTCGGCGGCCTCCTCGCGCACGCCAAAGACCGCGTCGTCGGCCTCCAACGTGCGAATCATCGCCGCCCGCAGACGCTCGCGCATCAATTCCATCTCGGCCTGGGCATTCACCAAGGCCGCCTTGGCCACCACCAGCTCCCGCTCCCAACGCTGGCGCATCTGCGCCAGTTCCTCGCGCAGGCGCGCATTCTCCGCGCGCAACGCCTCCAATTCATCGCTCATGTCCGTGTCCTCTTCTTTGTCTCAAAACGCGCTTCGCGCGCCCAACGGCGCGGTCCGGATCTGCCCGGCCTCTTGGCGGACGGCCGCGTCGCCCGGCGCCAAAGCCTCCGCGGCGCGCAACGCCTGCGCCTTGCGCGCCGCGTCGCCGGCCTCGTTGTACAGCTTGGCCGCCAAGAGCGCCGCCTCGGCGTTGCGCGTCCCGTTCGCGCAACGGGCCGCCTCGTTCGCCGCGGCGATCAGCCGCCCCGTGTCGTAAAGCCCCTTGACGCCAAGCCGCCACCGCGCCACCGTGTCGTCGTGCAACGCCGGCGTGCCATGCTGCAACTTCGCGCGAAGCAGATTGTAACGCGTGCGCTGCGGCTGCGCCCAGGCCGACGTCTCCAAATCGTAAAGCCAATCCGCCGCGTAAGGCGCGCGCAACGTCTCGGCCAACGTCAGCTCCGCGTCCGCCCGCGCGGCAACGTCCCAATCCTCGCGCTGCTCCGCCCACGCGTCCAGGAACCGGCGCAGCTCGCCCCGTTGCGTGTCCTCCGCCAACGCCATGCGCAACTCCAGCGTCCGCCGCCACAGCCGCGCCTGCGGCACGTTGTACGTATCCGCCCGCGCCACCAGCGCTCGCGCCCGCGGGAAATCCCCCACCGCAAACGCCGAATAGGCACGCGCCCGGATCCGGGCATCCGCCTCGACGTCCGTCGTCCGCACGCACCCCGCCAACAACGCGCCCAACGCCAGAACCAAACCAAGCCTCATCGCCACTCGCCTTCCTTCCGTTCCGCTTTCGCTTCGCAACAACGCCCCTACTATACCAAAACTCCGCCCCGCCCACCGCACGCCAAACGCACCCGCGGCAATGCACGGGGATGTTTGCCCGGGCGCCGCGGACGTTCGCGGGCCTTGGCGGATCGCCGGCCGCGCCCGGGCTTGTCGATAACTTTCGCAAACCCGTTGAAAACCTGTTGAATACGGGCCGGGCCAAAGCGGCCCCAAATCCCCTTTTTCAATCAGGGAGCGGGGTCATTTCCCGGGATACGCCGTACCTCGGGTCGAGACACGCCGTCTCCCACCCCGGGACACGCCGTGTCCCCGAACGCACCGTCGCGCGTTTTCCAACCACGCCCGCAAGGTTTTCGACAGGCCTGCCGCCCCGGGCACCTTCCCCGCGCGTCGCGCGACGGTCGCTTGACAGGGTGCGGGGGATATGCCATCCTATTGCCCATCCATCGCCGCCCAAAGTCCGCGGGCGCGGATTTTTTGCGTGACGGGCCAGAAACGCTTGCACCAAACGGAATGGCTTGGTATCATATGGATAGATGATTGTTTGCCGTCCTTCAAGAAGGGAGCACAGTAATGGTTCGGAATGCGATGTTTTCGGTGGTGCTTGGCGCGTTGGCGTTGGGCGCGGCGCCTTTGGTTGCCCAGGAGGAGGCGCCGGCGCCGAAGCCGTTGCGCTTTGACCCCATGGTCAAGGTCATGGAGCTGGACAAGGGCGAGCGCCTGCTCGTGACGTTGCCCGGTGCGCAGGAGCCGGTGGAGGCCATCGCCTACAAGGCCTATCCCTACGGCTCGCGCTTCGAGGCGGCCAAAGGCACCACCTTCCGCGTGCTCTTCTCCAACCTCACCTATGCCATCGTCCGCGGGCCGGCGGTCTTCGTGCCGCGCGCGAACGACCAGTGGCGCAAGGTGATCCTGGACGCGCAGAAGGGCGACTTCAACATGCGCGTGGACGAACGCACGCTCCCCGGGCAATTCGAGGTGGTCACCCCCTTGGGCACCTTCACGAGCATGCACGGCATGTCCAAGCTGCACATCGGCGACATCGCCAAGGACAAGGCCATCGACAAGGACGATTTCTCCTTCCGCACCCTCGCGGGCGATGCCGTCTTCAAGGGCCTCCACTACAACATGAACGGCCTGACGCAGGCCAACGCCTTCTCCTCCGCCGACACCAAGGGGTTGCAGACCTCCACCCTCATGGGGCGCTTGGGTGAGGTGAAGATGGACATCCCCTCCGGCAACGGCGCCTCCACGCCCTTCTCGCTGACGCCCGGCTCCTCCGTCCAAATCACCCGCGCCAAGGCGCGCGGCTCCGACAACTGGGTCGTCTCCGTCCTCACCCTCTATGCCAACGGCCAAGCCAAGAACTACTTCTGCTACGTCGAAAACCGCGGCGAGGGCTACAGCACCGGCGAGCTCATCGCCGAGGTGCTCCCCGAAGACAGCCTCCTGGACGAGAACGGCGACCCGCTCGAGAACGCCGCGGGCGGCGAGGGCGAAAGCGCCGCGGATGCCAACGTGGGCGCCGGCGAGGCCATCCCCGACGAATTGAGCGACTTTGACGACGGCATGCTCCTCTGACAGAGCCTGCCGCCCCTGAACACAACCAAGACAACGCAACACCATGTTTATCTATCGTTTCTCCCGACTCATCAAAAGCAAGTTGCTCTGGGGCTTCCTGGCCCTGCTTATGGTCTTCGCCTTCGTGGTGGCCGATTCCTGCTCCGGCACGTCCGGCCCCGTGCGCGTGGCCGGCTATCTGGGGGACACCCCGGTGGACGCCGCGACGCTCGAAGACGCGGGACAGACGGTGGACATCCTCACGGGCGACGCGGCCTACTTCCTGCCGGAGCCCGCGCAAGTCTTCGCCGCGCTCGTGCGTGGGCTGGACGGCGTGACGCCCGGCGATTGGCCCGCGCGCCGCCGCATGAACTGGAAGGTCACCGCCGCCCGCGAGGTGGGCGCCCGCAACGGTTTGGCCGCTGGGCGCGAGGCCGCGCTCGGCGTGCTGAAGACCTTCTTTGTCGGGCCCGGCGGCGCCTTCAGCCCCACGCACTACCGCGCCTTCCTGGAGGCCAACCAATATGCCAAGCCCGCGCTCTTCGAGGAGACCTTCGAGAACGCGTGGATGCCGGCGCAGCTCGCCACCCTTGGCGTGATGAACGCCGTGGGCTGGGCCTCGCCGATGGAGCAGGACTTCACGCTCTCGGCGCTCTACGACCGCACCACCGTCTACGCCGCCACCCTCCCCAACACCCTCAAGCCCGAGACCATCGCCATCTCCGACAAGGAGCAGGATGCTTGGCACCGCGAGCACCAGGATGCCTATCGCCTGCCCGAGCGCCGCGACGTGGCCTACGTCGAAATCCACGTCGCGCCCTTCGCCGAAAAAATCGAGGTGGGCGAGATGGACGCCATGCAATACTATGACGACCACAGCGACGAGTTCCACGGCACCGGCACCAACGCCACCACCGTGCTCCCCTTCGAGCAAGTGCGCGACAAGGCCATCGCCAAGGTGAAGAACCAGCGCGCGCTGGAAGAAGCCCTCGTCTACGCCAACGAGACCCTCGTCCCCAAGGCCATCGCCGAAGGCTTCGGCGCCGCCACCAAGCCCTATGGCGCCGCCAAGAACACCACCCTGCGCCAAGACCGCCCCGTCGGCTTCCAGAACGCGCGTGACCTGATCGCCGCCGCCTTCGAGATGAGCGTGGAGGAAACGCCCATCAACGCCGTGGCCGGCACCGACCGCGTCTACCTCTTCCGCCTGGAGAAGGTCCACCCCGCGCAGGTCGCGCCCCTCGCCGAGGTCAAGGCTCGCGTCATCGCCGATGCCCGCCGCGACCGCATCGAGAAACGCATCCGCGACAACGGCGCCGCCATCCGCGAGAAACTCGCCGCCGAACTCGCCAAGGGCACCGCCTTCGACAAGGCCGTCGCCGCCTGCAAGGTCGATGGCCTCACCGCCACCACCGCGATGACCTTCACCCTCAGCGCCGCCTCCGCCAACTTGGCCATTCCCCACCGCACGGAAATCCTCCCCGCCGTCGGTACCTTGGGCACCAAGGCCGTCTCCGAGCCCATCTTGGCCGCGGACGACGCCCTCGTCCTCGTCTACGTGGCCGACCGCCAGCCCGGCGATGCCTTGGCCAAGACGACCGCCCGCGCCCGCCTGGCCCAGAGCATGGCCTTCAACGCCGCTTTCCCCATCACCGCCGATTGGCTGGACTGGAACCTCCTGCGCCAGCCGCCCGTCGGCCCCGACGGCAAAACGCCGATTCCCATCGAGGAGAAGGCCGCCGCCAGCGAAGAATAAGCGGTCGCCGAACGACAAAAAAAGGCACCCACACGGGTGCCTTTTTTGTCTGGGGTCTGGAGATCCGGATGTTTGGGGAAGCCCTTGAGGGCGCCACCCGGGCCATCGCCTCGGAGACAGTTCCCCGGCGGGCTCGGCATGGCGGCATCCGGGGAAATACCCATCGGGGCCGCGATTCCCGGGCAATCCCGGATCGGCACGGCGGCAAACGGAAGCGCCCCGGCCTTCCCGACCGGGGCGCTTCCGTTTGCCGCCGTGGCATTGGGTCACTCGAAGTCGAGCGCGATGGTGCCGTTGAGGATGGCGATGTCGCGCAAGGTGCCGCCCAGGGTGATGCCGCGCATTTCCGCGAGCATCTTCAGGGCGACGGTCAGCGTGTTACCCGCCACGGAGAGGCCGGTTTTGCCGGCAACGGCATCGGCCAGTTGCCCCATGAGCTGACCGGCGATCATGTCGCCGCCCATCATGGCGAGGGAGAGTTTGGCCAGGGTGATGTCGAGCGCGGTGCCGCCTTGGGCGGGCGCGAGGCGGATTTGCGCCTCCACCGGGACCGGCAGGAAGCCCATCGAGGCTTTGCACTTGAAGATCAGCTTGCCGTCTTTCAAGGACACCCGGGGGTCTTTCACCTTTTTCAGCGCCTCGCCTTGGGGGCCTTCGCCCAGTTTCGCGAAGGCCGTGGAGAGGCCGGCGTTGATGTCCTGCTCCGTAAGCGAGAGGGCCAGTTTGCTAAGCGTCATGGGAAACTCCTTGTCTCTGTGAGGATGGGCGGGGCGTCAGGCATGCTGCCCTTTGGCGACAACGGCATCCACGAGGCCATAGGCCTTGGCCTCGTCGGCGGACATGAAGTTGTCGCGATCCGTGTCCTTGAGGATTGTCTCGATGGGCCGGCCGGTGTGGTGGGCAAGGATGCCGTTGAGGGTCTGCTTCATGCGCTGGATCTCGGCGGCCTGGATCTGGATGTCGGTGCACTGGCCCTCGGCGCCGCCCAGCGGCTGATGGATCATGATGCGGGCGTTGGGGAGGGCGTAGCGTTTGCCCTTGGCGCCCGCGGCGAGCAAAACGGCGCCCATGCTGGCGGCCTGCCCCACGCAGTAGGTGGCCACGTCGCAACTCAGGAACTGCATCGTATCGTAAATCGCCAGCCCGGCCGTCACCACGCCGCCCGGTGAATTGATGTAGAAGGCGATGTCCCGCTTGGCATCCTGCGATTGCAGGAACAGCAGTTGCGCGATGACCAGGTTGGCCACCGTGTCGTCGATGGGGCCGCCCAGAAAGATGATGCGGTCCTGCAACAGGCGCGAGTAAATGTCGTACGAGCGCTCGCCGCGCGCGGTCTGCTCCACGACGATAGGCACAAGCATATTGTTCTTGATCGCTTCCATGGGGTTCCTTCCAAATTGCCCCACAGTATACCACAGCGCCGCGAAAAGCAAAAGCACGCAAAAGCGCGCGCCGATGTGCTATCATACAAGGCAATCAAGGAAATGAGGCAGCCATGCTGGATATCAAACGGATTCGTGAGCGGCCCGACGAGGTGCGCGAGGGCTTGCGGCGCCGGTGGATGGACACCGCGCCTGTGGACGAGGTTTTGGCGTTGGACGCGCGCCGCCGCGCGTTGGTCACGGAGGCGGACGCGCTGAAGGCCAAGCGCAACGAGGTCTCCAAATCCATCGGCGCGCGCATCAAGGCGGGCGAGGATGCCTCCGCCGCCAAGGAAGAGACGCGCGCGCTGGGCGACGCCATCGCCGCCAAGGACGTGGAAATCCGCGAGACCGAGGCCGCCTTCCGCGAGGCCATGCTCCGCATCCCCAACGTGCCCAACAAGGACATCGCCACCGGCCCCGACAGTTCCGGCAACCGCGACGTCCGCCACGTGGGCACCCTCCCTACCTTTGACTTCAAGCCGCTCGACCACATCGCGCTCGGCGAAAAACTCGGCATCTTCGACTTCCCGCGCGGCGTGAAGCTGACGGGCACGGGCTTCCCGATTCTCCTCGGCCCCGGCGCGAAACTGCAGCGCGCCCTCATCCAATATATGCTCGACCTGCACACCCGGCGCCAGGGTTACACCGAGATGCTCCCGCCCTTTGTGGTGAACACCGCCTCCATGATCGGCACCGGCCAGCTCCCGAAAATGCGCGACGACATGTACCACTGCGAGGTGGACGACTTCTGGCTGATCCCCACCGCCGAGGTGCCCGTCACCAACTACTACCGCGACGACATCCTCGACGCCAAGGCCCTCCCCATCAAGCTCACCGCCTATACCCCCTGCTTCCGCCGCGAGGCCGGCAGCGCCGGCAAGGACACCCGCGGCATCCTCCGCGTGCACCAATTCGACAAGGTGGAAATGGTCAAGTTCGTCGAGCCCGCCACCTCCTACGACGAGCTGGAAAAGCTGGTGAAGGACGCCGAGGACGTGCTCACCGGCCTGGGCCTCCACTTCCGCGTGCTCGAGCTCTGCTCCGGCGACATCTCCTTCTCCGCCGCCAAGTGTTACGACCTGGAACTCTGGGCTCCCGGACAGAAAGCCTGGCTGGAAGTCTCCAGTTGCTCCAACTTCGAGAGCTTCCAGGCCCGCCGCGCCAACATCCGTTACCGCACGGCCGAAGGCAAACTCGACTTCGTCCACACCCTCAACGGCTCCGGCGTGGCCCTGCCCCGCCTCATGATCGCCATCCTCGAACAATGCCAGCAGGCCGATGGATCCGTGCTCCTGCCCGAGGCCATCCGCCCCTACTTCGGCGGCGACCGCCTCCTGCCCGTGAGGTGACCATGGCCAAGAAACGACCCGCCGGCCCATTGGAAATGCGCCTCTGGGGCGACCCCGCGCTCCGCGAGCCCTGCAGCCCCGTCGCGCTCATCGACGACACCCTCCGCCGTCTGGCGCTGGACATGATCGAGACCATGTACAACGCCAACGGCGTCGGCCTCGCAGCCCCCCAGGTCGGCCGGCATGAACGCCTCTGCGTCATCGACGTGCCCCAAGACGCCGAAAAAGAGGAATATGCCGAGGCCAATGCCGCCATCCCCATGCCGCTCGTCCTCTTCAACCCCGAGATCCTCTCCCGCGAAGGCACGCAGACCGACGAGGAAGGCTGCCTCTCCTTCCCCTCCATCCACGCCCCCGTCACCCGCGCCAACACCGTCAGCTTCACCTTCCTCGACGCCCAAGGCACCCGCCGGACCTACACCGCCCACGGGCTCCTCGCACGCGCCGTCCAACACGAACTCGAGCACCTCGACGGCGGCGTCTTCATCGACAACATCGCCGACCGGACGGCCATCGCCCCCAAACTCGCCAAACTCGAGGCCAAGACCAAACGGCGCCTCGGAATCGACTGACCCATGCGCGCCGCCACCCTCGCGCTCACCCTCGCCGCCTCCCTCGCGGGACTCTCCCCCGCCTGGGCCGCGATGCGCCTGGCACTCCTCGACCAAAACGGCCTCACCGCCACCCTCACCGCCGAGCCCGACGCCCTCTCCCGCGAGTCCCCGCTCGTCGCCACCCTCACCATCGACACCCCCGCCCACCTCACCCCCGCCCTCCCCGCGCTCACCGAACGCTTCCGCGGCTTCACCGTCGTCGAGGACTTTCCCGCCGGCCGCGTCGAGGCCAACGGCCGCGCCCGCGCCACCTGGCGCCTCCGCCTCACCCCGGGCCCCGAAGGCCCCTGGCGCCTCATGCCCCTGCCCCTCACCCTCAAAGACGCCCGCACCGGCCAATCCTCACAAGCCCTCACCCGGGCCATCACCTTCCCCGAGCCCCCTCCGCTGCCCGAGGCCGCGGGCTCGCCCGAGTGCGCGGTCACACCCGTCTGGGTCGCGCCCGGTTGGCGCACCTACGGGCTTTGGGCGCTCCTCGCCGCCGCGGCCGCAACACTCCTCCTCGCCCTCCGCCCCCTCCTCCGCCGCGCGCGCCGCGCCCTCCACGAACGCGCCCTCTCCCCCGAAGCCCGCGCCCGCCTCGAACTCGACCGCCTCCTCGCCGAAAACCTCCTCGCCCAAGGCCACGTCAAACGCTTCTACTACGGCCTCACCGGCATCGTGCGCCGCTACTTCGAACGCGCCCACGCGCTCCGCGCCACCCGCCAAACCACACAGGAGTTCCTCGCCACCCTCACCGCCCGCCCCGACATCCCCGCCTCCGTCAAAACCGCCCTCGCCACCTTCCTCGACGCCGCCGACCGCGTCAAATTCGCCGGCGTCGCCGCCACCCCCGCCGAAGCCCAATCCGCCACCGACGCCACCCGCACCCTTATCGCCACCGACGCAGCACAACAGCCCCGCCCCTCCCCCGCAGGCGATCCAGACAGCCCACCCGGACATCCGGGTGTTTGACAGGTGCGGTGCGAGTGTGGTATTTTGGGTGTGTTTTCTGTTTGGCGACAAAAGCGTGGGCGGTGCCTGCGCTTTTTTGATAAAAGAGCGTAAGGAGTCAAAGCGATGGCGACGAATGCGGAGTTCGCGGCGGTGATTGGTTACCTTGAGCGGGAGCGTGGGGTGGATCGCGAGACGATTTTGCAGGCGATCGAAGGCTCGGTGGAGCAGGCGGCACGCAAAAACACGCGGGTCTCGGCGGATTTCACGGTGCGAATCGACCGGAAGACGCTGGAAATCAAGGCGTGGGACGTGTACGCGGTCTCGGACAGCGAGCGGGGCTTCGGGATTCTGTCGGTGGAGCAGGCGCGTCGCGTCGCGAAGGACGACTCCATCCAGGAGGGGGACACGGTGAAGGTGCCGTTCCCGGCGTCGAAGTTGGGGCGCATCGCGGCGCAGACGGCCAAGCAGACGATCATGCAAAAGATTCGCGACGCGGAGCGTAGCAACGTTTACAATGAATATAAGGATCGCGTGGGGGACATCGTGACGGGCACGGTGAAGATGATGGCCCGCAAGGACGTTTACGTGGAGCTGGGCAAGACGGAGGCGGTGTTGCCGGCGAAAGAGCGTCTGCCGGGCGAGGATTACAGCACGGGCGCGCTGGTGCGGGCGTATGTGTTGCGGGTGCAGAACGAGACGTCGGGACCGGCGGTGACGTTGTCGCGGGCGTGCCCGGAGTTCGTGAAGGCATTGTTCCGGCTAGAGGTCTCGGAAGTGGCCGACGGCGTGGTGGAGGTGATGGCGGTGGCGCGCGACCCGGGGCGCCGCTCGAAGGTGGCCGTGCGGAGCCTAGACCCGCGCGTAGACCCGCTGAGCGCGTGCGTGGGCACCAAGGGCGTCCGCGTGAAGGGTATCGTGCGCGAGCTGAACAACGAGAAGCTGGACGTGGTGAAATGGGACCCGGACCCCGAGATTTACGCGCGCAGCGCACTGAAGCCGGCCAACCCGACCACGTTGCAGGTGGACGAAAAGACGCACACCATCCGCGCCACGGTGCCGGCGGCCGACCTCTCGGCTGCCATCGGCAAGGGCGGGCAGAACGTGCGCCTGGCCTCGCAACTGACAGGCTGGAGAATCTCGATCACCGCGGACGCGCCGCTGGAGGACGAGCCCGATGCGCAGGACGAGGTCATCGCGGGCACCGGGGCGTTGGACGCCGTGATCCGCCGCTTGGCGCACACGTTGGACGTGGCGGAACCCGTGGCCGCGGCACTCGTGGGCAAGGGTTTCCTCTCGCCCGAGGGCATCGTGGCCGCCGAGCGCGCTTACGTGCAGGCGCAGACCGACCTGGACGACGAGACGGTGCGAGACATCTACGAGCGCGCCCAAGCGATCGTCGACGCGAAGGGGGAGTGAGCTTATGATGAGAGTTTCCGAATTTGCCAAACGCGCGGGTTTGCCCGCGGGCATTGTGTTGGCCAACGCCAAACGGTTGGGCCTGGAGGTGTCGTCCGTCTTGTCGGCGTTGGACGAAGAGGACATCGCGACGCTGCACGGGTGGACGCAGGGGCTGACCGATGAGGCGCGCGCCGCCTTGGTGGCCGAGGCGGAGGCATCGCGCCGCAACCGCCATGCCAAGGACCGCGCCGCCTATCTGGCCGACGCGGCCGCGAACCGCAAGGCCGTGGAGGCGCACCGCCGCATCGCCCTGGACGCGGAGGCCGGCCGCCCCATCGGCCCGGCCATGCCATCCAAGGCCGCGCCGACACCCGAAACGGCGCCGCCCCCCGAGGCCCCGAAGGCCGAGACCGCCAAAGCGGAAGCGGCGGAAGCGGCCAAGGCCGAGCAAAAACCCGTGCCCGAGGCGCCAAAGGCCGAGCCCTCCCAAGCGAAGCCGGAGCCTGCGCCCGAAGCCCCGAAGGCCGAGACGCCCGCGGCCATGCCCGAGCCGAAGCCCGCGCCCGAGGCTCCGAAGGCCGAGGCGAAGCCCGCGCCCGCGAAGCCGACCTTGACCCCCACCCTTTCCCAGGCGCGCAAACCGACGCTGACGCCGACCAAGCCGACACTGACGCCCACGCGCAAGTCGACCTTGACCCCCACGCCAAAGGCAACGCCCGCCGAGGCTCGCCCCGTGTCGTTGGGGCTCTCGCCGACGAAGAAGCCGCCGCGCCCCGGCGAGGGACGCGGGTCGGGAGGCCGGGACGGCCGCCAAGACGCGCGTGGCCGCCAAGCCCGCGGCGCGGAGGCGCGTCCACCGAAGGGGACGCGCCCGGCCGGCGGCACGCCGGCGGCCAAGCCCGCCTCCGCGCCGGTGGCGCTGAATGGGCAGACGCTCTCCATCCATGGGCCGATGACGGTGAAGGAATTGGCGGAGTTGCTGGGCACGCGCCCGAACCTGCTGATTATGGATTTGATGAAGCTGAACGTCTTGGCCTCGATCAACCAAACGTTGGAGCCGACCGTCATCAAGACCATCGCGGAGCAACGCGGCTACAAGGTGGAGATGGAAGACCGCCCGAAGCGCTCGGCCGAGCGCAAACCGCAGCTGAAGAGCGAGGACGCAGACGACGAAATCCCCGAGGACAAGCCGGAGGATATGCAGTTGCGCCCGCCGGTGGTGACCTTCCTGGGGCACGTCGACCACGGCAAGACGACGTTGATGGACTATATCCGCAACGCGCACGTGGCCGCCGGCGAGGCGGGCGGCATCACGCAGCACATCGCGGCCTACACCATCGAGGTCAATCAGCTGGACGAGAACGGCCACAAGCGCCTGATCACCTTCGTGGACACGCCGGGCCACTCGGCCTTCGAGTCCATGCGCGCCCGCGGCGCCAACATCACCGACATCGCGGTGATTATCGTGGCGGCGGACGATGGCGTGATGCCACAGACGCGTGAGGCCATCAAACACGCCCGCAACGCAGGGGTGCAGATGCTCGTGGCGGTGACGAAGTGCGACAAGCCCGACGCCAACCCGATGCGCGTCTACCAGATGCTCCAGGCCGAGGGGCTCACCCCCAGCTCGTGGGGCGGCGACATCGAGTGCTGCGAGGTCTCCGGCGTCACCGGCCAGGGTGTGGACGACCTGCTGGAGACCATTCTGCTGCAGGCCGACGTGATGGAGCTGATGGCCAACCCGAACCGCCGCGCGAACGGCGCCGTCATCGAATCCCAGCTCGAGCAAGGGCTCGGGCCGACGGCGACCCTGCTCGTCAAGGGCGGCACGCTCCATGTGGGCGATGTGGTGCTCTGCGGCGAACATTACGGCAAGGTGCGCGCGCTCATCGACGAGCGCGGCAAGAACGTGAAGCAGGCGGGGCCCTCGATCGCCGTGAAGTGCACGGGGCTCTCGGGCGTGCCCGAGGCCGGCTCCGAGTTCCGCGTGATGCTCAACGAGAAACGCGCCCGCGAGCTGGCCGAGAAGACCGCCGAGGCGCACAAGCTGGAGGCGCTCTCGGCCGCGCAGAGCGCGTCGATGTCCGACTGGACGAAGGTGCTGGCGGGCGACGAGAAGGCGCAGCTGGACGTGATTGTCAAGGGCGACACGCAGGGCACCGCCGAGGCGGTGGTGGAATGCCTCAAGGGCATCGAGAGCAAAAAGGTGTCGCTGAAGGTGCTTTATTCCGGCGTGGGCTCGGTGACCGCGGCCGACGTGCAGCGCGCGAAGGGCGCGCTCATCGTGGGCTTCGGCGTGAACTGCGAGCCGGGCGTGCAGGCGATGGCCCGCCAGAATGGCGTGCGCATCAACACCTTCCGCATCATCTACGAGCTCATCGAGCACGTGAAGCGGTGCATGCTCGACCTCATCCCGCCCGAGTACAAGGAAGTGGTGCGCGGCCATGCCGAGGTGCGCCAGGTCTTCGACATCAGCAAGCTGGGCAAGATCGCCGGTTGCCAGATGCTCGACGGCATGCTAAAGTTCAAGGGCAAGTTCCGTATCTTCCGCGGCAAACACCAGATTTACGATGGCGCCATCGCCACGATGAAGCACTTCAAGGACGACGTGAAGGAAATCGCCCCCGCGCAGGAATGCGGCCTGGGCTTCGGCTCCTTCGAGGGCTTCCAGGAGGGTGACATCGTGGAGTGCTACGAGATGGAAGAGTTGCCCAAGACGCTTTGAGGTGCCGCCATGCCCGTCAATCGTTTGGATCGCGTCAACGCCTTGCTCCTGCGGGAAATCGCGGACGACCTCTTCCGGGTGCTGCAATCCGACCCGGAGATTGACGTTGCGGGGATCACCGTGATCAAGGTGGAATGTGCCCCCAACCTCCGCACGGCCGACGTGTGGGTCTCCATCCGCGACGCGGCCGAGCACCCCACCTATCTGCGCCGCCTCTCCAAGCACGCGAAGGAAATCCAGGCGCTCATCAACCGCAACCTCACGCTGCGCTTCACGCCGCACCTACGCTTCCGCCTGGACGTGGGCATCGCAAAGGGCGACCGTGTGCTCGACATCCTCAACCACCTGCCCCCGCCCGCCGCGGACACGGCACCCGGGGATGCGGGAGCGGCGCCCGAGGAGCCCGCACCGTGAGTGAGGTTTACGCCGATCCCGATGGCATCCTTCCCGTGGACAAGCCCGCGGGGATGCCCTCGCACGTCATCGTCACCACCCTGCGGCGCAAATTCGGCTTCGCCAAGGTCGGCCACGGCGGCACGCTTGACCCCGATGCCACCGGCCTTCTGCTCATCCTCCTGGGCAAGGGCACGAAGATTTCCGACCGCGTGATGGGCGGCGACAAGACCTATCGCGGCACCATCCGTTTCGGCGTCGCCACCACCACCCAAGACCGCCTGGGCGAGGTCCTTGCCGAGCGCCCCACCGCCGACCTCACCCGCGAGGCCGTCGAGGCCGCCATCGCGAAAGACTTCCTGGGTGACCTCTTCCAAAAGCCGCCCATGTACTCCGCCGTCAAGATTGCCGGCCAGCCGCTCTACAAGCTGGCCGTGCGCGGCGAGGAATGTGCGCGGGAAGAGCGCTTCATCCACATCTACGCCTTTGACGTCACCGACTTCCGCCCCGCCGTGGAAAAGGCCGAGGCGGACTTCACGGTGCGCTGCTCCAAAGGTACCTACGTCCGCACGCTCGCGCACGATTTGGGGCAGACGCTCGGGTGCGGCGCACACCTCTGCGCACTCCGCCGCGTCGCCGCCGGGCCCGTGGACATCGCGCGTGCCACGCCCTTCGCCGACCTGTTGGAGATGAGCCGCCCCGAGATCGAGCGGCGCGTCATCCCCTGCTCCGCCTATCTCGCCGGCAACCTTCGCTGATTGCCGCGCCACGCCGACATGAGCGCCGCCCCCGCCGCCGACGACCCCCTGTTCGCCCTTCCCCCGGACGCCGTCTTGGCCGTGGGTGCCTTCGATGGCCTTCACTTGGGCCACCAAACCCTCATCGCCGACACGTTGGCCTTGGCCCGCGCCGAGAGCCGCCCCCCCGCCATTCTCACCTTCACCGGCTCCCCCCGCGCCCTGCTCGACCCCCTGCACGCGCCGGGCGCGCTCTTCGACCGCCGCGCCGCGCAGGCGCATCTCCACGACCTCGCGCCCGACGCCACGCTCATCTTCCAACCCTTCACCCCCGCCTTCGCGGCCATCCCCGCCGAGGTCTTCGCTCGGCGGCTTCGGGGCGCGACCGTCTTCTGCGGCGAGGATTGGCGCTTCGGCGCGCGCGCCGAGGGCACGCCCGAACGTCTGCGCGCCTGGGGGCACGACGTCCGCGTCGTCCCCTACGCCCAATGGCGCGGCGCGCGCATCTCCTCCACGCGCATCCGCGCCGACCTGGCGGAAGGCCGCCCGGATGCCGCGGCCGCCATGTTGGGCCGCCCGTGGGCCTTCACGGGGCGCGTCGTGCGCGGGCGCGGCCTGGCGGGCCCCACCTTTGGCGTGCCCACCCTCAATGTTCCTTACGTCGGGCGCGACGGCGAGCGCATGGCGCCGCTGGCGCACGGCGTCTACCGGGCTGTCGCGCAAATCGGGCGCGACCGTTGGCCGGCATTGCTGAACTTCGGCGTCGCGCCCAGCGTCAAGGGCTTGGCCGCGCCGCTCTTCGAGGCGCACCTCATCGGTGCCTCGGGCGATTTCTACGGCGCGGAAGTGACGCTGCGCCTGGCCGATGCGCGGCTCCGCCCCGAGCGCAAGTTCCCCTCTCTCGACGCGCTCCGCGCGCAAATCCAGGCCGATTTGGCGGCGTGCCGCTAACGCGCGGGCTTTCGGCGAAAACGCCAAGGCAAAAGCGCGCGGGCCAGACGCCGCAGAAGGCGGATGCGCAGGGGCGGCATCCCGCCGATGGCAAGCGTGCAGGTGCCCCCGGCGAAGAGGGTGTCGGCGTACTTTCGGTTGAGCGCGTCGCGCGTGGCGAGGAAGCGCGCCGTCGTGGCGTCGCCGAGGCTCCAGTGGTGCGCGCGCAAGGGAAGGATACGGACGCGATGGCCCGTCGCGCGGATGAATTGGAAGCAGAGATCCTCCGCATAGAGATCCCACGCGCAGACCGGGTCGAAGCGTAGCCCAAAGGTGCGGAAGCATTCGGCGTGGACGAAGAAGCCGCAGCAGTCGAAGTTCTCGGCGGTGTCGCCCAGCAGGTCGCCATAGGGGAGCGGCGGACGGTTGAGATGCGGGCGGCCGCCATCGCGGTCGGAGTCCGAAATCCTCCCGAAGGGAAGGATGAGGAAGCCCGCGACCATGCGCGTGCCGATGAGGCCATGCGGGAAGAGACGGTTGCGGCGGGCGAGCAGGGGGCGCGGGTCCTCGCGCACCTCGAAGTCCTCGTGCGCAAAGAGGATCCACCCCGTGTCGGGCGGCATCGCGTCGAGGAAGGCATTGTAGCGCACGGGAATGGGGGCGTTGTCGCGGGTGTTGTCGCAAACCACGAAACGCGCACCTTTGAGGAAGGGATTGTCGCGCACGCACCGGCGGTAACAGGCCGCGTCGCGCACCACGCTCACCACCGTCAGCGGCGACTGGGGCGCGAAGAGCGCGGCGAAGGTGGAGGCGCGGTGGAAGCCCATCGGGTTGGCGTCGGGCTCGGGCGGCAGGAGCCCATCCAGACAATCCTCGGCGAAGCCGCGCGCCACGGCTGAGGACGGGAAGCGCAGGAAGGGGCGAAGCCGCGCAAAAAACCGATCCTCGGGCGGCGGCGTGCGCCCCGGCCACAGCCGCCACAGCGCCGCAGCCAAGCGGCAGGCGCGGCGGCTACGCAGCGAGAAACCGCCGTTGAGCACCGTCAGCCCCAACGCATCGGCCACGCGCGCCCGCCAACCGGGATGGACGCTCGGCGCGCCCACGAAATCCCACCGCAGGAAGGCGTCGAGTTCGTCGCGCATGGGCCAGCCATCCTCCTGCACAATCAGCACGTGGGGTGTGCGAAAGCGCCGATGGAGGCGCGCGATGCAATCCTGGCTCATCGAGGCGACGTCCCCCGGCCGCAGGCGCGGCTCAATCTGGACGTCGAGCGCGTGCGCGCGGGCAAAAGGTTCCGGCACCGTCCCCGCGCGATGCGTCACGACCACTGTCGGCAACGCCCCCAACACATCCCACGTCTGCCGCAACGCGAACTCAAAGGGTGCGAACGGCTGCCCCTCGCCGGGGAAACAATACATCAAAAGCGTGACGCCCGGGTGGCGGCACGGCGGCACGGCACGCGCCCGCAGGCGCGGCAGGTTCGCCCGCGCGAAAGCCTCCATCTCAGCGCGCAATACCGCCCGCGGCAAGGGCTTGGGCGAAAATCGCCTCACGGCAGGCGCCCCTCGGCGTAGCGGTCGTGCCCCGCCAAATCGGGCGCAACGGCGACCTCGGCGAAACCTGCGCGCTCCATCAGCCGCCGCACGGAGAGACCTTGATCCTCGCCAATCTCAAAGAAGAGCCACCCGCCCGGCCGCAACGCCTGCGTGGCGTCGAGCACGATTTGCGCGATGACGCCCAACCCGTCCGGCCCGCCGTCAAGCGCCAGCCGCGGCTCGTGCGCGCGTATCAACGGCGGCAAGGCGTCCACCTCGGCGCTGGCGATGTAAGGCGGGTTGGAGACGATGAAGTCGCACGATCCCGGCGGCAACCCCGCCGCGCCTGTTCCCTCCACACAATCCACGCGGTCGCCGAGACGATTGTCCGCCACGTTCGCGCGCGCCAACGCCAACGCCTCCGGCGAGACATCCACCGCCGCCAGGCGCAACGGGCGCCCTTGGCGCCGCGCCTCCGCCGCCAGCGCGATGGCGATGGCGCCCGTGCCCGTGCCGATGTCGGCCGCCTGGCGCGCGCCCCCCCAGACCGGATGCGCCAGGATGCGTTCCACCAACCCCTCCGTCTCCGGGCGCGGGATCAACGCCGCCGGCGACACGCGCAACTCCACGGAAAAGAAAGGCCACCGCCCCAGCACATACTGCACCGGCTCGCCGCGCCCCACGCGCCCGAACCACCCCCGCAACGCCTCCACTTGCGCCGCGCCCGGCGTCTCGCCCGCCCGCAACGCAAGCCCCGCCCGCCCCCGCAGGCCCATCGCCTCGGAGACGAGCGTCTCGGCCACCGTGCGGGCCTCGTCCGCCGGCCATCCCTTGCGCGCCAGCCAGTCGGCGCCACGCGCCAACAGTTGCCCAAAGGTGGGCGGCGCGCCGCCCGCCCGGTCAGAAGGGCATGTCGGCATCGCTGATTTCATCCACCGCGAAGTCGTCCGCCGCCTCCGGCAAAGGCTCCGCCGTGGAACCGTCCGGCTCCAGCCGCTCCAGCTTGAACGCCTGCAGGTCGGTGTAATAGCGCCCTTGATAGAGGTTGCCGCGCAGCGAGAAGGTCACGCGCACGCGGTCGCCCGGCTTCACGGTGTCCAACAGCCCGCAGTTGTTCTTGACCATCGCCAGCTTGATGTCCTGCGGGTAACGGTCGTCATCCTCCGTCACCACAAACTCCCGCTTGCAGAAACCGCTCGGGAAGGTCTTGGTCTCCATCACTTCCTTGATGGTGCCGTCCAGCTCATACGCTTTGCTCATCGTGCGCAATCCTCAAAAAAACCAAATATGCGTTATTGTAGCACAACGCCGCAAGCGGTTTTCGTGTCGTCGGGCGGCATCAGCCGAGGGTTCGGATGACGCGGGCGGGGTTGCCGGCGGCAACGACGTTTGGGGGGAGGTCCTTGGTGACGACACTGCCGGCGCCGACGACGGTGTTGCGGCCGATGGTGACGCCGGGGAGGACGGTGACGTGGCCGCCGAGCCAGACGTTGTCCTCGATGACGATGGGCTCGGCGCGTTCGTTGTCGGTAAGGCGCTCGATGGGGTCGATGGGGTGGATGGCGGTGTAGAAGTGGCAACCGGGGCCGACAAGCACGTGCTCGCCCAGGGTGATGGGGGCGCAATCGAGCATGACGCAGCCATAGTTGAGGAAGGTGCGGGGGCCGAGGGTGATGTTGCGCCCGTAATCGCAATGGAAGGGTTGCTCCACGCAGACGTTCTCGGCGACGGCGCCGAGGAGGTCGCGCAGGAGTTTGCCGCGCCGTTTGTCGTCCACGGGGCGCAGGTTGTTGTAGTCGGCGCAGATGGTCTGCGCGCGCAAGCGCTCGGGGGCGAGGTTGGCGGGCTGATACCATTGCCCGGAGATCATCTTTTCGTAGGTTTCGGTGTCCATATGCATCTGGGAGAGGTGGCGTGGGTCAGTCGGCGCGGAGGGGATTGAGGTTCTCGCGGGGCTTGGCCTTGGGGTCGACGGCGACGACTTGGGCGACCTTGCCGTCGCGGATCAGCACGCGGTGGCGGATGTGTTGGGAGGAGACGCCGAGGCGAATCTCGAAGGGCGTGTCGGGCAACACCCAGGTTTGGTCGTCAAGGGCGATCTCGAGGTCGTCTTTCGTGACGTCGAAAATGAGCTCGCGGGTTTCGCCTGGCTTGAGGTGGACGCGGCGGAAGCCGCGGAGCATTTGGTCGAACCAGCTCACGCGCGGGGTTTGCGCGTAGGCGACGTAGAGTTGGACCACCTCGTCGCCGGCGCGTTTGCCGGTGTTGGTGACGGGGACGCGAACACGCCAGCCGGCGGGCACGCGGGCGCTCTCGGTGCCGCCGAAAAGGCCGGCCCAGAAGCCTTGCGCGGGGACTTCGCGCGTCTCGAGGATGGGCTCGGCGGTGGGGGTGCCGAGGGCAAAGGTGGTGTAGCTGAGGCCGTAGCCGAAGGGCCAGAGGGCGCCGTAATAGTGCGTGCGGCCGCGGGTGTTGGGCTCTTCGTTGGAGCGGGGCTTGGCGGGGAAGTTATAGGGGATTTGCCCGGCGCTGCGCAGCCAGGTGCCGTTGGTCTTGCCGCCGGGATTGTAGGCGCCGAAGAGGGCTTCGGCGATGGCCGTGCCGCCGTGGCCGCCGGGGAAGCCGCCCGAGAGGATGGCGGGCACGCATTTCGCGGCGAAGTTCACGGCGGGCGGCCGGCCGTGCAACAACACAAGCACCACCGGCGTGCCGGTGTCGTAAACGGCGCGCAACAGGTCTTCCTGGCGACCGGGGAGATTGAGGCTGTTGCGCGTGCGGCTCTCGCCGGAGGTGCGCCCCGTGTCGCCCAGCACCACGATGGCGACGTCGCTCTCGCGCGCGGCCTTGACGGCGGCGTCGATGCCGGCCTTTTCCTTGTCGCTGAGGGGTTCGGGGATGAGTTCGGTGTCCGGCCAGCCGGGGTTGACCACGTCGCAGCCCTTGGCGTAATCGACCGCGACGCCCGTGCCTTCCAGTTGCTTCTTGATGCCCTCGAGCACCGTCACGCGCTTGAAGCCGCTGGGGCCGTAGTGGACGGGCATCCAGCCGGTGCCGTCGGCATTGGGGCCAATGACGGCGACGCGCTTGAGGCGCTTCGCGTCAAGCGGCAACAGGTCGCCCTCGTTCTTGAGGAGGACGAGGCTTTCGCGCGAGGCTTGGAGGGCAACTTTCTGGAAGGCCTCGTTGCCCACGATGCGGTCGGCGGCCGCGGGGCTCTCGACGTAGGGACGGTCGAAGAGGCCAAGACGGAACTTGACGCGAAGCACGTCGCGCACGGCATCGTCGACGTCTTCCTCCGCGAGGGCGCCCTCTTCCATCGCCTCGACGATCCACTTGGCGTGGCGATCGGGCTGGTCGAAGTTGGTCCACACGTTGAGCCCCGCATGGATGCGGATAGCGTGGGCCTCTTTGTTGTCCTTGGCGATGCGCATGGAGCCCGCGAGGCGCTCCACGGTGCCGCTGTCGGAGACGACGTAGCCCTTGAAGCCGAATTCGTCGCGCAGGCGGCGCTTGAGCAGCTCGACGCTGGAGCCCACGGGCACGCCGTTGACGTCGTTGTAGGCGCACATCACGCCGAGGGGATGCGCCTCGGAAAAGACGCGGCGGAAGGGATAGAGGTGGATGGCCTCAAAGGTCTGCGCCGTGATGTGCGGGTCGGTGCGCGAATCCCAGCCGCGCGCGCCCTTGTTCTCGCCGTAGCCCACGAAATGCTTGGGGCTGGAGGCCACGCCGGCATCCTGGAGGCCCTGGGCGATGCGTTTGCCGATTTCCGCCACGAGGAAAGGATCCTCGGCGATGGTGCCCTCCCAGCGTCCCCAGCGTTGGTCGCGCGCCACGTCAAGGATGGGGCCGTAGATATTGGTGTAGCCGACGGCCTTGGCCTCGGTGCCCATGACGCGGCCGATCTCATAGGCCAACTCAGGGTCCCACGTCATGCCCTGCGAGTGGGGGCTGGGGAAACTCGTGCCGTGGCGGACGCACGCGCCGCGAATACCCTCGTTGGTCATGTCCGCGGGGATGCCCAAGCGCGTCTGCTCCACGAAGAAACGTTGCAGGTTGTTGATATAGCGCGCGTTGCGCTCGGGCGTGCGATTGGTCTCGTTCTCGCCGTTGGCGAAGGCGTCGGCGGCCTGGTCCACGTTGGCGATGCCATCCTTCCAGGCGCGCCCCAACCACTTCTCAGTGGGGAACTTGTCCTTGCAGGCGCTGGGGTAACCATAAAGCGTCACCAGCTGCATCGCCTTCTCGGCGCGCGTCATCCGCCCGAGCAAATCCTCGATGCGCGCGTCCTCCGCCGCCTCGGGGTCCTCGTAGACATCCTTCTCGCCGTTCTTGTTCAGGTCGATCCACCCCTCGTGGTAGATTTCCGGCTTGGTGGGGAAGGGATAAGGGAAGGGATTGGGATCCGGGAAGCCGGCCCCGAGCGCGGGGCCGGCCAGGCACAACAGGCCCAACGCGGGCAACAAGGCACGTTTCATCGTCAGAAACTCCAAAGTCAAGTCAAGATTCAATCTGTCCGGTAAAATACCACAACCGTCGGGCGCGCGCGATAGGCGCGGCACGCCAAGGCGGCGCTTGCGTCCTGCCGTGCGCAGCCTGGGTCACAGGCGCGGGGCACGCAGTTTGCCCCGCCGATAAGTGGCCACCGCCCGTCCGCGCAAGGTCTGCCCCGCCCACGGCGAATTGCGCGACTTGCCGGCGAAGTCCGCGGGATTGACCACCCATTCGGCCTCCGAGTCGATGAAGGCCAGCTCCGCCACCGCGCCGATTTGCAAGGTGGGCGGGGGCAGGCCGATCAGGCGGTTGGGCGCCGTCACCCACGCGGCCGCCCAGGCCAAGGGCGCCATGCCGCACCGGCGCACCATCACGTCCCACGTCACCCCCACCGCCGTCTCCAAGCCGATGATGCCAAAAGGCGCGGCCTGAAAGCCCTTGGCCTTGGTGGCCGGCGCGTGAGGCGCGTGGTCGGTGGCGAAAACCGTCAGCGTGCCATCGAGCACGCCCCGGCGCAACGCCTCCACGTCCGCGCGCGTGCCGAGCGGCGGGTTCATGCGCCAATTCCCGTCGTTGCCGGGGATGTCCTCCGCGGCCAAGGCCAGGTGGTGGGGCGTGGCCTCCGCCGTCACCGGCAGCCCCTCCGCCCGCGCGGCCCGCACCAACGCGACGCTCTCGGCGCACGAGAGGTGCTGCAAATGGAGCGCGCAGCCCGTGTCGCGGCAGGCGGCGATGTCGGCGCGCACGGCCTCCACCTCCGCCTCCGGCGGGAAGAGCGCCCAACCGCCGGCCCGCGCCGCGGGGCAATCGCGCACGATCCCGCCCCGCTGCAGCTCCGGGAGCACCGCGTGATCCATCACCGGCCGTCCCAACTTCTTGGCCCGCACCATCACCACATGCATCACCTCGGGGTCGGAAACCATCGCGCCGTCGTCCGAAAAGGCCACCGCGCCCGCCTCCTCCAACGCCTCCAACGGCGCGCACACCCGCCCCGCGCGCCCCACCGTGGCGCACGCGCTCGGGAAGATGGATACCGCCGTCTGCGCCTGCCGCGCGCGGCGCACCAGCTCCGGCGTGTCGGTGGGCGGGTTCGTGTTCGGCATGGTCACCACGCGCGTGAAGCCGCCGTTGGCCGCCGCCGCGCTCCCCGTCACCAAATCCTCCGCCTCCGTCGCGCCCGGGTCGCGAAAATGCACGTGGACATCGCACAGGCCCGGCATCACGATCAGCCCCGGGCGCTCCACCACGACCAAACGCGAGGCGGCGGGCAACCGCGCCGGCACCGGCGCGATCCGCCCCTCCGCATCGATGAACAACGCCCCCTCCTCATCGCGCCCGCACTCAGGATCCAACAGGCGCGCATGGGGGACAAACACGGCTTTCGGCGTCTCGGTTTTCATGCCGGGAGTATAACACATCCCCCACCCCGCCGCACGGCACACACACGCCGCCCCGCCCCCTGCGCAATTCTATTGACATTCTACACGACAGTTGTGAGAAAAATGCTTGCGGGGAGCGGCGGGGTTTGCTATAGTATGCGGCACTTTGAGGACGGAGCGTAGCGCAGTCTGGTAGCGCGTTTGGTTCGGGACCAAAAGGTCGAGGGTTCAAATCCCCCCGCTCCGACCAATGAGTAAAGCCGCACCCGTGGTGGAATTGGCAGACACGTAAGATTCAGGTTCTTATGTTGCGAGACGTGTGGGTTCGAGTCCCACCGGGTGCACCATACAAGGCTCCTACGCCCCCATCGTCTATCGGCTAGGACACAAGGTTCTCATCCTTGGAAGAGCGGTCCGACTCCGCTTGGGGGTGCCACTCGGAGGCTTGTCCACGCCCCCATCGTCTATCGGCTAGGACACAAGGTTCTCATCCTTGGAAGAGCGGTCCGACTCCGCTTGGGGGTGCCACTCGGAGAGGTGGCAGAGCCTGGTTGAATGCACATGACTCGAAATCATGCGTGCCGCGAGGTACCGGGGGTTCGAATCCCTCCCTCTCCGCCATTTCAGTGCGTTTCCTCATATTGTTTGGCTCACGCTTGCCGTGGGCTTTTTTGTCGTGTCTAGGGGAAGCGTATTTTCGGGCACGACGTCATTTTGGCGCGGAAGATATACGCGGCGGGAAGCGAGCGACTTGGGCGCGCGTAGCCTTCCACGCTCAAGTCGCGTCTTTGCGTTCCCCAAACACACCTGCGGTCCTGTCAATGGCAGCGAACCAAAAATCGCACACCCGAATCAGACGAACACTGTTGCCACAGTTCCCAACCAATGGCAATTCGCCGTCTCCCACCCCGCATAGCAGGCCTCTCCTTTTGGGCACGCAAAAAAAAAAAACGAAAAAAGCCTTGACGGGGGCGGAACGGTTGTGGTATTTTGGTATAATAAAGGGGATTGACACTCAAGCGAGAGTGTTTGTTGGTTCGTTTCAAGGAGCGATTCGGATTATGGCAAAGGCAGCGAAGGGTTCGACCAAGGAACAGCAGGGCTCGAAGAAGACGGCGCGGAGGTCAAACACGGGCCGGAAGATGACGGCGGCGGACTTCTTCGGGGACGACGCGGCGGACGCGGTTGCCCTCGCGGACGCGGAGGAGGTGGGTGGCGAGCCGGTAACCTTGGCCGACCTGGAGGCGAGCCGTCGGGGCACGAAGCGCGGGGGCAAGCGGCGTGGCCGGAAGCCCGCGCAGACACCCGAGACGCTGGATGAGGCGGAACAGGCGGCCGTTGAGGCGGCAGAGGCGGGGGACGAGCCCGAGACGTTGGCGGACGTGGACGCGTTGGCCGACGAAATCAAGAGCATGGAAGAGGAGAACGCGGAGACGGTGGGTGGCGTGATGTACGACGAAGTCCAGCACGGGGGCGTGCTGAAGTCGTTGCCCACGCAGGAGGGAACCATTGAGGATGAGGAGGCGCAGGAAGACGACAACGACGCGATGTTGGGGGGGCTGAAGAACGATTCAGGCGTGCGCGCGGTCTTCAACAACTCGGAGGAAGAGGCGCGGACGCAGCGCGTGTGGGAACAACTGGAGGAACTGGAGGATCAGGAACGCGGGCACAGGCTGATCCAGGAACTGGTGGCGGAGGCCGACCGGCAGAACCGGGTGCTTTCCATCGAGCAGGTGAACAAGCGCCTGCCCGAACACGTGGTGGTGTCGGGCGAGGTGGAGGCCTACCTGAGCATCCTCAAAGGGCTCGGTATCAAGGTGGTGAAGCAGGTGGAGTTTGACGAGGCGGTGGAGAGCCAGGGAGAGGACGCCGGCACGGGGCGGGTGGACTACACGGACGATCCCATCCGGATGTATCTGCACCAGATGGGGCAGGTGCCGCTGTTGACGCGCGAGCAGGAGGTGGAGATCTGCAAGCGTATCGAGAAGAGCGAGGCGGCAATCGTGGACATCTTCAATCGTCTGCCGGTGGCGCCGAAGTTGTACGCTTGGGTGCTGCGCGGGCTGGACAACGGCGAGCAGCGTTTCGACCGCGTGGTCTCGGAGCGTTACAAGGAGAGCCGCGACCATTACGTCGAGGAGATGGAACGGTGCCATCTGGAGCCGTTGGCGGCATTGCATGAGGACATGGTGGCGGCCTATGCGGCGCTCGCGGCGGCGCCGAAGACGGATACGGCGGCCGTGGCCAAGGCGCAACGGGCGGTGGACGAGGTGTGCGCACGGATGCGCACGGAGTATGAATCGCTCACCTTCAAGCAAAAGGCACTGGAGAATATCTGCGCGGAGGCGGAGCGGCGTTACTTCCTGCCCTACAAGGAATTGATGCGCGAGCGCAAGCGTGTGTCGCGCCAAGGCAAGAGCAAGCGGCGCACGGAGCGCCTGGCGCGGATCGAGGCCGACCGCGCGGCGTTGGTGGGCCAGTTTGGCATGCGCGAGGAGGATTTCACGCAGCGCTTCGAGGCGTTGCGCGCGGCCTTGCGCGACGGCGCCCAGGCGCGCAAGGAGATGGTGGAGGCCAACCTGCGCTTGGTGATTTCCATCGTGAAGAAGTACATGAACCGCGGGCTCAGTTTCCTGGACCTCATCCAAGAGGGGAACACGGGGCTGATGAAGGCGGTGGAGAAGTTTGAGTACAAGCGCGGCTACAAGTTCTCGACCTACGCCACGTGGTGGATTCGCCAGGCCGCCACGCGCGCCATCGCCGACCAGGCACGCACCATCCGCATCCCCGTGCACATGATCGAGACCATCAACAAACTGCAGCACACCCAGAAAAAATTGCTCCAGGAGCTGGGGCGCGAGCCCACGCCCGAGGAGACCGCCGAGGAAATGGGCGTGCCCGTGGAGCGCGTGCGCAGCGTCTGCCGCATGGCCCAACTGCCCATCTCGCTCCAGGCGCCCGTGGGCGACGGGGACGACGCGCGCTTCGGCGACTTCATCGAGGACAAGTCGGCCTCGCGCCCCGAGGATGCGGCCAACGTCTCGCTCCTCAAGGAAAAACTGCGCGAGACGCTCTATTCGCTGACGGAACGCGAGCGCTTCGTGATTGACAAACGCTTCGGTCTAACCGACGGCATCCCGCGGACGCTGGAGGAAGTGGGGCGGATGTCGAACGTCACGCGCGAGCGCATCCGCCAAATCGAGGGCAAAGCGTTGCGCAAGATGCGCCATCCCTCGCGCAGCAAGGAGTTGATCGGCTTCCTGGGCGCCCATTAACCGCCCCGCCTCAGGCGCCGAAAACGCCAAACGCCGCCTTGGGGAACGCCACTCCGGCAATTTCCCAAGGTATGCGTGAGGCACGCGCGGGGCGAGGCTGTCGCGCACAGGTTTTGGTAGACTATGCCCTATGGAACAGCAAACGAACAGAACCATCGCCATCGTGGGGCGGCCCAATGTGGGCAAATCGGCGCTTTTCAACCGGATTGCGCAACGACGCATTGCCATCGTCCATGACCAAAGCGGCGTGACGCGAGACCGTATCGTGCGCGAGGTGACGTGGGACGACCGGCGATTCCTGCTGATGGACACCGGCGGCATCCGCCTCTTCGATGGCACGCACGAGAACGATGCCATCGAGATGGCCGTACGCGACCAGGCGGCCGTAGCGCTGACCGATGCGGCGTGCGTCATCCTGGTGGTGGACGCGCAAGCGGGACTCCAACCAACGGACGAGGAGGTGGCGCGCCTGGTGCGCAAAGCCGGTCGCGCCTGCTTGGTGGCCGCCAACAAATGCGACCTGCCAAAGCACGACGTGGCCGCCCACGAGTTCGCCAAACTCGCCTTTCCCGTCTTCCCCATCTCCGCGGCGCATGGGCGTGGCGTGGAGGCGCTGATGGCCGAGGCATTGAAGGCGCTCCCGCCAGAGACCGAGGCCGAGCGCGCCGCCAAAGCCAAGCCGTTGCGCGTGGCGGTGGTTGGGCGCCCCAACGCCGGTAAGAGCAGCTACATCAACCGCCTCCTGCGCAGCGATCGCGTCATCGTCAGCGACGTGGCCGGCACCACGCGCGATTGCGTGGACGTGCCCTTCGCCATCGGCACAGGGCCCACGGCGCGGCGTTACACGTTGGTGGACACCGCAGGTATGCGCCATGTCCACAAAATCGACACCTCAGTGGAGCGTTTCTCCCTCTTCCGCAGCGAGGAGGCCGTGCGTGAATGCGACGTGGCGGTGCTGGTGCTCGACGCGGAGATTGGCCCCACCACGCAGGACAAGCACATCGCCGCGCTCATCCAACGCGAGGGCAAAGCCTGCGTGCTCCTGATCAACAAATGGGACGTCGCGCGTGCCCAAGGCCACACCGAGACCGCTGCTCTGGCACACCTGCGCGAGCTCCTCCCCTTCCTTCGCCACGTCCCCGTCGTCTTCATGAGTGCCCGTGAGGGTTACAACGTCCGTGTCTCCATCGATGCCATTGACCGTGTGGCCGGCAATCAACGCCGCACCCTCCCCACGGGCGTCCTCAACCGCACCCTGCTCAACGCGCTCGCACGCATCCAAATGCCCGGCCGCGAAGGCCGCCACCTGCGTTTTCACTACGCCACGCAGACGGGCACCAACCCCATCATCGTCCGACTCTTCGTAAACGACGCGCGCCTGGCCACCAAGCCCTTCCAGGACTTCTTGATCCGCACCCTGCGCGAAGCCTTCGACCTAGAAGGCGCGGCCGTCATCCTCCAATTCCGCAGCCGCGTGCGCCCAGGTGACACCAAGCCCGCCGAGGTCGCGGACGGGATCGCAAATGACGCCCCCGACGCCACACCACGCCGCCGCCCCCTTCCCAAACCCCGCGCCAAGCCGAATGCCAAGGGCGCCAAAGGCTCCGCGCGTGGCAAAAACGCCAAAGGCATCGGCCGTGCCGGCGGCAGCCTAACCCCAAAGTCCCGCCGCCCCAAGCGCAAATGAGGGCACGGCGATGGCGGACTTGGGCTCGCGTTATCTCAGCGCCTCGGCGGGCAGCGGCAAGACCTACGCCCTCTCCATGCGCTTCTGCGCGTTGGTGATGGCCGGCGTGCCGCCGGAGGCCATCTGCGCGCTCACCTTCACCCGCGCCGCCACTCGCGAGATCTTCGCCGCCGTCATCGAACGTTTCCTCGATGGCGATGTAACGGTTCGCCCCGACGGCCTGAGCGCGGAGGCCGCGCTCGCCAAGATTCTCGAAGCCCTGCCGCGTCTGCAAATCGCCACCATCGATGCCTTCTCCGCGCGCATCGCCAAACTCTTCGCCTACGAACTGGGGCTCGACCCCGAGTTTGCCCTCTACGACGCCGGCAACGGCCCCGAGGCGCAGGCCATGCTGCACGAAACCGTCCGCCGCGCCCTCCGCGTCACCCCGAAGGCCTCCGCCGAGGAATTGCTCGACCGCTTCGACCTCAGCCGATTGGGCGGCGGTGCCGCCACCCGCCTCTCCGAACGCCTTACCAAGGCCGTCGGCGACTACGGCGCCATCCTGCGCGAACACCCCGAAGGCTGGGGCGACACCTCGCGCCTAGGGCCCCTGCCCGCCTGCCTCGACAGCCGCGAGGCGCGCTTGGGCCGCCTCGCCACCCTGCGCGACGTGCCCACCGCCACCGTCAAACCGGGGCACGCCACCGCTTATCGCGCGTGGCTCGACTCCTTGGCCATGGACATCGACTCCGTCCGCGAGCAGAAAACCCGCTGGAAGGATAGCACCCTCGAACGCCTCACCAACGCACGCCAAGGCACTTTCACCTTCCGCAACAAGACCCTCGACCTGGGATCCACGGGCACCGCCGCCGCGCGCGACCTCTGGGATGACCTCTTGGGACGCGACCTAGCGCAAACCGCCGAGCACACGCGACGCCTGCGCACAGCGGTGGAGGCCCTCAACGTCGCCGCGGACGAATTGGCCGACGAAACCGCGCTGCTCACCTTCGACACGCTCACGCGCACCCTCGCCGAGCGCCTCGGCGGCCGTCTCTCTACCATCGACCCCGATGCCCTCTACGTGGCCTACCGCATGGACACGGCCATCCGCCACCTCATGATCGACGAGTTCCAGGATACGAGCGTCACCCAATGGCGCGTCCTCGGCAGCCTTGCCGCCGAACTGACCGCCGAGGCAGACGGCACCTTCTTCTATGTGGGCGACGTCAAGCAATCCATCTACGGTTGGCGCGGCGGCGACGCCACCCTCTTCGGCGACCCCACGCGCGTGCCCGACATCCCCGCCGGCCCGCCACTCTTGGAATCCTACCGTTCCAGCCCCGACCTCATCGCGCTGATCAATCGCGTCTTCACGCTCACGGAATCGGACATCGCCGCCGCCGAGCCGTGGCAACGCGACGCCTACGACGCCTGGCGAAAAGGCTGGCAAGACCACGTGGCCCACCGCCGCGACGCCGGCCTGACGCAAGTCTTCGCCCTGAAAGGCAAAAACCGCGAGGACTGGCTCACGGCCGCCGCCGACACCGTGGCCGCGCGCTGGCGGGCACTCCGCGGCAAATCCTTGCGCCTGGCCCTCCTCGCCTTCCGAAACAAAGACCTGGAAGAACTTCTCCCCCTCCTGCGGACACGCGGCGTCGCCTGCGCCATCGACGGCAAACAGCAAGTCGGCGAACTGCCGATGGGCCGCCTGGTCTGCGGTCTGCTCCACTGGCTCGCCGACCCACGCGCCACCCTTTGGGGCGAAATCGCACGGCGCATAGGCATCGTCCGGGGCGATGACACGGCCACCTTGGCGCACTGGACCCGCCAAATCGCCGAGGGCGGCTACGTGGCCTGGCTGGACGCCCTCTTCCAAGGCCCCGCACGCGAAGCGCTCGCCGCCCAAGACCGCGAAGCCCTCGAGACCATGCGCTTGGGTCTCGGCACGGTGGACGCACGGGGACAGGCAACCCCCGCCGCCGCACGGGCAGCACTCCAAGCCCTCGTCATTCCCTGCGCCGCAGATTCCGACACCCTCAGCCTCATGACCGTCCACCACAGCAAAGGCCTCACCTACGACGTCGCCTTCACCCTTCTTTGCGGACAGTGTGGCAACGACCGTGACGTACCCTGCGAGGTCGGCCCCGACTGGGTCTTGGAGCCCACCGCTCTCAAGGAAACCCGCGCCGCCATCCCCCCGCTCGCCCAAGCCGCGAACCAACGCCTCGCCCAACGTTTCCGCGACGACCTCTGTGGCCTCTACGTGGCCCTCACCCGCGCCCGCCGCGAACAAATCATCCTCGCCCCCGAAAAAGAAACCCACAACCCCGCCGACCGTGCGTGGCTCCCCTTCCGCAAACTCGCCGCAGACACCCCCGCCGCCAACCCCAAAGCCCCCGCCACCTGCCTCTACGAAGCCGGCGCCCCCGACTGGTGGCGCGCCGAGCCAGACCGCCCCGCACCGCCCCAGGCCACAGACGCCATCCCCTGGCGCCCCGCACCAACCCCCGCCCGCGAAGAGACCGAACTCCCCTCCGAACACGCACGCGCCACCACCGTCGCCGAATTGCTCGACGACCCTGCCGGCCCCGCACGCGCCTACGGCATCGCCGAACACGCGCGCCTCGCCGCCATCGCCTGGCAGGACAACCCCACACGCTTCCCTGAAGTCTTCCTCCGCCCCGACGAACCCTGCGAACTCTGGCGCGAACGCCCCTTCGCCGTCACCCTCAAAACCGGCGGCCGCACGCGCCGCCTTGCCGGGCAATTCGACCGCGTCCACCTCTTCCCCTCAAGCCGTCGCGCCGTCATCTACGACTTCAAGACCGCCCGCGCCCCCGTCCCCACCCCCGGCCACGTCACCCAACTCCGCGACTACCGCCAAGCCCTCGCCGCCCTCACCGGCTACGCCCCCGCCGACATCCGCACCGTCTTGCTCTTCACACGCGCCGGCCGCGCCGTGGAGGTGCCCGGTGCTTGAGCTCCGCCCTGCCCCCGAGGCCGTCGGCCTGCGCGTCGACGCTTGGTTGGCCATTCTCTTCCCACGCCTGCCCCACACCCTCCTCCGCCGCGCCTTGGCCGAAGGCATCCTCACCTTGGGCGGCAAACCCTGCGCAAAAGGCGATCGCGTCCGCCCCGGCGCCACCTACCGCCTCCTCCGCGAGCCCGCCCCACCCATCGGCCCCGAGCCAAACCCCGGCCTCTCCCTCGACCTCCTCCATGCCGAAGGCCCCCTCCTCGCCCTCCGCAAACCCGCCGGCATGGACTGCCAGCCCAACGACCCCGCCGAACGCGACACCCTCGCCAACGCCCTCCTCGCACGCTTCCCCGAAGTCGCCGGCGTGGGCGACGGCCCCCTCACCTGCGGCATCCTCCACCGTATCGACCGCGACACCTCCGGCCTCGTCCTCGCCGCACGCGACCAAGCCACCTACACCGCCCTCCGCGCGCAATTCGCCGCACGCACCGTCCTCAAGCACTACCTCGCCCTCGCCGCCGGCAACCTCCACACCCCCGGCCACCTCGACAACCTCCTCGCGCACAACCCCCGCGCACCCGGCCGCATGATCGATGCCACCCGCTGGCACGACGCCAAACGCCCCATGCGCGCCATCACCGACTACCGCCCCCTCCGCGCCCTCCGCCTCGCCGGCCGCCCCTACACGCTCCTCCACGTCACCATCCGCACCGGCGTCACCCACCAAATCCGCGCCCAGCTCGCCTTCGCCGGCCACCCTCTCCTCGGCGACCGCCGCTACGGCGGTCCCCTTCTCCCGAACTTCCCACGCCACTTCCTCCACGCCCTCGCCATCGACTGCACCCACCCCACCACCCACGCCCCGCTCCACCTCCAAGCCCCCCTCACCCCGGACCTCCAAGCCCTTCTCGCCCAACCCTAACCCCAAAAACACCCCGCCACACACCCAACGCCACAAAAAAACCCGCGGCTCTTTCAAGCCGCAGGCCAAAATGGTCGGACCGTCGGGATTTGAACCCGAGACCTTTTGCACCCCAAGCAAACGCGCTACCAGGCTGCGCTACGGTCCGTGGTGGGAGATACTGGACTCGAACCAGTGACCTTCTGCATGTCAAGCAGACGCTCTAACCAACTGAGCTAATCCCCCAAGGGATAAAACGCGTGATATGATACATCATTCCCACCCTCCCCGTCAAGCACTTTTCGCCACAATATGGAAAATTGCGCAATGCAGTGAACCGAGGCGAGGCGGGCGTGGCACGCCCTCGGCGTGCCAGACGAAACGACGCGGCGCGACCCCAACGCCTTGCCTGTCGATTCGCGCCATCGTTGTGAGACGTGGGACGGAGGCGGTTTCTTTGGGCACACGGGCGAATGCCTAACCGCCCCGCGGACGATTTGGTATACTTGCGGGCAATCACAAGGAGTCGAATATGCGGATTTTGACAGGCGTGCAGCCCTCGGGGCAACTGCATTGGGGCAATTATTTCGGCGCGATGAAGCCGATTATCGACACGCAAGGCCAGGGAGAGACCTTTGTCTTCGTGGCGCAATATCACGCCCTCACCACGGTGCACGATGCCGAGGCGCTCCGCAAGTCCACGCGCGACGTGGCGCTTGACTTTCTGGCCTGCGGGCTGGATCCGGCGCAGGCGTGCCTGTTCCGCCAGGCCGACGTGCCGGAGGTGCACGAGCTGGCGTGGTTGCTTTCCGTCGTCACGCCGATGGGGCTGCTGGAGCGGTGCCATTCCTACAAGGACAAGTTGGCGCGCGGGTTGCCGGCCAGCCACGGGCTTTTTGCCTATCCCGTGCTGATGGCCGCGGACATCCTGCTCTATCGGAGTGACGAGGTGCCTGTGGGGCGCGACCAGAAGCAGCATGTGGAGGTGACGCGCGACATCGCCGCCAAGTTCAACCAGACCTTTGGCGTGGAGGTCTTCAAACTCCCCGAGCCGCGCATCGCCGAGAAGGTCGCCGTCATCCCCGGGCTTGACGGCCAGAAGATGTCCAAGAGTTACGGCAACACCATCGGCCTCTTCGACGACCCCAAGGAGGTCAAGGCCAAGATTATGCGCATCGCCACAGACTCCACCCCGCTGGAGGCGCCGAAAAATCCCGACACCTGCCGTGTCTTCGCGCTTTACAAACTCTTCGCCGACGAGGCCGAGACCGAGGCCATGCGCCAGAATTACCTTCGCGGCGGCTATGGCTACGGCCACGCCAAGAAGGCGCTCTTCGAGATTTACCAGCGCAAGTTGGCGCCTTTCCGCGAAAGGCGCGCCTATCTGGTGGCACACCCCGAGGAGGTGGAGGCGACGCTCCGCGCCGGCGCCGAGAAAGCCCGCGCCATCGCCCGCCAAACGCTTGGCGCCGCCCGCCGCGCCGTCGGCCTGGACTGACCGGGGGCCCGCCGTATGTTGCTGAAACGCTTGATTGTCTGCCTTGACGTCCGCGACGGCCGCGTCACCAAGGGCGTCCGCTTCCAAGGCAACGTGGACGTGGGCGACCCCGTGGAGATGGCCGCGCGCTACTGCGCCGACGGCGCCGACGAGATTGTCTTCTACGACATCACCGCCAGCGCCGAGCGCCGGGCGTGCGACCTGGACATGGTGGCGCGCGCGGCGCGCGCGCTCAGCGTGCCCTTCACCGTGGGCGGCGGCATCCGCGGCGTGGCGGACATGCGTGCGGCACTCATGGCCGGCGCCGACAAAGTCTCGCTGAACAGCCTGGCCGTCCTCTCGCCCGACATTTTGGCCGAGGGCGCACGCGCCTTCGGGCGGCAGTGCGTGGTGTTGGGGCTCGACGCCAAGCGCGTCGCGCCCACCGCCGCCATCCCCAGCGGTTACGAGGTGGTCATCCGCGGCGGGCGCCAGCCCACAGGGCGCGATGCCGTGGCTTGGGCGCGCGAGGCCGTCGCCTTGGGCGCGGGCGAAATCTGCCTCAACGCCATCGACACCGATGGCGTGCGCCAAGGCTACGAGCTCACCATCACCCGCCTCGTCGCCGAGGCCGTCTCCGTGCCCGTCATCGCCAGCGGCGGCGCCGGCGCGCCGGAGCACTTGGTGGACGTCTTCCGCGAGGCGCATGCCGATGCCGCCCTCGTCGCCTCCATGGTCCACACCATGGGCTACACGTGCCACGGCCTGAAGGACGCCCTCCGCCGGGCCGGCATCCCCGTTCGCCAAACCCCCGAGGTCGCCCATGCGTAACGAAGCCTTTGAAGAAGCCGTCACCCGCGTGCTCAAAACCGACGCCCGCTTCCCCCGCGAGGCCTATCGCCTCATCTCCGTGGCCCTCGAGCACGCCGTCCGCGCGCTCCATGCCGACCGCCGCGACGGCACCGCCTCCGACGAGACCGATGCCTCCGGCCGCCAGCACGTCACCGCCCGCCAACTCGCCATCGGCTTCCGCGATTTTGTGCTCAACGAATACGGCCCCTTTGCCAAAGGCATCCTCGACGATTGCAACCTTCACTCCACCGACGACATCGGCATCGTCGTCTACAACCTCATCGCCGTCGGCGCCTTCGGCAAAACCGAGCGCGACAGCATCGACGACTTCCACGCCCTCTACGACTTCCACGAAACCTTCGTGGAGCCCTTCCTCGCGCAATATGAGTGAGCGGCCCGCGATGAAGACCGATTGGCGCGACGCCCTCGCCGATTACCTCCGCACCCCCGCCTTCCACGGCCTCTGGGCCTTCGTCACCGCCGCCTACGCCGGGCCCGACGAGATCCTCCCGCCCAAAGACTGCCTCTGCGCCGCCCTCCAACGGTGTTCCCTCGCCGCCACCCGCGTTGTCATTCTCGGGCAGGACCCCTATCCCACGCCCGGCCAGGCCCACGGGCTCGCCTTCTCCGTCCGCCCGCCCACGCCGCCCCCGCCCTCCCTGCGCAACATTCTCGCCGAGGTCGCCGCCGACGTCGGCCCCGCCCACATCCGGGGCGGCGACCTCACGCCTTGGGCCGACCAGGGCGTCCTCCTCCTCAACACCATCCTCACCGTCCGTGCGCACGCCCCCCTCTCCCACGCCAAGAAAGGCTGGGAAGGCTTCACCGACGCCATCATCCGCGCCGTCTCCGCCCGCGCCGAGCCCGCCGTCTTTCTCCTCTGGGGTGCCCAGGCCAAGGCCAAGATCCCGCTCATCGACGCCACGCGCCACCTCATCCTCACCGCCGCCCATCCCAGCCCGCTCTCCGCCCACCACGGGTTCCTCGGCTGCCGCCACTTCTCCAAGGCCAACGCCTTCCTCGTCGCCCACGGCCACGCCCCCATCCGCTGGTGAGCCCGCGAACGGCGTTCCCCGGGGCGTGCGCAGATGTTATAATAGCGGCATGACGACGGAAATCACCAGTTTGACGAACCCCAAGGTGAAGGACGTGGTGCGCCTGCGCCAGCGTTCCCACCGCGACGATGCCGGGCTCATGTTGGTCGAGGGCTACCGCGAGATACGCCGTGCCCTCGACCACGCCTATCGCCCCACCGCCCTCTTCTATTGCGAAGACCTCTGGCTGAAGCACGAGAACGAGCCCGCGCTTGTGGAGGCCTGCGCCGCCGCCGGCGCGCGCCTCTATCCCTGTTCCCGCCCCGTCTTCGAGAAGATGGCCTACCGCGAGCGCCCCGACGGCCTCCTGGCCGTGGGCCCGCAAATCGCCAAGACCCTCGCCGACCTCCGCCTCCCCGCCGACGCGCTCCTCCTCGTCTGCGAGGCCATCGAAAAGCCCGGCAACCTCGGCACCATGCTCCGCAGCGCGGACGCCTCGGGCGTAGCCGCCGTCATCGTCTGCGACCCTTGCACCGACATCCACAACCCCAACGTCGTCCGCGCCTCCACCGGCACCCTCTTCACGCTCCCCGTCGCCGTCGCGGGTGCCGAGGAGACCGTCGCCTGGCTCAACGCCAACGGCTTCGCCATCCTCGCGGCCACACCCCACGCCGAAAAACTGCATTTCCGGCAAGACCTCACCGGCCGCGTGGCGCTCTGCCTGGGCAGCGAGCAATACGGCCTCTCCGACCGCTTCATGCACGATGCCTCCCTCCGCGTCCGCATTCCCATGCTCGGCGTGGCCGACAGCCTCAACGTCTCCGCCGCCGCCACCATCCTCCTCGCCGAGGCCGTCCGCCAACGCGTCCTCTCCGGCCAGGTCACCCCCCCGCCCCCCGAGCCCTGGCACGGCGAGGCCACCCACGACCATTGACCCGGCCGCCCGCCAACGGCCGGCCAAAGGGCGTTGCGTTTGTGGCGCGTTTTTGCTACAGTGTGGGCGCATTGAGGGAGTAGCCGGCGCGAGAACGCGCGGTAGGCCAACAGTCTCGGCGGGCGACCGCCTGGCCTATCTGAAATGGCGAGACTCGTGCGCGGCGATGTCGCCGTGCCGGGCCGTGCCTTCATGCAACAAGGAAACGCCCGGGCGGATGGCCGCCGGGCGTTTTTTCGTTCTCAAAACGGAGAGAGAAGATGGACAAAGCGTTCTGCGCGCCGGTCGAGACGGTGTTGCGTGAATTGGGGAGCGACCGCCACCGCGGCTTGGGCGAGGAGGCCGTCGCCGCGAGCCGCGCGACACATGGCGCCAACGAGCTGGCCAGGCCTGAACCCATCGGTTGGTGCCGGCGGATCGTCGAGGCTTTCATGGAGCCGATGATTTTGCTGTTGGTGCTGGCGCTGCTCATCATGGTGGGCGTGAACGTGGCGCACCTGCTGACCGATGGCCACACCGAGTTCGCCGAGTGCGTGGGCGTGGCGCTGGCCATCCTGCTCTCCGTCGGCATCTCCGTGGGCATGGAAGGCCGCAGCGCCAAAGCCTTCGAGGCGCTCCGCGGCATGGGCTCGGACGTCCGCCCCCGCGTCTTGCGCGGCGGCAGGAGCCTGCGCATCCCGCAAGCCGAGCTGGTGGTGGGCGACGTGATGTTCGTGGGCACGGGCGACAAGCTGACGGCCGACGGCCGCCTCATCGAGGCCAGTGGCCTGGTCGCCGACGAAAGCGCCCTCACGGGAGAATCGGCCCCCGTCGAGAAGTCCGCCGAGGCCGAGGTCCCCGAGACCGCCCCCGTGGCCGAGCGCCCCACGATGCTCTACGCCGGGAGCTACGTCACCGCCGGCACAGGCCTGATGGTGGTGACGGCCGTGGGCATGGGCACCGAGTTCGGGCGCATCGCCGCCGCGCTCGCCGACCAAACCGCCGGCAAAACGCCCCTTCAGGAGCGCCTCGCGCGCTTGGGCAAATGGGTGACAATCGCAGGTGTCGCCGCGGCGACGCTCGTCTTTGCCGTCCAGCTGGCCCAGTCGCTTTTCCACCACGACGGGCTGACGTGGACGGGTGTGGGCGAGGCCTTCATCTCGGCCATCGTCCTCATCGTCGCCTGCGTGCCCGAGGGCCTGCCCACCATCGTGGCCATGAGCCTGGCCATCAACGTCCTCAAAATGGCCAAGCAAAACGCCCTCGTCAAGAAACTCATCGCCTGCGAAACCATCGGCTGCGTCACCTTCATCTGCTCGGACAAGACCGGCACGCTGACGGAAAACCGCATGACCCTCATCGCCCTCGTCGGCGCCGACGGCCGACGCGTCGCCCCCGAGGGCTTCCTGCTCGAAAACATGTGCGTCAACGCCACCGCCGACCTCGCGTCCGACGGCAAGACCTTCGTGGGCAACCCCACCGAGGGCGCCCTCATCGTCGCCGCCGCCCAGGCCGGGCACGACCCCGCAGCCCTGCGCGAGGCGGCCGAGATTGCCTCCGTCGAGCCCTTTTCCTCCGACACCAAGCGGATGGTCACCCGCCTGGGCGGCAAGCACCCGCTCACCCTCATGAAAGGCAGCCCTGAGGCCGTCCTCGCCGCCTGCGCCATCACCCCCGAGGCCCGCGCCGCCGCCGAGGCATCCATGGCCACATGGCAGGATCAGGCCTGCCGCGTCCTCGCCTTCGCCCACGCCGAGGCCGACGGCCCGCTCGTCTACGACGGCTTCGCCGCCATCGCCGACCCCGTCCGCGCCGACGTCCCCCCTGCCATCGACGCTTGCCGCACCGCCGGCATCTCCGTCATGATGCTCACCGGCGACAACCTCATCACCGCCACCGCCATCGCCCGCTCCCTCGGCATGCTCGAAGGCGGCCATCGCGCCGTCACCGCCGCCGAACTCGAGAAACTCGACGACACGGCCTTCGCCGAAGCCCTCAAGAGCGTCCGCGTCATCGCTCGCTCCACACCCTCCGTCAAACTCCGCGTCGTCCGCACCCTCAAGGCACAAGGCGAATCCGTCGCCGTCACCGGGGACGGCATCAACGACGCCCCCGCCATCAAGGAAGCCGACGTCGGCGTGGCCATGGGCATCACCGGCACCGAAGTCACCAAGGAGGCCTGCGACATCCTCCTCCTCGACGACGCCTTCGCCACCATCGTCCGCGCCATACGCTGGGGGCGCGGCATCACCGACAACTTCAAGCGTTTCATCCTCTTCCAGCTCACCGTCAACGTCTCCGCCGTGCTGGTGGTCCTCGCCGCCGTCCTCCTCGACGAGCCCCCGCCCTTCAGCGCCCTCGAGTTGCTGTGGATCAACATCATCATGGACGGCCCCCCCGCCCTCTGCCTCGGGCTGGAGCGCATGAGCGACGACCTGCTCCGCCGCAAGCCGCTCCGCCGCGACGCGCCCCTCGTCAGCCGTGGCATGGTGATGCGCATGGCCGCCGTCGGCATCTTCATCGCCGCGCTCTGCCTGGTTCAGCTCAAGTGGTTCGACTTCCTGGGCACGGGGCTGGGCACCGACCTCAACCGCACCGCCGTCTTCACCCTCTTTGTCCTCTGCCAGCTGGCCAACGCACTCGCCGCCCGCCGCCCCGAAGGCGGCAATCCCCTCGGCGGGCTCCTCGGCAACCCCGCGCTCATCTGCGCCATCCTCATCGCCGCCGCCCTCCAATGGGTCATCGTCGCCTACGGCGGCGCAGCCTTCGAGACCGTCGCCCTCCCCGCGCTCGTCTGGGGCAAAATCCTCCTCGCCGCCGCCTGCGTCCCCATCCTCGCCACCCTCCTCCCCCGCACCCGCGCCTGAGCGCGGGAGGGGCTCGGGGCGTTCAGGGGCTCGAGTGCGGCGGGTTGGGCGTGGGGCGGGCGAAAAACGCCAGCGCCAGGCAGGCGAGGCTCGCCAACGCCAACGCGAGGTGGACGACCACGATGTAAAGCCAGTCGTATCCTGCAAGATTGACGAACCGGGTCTCGTTGGCCAGTTGCCAGGCGCGCTCGAAGACCCTCCCGAAGAGCGCCGCCCAGACGGCGACGCACGCGAGCCGTCGCCCCCAACGCGGAATCGGGAACGGCGCCTTCCCAAAGACCGCGAGCAACAGGAGCGCATAGAGCGGCAGCTGGATGGCGAGGTCGTGCGGCTGCGAATAGGTCCAAACAGGGAAGACGATGAGCGCGGGGACGCAACGCAACAGCCAGCACAGCGCCGACCGCGTCAGGAATGACAAGGCCGCGCACGCCAACACGCACAGCGCGCCCCACGCCAGCACGCCGCCTTCGCCGGCGAGCGCACAGATCGCGTTTGGGATCGTGCCGGCCGTGACGTGGAGGTAGGGCTTGCCGATCTCGGGGATTTGGAGAATGAGCGCCAGCGGGGATTCGCGGTAGACGGCCGCCGGCCAAAGCGTCGCGAGCGCGCATATCAGGCCGGCCACGGCAATCGTCGTGAACCGCCACCGGAACAGGAGCGGCCAGAACAGAAGCGCCGCCACCTGCGGCTTGATCAGCATCAGCGCCCAGCAAAGGCCCGCCAAGACCGTGCGATCCCGCTCCATGCACCACAGGAAGGCCAGGAAGAGACCGAGAAGGACGAGCCCATAGTTGCCCGTCCAAAAGGCGAAGGAGGCCGGGACGAGGAAAAGCGCTCCCAAGAGCGCAAAGGCGGCAAGTAGGCGGTCGCGCGGCACCCGTTTGGCGACCCACCACACCCCCGCGGCCAGTCCCAGCGCCGACAGCAGCGAAACCAACGCCGCGCAGGCGGCGGCCGGCAGCCACCCATAGAACCAGCAGAAGACCGTGTGCCAAGGCGGATAGGCATGGACCGGGCGTTTGCCGGGGGTGGCCTGCGCGGGGAAATCCGGGCGCGGGTGGCCGGCGTAACGCGGGGAGTCCACCTCGTGCGCCCAGACACGGAAGGGATTGACGCCTTCGTGCGAGCAGGCGATCTCGGCCTGGCGAAGGGAGATGTCGCAAAAGGGCGGGCACGCGGAGGGAAGGCAGCGCCACTGGATAAGCAGACAGCTGAGAAGCGCGACGCCCCCCGCGACGGTCAGCCAACGTTCAGGAGCCTTCATGGTAAGCCTCTTAGGTATTGACGGCCCAAACCGCGGCCTTCGGGGCCTGCCCCAGCAGGGAGCGGACGGCCTCAAGGCCGCAGAGCATCGAGTGATCCATGTTGTTGTAGCGGTGCTGGCCATTGCGGCCGATGCACCAGAGGTTGGCGAAACCGTCGAGCCACGCGCGCACCTCGCCAAAGCGGGCGTAGGCGCCGAAGTAGGCGGGATACGCCTTCTTCACGCGGAGGCGGACGCTGTCGAGGATGGGGGTGTCCGGCGCGAGCATGCCGGTCTTGCGGAGTTCGGCGACGGCGAAGTCCGTGAAGGCGCGCTCGTCCATCGTCCAGAGCGCGTCGCCCTCGGAGCAAAAGTATTCCAAGCCAACCCAAACGTGCCGGGCGGGGTCGTCGACCAGGTAGGGCGACCAGTTGTTGAAGATTTGCAGGCGCCCCAGGCGGACATCGCGCTCCTGGATGTAAATCCACGTGTCGGGGACAAGGCCGTTGATCGTCTTGATGTGGGTCTGGTTTTGTATCGCCAGCCGGTCGACCAGCAGCCCGACAGTAATGAAATCGCGATACGGGAGCGCCTCGGCCACCGCGCGGACGGCATCCGGCGCGCCGGGCAACGCCGTCACCAAATCTTTGATGGGCATGGAAGAGAAGAGCGCGTCGCAGGGGATGCGTTCGCCTTGCGCCGTGACCACGGCGGAGATGGCATTGCCTGCGGTCTCGATACGTACGATTTCGGAGTCCAGGCGCACCTCGCCGCCCCGTGTGCGCACCGCATCGGCCAAGGTCTCCCACAGTTGCCCCGGTCCTTTTTTGGGATACAGGAACGATTCAATCAGCGAAGTCTCCCGTTTCGCGCCTTTGGGTTTGAGCACGTTCAGCACCGCCTTGGTGAGCGAGAGCCCCTTGACGCGCTGTGCGCCCCATTCCGGGGAAATCTTGGAGGGGTGGACGCCCCACAGTTTCTCCGTGTAATCCTCGAAGAACATTTCGTAGAGAACGCGCCCGAAGCGATTGATGTAAAAATCCTCCAGGCTCCGCTCGGTGCGCTTGAAGAACGCCGCGTGCAGGTAACTCCACCCCGCCCGCCAAGTCCGCCACAAGCCCATGTTGATGAAGGTGCGCGCCTTGAGCGAGATGGGATAATCGAAGAAATGGCGCAGGTAGAAAATGCGGCTCACACGGTCGCGCAGCAGCATCACGCGGTCTTCATTCTCCGGGTCGGGGCCGCCCGGGGCGTAAGGTTTGGCGCGGCCGAGCGCGCGGTCGTCCCACGCCGGCGCGCCTTGGGTGGGCATGAGTTTTGCCCACAACGCGTTCACCTCCGCGTTCTTCGAGAAGAAGCGATGCCCGCCGATATCGATCCGGCACGCCCCGTGCGACACCGTCCGCGCGAGCCCGCCAATTTCCCCGCTCGCCTCCAAGACCACGACGCGCCACGCGCCGCCGCCGTTCTCCAAAAGCGAATATGCCGCCGTCAGCCCCGCGGGCCCCGCGCCAATCACGATCGCCGTCTTCATGCGCCCATCCTCATCGGGAATCCATAAGTTTGCGTCCCGCGTGGTTCCAGACGAGTACCGCGCCCGTCGCGAGCAGTTTCACAAGCCTGCACCGCCACCCCGGCGCCTCCACCCCCAGCCACATCCCCGGCTCCGTCCGCGGCTCCCCCGGCGCGCCAATCGCCCCGAAGGGCAGGAACGCCCCCGCGCCACGCCCCCTCCCGCTGTCTTGGGCCCGCGGGAAGACAGAGGGGGCGGGCTCCCGCGCTCAAACCGCACCATGCTCAAAACGTATCCCTTTCCAAAACCATCGGTTTGCCCTTCCAAGGCGTGCCTTTAGGATAGCACAACCTGACGGGGCTTTCCAGACGACGCGCGCGGCCCGTCCCGACCGGCGGGCGGCGGGCTCACTTTTTGAGGGTCTCGGCCCGCTCTTCGAGGGTGAGATAGGTCTCGACGGCGGTATCGAGGGCGGATTGGGTTTGGGCGAGGCGGGCGGAGAGGGCGGCGTAGTCGGCGCCCGGGGCGGCGAGGGCTTGGTTGAGGGCGGCGACCTCGGCTTCGAGGCGGTCGATTTCATCGGGGAGGGTGGCGAGGAGGCGTTGTTCCTTGTAGGAGAGGCGCGTGGCGGCGTTGTCGCGTTTGGGGGCAGGGGCCTTGGCGGCGTCGTGGCGCGTGGCGGCGGCCGGGGCGGGTTGGCAGGCGGCGGACTCTTGGCGGGCGCGGGCGACTTGCCAGTCGCTGTAGCCACCGGGATAGGCGGTGACGCGGCCGTCTTCGATGACGAGGACGGAGGTGGCGACGTGGTCGATGAAGTCGCGGTCGTGGGAGACAAGGAGAAGGGTGCCCTTGTAGTTGGCGAGTTCCTCCTCGAGAAGTTCGAGCGTCTCGACGTCAAGGTCGTTGGTGGGCTCATCCATCACCAGGAGGTTGCCGGGGTTGAGGAAGAGGCGGGCGAGGAGGAGGCGGGCGCGCTCGCCGCCGCTGAGGGCCTTGACGGGGGTGCGGGCGCGCTGGGGGGTGAAGAGGAAGTCGCCGAGGTAGCCGTAGAGGTGTTTGCGGACGCCGCCGACGGTGACGAACTCCTTGCCGTCGGCGACGTTCTCGGCGACGGTGGCCTCGGGGTCGAGGGCGTCGCGGAGTTGGTCGAAGAAGGCGGGCTTGACGTTCGCGCCGAGGCGCTGGGTGCCGGCCTGGGGGACGAGGCGGCCGAGGATGAGGTTGAGGAGCGTGGTTTTGCCGGCGCCGTTCGCGCCGAGGATGCCGATGCGCTCGCCGCGGAGAATGCGGAGGGTGACGTCGCGGAGGATGGGGTGGGCGGGGTCGTGGCCGAAGGTGACGCCTTGGCATTGATAGACGATGTCGCCCGTGCGGCCGCCCTCGGCGCCAAGGGTGAGCGCGGCGGTTCCGGTCTGCGTGCGGCGCTCGGCGAACTCCTGGCGCAGGCGCATGAGCGCGGCGACGCGGCCTTCGTTGCGGCAGGTGCGGGCCTTGACGCCGCGGCGGAGCCAGGCCTCTTCCTCGGTGAGTTTCTTGGCCTTGCGCTCCCAGTAGACGGCCTCGTCGGCGAGCAGGTCGGCCTTGCGCCGCAGGAAGGTGGGATAGTCGCAGTCCCACCCCGAGAGCACGCCGCGGTCGAGGTCAAAGACCGTCTTGGCCACGGCGCGGAGGAAGGCGCGGTCGTGCGTGATGAAGAGGCAGGCGAAGGGCGCGGTGGCCAAAAACCCTTCCAGCCACTTGATGGAAGCGATGTCCAGGTGGTTCGTCGGCTCGTCCAGCAAGAGCAGGTGGGGCTCGCGCGCCAAGGCGCACCCGAGCAGGACGCGTCGGCGCAACCCTCCCGAGAGCGCGTCGAAGGCCGTGTCCGGCGGCAGGGAAAGCCGCGTGCAGAGCGCATCGGCCACGTGCGCGCGCGTCGGGTCGTGGAGTGCGGCGGCAAGAATCTCGCGCACCGTGCCCGGGCGATCCTCCGGCACATCCTGCGGCAGGTAGGCCACGCGCACCGCCGCGTCCTTCAGCACCTCCCCCGCATCGGGCTCCAAAATCCCGGCGATCACCTTGAGCAAGGTGGACTTGCCCTCGCCGTTGCGCCCCGTGACGCACGCCCGCGCCCCGGGCTCGATGGAAAGCGAAATATTCTCAAGCACGGGTGCGTTCCCGAACCCGACCGTCACATTGTGCAGCGTAATCAATGCCATAACCGCCCCAGTATAACAAATGGATAGACGGTGAACAGAAAACAGGGAACACCCCCTGCCGTCCGGGGAAAAGGTCTCTTCAGGGACCGACGCTCCCGCCGATACGGAAGGGTTGGGGGCGGCACCCGACCGACAATCCGCCAAAAATCCGCGCCATCCGCGGTTTCCCGGTTCGTGTCCCCCGTGCGCCGCAAAAGCCCTGTCGATAACTTTGCGAAATCTGTTGAAAACCTGTTGAATGCCTCCCGCCCCGCAAGCACCCAAAAACCGACTTTTCAATCTATACGCGGGGTCGTTTTCCGAGACGCGCCGTATCGCCCATCGAGACGCGCCGCATCTCGGGGCGAGACACGCCGCCCCCTCTTCTGCTTTGCCTCGACCTCTGCCAGTCCACACTTCTTTCCGCTTTCTCTTCTTCCTTCCACCTGCGCAATTACATTGTGGACGATTCACACATCACGAGGCGCAAAAAAGTGCTTGCGCGGCGGGGTTGTGTTTGGTATCATGGGGCGCGTTTTACGACATTATTGCCTCATGGTGTAACGGTAGCACAACTGACTCTGGATCAGTTTGTCAAGGTTCGAATCCTTGTGAGGCAACCAGTCCATGAGATTGTGGGGCGCGCCTCGCAGTCTTTTTTTGTGTTTTGATCGGGCAAAGGATGGCCGGAATGGAAGAGAGCCTTTTGGAGATTTTGCGGTGCAACGCGAAGGAGTCGCCGGAGACGATGGCGAAGATGTTGGGCGTTTCGGCGGGGGAGGTGGCGGAGACGATCGCGCGGTTGGAGCGGACGGGGGTGATCCGCGGGTGGCAGGCGATCGTGAACGAGGATTTGGCGCCGCGAGGGTTGGTGACGGCGGTAATCGAGGTGCGGGTGACGCCGGAGCGCGAGGGCGGGTTCAACCGTATCGCGGAGCAGGTGAGCCGCTTCGACGAGGTGGAGGCGGTGTATCTGATGAGCGGCGGCTATGATTTGCTGTTGTTCGTGCGGGGGGAGAGCCTGCTTTCGGTGGCGCGGTTCGTGAGCGAGAAGCTGGCGACGATTCATGGGGTGCTGTCGACGGCGACGCATTTCCGCCTGAAGACGTACAAGCAGAGCGGGGTGCTGATGGCGATGCCGGGTGAGGACAAGCGATTGGTGGTGACGCCGTGAGCGTGGGAAAGGAGCGTTTGGCCCGGCATATCGTTGGGTTGCCGAAGAGTGGGATTCGCGAGTTTTTCGACATCGTGAACACGCGCCAGGGGGTGATTTCGCTGGCGATCGGCGAACCGGACTTTGACACGCCGTGGCACATCCGGGAGGCTTCCATCCAGTCGTTGGAGGAGGGGTACTCGCATTACACGGGGAACGCGGGGCTGATGCCGTTGCGCGAGGCGATCGCGGCGTATGTGCGGGAGCGGTTCGGGGGTGCGTATGACCCGGCGCATGAGGTGTTGGTGACGGTGGGTGCCTCGGAGGGGCTGGACGTGACGCTGCGGGCGTTGCTGAACCCGGGCGACGAGGTGCTCTACCATGAGCCGTGTTTCGTGAGCTATGGGCCGGAAATCGCGATGGCGCATGGCGTGCCGGTGCCGGTGGAGACGCGGGAGGAGGACAACTTCCGCCTGTCGGTGGAGGCGTTGGAGGCGAAGGTGTCGCCGCGCACGAAGGCGCTGGTGGTGAACTTCCCGAACAACCCGACGGGGGCGGTGCTGACGCGGGAGGATGTGGAGGCCATCGCGGCCTTCGCGATCCGCCATGACTTGATTGTGATCTCGGACGAGATTTACGCGGAGCTGACGTGGGGCGGGCGGCGGCATGTGTCGTTTGCCTCAGTCCCGGCGTTGCGTGAGCGGTTGGTCTTGATGCATGGCTACTCGAAGGCATGGGCAATGACGGGTTTCCGCATGGCGTATGTCTGCGCGCCGGCGTGGTTGATGGAGACGATTCTGAAAATCCATCAGTATGCCATCATGTGCGCGAGCACGCCGTCGCAGTATGCGGCGTTGGAGGCGATGCGCCAGCCGGCGGAGGATATGGCGCCGATGTTGCGGGCCTATGAGATGCGGCGGAATTATCTGCAGGCGGCCTTCGCGGAGATTGGCATCCCGATGCACACGCCGGCGGGGGCATTTTATGCCTTCCCGCGGATTGCGCGGTTCGGGCTGTCGTCGCGGGAGTTTGCGGTGCGTCTGTTGGACGCGGCGAACGTGGCGGTGGTGCCGGGGACGGCGTTTGGCGCGTGCGGCGAAGGCTTCGTGCGCTGTTCGTATGCCACGGGCATGGAACAGCTGAAGGAGGCCGTGGCGCGCATCGCGCGTTTCGTCAAAGCATTTTGAGCGGAAGGAGCCCAAGAGATGAGACCGAGCCCTGCGCCCATGCCGAGCAAACCCAAAATCGCGATTGTGTCGCGCGAGGAGGAGGGACTGTCGCTCCAGGACTTTCTGGCCAACCGCCTGCACGTGACCAAGCGCGCGGCCAAGGCGATGTTGGACGCGCGCTTGGTGTGGGTGAACCGCAAGCTGGTCTGGATCGCGCGCCATGCGCTGCGGCCCGGGGACAAGGTGGCCTTTGTGGTGCGCACGGGCACGGGGGCGCGGCAGGACAAGAGTGCCGAGCGGCGGCCGCACATCCGCGTGCTGTGGCAGGACGATGCCTACCTGGCCGTGGACAAGCCCGCCGGCGTGCTGACGCAGGGACGCGACTCCGCCGAGGAGTTGCTCCGCGTGCAGGAGGGCAACCCCGGAATCGCCGCGGTGCACCGCCTGGACCGCGAGACCTCGGGCGTGTTGCTTTTCGCGAAGACGGCCGAGGCGCTCGAGGCCGCCATCGCGATGTTCAAGACGCACCGCGTGCTGAAGCACTACGCCGCCATCGTGGCGGGTGAGGTGGAGCGGCAGATGAGCACGCTGACCGAGACGCTGGACGGCGAGCGTGCGGTGACGCACCTTAAGCGGCTGCGCGCCACGCCGGATGCCTCCTTCCTCTCGCTGCGCATCGAGACGGGGCGCACCCACCAGATCCGTCGCCACCTGGCGGGCATCCGCCACCCCGTGGTGGGCGACCGGCAGTATGGCGTGAAGAAGTCCGACGACCCGCGCGTGCTTTCCGTGACGCGCCAAATGCTGCACGCGCAGGAGCTGGAATTGCCGCACCCCTTGCTGTTGGGGCAACACATCCGCGCGCACGCGCCGTTGCCGGCGGACTTCCGCGCCGCGCTGAAACTCTTCGGCCTGGGCAAGCGCTGAAACCAGGCGAACAGTGGACGGTGAACAGAGGGCCGAGCCTCCCGGATAGGGCGTTCGGCTCTTTTGTTTGCTTCGCGAAGTCAGAGATAGGGGGCGAATTCGGATGGGGGCGGGGCCTCGAAGAGGAGCGGCTCGCCCGTGACGGGATGGGCGAGGGCGAGGCGGCGGGCGTGGAGGAGCTGGCGCACGGGCGGGATGGGAAGGCGGCGGTCGAGGGCGGGCTTGCCGTAGAGCGCGTCGCCCACGATGGGGGTGCCGAGGGAGGCGAGATGGACGCGAATTTGGTGGGTGCGGCCCGTCTCGATACGGCAGGCCACGCGGCAGAGGCCGCCGGGGAGGGTGGCGAGGAGTTGCCAGTGGGTGATGGCGCGGCGGCCGCCCGTTCGGAGAATGGCCATCTTTTGGCGGTTGGCGGGGCTGCGGCCGATGGCGGTGTCGAGCGTGCCGGCGGGGGGCGGGGTGCCGTGGACGATGGCGAGGTAATCCTTTTCGAGCGTGTGCATGGCAAAGGCGCGGGCGAGGCCTTGGAAGGCGAGGTCGGTCTTGGCGACGACCATCACGCCGGAGGTGTCGCGGTCGAGGCGGTGGACGATGCCGGGGCGGCGTTCGCCGCCGATGCCCTTGAGGTCGGGGCAGTGCCAGAGGAGGGCGTTGACGAGGGTGCCGTGGCTGTGGCCGGCGGCGGGGTGGACGACAAGGCCGGCGGGCTTGTCGATGGCCAGAAGGTGGGCGTCTTCGTAGAGGATGGTGAGGGGGATGGGCTCGGGGATGAGGTCGGTGGGTTCGGCGGGGGGGAGCGTGAGGGCGAAGGTGTCGCCGGGGCGTGGCGGGGCGGAGAGTTTGCCGATGGGGCGCCCCTCGCCGTCGGTGAGGCGGCCTTGCTTGGCAAGGGCCTGGATGCGCGAGCGGGTGAGTTCGGGGAGGCGGCGCGCGAGCCATTGGTCGAGGCGGCGATCGGGGGCGCCGCCCTCGACGGTGAGGGTGAGGGTCTCGGGCTCTTCCTCGGGGGGAGTGGCGAGGGGGGCGTCAGTCATACCACACCTGCCAGAGGAAGAGGCCGCAGGCGGGGGCGGAGGGCACGCGGGCGGTGCGGGGGTTGCCCGGCGCGAGGAGGGCGGGCACGGCGTCGGGGCGCTCTTGGCCCGCGCCGACGCGGAGGAGGAAGCCCACCAGGCTGCGCACCATCTTGTAGAGGAAGCCGTTGCCCTGCACGCGGAAGGCAATGCGCGAGCCGTTTTTGGAGACCTCGAAGCGGTCGATGCGGCGAACGGTGGAGGCGATGGGGCGGTTGGGGTTGGCGGAGAAGGCGGCGAAATCGTGTTCGCCGACGAAGTGGGCCATGGCGCGGCGCATGGCGTCGAGATCGAGCGGGCGGACGATGTGGGCGTGGTAGAGGCGTTTGTCGGGGGGGAGCAGGCGGGTGTTCCAGACGTAGTAGCGATATTCCTTGCGGATGGCCGAAAAGCGCGCATGGAAGGTGGGGGACACCTCGACGCAGGAGCGGATGCGGATGTCGGGGGGGAGGCGGCCGTTGGCGTTCAGGGCCATGCGCAGGCTGCGCGCGGTCATGCGGGTGGCGAGGTCGCAGTGGAAGACTTGGCCGTGCGCGTGGACGCCGTGGTCGGTTCGGCCGCTGGCATGGATGGCCACGGCATCGCGCTTGACGATGCCGGCGAGGGTGCGCTCAATGGTTTCCTGCACGCTGGGGAAGCCGGGCTGGGTCTGCCAGCCTTGGTAGGCGGTGCCGTCGTAGGCGCAAATCATCTTGAAGCGTCGGGGCGCGGGCTCGCGCGGGGGGGCGTCGCTCATTCGTGTCTCGCGGGGTTCAGTCATCGCTCGGGGTGCCGGTGGCGCGGTCCCAGAGGCGGCCGAGGAAGGTGGTGATTTTCCAGGAAGGCTTTTCCAAGGGGCCGCTGACCTTGACGCGCCAGAGGAAGCGGTTGACGGGGACGGTTGCCCAGCGCGTAAGGGTGCCCATGACGGTGTCGCGCTTGAAGTTCCCGGCGATGACCTCGGCCGAGAGTGTATTGGCGGGGAGGTCGTAGGTGGCCGGGCCCTCGATGGCGAGCAGGTCGCCGTCGAGGGCGAAGTCCGGAATCGTGAAGCGGCCGGCGTCCGCGGTCCCGGTGAGGCGCGCGTGGGAGGAATCGGTGATGGAGGCAATGCCGGGGAGGCGGTCGGCCAGCAGGTCGGTGAGCCCCGCGAAGAGAGGCAGGCGCGTGATAAGCCCGCCATCCACGGTGAGCGCGTATTCGGCCTGGAGCGACTTGGCGAAGTCGGTGCCCGTGCGGCCGCGCAAATCCACGAAGCCGGAGGCCACGCTGTTGGTGAGGGTGTTGAGGCCAAAAGGCGCCAAGAGGTCGGCCAGCGAGGCGTCGCGCAGGTGGATGGCCGCGGAGAGGTCGGTGTGCGCGCCCACGTCGGGCACGTCGAAGGAGGCCGCGCCGGCGAGCGAGCCGCCGTGGGGGAGGCGGACGTCGAGACGCGTGAGCGAGAAGACGCCATTGGTCATAGAGAAACGCCCCTCGGCCGCGTCGAACGGGAGTCCCTCGACGGTGCCGCCGCCCTGGGCGCGCACGAAGCCGCGCAGGGTGACCTGCGAGGGGAGCGTCTCGTCGCCGGAGAGCGGGATGTGCCCCGCGATGGTGACGAAGGGCGGGCGCTCGGTAACGATGGCGGGGAGCGCCTCCGCGAAGTCTTCCCCGATGAGCCCGAAACATTCCGCCGGGAAAAGCCCGGTGGCCTCGGCACGGAAGGAAAGGCGGTCGGCCGGATAGTCAAGGTTGATTGCGGCGGTGGCGACGAGCTTGCCCTTGCGGCGGACTTGGATGGGGTTGATTTCCGCGACGGTGTTCCAGATACTCTTGCAGCGGATGGTGGTCTGCGCCTCGTCGAAGGGGATGCCGCGATAGGCGCCGCCCTCGGCGGAGAGCAGGTCCAGGCGCAAGTCGAGCAGGTCGCGATCCAGGTCGAAGCCCACGGTAAAGGCGCAGTCTCCCCAAGCCGGCTCAGTGAGCGCGAAAAAGTCGCAATATTCCTTGATAATCGGGCAGTTGATGGCGCGCCAGAGGCCATCCAGGCGCGACGGGATGAGGAAGCCACGAATGGTGGCGACGGCCTTGGCGTCGTGGATGTCGATGGTGACCTCGCCCTCCGCGTGTTGCTTGCCGTCTTCGGAGACGTTGGCATGAAGGCTGCGGAAGCGGAGCGAGCCCTCGCCGGCATCAAGGATGCCCGTGAGCGACTTGGCACGGATCTCAATGATGTCGGCATCGGTGAGTGTGAGGCGCACGCCCGTGAGCCGCGGGACGTTGACGTGCGAAAGGTCGGGGAAGGGCTCGTCCCCGCCAGGCCCCGCGACTTCGTCGTCGGGCACGCTTTCCGGGATTTGCGCGACGAAAAGCGCGTCGATGTCCGCGGAGGTGAGCCGCTCCAGCGCGTTCCCGCCGCCTGCGAGGCGCAGGCCGAAGATGCCCCGCCGGAAGCCGGCCAGCAGGCGGCCGTCCGGCGCGGTGAAGGCCAAGTGGTTGACGATGAGCCCGCGGTCGAGCCGGAAGGCGACGCGCCTGACGGTGAGCCTCCCCACGTCCGCCGGGATGGCCGCGTCGAAGGCGCTTTGCAGCCACGCGCCCGGGAGCCCATAGGCCGCGACGCAGAGCGCGATCAGCGCCAACACCGCCAGCACCCCCGCCAACCACAGGAGCAGATGGAGCGTCGAAAGCAAAGGGCGGATGCGCATGGCGGGCTCGCTCGCGGGGGGGGGGAGGAGGAAATCAGGGTGTCTTGGCCGGCGCCGTCTCGGGCGCCTTCGCGGGCGCGGGCGGCGGCGGCAACGCCCCCTCGCCGATAAGGAAGGCCGCGCGGACGGGCGTCTGCCCCTTGGCGCGGAGGTTCTCCGCCGTCAGCGTCCAGCGGCGTTTGCCCGGCGCGGCGGGATCCTCGCGCTGGACGAACGTATCCTTGGGCCGCCCGGCGATGAGGTACCAATCGCCCGCGTCCGCCACGAGCGCGAGGCGGTCGCCCCATTGCCTGACGGTGCAGGGCGGCAAGGGTGCGTCCTTCAGGAGGGCAATGGTGAGGGTGGTCTCGGGGAGCACGCCCGTGGGCGTGGCCGTCACCGTGAAGGTTTGGGTGGGGCGGGGGTTGGCCGCGCTCTGCGGCTTTTGCGTAAGCGTCAGCGTCGTCTTGACCCAGCCGCTCGGGTGCTCGGCGCCATCCTGTTCGGCGATCTGGAGGCCGTCGCGTTCGTGGACGCGCAGGGGGCGCGTCTCCCACGCCTTGCGCGTGCAGGCCTGCCAGGTGCGCCCCGTGGCGTGCTCGGTGACGGAGGGTGCGAGGCAAGCGTCGAGGATCGCCTCCGGCAGACCCGCGCGGGCCGTGGCCGCCACGAGCGCGACCATTGCGAGAAAAAGGGTGGTGCGCATGGTCTTATCCTTCCTTGTAGAAAACGCGCGACCCGGGCGGAACGGAGTGCGCCAGCCAGACGTTGCCGCCGATGATCGAGCCTTTGCCGATGACGGTGTCGCCGCCCAGGATTGTGGCGTTTGCGTAGATTACCACGTTGTCCTCCACGTTCGGGTGGCGCTTGATGCCCTTGACGAGGCGCCCCTCGCTGTCCTTCTGGAAGGAACGCGCGCCGAGGGTGACGCCTTGGTAAAGTTTGACGTTGTCGCCGATCACGCACGTCTCGCCAATCACCACGCCGGTGCCGTGGTCGATGAAGAAGCCCTTGCCGATGGTCGCGCCGGGATGGATGTCGATGCCTGTGCGGCTGTGCGCGTATTCACTCCAGACGCGCGGGAGCAGGTGGACGCCCTCCTCGTAGAGCACGTGCGCCACGCGGTGCGTCGCCACGGCCAGAATGCCGGGATACGACATCACGATCTCCATGTTGGAATGCGCGGCGGGGTCGCCTTCATAGGCCGCCAACACATCTTCCTGCAGCAACGCGCGAATTTCGGGAAGACGCGCGAAGAGCGTCCGCGTCACGGTCCATGCGCGACCCTCCGCGTCGAAGCCCTCCGGGCGGGAATGCTCCAGCACGCGATAGGCCTCGATGCGTGCGATTTGGTCGGCCAGCGCCTCTGCGATGGTGCGCAGGCGCGCCTTGACGGCATCGAGATCCTCGTGGTCGATGGGTTCGTAGGTGAGACAGCCTGGGAAGAGCGCCGAAAGAATGGCGCGGAGCGTTGCGATTAGCGCGCGGCGACCCGGCAGGTTGATGCCGCGTCGCGAGTTCATCGCGGGGCAGTTCCGGCAAATCAGGCGGCCGGCCAAACCCTCAATCAAGGCTTCGGTCTCACAGTCCATCCTTGGAGCCCTCCTGTTGGTCGCCATTCGTCAGGCGAACGATCACCGCGTCCGCGCCCAGGTTCTTCAGCCCCAGCGCGATCAAGATTTTGCCCAGCAGGCTTGCCGAGCGGCAACTGAGTAGCGTGGCCTTGAGGCCGAAGGCGCGGCTGAACGCGTAAAAGTCCTTGATGGTGCAGTTGTGGATGTTGGGCGTGTCGTACCAGTCGTAGGGGAACTGCCGCGTGCGCGGCATCCGCCCCAAAAAGAAAAGCTGGCTCCGCATGCCGATGTAGCCAAAGTTCGGGAAAGCCAGCAGAGCCCAACCCGCCACACGCAACAACTGTTTCATCATCTCGTCCGGGCGGTTCAGCACCTGAATGGTGTGCGAGATGATGGCCACGTCGAAAAGGTGCGCCGGCACCTCGCGCAAATGCCGGTCGATGTCCAGCATGAGCACGTTCACCCCCGCGTGAAGCGCCTCCACCACCTTTTCCAAATTACGCTCCAACCCCACGCACCAAGCGCGCTGGCTCACCGCCACCTGCTTGAGCAACGTGCCGTCGCCGCAGCCGATGTCCAACACCCGCGCGCCCTCCGGCACGTGCCGCACAAAGGGGCGGAACGCCGCCACTTCCTCACGCTTCAGCGTGGCCGGGTCGCGCACGTCCGTCGCCGTGAGAAACGACCGGATCACCACCTTCAATTGCTCGATGTGCGTCAGGAAGGCATCATGCCCCGCCGGCGCCCGCAGATGGCAATACGAAATGTCCTTGTGTTCGGTGAGACATGCCCGCACGAACGGCGCCGATGTCTCCGGCGGGAAAAGCCAATCGCCGCTCAGGCTCACCATCAGCAACTTCGACTGAATCTGCCGCACGGCCGCCTCCAGCGACCCAAAGGTCTCCTCCGGGTTATACGCGTCCAACGCCCGCGTGATTTGCAGATAACTGTTCGCGTCAAACCGTCGCACGAACTTCTGCCCCTGATACTCCAGGTAAGACTCGATTTGGTAATAGGTCTTGAAATCCTGCCGCATCTGCCGGTGGAAGTCCTGCCCCTTCCGCTCCACCCACTCCGCCTGCTTGGCCCGGCCGAACTTGCGATCCATGCCCGACTGCGAGAGATAGGTGATATGCGCCAGACGCCGCGCGTTCGCCAGCCCCGCGATGGGTCGCGCCCCGCCGTAATACTCGCCGTGCCGCCAATTCGGGTCCTGGATGATGGCCTGCCGCGCCACGATGTCAAAGGCCAACGCCTGCGTGTTCAGCTTTTCGGCCGTGGCCACCAACACGCACTTGTCCATATCCTGCGGGTGGCGAATGGCCCACTCCATCGCCTGCATCCCGCCGAAACTGCCCCCTACCACCGCCGCAATCCGGCGAAACCCAAGCTGCCGCACCAGCGCCCGGTGCACCTCCACCATGTCCCCCACCGTGATCTCCGGGAACGCCGAGGCATAAGGCTGCCCCGTCTCCGGATTGACGGAACTCGGCCCCGTCGTCCCCGCGCACCCACCCAAGATATTCGCGCACAACACGCAAAAGCGATCCGTGTCGATCCCGAGCCCCGGCCCGATCATCCCCTCCCACCAGCCGCTTGCCTTGTCCTGCCCCGGCTTCTCCCCCGGCCGATAACCCACCACGTGCGCATCCCCCGTCAGCGCGTGGCAGATGAACACCACATTCGCGCCGGAAGGCTCCGGCGTGCCAACCAATTCATAACGCACCACGATTTCCGGCAACGTCCCGCCGCGCTCCAACCGCCACCCCCCCTCCGGCGGCGTTAACCGCAAATCTTTCGCCTCGACAATACCAATCGCACTCAATGTCTCATCCTTTCTCTCCCACCATGATACCACAAAATCCTCCCCTTCCGCCCGATCAATCTGGAAAGTGTATGATGTGTTTGCGCACCTTATGAGAACCTATCATGAAGAGAGAGAGAAGAAGAACATCCCGCCCCCGGGGGGCGACGCGCGCGAACCAAAAAGGGCATGAAAAGTCAGACTCTCGTGGAACCATAAAGGTTTCACAAAACCCAACAAGGCGGCTAACGAGAAAAAGTTTAGATTTCCGAGGAAAATCGAAAGGTGTTGTCGAGGGGGAGGGTGGAGGTGGGGAGGAGGAGGGCGTGCCATAGGGGGAGTAGGCGTAGGTGAGGGAGTGGGCGCCGGTGGCGTCGGTGAGGAGGAGGGGGCGGGTGGCGATGGGCTCGGTGGGGTCCCAGACGTAGGTTTGATAGGGCGCGTTGTCGGGGCCGCGAAATTGTTGGATGCAGAGGAAATCTTTGTAGACGAAGCGTTGGAGAAGGTCGGAAGTGGGCGTGACGGTGCGCATTTCCACGCGGCGGCCCATGCGGTCGAAGGCCATCGTGATGACGGTGTCGCCGGATTGCCAACGCACGGGGCGGTTCCCGGCGTTGTAGGTTACCCGCCAAACGCCGGTGGAAGTCCGGATGAGGGTTTGGTTGCCGTCGGCGTCGTATTGGGGCACGAAGTCGTCGATTTTGGTGTATTGGTTGAGATTGTTGGCGGTGTAGGTCTTGCCCTCGGCGACAATGCGGTTGCCGATGTCGTCGTAAGCATAGGAGAGGTCGTCGGCGGAGGTGAGTTCGTTGCGGGCGTTGTAAGCGTAGCGCTCGTCGTTCTTGGAGACGCGGCGGCCGAGGAGGTCGTAGGTATACAGATAGACGGAGTGGACGTCGTTGGTCACGGCGGCGACGAGGTCGCGCGTCGGCTCATACGACCACGTCACCTTGGCGCCGTTGGGGTAGTCGAGGGCGGACTTGAGGTTGGCGCCGGGGAGATACTGCCACGCGAAACCGTCCATGCCCGCGAGGCGCCCGGTGGCGGGGTCGTACGAAACGGATGCCTGGCGCGTGCCGTCGAGGCTGCTGCCAACGTCGCGACCGAAGGCATCGGTGTGGCGCGTGAGGGTTTTCGCGTAGAGGCCGGCGGTCGTCTCCGAACCAATTGCCCCACGGCGTCGTCGTAACCGAAGGACGTGGTGCCGGCGGCGTCGGTGGCACTGACCTGCCGCCCCAGCGCGTCGTAGGCGTAGGAGATGGAGGGCGTTCCGTCGGAATAAGACACACCGAGCAAATGCCCCCAGGCGTCCCACGCATAGGTCGTGACATTGCCGCGCGCGTCCGTGCGGGAGGCAAGGCGGCCGGAGTCGGTGTAGGTGTAGGTTGTGCCTTTGCCGTCGGCGTAGGTCTTCGCGAGGAGAAGACCGGAAGCCGCGTCGTAAGTCCATGTGGTGGTGTCGCCCACGCCGGAGGCTTCATCGCGATACGTGGTCATCGTCGTGCGGTTGCCGAAGGCGTCGTAGCCGTAACGGACGGGATAGACGGCGCCGCCTTCGTAGGTCTTGTTGCCGCGCGGGTCATATTCATAGACCGTGACATTGCCGAGGGCGTTGGTGACGGCAGTCGTGCGCCCCATCACGTCGTAGCCGTAGGCGGTCGTCGCGCCGGCGGCGTCCGTCTCGGAGGCAAGCAGCCCCCGCGCGTCGTAGGCGTACGTCCGTCGATTGCCGCGCCCATCGATGGCCGCCACGACGCGCCCCAACGCGTCGCGTTCATACGCCACCGTGTCGAGCCCCTCCGCCCGGCGCGTCTTGCGGATCAACCGCCCCGTGCCGTCGTAAGCATACGTATAGACCGTGCCATCCGGCAACGTCTCCGACACCTTGCCGCAACAACCGTCCCCCCCAGACGCTCACCGTCTCGCGACCCGCGAAATCCGTCTCCCGGATTACCTTCCCCGCCGCGTTGTGGACATACCGCGTGCGGTCGATGACCCGCCGCCCCTCCGCCAGGAACACCTCCTTGCGCCGCTCCACGCGATTGCCCACCGCGTCATAGACCTTCACCTCCCGCGTCGTCCGCAACGCCCAAACCGCCGCGCCAACCACCCGTCCCATGCCCCTGCCCCGCCGGGGCGATGCGCGGATAGTCTCGCCGTAGGGCGCCAATGTGCAGACTCTTTCCATACCCAGCCGAGGCGATACACATGGGTCTTCCGCAACCGATTTCCCGCCTCGCCCGTTCCGCGATGGCATGGGGAAGGGAGGACGAGAAAGACGCGGTTGTCGACAACTCGCCCACGAGCTCCTTTTTGGATCGCGGCGTCTCTCCCCCCGGGATGCGGCGTGTCTCGATGTGAGGTACGGCGCGTCCCGGAAAACGACCCCTTGTATAGATTGAAAACTTCGATTTGAGAGACCGCGCGGTCGGCAAACATTCGACAGGTTTTCAACAGGTTCCTGAAATTTATCAACAGGCGCGCGGACATGCCCGCGCGCCTGTTTTTTTGTCTGTTCGACGTGAGTCGCCGGGGCGATCGGCGCGTCAGGGTTGCTTTTGGTAGACGCGGACGTAATCGACCTCGAAGGTCTGCGGCAGGATCGTGTCGTCCAATTCGCCGCCCCAGTTGTGCACCGAGCCGAGGGCGAGGTTGAGTTTGATGTAGTGCGGCTGGCGGAAGGGGTTGGAGCCGTCGGGCTGGTTGGCGCGGTCGAGCGGATAGGTGTAGTAGGGCTTGCCGTCGAAGGAGAAGACCATTTTGTCCGCGTCCCACTCCATGGTGTAGAGGTGGAAGGCGCCATCCTGCACGTCGGGCCCCGTGTGCCCGCCGGAGCGCTGGCTCGTCGGGATCTGCTCGCGCCCCGGGAAATGCAGGGTGGACCAGACGGTCTGCGGCGACGACCAGACGTATTCCATGATGTCGATCTCGCCGCACGCGGGGTGGCGCCCCTTGCTGCCGAGCGTCCAGATGGCCGGCCAGACGCCCTGCCCCTGCGGCAGGCGCGCGCGGACGTCGACGCGCCCGTAGCGGAAGTCGAACTTGCCCCGCGTCTCGATGGAGCCAGAGGTGTAGACGATGGTGGGGCGGTCGACCCCGCAATGCCACGGCAGGCCCTTCTTGCCGAAATAGGGATTGGGGCGCGGCGTATCGAGTTTGCGCGCGGTGAGGCGGAGCGTCCCGCCCGCGATGCCGGTGCTGGCGGGGTCGGCCTTGGCGTACCACTGGGGCTCTTGGTTGCGCACCCATCCCTCTTCATAGACCCACTTGGCGGGGTCCGGCAAGCCGTCTTGCTCAAACTCGTCCGCGAAAAGCAGCGTGTAGCCCTCGGGCACCGGCGTGGTCGTGGCGCACCCCAGCAGGGCCAGGGCGGGCAAAAGCGCTAAAAGCGTACGGAACGGTTTCATCGGGATCTCCTTAGCGTTTGACGGTGACTTGGAGCGGGTTGCGCAGGCGGCGGAGCGTGGTCTCGGCGCAGCGCTGCCACGCCTCCCACGTCGGGATATCGCCCTTGCTCCAGCCTGCCCCCCACCAATAGGTGAACGCTTGGCCGGGTTGCGCCTGCGCGATGGCCAGCAGATGGGCGTTCGCGCCCGCGGCCTTGCGGTCGGCCGCCGGGATGGGCGCCACGCGCGTCTCCTTGACGGGCGTCGGAAAGAGCGCCCCCACGTAAATCGTCCCCAAGCCCTGCGTGGGGCGGTCGGTCGGGTCGGCGTAGGCGATCATCCCCGGCGTGGCCGCCGTGGGCGCGTCGTCATGCAACACGATGCCCACCGCCAACGGTGTGGCCGCGGGCAGGTTCCGATAGGTCACCGTGGTCTTGTTGAAATGCGTTCCAGCGTCCAACGAAACCACGCGCTCCTCGATCACGTCCCGCACGCCTCCCACCGCCTTGGCGGGGTAAGTGAGGCGCACCGTGAAACGCAACGGCCCATTGTCCAAGACCTCCGCCTTGGCGTACGCCCACGGATAGAGCAACGCCCCCTCCGGCATGAGCGCGGGCGTTCCCGCCCCCAGGCTGGGCCCCACCTTGTAGCAATCCAGCCCATTCCCATGATCCTTATGGTAGGTAATCCCGCGCGACAACTCGTCGAAATACCGTTTCTCCACCACCGGCTGCGCCGTCGCGCGCTTGCACCACACATCAAAGCCGAAGGCCCGCTCCCCCGTCTTCTGCAAGGCCGGCCCATAGGCGCGGAAGGCCACCACGTCATTCTCCCAGGCCACGTCGTCCACCCGCTCGGGATAGATACGCCCGGTCGCGACCGTCGCGTAGGTCGGCGGGTTCTTGGTGGGTGTCAGCGTATAGGTCGCCGAGCCCTTCGCGCCCACGGTCGCGGGGAAAACCACCGCGCCCTCGTGCGTCTTCTGCGAAGGCACCAACGCCCCCCGCGCGTCATGCACCAGCCACGCCCCCTCGCCCGCCGGCACAGACACCAACTCCCCCGCCCGCGCCTCGTCAAGCGGGTTCGCCACCGTGACGGTCACCATCCCCCCGTCGCCCTTCGCCGAGACAACCGCCGCGCACGCCGCGGCAACCAACGAAACCCAAATCCTCATGACGCGTCAAACCTCGCTTTCCAACAAATCCACGGAACACCCCGATTATAACAGAACCC
>CASEMQ010000023.1 GCA_949289005.1 uncultured Lentisphaeraceae bacterium
CGAGGTGGCCGAGGCGCTCGCCGGCCTGCGCCGCGCCGCCCGCGAGGCCACGGGCACGCGCCTGGCCAATCCCTTCCTGGCGCTTGCCTTCCTGCCGCTTCCCGTCATTCCCGCCGCCCGCCTCACGCTGAGCGGCTTCACCCATGTTTGAGGACTTCGCTCCCATGCAGAACCTGATCGCGCACGACATCGCCGAGGCCATGGCCAACGCCTCATGGATCCGCCGGATGTTCGAGGCCGGCAACGAACTCCGCAAGACCCGCGGCCCGGAGAACGTCTTCGACTTCTCCCTGGGCAATCCCGACGTGCCCCCGCCCGAGAAGGCGCGCGCCGTGCTCCATGCCCTGGCCGACGACGCGATCCGCCCCTGCGGCCTGGGCTACATGCCCAACGCCGGCCTGCCGGGTTTCCGCACCGCGCTCGCCGCGCACCTCACGCGCCAGCAGGGCGTCTCGCTCGAGGGCCGCCACGTCATCGCCACCGTGGGCGCGGCCGGCGCGCTCGTGGCCTTCTTCCGCGCCACGCTCGAGGCGGGCGACGAGGTGCTCGTGCCGGCGCCCTACTTCGTGGAATACGGCTTCTACTGCGGGCATTTCGGCGGGCGGCTCGTGCCGGTGCCGATGAAGGGCCCCGACTTCGCGCTCGACCCGGAGGCCCTGCTCGCGCGCGTCACCGCCCGCACACGCGCCATCCTCCTCAACTCCCCGAACAACCCCACCGGCGCCATCTACCCCGCCGAGGCGCTCGCGGCCCTGGCCGAGGGCGTGAACCGCCTGAACGCCTCGCGCGAACGCCCGATCTACCTGTTGGCCGACGAGCCCTACCGCGTCTTCGCCTTCGATGGCGCCACGGTGCCGCCCTTCCTGCCGCTCTCGCCGTGGGCCGTCGTCCTGGGCTCCTTCTCCAAAAGCCTCTCGCTGGCGGGCGAGCGTATCGGCTACGTGGCCGTCAACCCCGCGCTCGATGGCGTGGAGACGCTCTTGGCCGCCGTGACGCTGACCAACCGCACGCTGGGCTACGTGAACGCCCCCATCCTTGGCCAGCGCCTCGCCGAGGCCCTCCTGGACGAGCAGGTCGACCTGGGGCTCTACGCCGCGCGCCGTACCGCGATGGCCGACGTGCTCACCGCCGCCGGCCTGCGCTTCGCCATGCCGCGCGGCGCCTTCTACTTCTTCCCCGAGGCGCCCGGCGGCGACGACCTGGCCTTCTGCAAGCGCCTGCTCGACGAGGGCGTCATCGCCGTGCCGGGCCGCGGCTTCGGCATGGCCGGGCACATCCGCCTCTGCAGCGCCGTGCCGATGGAGACCATCCGCCGCGCCCTGCCCGCCTTCAAGGCCGCCTGCCGATGAATGCCCGCCGCGACGCCATCTTCGCGCTGGCCCTGTGGCAGACGCGCGGCGACCCGCCCGCCCGCGCGCTCCCGCCCGGGCCGAGCCACGCCTTCGCGCTGGAGCTGCTCGGCGCCACCCTCCGCCACAAGGCCGCGTTGGAGTGGGTGGTGCGCCGTTGCGTGCGCACCTTGCCCACAGGCGACCTCCGCGCAGCCCTCCTCGTCGGCGCCGCGCAACTGCTCTGCCTGCCCGGCGTGCCCGACCACGCCGCCATCGCCGAGACGGTCGAGGCCGCCAAGCCCATCGGCCGCCGCGCCGCCGCCTTCGTCAACGCCGTGCTCCGCCGCATCCAACGCGAGCGCGACGCGCTCCTCGCCGACCTGGCCCGCCAGCCCGCGCCCACGCGCCTCAACCTCCCGCCCGCCCTCTGGAAGCGTTGGCGCGCGCGTTGGGGCGAGGCGCGCGCCGCCGCCGTGGCCGAGGCGCTCGCCGCGACCCCAAGCGTCTGCGTCCGCCC
>CASEMQ010000024.1 GCA_949289005.1 uncultured Lentisphaeraceae bacterium
CGCCGCCAAGGCCGAGGCCGAGGCCGAGGCCGCCGCCCAAGAGGCCGCGCAGCCCGCCGCCGAGGAGACCCCCGCCGCCCCCGCCGAGGCGCCCGCCGCCGAATAAATCGCCGAAAGGATGGATTGACATGGCAAACGTGACGATTCAGATGATCAACGACCTTCGTGCCGCCACCAACGTCGGCATGATGGACTGCAAGCGCGCCCTCCAGCAGACGGAGGGCAACATGGAGGAGGCCATCAAGATCCTCCGCGAGAAGGGCCTCGCCCTCCAGGTGAAGCGCGCCGACCGCGAGAGCAAGCAAGGCATCATCGCGGCCGCCGCCGGCGAAAACGGCGCCTACGGCATGATCGAGCTGAATTGCGAGACGGACTTCGTCGCGAAGACCGACAAGTTCCTGGCCTTCGCGAAAGAATTGGCCGAGGCCGCCGCCAAGGACGACACCGACCTCGCCAACACCCACGCCGCCGGCCTCACCGAGGTCGTCGCCGCCACCGGCGAAAACGTCAAGATCCGCCGCGCCGCCTACTTCCCGCTCACCGGGACCGGCCTGGTCGAGGCCTACATCCACATGGGCGGCAAAGTCGGCGTGCTCATCGAGGTGGGTTGCGGCAAACCCGAGACCGTCGCCTCCGAGCCCTTCCGCCAGCTGGTGCACGACCTCTGCCTGCAAGTCGCCGCCGCCGCGCCCCGCTACCTCAACGAGACCGAGGTCCCCGAGGCCGAGATCGAGAGCGAGAAGGAAGTCTACCGCGCCCAAGTGGAAGGCAAACCCGCCAACATCGTGGAAGGCATCCTCCGCGGCAAACTCAAGAAGCACTTCTCCGAAGTCTGCCTCATCGATCAGCCCTTCGTGAAGGAGCCCAAGCAATCGGTGACGGACATCGTCAAGGAGACCGAGAAGGCCACCGGCGACACCATCACCGTGAAGAAGTTCGCGCGCTACCAGCTTGGCATGGCCTAAGCCCCCGCACGACAATCACCAACCCCTCACCGAAAGGACAGCATCATGGGTCAGCAATTGCGCAAGCGCGCCAAACGTGCCCGTCGCGCCGCCTATCAGAAGCGCCTGAAAGCCCGCGCCAAGGCCGCGAAGTAAGCGCCGGACAAAAAAAGGCGCCGCCCGAACCGGGCGGCGCCTTTTTTGCGCAACGGCTTCCCCACCGCACATGAACGCTTTCGGAACCGATGGCGTTCGGGGGCGACATCGGGGAACAAACGGTCGCGCCGCGCCAATGACCTTTTCCCGGGGAGGATCGTCTCCGCGCACAGTGCTGACCGGGCAAAAAAAGGAGCCCATGGAAGGGCTCCTCGCTGCCGTCGGCACAGAAACGCATTGCCCGGGGGCGACTTACAGGTCATCCGGGAGGCCCTCGATGACGACCTCGTCCTTGTCGTCCTTCACCTCGACCTCGGTCTCCGCCTCAATCTTGGTGAGCGCGCCCTTGGCCAACGGGCTGTTGCGGTAGTAGACCATCAACTGGAGCGCGGTGAAGCAGTTGGCCACCACTTGGCTGCGGTTCCAATCACCGCCCGCGGAATCGACGTTGATGAGCTGCCCCAAGGCGAAACGCCCCCGCTTGCCGTCGCGCGTACCCTTCTGCTGGGCCAGGCGCGTCTCGTCCGGGATGGCCGAAGCCTCCTTGCCATAGCGGTTCTTCATGCCTTTCTGCGGCCAATACGTTACATACTGGGGCTTGCCGTTGTGATCCACGTAACCGGAGTCCTCGGCGGCCAAGTTGATGGCGGCGGCCATGTAGAGTTCCTTTTGCTGGTTGTTCCAACGGAGCCACGCGGGATGCCGGTCGCCAAGATTGAAGCGCACCTGCGAGAGGTAATAACAATAGTACTGCGGCGAGGCGCCTGCCATCGCGATGGCCGAGGAGGTGGCGGCCTTGTGGTTCTTCTCGAAGGCCGGCTCCCACGAATCCATGTAGGCGATGGATTTCTTGCAGAAGTCCGTGTCGCTCTCGTCCAACATCTGCATGATCAGCGCGCAGGCGGAGGTCAAGCCGGGATATTGGCGCTTGGCGGTGTTGAGATAACCGAAGGAACCGTCGGGATTGGCGGCGGTCTTGATGCCCTTGGCAGCCTTCTTCAGCGAGGTGACGATGCGCGGGTCGCGGAAACCGGCCAATTTCGCGGCCTTGAGCGCTTGGACGGCCCAGCTCGTATAGGAAGTGTCGGTTGTCGGGTTGGCGGCGTACATGTTGTAATACCAGCCGCCATCCGCGTTCTGCCCATCGAACACATGGGGCAATGCCCGCTCCACCGCCGCCTTGACGTCGGGGATACGCGTCATGGCGTAAGCCTCGGAGAGTGCGTAAATCGCCACCAGATGGGCGTAGTTGTGCGCATCGCGCCGACGGAAATAACCCACTTTGTCGCGGCGGCGTTGCTCCTGCTGGGTGGGACTTTCCGCGCCGCCCTTGCCACACTCGGCCTCGCTCTTGATTTGGTCATCCAAGAGTCCGCGGATGGCCCGCTCGACGGTGTCGCCGAACTCCGCGCTCGACCCCGGGAGCTCGCCATGCGCCAAATAGCAGAGGAGCGCCAAGGAGGTCGCGCCGGTGGCGTTCTCCCATAGACCGTTCTTCCCTTGGCGCATCTTCAGCCAACGCAGGAAGCCGTAGACCAAACGCTCCGTGCCATGCGCGCCGTAGCGGCCGATGGCCGCGCCGCGCACGCCGGGCGAACGGCTGCCGAAGACGCCGCGGAGCACCACCGGCGAGGGCGTCAGCGCCACCGCGTCCACGGGC
>CASEMQ010000025.1 GCA_949289005.1 uncultured Lentisphaeraceae bacterium
GCCCGTGGACGCGGTGGCGCTGACGCCCTCGCCGGTGGTGCTCCGCGGCGTCTTCGGCAGCCGTTCGCCCGGCGTGCGCGGCGCGGCCATCGGCCGCTACGGCGCGCATGGCACGGAGCGTTTGGTCTACGGCTTCCTGCGCTGGCTGAAGATGAAGCAGGGCAGCAACGGCCTTTGGCAGAACCAGACGGGCTACTCGGCCTTGGCCTTGCTCTGCTACCTGGCGCACGGCGAGCTCCCGGGATCGAGCGCGGAGTTCGGCGATACGGTCGAGAAGGCCATCCGCGGCCTGCTCAACGACCAAATCAAAACCGAGGACGAGGCGCGCAAGGATCACGGCAACGCTCCGCGCGCCGGCGGCAAGCACGCGTGGCGCCGCGGCGAGGTGGGCTACTTCCGCCATCGCGACACCTGCAACTATTCGCACCTGATTGCCGTCTATGCGCTCTCCGAAGCGTACGCGATGACGCGCATCCCCGATGTCAAGGCGGCCGTGGAGCGCGCCCTTCCGCACATCTTGAACGGGCAGAACGCCGATGGCGGCTGGTATTACAACATGGAGGCGAAGTGCCCCACCACCGACACCTCCTACACCAGTTGGGCCGTGCAGGCGCTCAAGGCCGCCAAACTCGCGGGTTTCGGCGACGCCAAGGTCGTGGCCGCGCTCAAGCGCGCCGCCAAAGGCATCAAGACCGCCTCCAACCCCGACGGCTCCTTCGGCTACCTCAATACCGCCAAGCGCCGTTCCTACGGTCTCACCGCCGCGTGCGCGTTGATCATGCAGATGTTGGACGAGAGCGACACGGACTTTTGCAAGAAATCCATCGCCTACATGGATTCGTGGGAGCCGACCTTCGAGAAGAACCACAAGGCCGCCAACTCCTCGGCCATCGCGATGGTGGGCGATTCGCCGCAGTACTACTGCTATTATCTCTCGCAGGTGCGCTTCAACCTCGGCGACAAGCACCCCGCGTGGTTGCGCTGGAACAACCAGCAGAAGCGTATTTATCAAGCCGCCGCCATCAACATCCCCGCCGAGAAGTCGGGCTATGTCGACCACACAGGCAAGCCGCAGTACGTCACCTTCTGGCCGCACTCGGAGTTCAAGAGCAAGTACAAGGGCGAGGCCGCCGAAATCTCGGACTTGGATCGCCTGAAGCGGGATCCCCAGACAAAGAACGGGCAGCGCCTCGGCTTCGCCGTCGACAAGCTGGTGAACGTGGACAGCGCCACCAGCTCAGCGTGGGGCTATCGTTCCCAGATCGGCGCCAGCTGCTTCACGGCCCTGCAATTGATGGTCTACTACCGCAACAGCCCGTTGGCCAAAGGCGCGCTCACCAAGATTGAGGAAGCCACCGAGGTCGAGGTGAAGGAAGACAAGAGCACGGAAGTCACCATCGAGGGTCTGGACGACTTGTAAGGCAAATCGCCCGGATGGATATGGAGGATTGAAGGTATGGCGGGGGAAACGCCGCAGACGTCCGAGCGGGACGAGAGCCTTTCGCAAGACGAACTCATCAAGCTCTTTGATGAGGAGGAGCGCTCCTATTTCCGGCGCATTGCGGATATGTGCAAGGGCTTGGGATGCCCGCGCGACTCCATCGAGTTCAAGAAGGCGATGATCGAACTCCA
>CASEMQ010000026.1 GCA_949289005.1 uncultured Lentisphaeraceae bacterium
TCTTTGAGCGTAGATAAAAACATTTCTGAATAAAGCTTATTGGCGCCGCGGCTCATGACTTCGCTGCCCGCAACAAGATCAACCGGAGCGCCCACGCTCGCAGCTGCCGTGATGAACGATGCGCGGCCTCCCATGTCTCCCAAGTACTTGGAAATGTAGTTTCCCCCCAGACTCACACCCACCGCATAAATAGGAGCATTGAGATAGCGCTCGTGCACCGTGCGCATCACCCAATCGCAATCAGCACTGTCGCCGGCAAAATAGGCTCGAGGAAGACGGTTGGGCATCCCTCCGCATCCTCTGAAGTGCGCCACCACGCCGCGCCAGCCGCCACGAGCGCCGCGCCCACGCCGAGCCCCGCCGCAAGGAACCGGCGCCGCGAGCCGAGCCCGGAGACGCGGGGCCAATGGCGGGTCGCCGGATCGGCGGCAAGCGTCGCCCGGAAGCGCGCCTGCCAGCGTTTGCCCACGCCGTCCTCCACCAGCAGCCGCTCGGCGGGAGACCCGGTGTAGGCCACGCCGGTACGCAGCAGGAAGAAGGTGGCGCCCAGCGCGTAGAGGTCGCCGGCGGGTGTCGGCGCGCCGCCGCGCAAAAGTTCGGGCGCCAAGTATTCCGGCGTGCCGCGCACCAGCGAGCGCAACTCCGTGACCGTCGTTTCATAGCCCGCCGGCCGGGGCGCGCCGTTGCGCACCCGCGCCATGCCAAAGTCCACCACCGTGACATGCCCGCCGGCGGAGAGCAGGAGGTTCCCCGGCTTGATGTCCCCATGCACGATGCCCCGCGCGTGCAGATGGCGCAAGGCCGCCTCAGCGTCGCGCCACATCCGCTCCAAAAGCGCCTCGGGCAAGCCGTTGGGTGCCTCCAGCAAATCCGCCGCCGAAAGCGCGACCGGCACCGCGCCGGGAGGCGGCGTGGCGGACTCCGGCAAGGTCGCGGGGTCCTTCAACGCCGCCTCGCGCGTCTCGGGCGCAACCCCCACCAGCGCCATCAGCGTGAAGGGCGCCGCCCCCTCCGCCGTCGGCACCTCGCCCATCCGCAACACTTTCACCACGTGCGGGTGCGCCACCGCGAGCAAGGTGGCGGCCATATCACGGAAACGCCGCCTCAGGAAGTCCGCATCCTTCCCCGACGCGCGAAAGATCTTGAGGGCAAAGATGGGTGCGTCTGCGCAGTCGCCCTCCGTCACGGCATAAACCTCACCCATGCCACCGCGTCCGAGCCGCGCCAGCACCGTCCAATCCACAATCCGTTCGCCGGGCGCAAAGAGCCAGGCCCGCCCCGTTTCCGTTTCCATAGTTCCCTTACAGTATAGCAAACAAGCGCACAGGGAACAGGGCACCCCTGCAGGGCGACGGTGGAAAGGTGGGGCGACGATTTGCCCACATGGCAAATGGGAGTGTGGAGGTTTGGAGGTTTGGCTGTCCGGTTTCCTTGATAGGGTGCCCGGGGAAACAGCTGCCAAGGTGCCGCGGGTTGTGGAGGATTTGTGGCGCCCCTCCCGCGTGCCTACGGCAGGACGCAGGGGAACACGAAGGGTTGTCGTGGGAGATGGCTGGGTGATAGACTGAAAACGTCGTCGCAAGACGCGGCGGATGAGCAAGGAAAGGACACTTACGATGAGAACGCGTGGATTGGCATTGGCCGTGTTGGCCTTGGTGACCTTGGCGCCGGCGATTTTCGCGGCCCAGCCCAAAGTGGGGCATGTGGTGCTGGTGGCGGTCGACGGTTGGGGCGCATACAGCGTGCGCAAGGCCGACCCGGCGACCATCCCGAACATTCGCGGGGTGATGGCGCGTGGGGCATGGACCTTGAAGGACCGCTCGGTGTTGCCCTCGTCAAGCGCCATCAACTGGGCTTCCATGTTCATGGGCGTGCCCACCGAGTTGCACGGCTACACCACCTGGGGCTCGAAAACCCCCGAAATCAAACCCAACCTGCTCAACGAGCACGGCATCGCCCCCACCATCTTCTCCGAACTCCGCCGCCAACGCCCCAACGCGCGCATCGACGTGGTGGCCGAGTGGGATGGCATCGGGCACCTGATTGACCGCAAGGCCGTGGACTCCTACTTCAAGGTCCCCGGCGACTACGACAAGACCCCCAATCGCCTCATCGACGAAGCCGTCCGCCTCATCACCGAAAAGAAACCCACCCTCCTGGCCGTCTGCATCGACCAGCTCGACCACGTGGGTCACGGCGTCGGCCACGACACGCCCGCCTACTACAAAAAACTTGCGCAGATCGATGGCTACCTCGGCCGCATCCTCCAGGCCATCGAACAAGCCGGCATCGCCGACGACACCGTCGTCATCCTCACCGCCGACCACGGCGGCATCAAAAAAGGCCACGGCGGCAAAACCCTCGAGGAAATGGAAATCCCCTTCATCCTCGCCGGCCCGCCCGTCAAGGCCATGGGCGAATTCAACGTCGCCATGATGCAATACGACTGCGCCGCCATCATCGCCGACCTCCTCGGCGTCGAGCCGCCCGCCGGCTGGCGCGGCCGCCCCTACCCACAATTGCTCGCCGAATAACCGCGCCCCGGGCAGGTTCGCCCTGCCCGCCGCCCTGAACGGGGCGTGCCGTTCGCCGTTCACTGTTCCCTGTTCGCTCACCGGCCAGACGGGCGAACCGAACGCGCACAGCCCTGCCCGCCGCCCCGCAGGGGTGCCCTGTTTCCTGTTCCCTGTCCTCTGCACACTCATTTGCTATACTGAGGCGCATGATTGAGTTTCGTGACGTGAGTGTGCGTTATGGGTCGGAGGCGTTGTTTGAGCACGCCTCCTTCAAGATCAACGCCGGGGAACGCGTGGGGATCGTCGGGCCGAACGGATCGGGCAAATCGACGCTTTTCCGGTTGATTTTGGGGGATGTGGCGGCGGACACGGGCGAGGTGCTGACCGAGGGGTCGCCGCGCATCGGCTTTGTCCGCCAGCATCTGGAGCCGCGCGAGCCGGGGCAGACGCTGTTGCAGTACTGCCTGGAGGGCATCCCCGGCTTTGAGGACACGGAGCGCGAAATCGCGCGGCTGGAAGGCGCGTTGGCCGAAGGCGAGGTGGGCGAGGCCGAGCAGGCGCGCCTCCTGCGGGCCTTGGGCGAGGCACACACACGTTTCGAGCAGATGGGCGGTTATTCGTTGGAGGCGCGGGTGAAGGAATCGCTCGGCGGCCTGGGCTATGCCGTGGAGGACTTCGCCCGCCCTTTCGCCTCCTTTTCGGGCGGTTGGCGGATGCGCGCGGAACTCTCGCGCGTGCTCGCCTCCAAGCCGGAGCTGCTGTTGCTCGACGAACCCTCGAACTACCTCGACCTGCCGGCCGTGGAATGGCTGCAGCGCTTTCTGCGCGCCTTCGAGGGCACGCTCGTGCTTATCTCGCACGACCGCTATCTCCTACGCGCCATCACGCGGATCACCGTGGAGGTGGATGGCGGCCGCGTAACCCGCTACAACGGCCCGCTCGATTACTATCTGGAAGAACGCGAGACCCGCTATCGCCAGTTGCTCCAGGCCAAGGCCAACCAAGATCGCAAACGCGAGCAACTGGAGCGTTTCGTCGAGCGCTTTCGCGCCAAGGCCACCAAGGCCGCCCAAGCACAGAGCCGCGAGCGGCAGCTCGAGAAGATGGAGGAAATCCGCCTCCCCGCCCGCAGTCGCTCCGCCGGTTATCTCCGCCTCCCCAAGGCACCCCACGCCGGCGCCGAGATCGTCCGCCTTGAAGACGCGGCCTACACCTATCCCGGCGCCAACCACCCCATCTTCCGGCACCTCGACCTGCGCGTCATGAACGGCGAGAAAATCGCCATCGTCGGTTACAATGGCATGGGCAAGACCACACTCCTGCGTGTCCTCGCCGGCGTGCGCGCCCCCACCGAGGGCAAAGTCGTCTTCGGCTATCACGTCGCCCCGGGCTACCAAAGCCAAGACCTCAGCGAGACAATGGACCCCGACGCCACCGTTTTCGCCATCGCCAAGGCCGCCGCAGGCAGCCTCCCCGAGCGCGAACTCTGCAACCGCCTCGGCGGCTTCGGCTTCGACGCGGAAGACTGCGCCAAGCCCGTCAAAGTCCTCTCCGGCGGCGAGAAAATCCGCCTCGCCTTCGTCCGCCTCTTCCTCAACCCGCCCAACTACCTCCTCCTCGACGAACCCACCACCCACCTTGACCTCGAAGGCCGCGAACGTCTCCAGCAAGCCGTCCGCGACTACGACGGCACCGTCATCCTCGTCTCCCATGACGTCGAGTTCGTCCGCGGCACCGCCCAAGCCATCATCGAAATCTCCCGTCGCGGCATCCGCCGTTTCCACGGCGGCTACGACTACTATCAAGAGAAAATCGCCGCCGAAGCCCCCGACGCGCCCGATGCCGCCCCCGACGCGCCCGCCAAAACCACCTCCAAAGATCTCCGCCGCCAACGCGCACAGGAACGCGCCGCCCGCGCCCCCGAAATCAAACGCCTCCGCCGCCAGGTCGAGGCCGCCGAGGCCGCCATCGCCGCGCTCGAGGCCGAACAGGCCGCCCTCACCGCCGCGCTCGGCGACGGCTCCCTCGATGCCCAGGGCCTCGCCGACGCCGGCAAACGCCTCCGCGCCATTCAATTCGACCTCGCCAAACGCACCCTCGAATGGGAAGAGGCCGCCGAGGCCCTCGAACGCCTCGAACACCCCCAAACCTGACCCGCCTCCACGCACCCGGCCCCATCGGCAACCTGTGCAAACCTATTGAACGCAGGCGAGGCCGGAGGTGCCTCAAATCCATCTTCCCAACCCACGGCCTCGTCTCGGCTCATTGCATTGTACAATTTCCCTTCCCGGACGCCTTGGGCGGCCCGGCGAACTTTCCGGGCGATTGGTGCTACAATAGTGGGCATGGAAGGAACCCAAGAACAGACGGAAACCGTTTTCCAAGGGCGGCGCGTGGTGCGCGTGGGCGGGGCGGGCGCGCGCGGCACGCTCGTCTGGTTTCACGGCGGCGGCTGGGCCATCGCGTTGGGCGACGACGCCGTGGCCTGGGGGCGCGACCTTGCGGCCGCCACCGGCCTCGCCGTCCTCCTCCCCGATTACCCGATCGCCCCCTACCCCGTGCCGAACGCTTGGTGCGCCGACTTCTGGCGGCACTGCGCCCAAGCCCTCCCCGCGCCATGCTTCCTGGGCGGCGACTCCGCGGGCGCGCACCTCGCGCTCTGCGCCCTGCCCGCCGCGCCGCTCCCGGCCCGCGCCGCCTTTGTCTACGCCGTCACCACCCTGTTGCCCACGCGCGACGCCGGCTCCTGGCACGCCTATCGCCGCGACTGGCCCCTCTCCCCGCGCCTGATGGATTATTTTCTCGACCGTTATTGCCCCGACCTTGAGACGCGCCTGGCCGCCTCGCCCCTCCACCAGCTCGACCGCCTGCCCCCCACCCTCCTCCTCACCGCGCAGGACGACATCCTCGCCGACCAACAGACCGACCTGGCCCGCCGCCTCGGCGCGGAACAGATTGTCTACCCCGCCGCCCGCCACATCTTCCTCTCCCGCCCCGAAGGCGCGCCTTTCCGCGCCCGGGCCCTTGCCGACCTTGCCGCTTGGTTCGCCCATCCCAACGCGAGGCATGCGCCATGACCCGCCTTCCGCTCGCCCTGTTGGCCGTATGCGCGGCATGGTTGTGCGCCGATGCCGCCACGGTCGTCCCCATGCGGCGCGCCGCCACCTTCTGGCGGACCGCGACCCGCGAAACGAAGCCCGACCCGCCCCCGCCGCCGCCCAAGCCAGACCCGCCCAAGCCAGACCCGCCCCCGCCGCCCAAACGCGAGGTCGTCTACGTCGAGGTCCCAGCCCCCGTCTTGAGCGATGCCCCGTCCGCGTCAAGCGACACCGTCCGGGACGACGATGACGACGATTATTCCTATTCCCCCTCCGGCGGTTATTCCTCCGCCTCGCGCACACGCAAGACCCCGGCGGTGCGCAATGCCCCGGCGGTGAAGACGCGCGCGAACTTCCGCAAGCACTTCCTGGGCGGGCCCGTCAACCTCCGCGCGCCGCTCCGCCGCCGTCTGCCCTTCAAATCGCTCGGCGGCTTTCCCAAGCGCTTCTGACGGCCGCGCCCCTGCGCTTCACGGCAACAAAAAAGGCCGCCCCTGTCCGGGGCGGCCTTTTTTGTTGGGTGCGTGCGACGCGGCTTACTTGGCGCCGGCCAGGCGGTGCATCTGCGTGCCGGCCTGAAGGAAAGCGCCCACGCCGTAAACTTCCGTCATCGCGCGCGTCACTTTCTTGGGATCTTGGCCAATGGGCTGGACATAGCCGAGTTTGCCGTCTTCGCCGACGGCCTTGACGAGCGCGTCCCAGCCCTTGAGGATGACGGGCAGCGTGGCGGCACGGTCGAGGTAGCCCTCGTTCACGCCCCAGGCGAGGGCGTACACGATGAAGCCGGTGCCGCTCGTCTCGGGCGAGGGATAGCTTGCGGGGTCAAGCAGGCTGGCGTGCCAGTAGCCATCCTTGCCCTGCAGGCCGGCGAGCCGCCCGCACATCTCCTTGAAGAGGTTCTCGTAGTAGGCGCGGTTGGGCGCGTCCTTCGGGAGGATGCGCAACAGGTTGGCCAAGCCGGCGACGACCCAGCCGTTGCCGCGGCCCCAGAAGACCTTGGCGCCATTGGCCTCGCGATGGGCGTAGCCATTCTCGGGCGCGTCGGGGAAATAACGGCAGTCGCGGAAGAAGAGGCGTTCCTCCTTGTCGTAGAGCGCGTCGGTGGTGGCCTTGAACTCCTGGTTCATGTAGTCCAGGTACTTCGCGTCCTTGGTGATGAGCCACAGCTGCGCGTAGACCTGCGGGGCCATGTAGAGCGCGTCGCACCAGCTCCAACGCTGCAAGGTGCCGAACCACTTCTTGGCGTCGAACTCCACCAGCGCCGTCTTCGGCGGTTGCTTCAGGATGCCATCGACACGCTCGCGCGTGGGCTTCAGCCGCCCCTCGCCGCCAAAGCGTTGGTAGAGCCGCAGCCACGATTGGCAGACGGTGAAGTCGTCGGCGTGCGCGTTCTTGCCCGCGCCACGCCGCACCGGCGCCGGCCGCCAGCCGCAACCGTCGCCAATACCCGCGATCCAACGCGTGTACGACGTGTCCTTCTCCGCCTGCTCGGCCAACTCGCCCCAATCCAGCATGCCCACGTAGAGCGCGCCATTCGTCCAATTCGTCGCGCCGTGGCGCACGGCCGGCTGATGCAAAATCTGCCAATCGGCCACCCGCCGCATCACGCCGCGGATTGCCTCCTGCGTGGGCATCCCCTGCGCCAAGGCCACCGAGGCCGCCGCCGCGCAAGCCAAACTCGTCAATGCTTTCAACATCGCTCTGCTCCTGTCCTTTTGTCATTTCCCGACCCCGTCGCGGGGAACCGGCGAATACCCAAAGCATAGCCCAATCCCCACGCCCCACGCAACCCCCGTCTGCCCCGCCCCCGCCACTGCGTACAGGCAAACGCACCACGCCCAGGAAGCGCCCCCGTTTGCCATCGGGCGGATGGGTTGCCCACTGCGCCACCCATCGCCCCGCGGGGGCGCGCTGTCCGCTGTTCTCTGCCCACTCATTTGCTATAATAGGGGACATTTCGTTTAGAGCAGGAGGAAAGCAACATGGACATGCCGGATTTGGAGCGTTTTTCGGAAGAGGCGCGGGCGGTGATGCGTCAGGCACAGGTGGAGGCGCAGACGTTGCGCCACGATCACGTGGGCTCGGAGCACGTGGTGGTGGCGTTGGCGGCGGTGGCGTGCCGCGCGAAGACGATTTTGTGCGGGGATTTCCACACGTCGGCGGACGATTTGCGGGTGCGCGTGGAGGCGCAGACCTCGGTGGGCGGCGTGGCGGACGCGCCGCAGGGGCGGGGTTTGCCGTGGTCGCAGCGCGTGCTGAAGATTTGCGACGTGGCGCGAATGGTGGCGGAGAGCCGTGGCCGCGACGAGGTGGACTCGGTGACGCTGCTCTTCGCGATCGCGACGGAGGGCGGCTTGGGCGCGCTCATCCTGCGCCAACTGAACGTGACCACCGAGTCGCTCGAGCGCTTCATGCCGCAGACCGACGCGACGGAGGAGTTGCCGCCGGGTGACGAGCCGCCGCAACAGCCGCCCGCCGCCGAGCCCGAGCAAGGGCAGGGCCAAGGCCAAGGTCGCCCGCGGGAGAAAATCAAGACGCCGGCGCTCGACACCTTTGGGCGCGACCTGACGGCACTGGCCGAAAAGGGGCGCCTGGACCCCGTCATCGGGCGCGAGGCGGAGTTGCGCCGCCTGATCCAGATTTTGTGTCGCCGCAGCAAGAACAACGCCGTGCTGATCGGCGAGGCCGGCGTGGGCAAGACCGCCGTGGTCGAGGGCTTGGCCCAGGCCATCGCGTCTGGCGACGTGCCCGAGGCCATGCTGGGCAAACGCGTCGTGGCGCTGGACATGGCGCTCCTGGTCGCCGGCACGCAGTTCCGCGGGCAGTTCGAGGAACGCCTCAAGCGCGTGGTCGACGAGGTGGCCCGCAGCGGCAACGTCATCCTCTTCCTTGACGAGCTCCACACCATCGTGGGCGCCGGCGGGGCCGAGGGCGCGATGGACGCGGCCAACATCATCAAGCCGGCCCTCGCGCGCGGCGAGTTCCAGTGCGTCGGCGCCACCACGCTCAACGAATACCGCAAAGGCATCGAGAAGGACGCCGCGCTGGAGCGCCGCTTCCAGACCGTGATGGTCGAGGAGCCCACCATCGCCCAGGCCATTGAAATCCTCAAGGGCATCGCCCCGAAGTATGCCGAGCACCACGGCGTGCGCTACGCGCCCTCCGCGCTCGAGGCGGCCGTCCGCCTCACCGCGCGCTACCAGCCCGCCCGCCAACTGCCCGACAAGGCCATCGACGCCATCGACGAGACCGGCTCGCGCCTGCGCCTCTCCGCGGCCATGCGCCCCGCCGCCCTGCGCAAGCAGGAGCAGGAAATGCTGGCCTATCGCAAGAAAAAGGACGCCGCCGTGGCGGCGGACGACTTCGACACCGCCGCGCGCTTCCGCGACCTGGAGACCGAGGCCGAGGCCACCTTCCGCGAGGCCCTGGCCCGTTGGCAGGCCAAGCAGGGCAAACATCGCCTGATCGTGACCCCCGACGCCATCGCGCAAACCGTCGCCGCCATGACCGGCGTCCCCGTCAACCAGATGACCGAGGGCGACCGCCAGCGCATGGCCGACCTGGAGCGCGAACTCGCCGGGCGCGTCATCGGCCAGGCGGACGCCGTCTCGGCCGTCGCGCGCGCCCTGCGCCGCGCCCGCGCCGGGATGAAAGATCCCGCGCGCCCCATCGGCTCCTTCCTTTTCCTGGGCCCCAGCGGCGTGGGCAAGACGCTCCTGGCCAAGGAACTCGCCCAAGCCCTCTTCGGCGACCCCAAGGCGCTCATCCAGCTCGACATGTCCGAGTACATGGAAAAGCACACCGTCAGCCGCCTCGTCGGCTCGCCCCCCGGCTACGTCGGCCACGAGGAAGGCGGCCAGCTCACCGAGCGCGTCCGCCGCCGCCCCTACTCCGTCGTCCTCTTCGACGAAATCGAGAAGGCCCACCCCGACGTCACCAACACCCTCCTCCAGATTTTGGAGGAAGGCTGCCTGACCGATGGCCTCGGCCGCCGCGTGGACTTCCGCAACACCGTCGTCATCCTCACCTCCAACCTCGGCTGCGACTTCGCCGGCCAGGCCCCCACCGTCGGCTTCCTGCCCGGCGAGGCCGCCAAAGGCGTGCTCATGGCGCACGACGCCCTCCGCCGCAAGATCCTCGACACCGTCCGCAAGACGCTCAAGCCCGAGCTGCTCAACCGCTTCGACGAGCTGATCGTCTTCCACGCCCTCGACCGCGAGGCCGCGCGCAAGATCCTGGACCTCGAGATCGCGCGCGTCCGCAAACGCCTCGCCGACAATGGCGTCCACTTCGAGCTGGACGCCGCCGCCATCGAGCTGATTCTCGACGAGGGCTTCAAGCCCGAGCAGGGCGCCCGCCCCCTCCGCCGCGCCATCGAGCGCCTGGTCGAGGATCCCTTGGCCGACGCCATCATGCGCGACGGCCCGCGGAAGGAACCCTTCCTCCTCTCCCCCGGCGAGCCGTCGCCCGAGGGCGGCCGCACCCTTGTCGCCACGCCCAAGGCCCCCGCCGCGCAACCCACCCGCGCCCCCGCCCGCCGCAAATCCCCCGTGCGCGCCCACCGCGCCGCCAAACCCCTCCCCGCCGAACCCTGAACATGGACGCGGCGGCCGGCGGTGCCCGGGAAGCCGACGTTCAGGCCACGAAGTCGCCAAAAGTTTTACCGTAAAAGGACAATCCTTTGGCACAAAAGAACATCGATGCGCAGGTGGCGGACGCGGTAGGGAGGGCGCAGCCCGACCGGTGGAGCGTCCGACCGCCTGCGCAACGTTTGTGTCTTTGTGGTCCGAAGCGTGGTCGCTTGTTGGGCTCGGGGTGGGGCGTCTGCCTCTTCGCGGTGGGCGTCTGGGGCGTCACCTTCGCCACGACCAAAAGCCTGCTGACGGCGTTGCCGCCGACGGAAATCCTTGTGGCGCGCTTCGCGGTGGGCTACGCCGCGCTCTGGGCGCTGGCCCCGCGGCGTCTGCCGTGGCAAGGGTGGCGCACGGAGGCGTGGCTGGCCTTGGCGGGCGTGCTGGGCATCGCGCTCTACTTCCACTTCGAGAACCTCGCGTTGCTGCACGCCCGCGCCGGGCTCGTGGCGGTGGTGGTCTGCACCTCGCCGCTCCTGACCGCCCTGGGCGCGCGGCTCCTGGGGCGCGCCGGGCCGCTCGGGTGGCGCTATTGGGCGGGCTTCGCCCTGGCCGCGGCGGGCGTGACGCTGACGGTGACGGGCGGCCACGTGGAAGCCTTGCACGGCGCGTGGCAGGGCGTGGCGCTGGGGCTCGCCGGCGCGGCCGCCTGGGCGGCCTATACGCTCCTGCCCCGGCCCAAGGGCGGGCTGCCCGTCACGCGGCGCACCTTCTTCTGGGGACTGCTGGCGATGGCGCCCCTGGCCTGGCCGGAGGCGGGCGCCTGGCGCGCGGCGCCGTTGCTCGACCCCGCGCAGGCGGCGCGCCTCCTCTTCCTCGGCCTGGTCGCCTCCGCCCTCTGCTACGCGGCCTGGAACGCGGCCGTCGCGCGCCTCGGCGGCGTGCGCGCCACCCTTTGCCTTTATCTCAACCCCGTGGTCGGCGTCCTCGCCGCCGCCCTTCTCCTGGGCGAACCGCTCGACCCGCCCACCCTCTCCGGCGTGGCGCTGACCCTCGCGGGCGTCTTCGTCTCCACCCGCGCCGCCTGACCCCACCGCACGCACAAAAAAGCCCCGACCGCTCGGCCGGGGCTTTTTTGTGCCGTCTTGCCTTCAGGCGGCGCGGCGGCGGAGCGCGACCCCCGCCACCCCAAGCGCCAACAGCGCCAGCGCCGTCGGCTCCGGCAAAATCGCGTTTGTTGTTGTCGCCACCCGCGTTGTTGGTGTACTTGAGCACGTAGTTGCCCTTTTCGTTGACGACGAACTCGAAACTGGTGGTGTGCGTCTGCCCGCCGACACAGAGAAGCGCGCCGGAGCCGATGGTGTCGCCGAAGGTGACGGCGGCGGCCACGGAAACCGAGGTGTTTTCCACAAGATTTATTCCGCCTTTGCTCGTACAGCCTGTGGCATCGGTCACGACGGTTTGCCATTCCCAGGGGACGGAGACGGCGTGGGCCGCGCCGAGTGCGAGGGTGGCGAGGAGGAGGGCGAGTGTGCGCTTCATGATTCTCCAAGTGTTGGGTTCCGGCGGGACCATCCCGACCGGTACTTGCAATAATACCACCCCCCCATGTCGTCAAGCGTGTTTGGGCGTTTTTCCTTCGCGCCTTTTCGGGGATGCCCCGGCATGGCCGCGGGAAGCCGCGGGGGAAGGGGCGGTTTCGGCACGGCTTGTCGATAAGTCCCGCGGCGTCTCTCGCCCCGGGATGCGGCGCGTCTCGCTTCGGGGTACGGCGCGTCTCGCGAAATGACCCCGCTCCCTGATTGAAAAAAGGGTTTTGGGCCACTTCCGGGCGCGCGGGCTTTCAACAGGTTTTCAACAGGTTTGACCGAGTTTTCGACAGGCCGGCGGGATGGGGGCAAGAAGGGGAAGCGGGGTCGTCACAGGAGGACGCACCCCACGAGGCGCCTTCGCTTTTTCGGTTTTGGGCGTTTGCTTTCTTCCGGTGTTTCCGCTAATATGGAAACCAAAAGGATGTGTTATCGAAATGGCAAAGCAACAGACCAAACTCAAAGTGGCCATGGTTGGGGGGGGCAACGAGTCCTTCATGGGCCACATCCACCGTGCCGCCATCGAGGCCAGCGGGTGCCTGGAGCTCGTCTGCGGGGCCTTTGGCTCCACGCGCCAACGTTCGTTCGAGACGGGCAAGACGTTGGGGATCGACCCCACGCGCGTCTTTGGCGTTTATCGCGATATGTTCCGGCGCGAATCGAAGGTGACGGGGGAGGATCGTCTGGATTTGGTCACCGTCATCGCCCCCAACAACATGCATTATCCCGTGACGATGGCCGCCTTTGACGCCGGGTTCCCGGTCTTTGCCGAGAAGCCGATGAGCTGCAACATGGACGAGGCGCAGAACCTCAAGCGGCGCACGTTGATGAGCCACGAGCTTTACGCCTCGGCCTACGTCTATCCCTTCTATCCCGCGCTCTGCCGCCTGCGCGCGTGCGTCGCCGAGGGCGGCATCGGCAACATCCGCCGCGTGGACGTGCGTTACTACCACGGCTGGATGGGGATTCGCCTGGAGACCGCCGGGAACCGCTCCGCCAATTGGCGCACCGACCCGCGCCGTTGCGGCGCCGCCGGCGCGGTCTACGATTTGGCCGGCTCCTGCGCCTTTGTGGCCGAGTGGGCCGGCGGGGTGGAGATCGCCGCGCTCTGCGCCTCCGGGCGGCCTGCCGTGGCCGGGCGGTTGCTGGACGACGACGCCACCATCCTCCTGCGCTTCGCCAACGGCGCGCTCGGCACCATCGCCGTCAGCCAGATTGCCCTGGGCGAGGCCGATGGCATCATGCTTTCCCTTTACGGCGACAAGGGCTCCCTGCACTGGAAGGAATCCGCCTGCGACACGTGGGTGCGCGTGGTGCCCGATGGCACGCGCACCGTCGAGACCGTCAAGGGCGCCCCCGCCCCCAAGCCCGCCGCCAACCGCTTCGGCGCGCCCTATGGCGACGACACGGCCTACATCGCGGCCTTGGCCGAGGCCTACAAGGACTTCGCCCAGACCATCCTCGCCGAGCGTGCCGGCAAGCCCCGCGAGGGGCGCTGCGTGGGCGTCGACCCCGCCCTGCGCGTCGCCACCTTCAACGACCTGGCCGCGCGCAGCATCGCCCCCGGTACCGACGACACCCCCGCCAAATGGCTCGACTTCGTCGTGCCCAAAGTGGAGCTGCTCAGCTGATGGCGGGCCTCGATTGCCACGCCATCGCCGCCTTGCTTGACGGCGAACTGCGCCCCCAGACATTCCGCGACGTCTCCAACAACGGGCTCCAGATCGAGAACACGGGCCCCGTCGCCCGCCTGGCCGTCGCCGTCGATGCCTCGCTCGAGACCTTCGAGGCCGCCGCCGCGATCGGCGCGCACATGCTCATCGTCCACCACGGCATCTCCTGGGGCGACAGCCTGGCGCGCATCGACGGCCTCAACCGCCGCCTGCTCGCCGCCGCCCTCGCCCGAAACCTCGCGCTCTACGCCGCCCATCTCCCGCTCGACGCGCACCCCACGCTGGGCAACAACGCCCAGATCGCCCGCCTCCTCGGCCTTGCGCGCACCCGCCCCTTCATGGACTATCACGGGCAAAAGATCGGCGTCGCCGGCGAGCTGCCCGCGGCCCTGCCGCGCGAGCGCTTCGTCGGCCTCGTGCGCGAGACCCTCCGCCCCCGCCGCCTCGAACGCTTCGACTACGGCCCGGATTGCATCCGCACCGTCGGCGTCTGCTCCGGCGGCGCACCCGAAGGCGTCGATGCCGCCGCCCGCGAGGGGCTGGACGCCTACCTCTGCGGCGAGGCCAACCTCCAAGCCTATAATCTCGCCAAGCAATGGGGCCAAAACGCCTACTTCGCCGGCCACTACGCCACCGAGCGCACCGGCCCCCGCGCCCTCGGCCAATGGCTCGCCCAAACCACCGGCCTCCCCTGCGACCTCATCGACCTCGACCTCCCTTACTGACGCGCCCGCATGCGCAGGCACGGGAAATCCCCCCGCATGGGCGGCTTTTTCCATGCCGGGGCTTCGCGCGCCCGCAACGTCAGCGCCCGCCGCCCACCCATCCCCAAAGGCACGCGCGGGCGCTTTCGCGTCCCGGCGGGCGACTGGCACTGCGCCGTCCCGCCCACTCGCTCCTCGCCCCCGCCACCCGCCTCCCCGCCGCCTTCCTCGAAGGCGACGCCCTCATCGTCGAGCGCGACCTCTTCACCTCCGACTTTGCCATCGCCCCACCCCGCCTCGAATGGCTCCGCGCCCCCTCCCCCCACGGTTCCCCTGACCTCACCCCCGCGCTTCCACACCGACCCACCAAAAACTCTGAAGAGCCCGCCTCTGGCCTGGGGGGTGGGTTGCTTTTTGGGGGGTGATTTTGTTACAGTGTGTTTTCTTCCAGGCCTTAGGGTGCCCTAGGGCGGAAGTTATCGGAGAACGTGATGAGCAACGAAAAGTATGTCTATTTCTTCGGGGGCGATGCTTCCGAGGGGAATGGTTCGATGAAGGCCCTGTTGGGCGGCAAGGGCGCGAACCTTGCGGAAATGGCGTCGATGGGGTTGCCGGTGCCCCCCGGGTTTACGATTACCACCGAGGCTTGCGGCAAGTATTACGAGTTGGGCGAGGAGAAGCTTTTCGCCAAGATCATGCCTGAGGTCGAGGCTGCGCTGGCGCGTTTGCAGGAGGTGACGGGGAAGAGTTTCGGCAAGGGGCCCAACCCGCTCTTGGTCTCGGTGCGTTCGGGCGCGGCGGTTTCGATGCCGGGCATGATGGACACGGTGCTGAACCTGGGCTTGAACCCGGAGACGGTGCAGGCGATGATCGCGAAGACGGGCAACAAGCGCTTCGTGATGGACAGCTACCGCCGCTTCATCCAGATGTTCGGCAACGTGGTCATGGGCATGGAGCACCACGATTTCGAGCACGAGCTTGACGCGGTGAAGGCCGCCAAGGGCGTGACGCTGGACACGGAGCTCTCCGCGGAGGACCTGGAGGAGGTCATCGCGCGCTACAAGAAGATTGTGGTGGCGCGTTTCGGCAAGGAGTTCCCGACGGACGCGCATGAGCAGCTGCGCATGGGCATCCGCGCGGTCTTCGGCAGCTGGAACAACCCGCGTGCCATCAAGTACCGTGAGCTGAACGACATCCGCGGGCTGGCGGGCACCGCCGTGAACGTGCAGACGATGGTCTTCGGCAACAGCGGCAACAACTCCGCCACGGGCGTGGCCTTCTCGCGCGACCCTTCCACGGGCGACAACAGCTATTTCTACGGCGAGTACCTCATCAACGCGCAGGGCGAGGATGTGGTGGCCGGCATCCGCACGCCGCAGGAGATCACCATCCAAGGCAGCCGCGAGTGGGCCAAGCGCGCGGGCATCTCCGAGGAGGAGCGCGCCACGAAGTATCCCTCGCTGGAAGAGTCCATGCCGGAGGTCTTCAAGCAGTTCGACGCGATCCGCGTGAAGCTGGAGCAGCACAACAAGGACATGCAGGACATGGAGTTCACCATCGAGGATGGCAAACTCTTCATGCTCCAGACGCGCAACGGCAAGCGCACGGCCGCGGCCGCGGTGCGCATCGCCACCGATTTGGTCAAGGAAGGGCTGATTGACGAGCAGACGGCGGTGCTCCGCGTGGAGCCGCAGCAGCTCGACCAGTTGCTTCACCCCGTTTTCAACGCGTTGGCCGAGAAGAAGGCCAAGACGATCGCGACGGGCCTGCCGGCCTCGCCGGGCGTGGCCACGGGCACGGTGGTCTTCACCGCCGAGGATGCCGAGACCCAGGGCAAGCTGGGCAAGAAGGTGATCCTCTGCCGCGCCGAGACGAGCCCCGAGGACATCGCCGGCATGGTCAGCGCCCAGGGCATCCTGACGGCGCGCGGCGGCATGACCAGCCACGCGGCGGTCGTCGCCCGCGGCATGGGCAAGTGCTGCGTGGCCGGCTGCGGCGACGCGCACATCGACGCGGCGGCCAAGACGATCAAGTTCGGCGACGTCACCCTCCACGAGGGCGATTGGATTTCGCTGAACGGCTCCACGGGCAAGGTTTACGAAGGGCGCATCGAGACGCGCGACCCTGAGCTGACCGGCCCCTTCGCCGAAATCATGGCCTTGGCCGACAAATATCGCACGATGGGCGTGCGCACGAACGCCGACACCCCGCGCGACACCCAGGTGGCCGTCCGCTTCGGCGCCGAGGGCGTCGGCCTCTGCCGCACCGAGCATATGTTCTTCTCCGACGACCGCATCGTGGCCTTCCGCCGCATGATCCTGGTGGCCGAAAAGGTGAAGAAGCTCAAGGAGGCGCTCGCGCAGGCCGCCACGGCCGACGAGAAGGCCGCCATCCAGGCGCAGCTCGACGCGCCCCTGGCGCAATACAACGCGGCCCTCGCCACGTTGCTCCCGCTCCAGCGCGGCGACTTCGAGGGCATGTTCAAGGCGCTCGACGGCCGTGAGTGCACGGTGCGCCTGCTCGACCCGCCCCTGCACGAGTTCGTCCCGCACGACGAGGCCGGCCAGGCCGAGATGGCCAAGGTCATGGGCATCTCCGTGGAGGAGGTCAAGAAGCTGGTGGATGAGCTCCACGAGTTCAACCCCATGCTCGGCCACCGCGGCTGCCGCCTGGGCATCTCCTATCCCGAGGTCACCGAGATGCAGGTGCGCGCCATCTGCGAGGCCGCCGCGAACGTCCCCGGCTCCAAGCCCGAGATCATGGTGCCGCTCGTCGGCAACGTCAAGGAGCTCCTCAGCCAGAAGGCCATCATCCAGAAGGTCATCGCCGAGGTGGAGAAGGAGCGCGGCATCAAACTCGACGTGCTCATCGGCACGATGATCGAGGTCCCGCGCGCCGCCCTCACCAGCGACGAGATCGCCAAGGAGGTCGACTTCTTCTCCTTCGGCACCAACGACCTCACGCAGACCACCTGCGCCTTCTCGCGCGACGACGCGGGCAAGTTCCTGCGCGACTACGTGAGCAAGGGCTTCTACGACTACGATCCCTTCATCGTGCTCGACCAACAGGGCGTGGGCAAGCTGATGAAGTTCGCCGTCGACCAGGCCAAGGCCGTCAACCCCGACATCCGCATGGGCATCTGCGGCGAGCATGGCGGTGAGCCGCACTCCGTGGAGTTCGCCAACTCCATTGGCCTCACCTACGTCTCCTGCTCGCCCTACCGCGTGCCGATCGCCCGCCTCGCCGCCGCGCAGGCCGCCATCAAGGCCGCCCGCAAGGCGAAGTAAGCCGCGCGCCGCGACAACAAAAAGGCCGTGCCCCGCAACCGGGGCACGGCCTTTTTTGTTGTCCGACACAGGCGCGGCAGTGCCAATGGCCGGGGCAAGCCACCCCGGCGGCGGTCGGCGTCATCGCCCCCCGCGTCAACCGCCGCCTTGCCTATTGATAACCTTGGCAAAGCCTGTTGACAACCTGTTGACAGCTCACCGCCCCAGAGAGCCACCGGAACCCACTTTTCAATCTATACAAGGGGTCGTTTTCCAGATCGCGCCGTACCTCGCCTCGAGACGCGCCGCATCCCAGGGTGGGAGACGCCGCGTTCCAAAACCCCCGCCTGTTGAAAACTTCCCGCCGCTTCCCCCTCCACCACCTTGTCAATCGTCTCCTGGGAACGCGTCGAAGCCCGCCGAACCTGCCGGAAGGCGGAATGAGAAAAGAACCGGAGGAACCAGAGGGACGTGAACGACCCAGGAGCCGGCACCGTGGGCGGAAACGCTTGGCCGATGGGTGGGCCTGACTTTCGGAGAGAGGCACACACCTCCGCGGCGTCGCCCGTCCATCAAATCCTCGGCGCCCCCCATCTTGTTCATGTCATGCGCGCCAAGGCGCCAAGCATTTACGCCTGTTTGCGAACGGGGGGCACACACGACCATATCACGTGCACGGGTGTGACCCGCGCACCGGAAGACAACCAAAGCGCACATCAATCAAGCCGATACCAAGCCGATACCGCCGTGAACTCACGCTTGCCCGTCTCGCTATTGTACCGTTGGCGCGGCATCATCTCGACAAATCGCAACGAGACGCCAAGGTCGCCCTCGATCAGTTGGCGCGCATAGGTCGCCTGCTCCATGCCGGCCGCCGAATCCGTCGGGGTCCCGGCAAAGTCGATCAACAAATCGACCCCATCGTCCGACAACGCGCAAACCTCGTTGATCAACGAGGGTTTCCCAGGGAAACGCACGCTCACGCGCTCCCTGACGGATGCTTGGTAGTCTTCGGTAAAAGCCCCGCAAAACGCTTCTTTCGTCATGGCAAAACCTCCTTATCCCAACGCGCTCGACGGCCTCATTGTATCAAAACCACCCCTGTCCCGCAACCATTGTCCCGGTACGACGTGATGTTTCATAGTAAATTGCACCGAAGCGAAAGTCGCTATGCTTCCTATGCGTCAAATGCGATTGCACCGAAGGAGGCGACATGGATCACACTTTTAGGAAAGACTACATGGACAGAATGAAACGGCGCTACGCCAAAGCTCGGACA
>CASEMQ010000027.1 GCA_949289005.1 uncultured Lentisphaeraceae bacterium
GCAGTGTCCGCCTCTGTCGGTATATAGTCATCGTGCGGCAGGAAGTGGCGGTGCCACAGGGCGGACCAGCTTTTCGCGGGATAGGCGCGCCAGTCGTCGTGGACAAGCCCGGCGGGGACGGAATTGGTGGCGAAGTCGTAGATGGACGCGTCCGCGTCGTAAGCTTCCGAGGGCACGGCGGAGTTGAGCATGAAATACGCGTCGATGGGCGCGTTGAAATCCTGCAAGGCCGCCGAGACGGCCATGTTGCCCAGGCTGTGCGCCAACACCACCTTGCGCCCGGGGCGCTTTTTCAGCTCGTCGGCCAAGCGCCCTGCCGCGACAAAGGCGTTCTCCACGTTTTTGTAGTAGTCCGGAAGCGAACCCTGCTCATCGCCCTGCCAGGTCACGCCGCAAAACCGCGCGTTCATGCCCGATTGCCACAATCGCTTGTAAAGCGTGTTGAACCACTCTGCGGCCTCTTCTTCCGAAACGTTATAGCCATGCACGAAATAAACAGTTGTCTCGTCTTCGGCCGCCGTGACGTGGTTTGATTGTGCTTTGGCAGATTCCTCCCGCAGGTTGAGCACGGTGTAGCGATCCTCGGGCAAACGGCTCTCAAACCGGCACGTCGTCAATTCCCTTCCGCCGTCGTCAAGCCCTTTCATCCCACCGCCAAACAACGTCACGGCAAGCGTCAAATCGCCTTCGTCGCACGCCTCGACGAACAGCGGTGTCTCGGACGCGTCGCCCGCGCACAACCGTGCCATGAGCTGTGGCGGCATGCGCCGTGTGTCCTCAAGGGGATAGTCAATCAGCATGGCGACTGTAGCCTCCCAACGCGCCTTATCCAATTTCGGGCCGTAGCACGCCTCCCCCTCCTCGGGCTCATGGAACCGCTCGACCTCGTCCATGCCGCCCCCGCACCATAACACATGCAGACAGTCGTCCCCCTCCGTTGCGCCCGCCTTTCGTGCCGCCACGCGCACCTCGGCGCCCGCGTGATTTTCCACAAACGTCCGCAAAGCCGCCCCCAGCCGAAACCGGACCGGGAAAAAATCCTCCAAGTCCGACTTCCCGTCCACCACGTCGTTGTCGCCGTCGCGCAAGGGCGTCTCCCCAACGGCGCTACGTTCCCCATACGTGCCGTCCCAGCCCACGTTCACGCCATTGTCCGCATCGCGGTCGTCGTCCGCATTGACCCACACCGGTAACGCCTCTCCCCGCGCGGCCAACGCCTCGTCTTGCACGTCAAACTGACGATTGCGGTCGTAATCCGGCGTCAGTGTCGGCGCCAAACAATACACCACGATTTTCTTTTCAGAAAACGTGTTTGCCGTCGCGACCTCCTCCGAGCTGTGCTGCCCAAGCAACGCATCCGGGTCTTCGCAAAGCACCGTCGTCCCCTCGGCAATCACAGGGAAATCCAACGCAAACGAATAATCATAGTCCGGGGCGTCCTCTGTCGAGGAGAGGTGGCGGAAGGTCACTTCGTAGACCGCGTCGCGGCGCAAGAGCGTTTCCCGCGTTTCGATGCCGTTGGAAATCAGGTTCTCCAGTCGGCGCACGGCGCTCGCTTCCGCGCCCTCCCCGGCGACCTGCCGCACCTCCACCGCATACTTCTCCGATTCGCTCGTGCTCGGGTCGCCAAAGGCAAAGGTCGCCTTCACGAACCGCCCCGCCTTGCCACCGTCCGAGGCATCCGCCGGGTCGCTCCCCTGGGCAATCTCATCGGCGTCCCCCACGCCGTCGCCGTCCGAATCCGCGTTGCGCGGGTCGGTTCCCCACTGCGCCTCGACATAATCGCGCACGCCGTCGCCATCCGCATCCGCCTCCGGGTCATCGGCCACGCGCGGGTCGTAACCGAACTTCCGCTCCCAACCATCCGCCAAGCCATCCCCGTCCATGTCCGGGTCGCACGGGTCAAACCCAAGCTCCCGCTCGGCGGCGTCGTCGAGGCCGTCGGCGTCGGAGTCGGCGCGGGCGGGGTCGGTGCCCAGACCGAAGTGGTACGTGATGGCGTCGCCGGCGCGGACGCTGCCGGGCGTGTCGTGCGCCAGGGCGAAAAGCGCGGCGGATTGGCCGCCGGGGAGCTGCGCGCCGATCGTCGCGTCCGCGCCATCGAGGTCGCCCTGAAGCGTCGTGTAGCGCACCTCGATGCCCTGCGCGGCGTCGCGCGGGATGAGCACCTGCGCGCGCAGCAGCGTCGTGCTCGGCGCGTGCGCGAGGAGCCCGGTTTGTTTGGCCACATTGAGATAGTCCACCGCCACGCAATCGGCCTCGCCCGCCGCGTCCACGTGCTTCGAGAGGCGGATTTCCGAACGGAAGTCCGAGGTCAGCATCAGGTCCGCCCAGTAGACCGCGATCGAGGGATACCGCGCGTCCATCGGCGACGTGGAGAGATCCGCCCGCGTGCCGTGGCGCACGGCGTCCTCGCCCTCGGCGACGAAGGTCAGCGTCCCCTCCGCGCCGACGGCCAGGCGCGGATAACGCCTGCCGGCGATTGCCACCGCGAAGGGCAGATTGGGGTATTCGAAGCCCACGCCGATAAGCTCGGGGATGGGGATGCCCAGGATTTCGCGTCCCTCCGGCGCCCAAGAATAAAAGACCTCCCAGCCCGAGGTGTCGCGCGGCGGCACGCCCGGGCGGCGGACGACCGCGCCCGCCTCCGCCGCGTCCGGCAAGCCGTCGCCGTCGCTGTCCTCTGCCGTCGGGTCC
>CASEMQ010000028.1 GCA_949289005.1 uncultured Lentisphaeraceae bacterium
CACGCGCCTGACCGACCTCCCGGGCTTCGCCGAGGGGCGCTTCGTGGCGCAGGACGCCGCCACCCGCCACGCCATCGACCTCCTCGCGCCCGCGCCCGGACAACGCGTCCTCGACGCCTGCGCCGCGCCCGGCGGCAAGACCGCCCAAATCGCCGCCCGCCTGGCGCCCTTCCCCGAGGGCACGCGCCTGGTGGCCAACGAGCCCAACCCCGCCCGCGCGGACACCCTGCGCGACACGCTCGCCCGCTGCGGGTTCCTCGCCCGCGTCACGCTCACGGCGCGCCCGGCGGAAACGCTCGCGGGGCTCGGCCCCTTCGACCGGATTTTGCTGGACGTGCCCTGCTCCAACACCGGCGTGCTGGGCCGCCGCCCCGACGCGCGCTGGGCGTGGAGCCCCGCCAGGATGGCCAAAATCGTGCCCCTCCAGGCGGCCATCCTCGACGCGGCCGCCAACCTCCTCGCCCCGGGCGGCCGCTTGGTCTACTCCACCTGCTCGTTGGAACCCGAGGAGAACGAAAACCAAATCCGCGCCTTCCTCGACACCCACCCCGGCTGGACGCTCGCCGAAACCCGCCAAGACCTCCCCTCGCCCTTCCACGACGGCGCCTTCGCGGCTTGCCTAGCGAACAGTGAGCAGTGAACAGGACGCCCGACAAGCGGGCGACGGGTCAATCGTTGTCCATCGATCCACCGCCGCCCCAAATGGGGCGTTCTGTTTACTGTCTACTGCTCACTGTTTTCTTAGGAAGCGGCGAAGGGTCTGCACGTTCACGTGGAGGGCGCGGGCGACGCTGGCCTTGGAGTGGCCCTTGGCCAGGAGGCGGTCGATGGCGAGGGTGTGGCGCGAGAGTTTGCGCGTGGGTCTGGCGCCGTGGGGGCGCCCCAGGGTGTAGCCTTCCGCACGGCGGCGCGCCAGGGCCTCGCGCGTGCGTTGCGAGATGAGGTTGCGCTCGATTTCCGCCGAGAGGCCGAGCGCGAAGGCGAGCACCTTGCTGGGGATGTCGTCGCCCAGGCGGTAGTTGTCCTTGATGGTCCACACGCGGATGTTGCGGGACAGGCAGTGGTTGAGCACCTCCAGGATCATGAAGAGCGAGCGGCCCAGACGCGAGAGTTCCGAGCAGAGCAGCAGGTCATCGGGCTTGGCGCGCCGCAGGAGCCGCCCCAGGCGGCGGCGCTCCCAGGAAACCGTGCCGGAGACCGTCTCCTCGATCCAGCGATCCACCCGCATCGCGTTGGCCGTGCAGAACTTCTTGATTTCGTAACGCTGGTTCTCGACCGTCTGCCTGTCCGTCGAGACCCGAATGTAACCATAGACCATTGTCGCCATCCTCATCCGCTGAGACTCATGTGTGCCCGCGCATTATGGCAAACGAGTGAACAGAGGACAGTGAGCCGCGGCCGTGCGCGTTCGGTTACGGCCCGTATGGCAAAGGAAGATGGTGTAGAATGTCAATGGAATTGCGCAGGGGGCGTGGGATGGCGTGGAAGATTTGCATGGGTCAGGGGGCCTTCGGGGTGAGCGGGGGTAGTGGACGATGAGGTGGTGGGTCTGTCTGAGCGTGTGAGGGCTCTGCTTGGAGAAGTCGGTGGGTTTGTGGTGGTAGGTGCGCACGAGGCGGTTATGGCGCTCGCCGGGGCCTTTCTCCCAGGCATGGTAGGGGTGGCAGTAGTGGACGGGGGCGCGGAGGGAGGCTTCGATCTTGTCCGCGTGGAGGAACTCGGGGCCGTTGTCGGTGAGCAGGGGCTTGAGTTCGTGGCCGTTGGCGCGGAGGTCGCGGCGGAAGTGGCGGAGCGGGGTCGTTCGCCTGCAACGTTTCCAGAGCTTGATGCA
>CASEMQ010000029.1 GCA_949289005.1 uncultured Lentisphaeraceae bacterium
CGACGCCTTCGCGCGCGCCCTGCGCGCCGAGCCGACGGACGTGGCGCGCCGCAACCTGGCCCGCGCCGTGGAGGGGTTGCCCGCGCTGGCCTTCGACGCGCGCCGCGAGGCCGCGTTGGCGCGTTACCAAGGGCAGGGGCTGCGGGTGACACCCGAGTTGTTGGCCCGCCAGCGGGCCTTGGCCAAGGCCGTGCCGGAGGTCTTCGCCATGCCCACGCCCGCCGTGCGCCTGGCGCAGGCCGAGCAATTGGCCCGCGATGTCCGCGCCCAGGCCGATCGTTGGTTCCCCGTGATCGACGCGTTGCCGGCCGCCGTCACCAACGAGACGCTCCGCGCGGAGCTGCTCACGCGCGCCCAGGCCGCCCAACGCGCGCTCGACCAAGCCGCCGATGCCTACGAGGCGGCCGAGGGCGACGCCGCGCCGCTCGTCGCGGGCGAGCCCTTTGTCTACGATCTTTGGAAGACGGTTGCCGACCCGCCCATGCTCAACGCCGAGTCCATCGCCGTCCACACCAACGCCCTCCAGAACCTGCCGCCCTATTGGCCCGCCCGCGAGGATTTGCCCGAGGTGTTGGCGCTCACCCAACAGTTCCGCCTCATCTTCCCGCAGTGGGCCGAGGAGCAGTTGCGCCAAGCCGCCGCGAGCACCAACGAGACGGCCTTCACCGCCGCCGACCGCGACGCCATCGCCCGCGCCGCCGATGCCATCGTCCCCTTGCTCGCCCCGCCCGTCTCCGACGATGCCAAGCGCGAGGTGATGGAGGCGCTCCTGCTCATCCGCGAGCACCTCCCCAAGAACCCCGACCAATCCCGGCCGCCCCAACAACAGCCCCAACAGCAACCGCAGGACCAACAACGGCAAAACCAGCGGCAAAACCAACAGGAGCAGAAGCCACAGGAGCAGGAGCAGGGCCAGCCCCAGCCCTCCGAGCAGGAACGCCGCGAGCAAGCCCGGCGCGAAGACCTCCAGGCCCTTCTCCAAAAGGCCGCCGACCGCGAACGCGAGCATGCGGACGAAAAGCGCCGCGCCACCCCCGCCCTTCCCGCCAATCGCCGCGATTGGTGACGGCGCCGGGCGCGCAGGTCAGTGCCGGTGCCCCATGAACCAGGCCGCCGCGTAGGCCCAGAAGTAGGCCGCCACAAGCGTCGCGCCCACCGCCAACCATGCCAGGCGCTTCCGCCAAGGGCGCCGCAACGCCACGCGCGCCAGCCAACCCATGAAGCAGACCCAGCCGACCGGCAGGGTCACCGCGATGACGAGGTAGGCCCCCGCGACAGAATCCTCGCGCGGGCCCCACAGCCCGCGCGGCACGCACCAGAACCACTTGCCGCCTTCCGTCCACAACGCCGCCCCATAGAACAGCGTGGAGGCCACGAAGAAGAGCGCCAGCGCGCCGAGCGTCCCCGCGAGCCCGCCCAAGAGCGCGCGAAGCCACCGGCGGCGAGGCGCCGCCGGCCGCGGCTCGCGCCGCGCGTTGCGCCGCCGCCCTCGCTTGCCTTTCGCCATGCCGTTCGCGATTGTCGCGCAGGCGCGTCAGAGCGCGGCGCGGCGCGCCTGGAGGGTGGCGATTTGGGCTTCGAGCTCGGCCTTGCGGTCGCGCTGGTTTTGGATGATGGGCGCGGGGGCTTTGGAGACGAAGGCTTGGTTGTTGAGTTTGGCGTTGACGCCGTTGAGGAAGCCTTGGAGTTTGGCGATTTCCTTGTCGAGTTTGTCGGCCTCGGCTTGGGTGTCGACGAGGCCCTCGAGGGGGAGGTAGGCGACGCCGGCCTTGAGGAGTTTGGTGGGCATGGGGCGGTCGGGGGCGCGGTCGACGAAGGTGAGGGATTCGGCGCGGATGGCGGCGCGGATGGAGGCCTCGTCGCGGGCGAGGCGGTCGCGCAGGGCGTCGGTGGCGGGGTGGAGGAGGGGGCGGATGGGGAGGTTGGGGGGGAGGTTGGCTTCGGCGCGGAGGGCGCGGAGGCCGGTGATGAGGTCGCGCTTGGTCTCGACGTAGGCGAGGACGTCTTCGTCAAGGCCCCAGGCGGCGATGGTCTCGGGGTCGAGGCCGGTGGGGTAGGGGGCGCGCATGATGGTTTCGCCCTCGGCGCAGTAGCCGAGCTGGTGCCAGATTTCCTCGGTGACGAAGGGCATGTAGGGGTGGAGGAGGCGGAGGATCTGGCCGTAGACAGAGGCGAGGATGGCGAGGACCTGGCGGCGGCGGGCTTCGTCGGGGGCGTTGAGGTCGGCCTTGGCGTATTCGAGGTACCAGTCGCAGAAGTCGGTCCAGGCGAAGTCGTAGATGGCGAGGGCACCTTCCTGGATGCGGTATTTTGCGAGGGCGGCGCTGAGGGCGGCGCAGGTGTGGTGGGCCTTGAGGAGGAGGTGGCGGTCGTCGTCGCGCAGGAGCGCGGGGTCGAGGGTGGGCGCGGCGCCGGCGTGGCCGGCGAAGGCGAAGCCGGGGAGTTTGTCGGCGTTCATGCGGAGGAAGCGCGCGGCGTTCCAGAGTTTGGTGGCGAAGTTGCGGCCGATCTCGAACTTGCCCATGTCGACCTTGGTGTCGGTTTCCATGGAGGTGATGAGGGCGAGGGAGAAGCGGAGGGCGTCGGCGGAGTATTGCTCGATGACCTCGAGGGGGTCGAGGGAGTTGCCGAGGGATTTGGACATCTTGCGGCCCTGGGCGTCGCGGACGATGCCGTGGAGGATCACGTTCTTGAAGGGGGCCTTGCCCATGAAGGCGAAGCCGGCCATCATCATGCGGGCGACCCAGAAGAAGAGGATGTCCGCGCCGGTGATAAGGTCGCACGTGGGGTAGTAGAAGGCCAGGTCGGCGGTTTGCCTGGGCCAGCCGAAGACGGAGAAGGGCCAGAGCCAGGAGGAGAACCAGGTGTCGAGGACGTCTGGGTCTTGCGTCAGGTTCCGCTTGCCGCACTTGGGGCAGGCCTCGGGCTTGGCGGGCGCGGCCCATTCATGGCCGCAGTCGGCGCAGGTGTAGACGGGGATGCGGTGCCCCCACCAAATCTGGCGGCTGATGCACCAATCGCGGATGTTCTCCATCCAGTTGAAGAAGACGCTTTCCCAACGTTTGGGCTGGATGGCGATCTCGCCTTTGCGCACGGCCTCGATGGCGGGCCGCGCCAGCGGCTTCATGCGCACGAACCATTGCTTGGAGAGGCGGCTGTCGACGATGGTGTGGCAGCGGTAGCAGTGGCCGATTTGGTTTTGGTAAGGCTCGACCTTGACGAGGTAGCCGCCCTTCTCCAAGTCTTCCACGATGGCCTTGCGGCATTCGAAGCGATCCATCCCCTCGTAGCCGGAGCGGGCGTTCATCGTGCCGTCGTCGTTCATCACGTCCACCTGCGGCAGGTTGTGGCGTTGGCCGACGGCGAAGTCGTTGGCGTCGTGCGCGGGGGTGATCTTCACCACGCCCGTGCCGAAATCCTTCTCCACGTAGTCGTCGAAGACCACGGGGATTTCGCGGTTGGCCAAAGGCAGGAGCACCTTTTTGCCGCGAAGGTGGGCGTAACGGGCGTCGGAGGGGTTGACGGCGACCGCCGTGTCGCCGGGGAGCGTCTCGGGGCGCGTGGTGGCGACGGTGACGAACTCGCCCGCGCTCCCCACCACGGGATAGCGGACGTACCAGAGGTTGCCGGCGTTAGGCTCGTGCTCCACCTCGTCGTCGGCCAAGGCCGTGCCGCAACGGGGGCACCAGTTCACGATGTAGTTGCCGCGGTAGATGAGCTCCTTGTCGTAGAGGTCGCAGAAGACCTTGGCGACGGCCTCGGAGAGGCCCGCGTCCATCGTGAAGCGCTCGCGCTGCCAATCGGTCGAGTTGCCGAGCATGCGCTGCTGGTGGACGATGGTGCCGCCATATCGTTTGCGCCACTCCCACACGCGGTCGATGAAGTCCTCGCGGCCGAGGTCCTGGCGGCGCTTGCCCTCCTTGCGGAGCGCCTTTTCCACCACGTTTTGCGTGGCGATGCCCGCGTGGTCGGTGCCCGGCACCCAGCACGTGTTGTCGCCGCACATCCGGTGCCAACGCACGAGCACATCCTGGATCGTCTGGTTCAGCGCGTGACCCATGTGCAAAATGCCCGTCACGTTCGGCGGCGGGATCACCACCGAATAAGGCTTGCCCCCGCGCGCGGGGTCGTCATGGAAACACCCATGCGCCTCCCACCACGGATACCACTTCGCCTCAACTGCCTTCGGGTCGTAATGCTTGTCCATCGTCGCGAAACCTTCTCGAAACCAAAACTGTCCCGCCAGTATACCACATTGCCGCCCCAACCGTTTGCCCCACCCGCCCACGACAAGCGCGTCCGGGGAAACGTTGCCCAAGAACCGCCGATTGCGCGGATCGTTACGGATTTGGGGTCGGCAGCCGCCGACGGGTCTGCCGGCGTGTTTGGGGAACGCCAAGACTCATGAAAATCGGCACGGAGGGAAACAAGGGATTTCGAGATGGCCGGACTTCCCAAAAACACCTTCGCGCGCCCCAATCCCGGCAACCCTACGGGCGGCGCCCCGCCAACAATCCATTTCCAATCCGCCCTTCCGCGGTTCTTTGCATAAACTTTTCCCCCTAGGACACGATTGCCCTCGACGATTGCCACGTCCATTTGTTATGATACGGGCACGCGATGGGGGAGCCATCGCCTCTACTTTGCGCTTTGCGCAACAGGTTGCCTCTCAACGAAACCTAGGAACTTTCAATCAGTGGGCAACGTGTTTTGCAGGGTGCGCCGTATCGGCGCGCTTTCTTTGTACGTAAACACTGATGGACTGTCCTAGGGTCTCGTTGAGGGTACGTGAAAGGGAGCGTGCTTTTTATACCCCGCGGGAAAACGGCACGCGACCGCGCGTGCCTTTCGCGGCCGGGCAGGGTTGCCCGGCCACCCCCGGGAAACGGACACTCCTCGCCCAACCGCTTTCCGGCCCGACAGTGGGTGAGGAAGGAGATACGAACACAATGAAGCAACTCTGGCTGATTGCCGCGCTGATTGCCCTCACGGCGGGCTCGGTGCAGGCCGTTGCCGTCGGCTGGGATCGCGGCTGGGAGAACCTCACGGGCGGCGCACCCGGCGTGGGCACCCAATACGCGGGTTCCGTGGACGGCAACAATGATGGTTCCGGCAACAGCTGGGCCACGGTCTGGGCTGATTCGAACGCCAACTATGCCGCGCTCGTCACCACGGGCCCCACGCTTGGCCAAGGCATCATCCTTGGCACGGGTGCCACCGGGAAGGGAACCAACAACCAATTCCGCCTCGGCATCAACGCCGCGGGGCAGTGGGAGGTCTCGCTCTCCGGGTTGAACAACCAGTCCATCACCTATGTGGATGGCATCGACCGCACGGTTCAGGCGGACACGACCTACACGCTCGGCTTCGCCATTGACCGCGACGGCGCCACCGCCACGGTGACCATCAGCGTTAACGGCACGGACATCGCCACGGCGGTCGGCAATTGCAACGGCCCCATCGGCTCTTGGGCTTGGGGCGCGGCCGTCGATGGTTCGGACGCCTATACGGGGGATGCCCGGTACGAGGTTTTCGTCCTTCCCGGCCAAGCCTTGGACACTGACCTGCCGCTGACCGGCGCGGAACTCGTCGACGAGATTGCCTTGCTCCCCGAGCCGACGGCGTTGGCGCTCCTGGCGCTCGGCCTCGCGGGCGTGGCGCTCCGCCGCCGCGCCTGAGCCGCCGCGCGACGGCACAAAAAAGCCCCCGGCCGGATGGTCGGGGGCTTTTTTGTTGTTCCCGCGGGGGCTTAGCCTTGGCGGGACTGGCGGTCGAGGTCGCGCATGGCTTCGCGGCGGGAGAGTTTGATGCGGCCGCGCTCGTCGATACCGATGCATTTGACGGTCATCTTGTCGCCGACCTTGCAGACGCTCTCGACGGAGGGGATGCGGCGGTCGGAGAGTTCGGAGATGTGGCAGAGGCCGTCCTTGCCGGGGAGGATTTCGACGAAGGCGCCGAACTCTTTGATGCCGGTGACGGTGCCTTCGTAGATTTTGCCTTCCTCGGCCTCGGCGCAGATGGCCTGGACCTCGCGCTTGGCCGCTTCCATGGCCTCGGCGGTGACGGCGAAGATGGAGACGGTGCCGTCTTCGGCGATGTCGATCTGGGCGCCGGTGGAGTCGGTGATGCGGCGGATTTCCTTGCCGCCGGGGCCGATGAGGGCGCCGATTTTGTCGGTGGGGATCTGGACGGTGGCGATGCGCGGGGCGTAGGGCGAGAGCTCGGCGCGGGGCGCGGGGATGACGGTGGCCATGTAGTCCAAGATGTGGTTGCGGCCGACGCGGGCGGCTTCGAGGGCGCCTTCGACGAGGTCCCAGGTGAGGCCGCGGATTTTGAGGTCGACCTGGAAGCCGGTGATGCCCTTGCGGGTGCCGCCGATCTTGAAGTCCATGTCGCCGCAATGGTCCTCGGCGCCGAGGATGTCGGTGACGAGCACCTTCTTGGAGAGGTCTGGCGTGGTGAAGAGGCCGACGGAGATGCCGGCGACGGGGGCGGTGATCGGCACGCCGGCATCCATCAGCGCCAGGCAGCCGCCGCAGATGGAGGCCATCGACGAGGAGCCGTTGGAGCCCATGATCTCGCTCACGACGCGGACGGAATAGGGATAGTCGGCGGGGACGACCTCGGCGAGGGAGCGCTCGGCGAGGGCGCCGTGGCCAATCTCGCGGCGGCCGGTGGTGCCCAGGCGGCCGACCTCGCCCGTGCAGTAGGGCGGGAAGTTGTAGTGGAGGATGAACTTCTTCTGCTTGGGGCCGCCGGCCACGGAGTCGAGATCCTGCGCGTCTTTGCTGGTGCCGAGGGTGACGGTGGCCAGGTTTTGCGTCTCGCCGCGGTTGAAGATGGCCGAGCCGTGGACGCGGGGGAGCACGCCGACCTGCGCGGCAAGTGGGCGGATCTCGTGCTGGGCGCGGCCGTCGATGCGCTTGCCGCGCTCCAGGAAGTTCGCGCGGACGGTCTCGATCTCGAGCGCGTCGAAGAGGTGGACGAACTTGACGTCGTCGATGACCCAGGCGCCGTTCTCGTCCTTGCCGTATTTCTCCTGGCAGGCGGCGAGGAGTTCGTCGCGGATGGCGGAGACGGCGGCCTCGCGGTCGAGTTTGCCGGGGATGACGAGGGCGTCGGCGAGTTTGGCGCCGCCGAGGCCGCGGATGAAGGCCATCTTCTCGGGGTCTTCAGGGACGTCGGCGATTTCCTTGTCGGGCTTGCCGAGGGCACGGCGCATCTCGATCTGGAGGGCGATGATCTTCTCCACTTCCTCGTGGGCGCGCTTCATGGCGGCGAGGAAGTCGGCCTCGGAAATCTCCTTGGCGGAACCTTCCATCATGAGGAACTTGCCGTGGAGCCCGGCGTAGAGCAGGTCGAGATCCGATTGCTGGCGCTGGTCGTAGGTGGGGTTGATGACCCACTCGCCATTGATGCGGCCGATGCGCACGCACCCGATGGGCCCCATGAAGGGCACGTCGGAGATGTGCAGCGCGGCGGAGGCGGCGTTCACCGCCAGCACGTCGCCGTCAAGCTGCCCATCGCAGCTCACGAGCATCGAGTTGACCTGGACGTCGTTGTAGTAGCCGTCGGGGAAAAGCGGGCGGATGGGGCGGTCGCACATGCGCGCGGTGAGCGTCTCCTTCTCCGTGGGGCGCGCCTCGCGCTTGAAGAAGCCGCCCGGGAAGCGCCCGGCCGCGTAGAACTTCTCGCGATACTCGCACTGCAGCGGGAAAAAGTCGATTCCCTCACGCGGCTTGTCGGTGTGCGTCACGGCACAGAAAACGCTCGTGTCGCCCAAGGAAACGACCACGGCGCCGGCCGCCTGGCGCGCCAAAAGGCCCGTCTCGATGGTAAACTTCCGCCCGGCGATCTCCGTGGAGAATTGCTTGCTGTTTTGCATGGTCTCTGCTTTGCTCTCGTGCCGCGGGTCGTGGCCGGAAAGAAAAATGCCACCCTGTCCGCGGCGGGTCCAATCACAATGTCTTCTTTCCACCCATACAATACCATATGCTCCGCCCCGAGGGCAAGACGCGAAAAACGCAGGGCTTGAATTGAATCGTCCACAATGTAATTGCGCAGATGGAAGGAAGAAGAGAAAGCGGAAAGAAGGTGGACTGGCAGAGGTCGAGGCAAAGCAGAAGAGGGGGGGGCGCCCCCTGGGGGGCGGCGCGGCCAAAAGGCAAAAACGTCGTCGGCCTCTTCTGGCACACGATGCGCCAATCACAAAAAGAGAGGAACCGACGACATGCAACAGTGTACCACTTCCCCACGGAAACGGCGGCGGACGCAGGAATCGCTCA
>CASEMQ010000030.1 GCA_949289005.1 uncultured Lentisphaeraceae bacterium
GCGCCGCCACGGCCTGGGCGACGAGGGCGGCGTAGTCCTGGAAGGGGAGGTAGGGCCAGCGGAGGCGCTCGGGGAGGGCGGGGTCGCGCGCGGCCAGCTCGCGGCAGGCGCGGAGCAGCGCGCCCTCGGCCTTGTCGCGGGCGTAGAGGTCCTCGGGCGCGGCGTCGCGGTTCTTGCCGACCTGGCCGGGGACGTCGGCCAGGAGGTCGTGGAGGAGGCTGTGGGAGCCCTCGAGGCGGGCCTTGAAGCGGAAGTTGCCGCGGGGGCGGCCCTCCCAGAGGCCCTGCGCGAGGGGTTTGCTGAGCTTGCCGCCGGCCAGGAAGCGGACTTTCCCGCCGGTGGCCGCCTCGACGGCGGCGGCGAGGCGCCTGTCCGCGGCGGCGGTGCCGTGCTCGCCCATGACGGTGGCGCCCGCGGGCGCGTAGCCCTGGACGCAGAGCCAGTGGCCGATGAGATAGGGCATCATGCGGGCCATGACGACCTCGCGCGTGCCGTCGTCCCGCCGCCGGATGGGCTTGAGGAGGTAGCTCCGATAGCCGGTCGCCACGTCGAGCATCGCGAGCTCCACGCAGCGCTCGGCGGGGGCGCCGTCGGCCGCGCGGACCTTGACGTCGTGCCACATGTCGTCGATCTCGACGATCTGTCCGCGCAGGAGTCCGGCCCGCGTGCGGGGGACGCTCGGGAGGAGCGCGCTCGCCGCGAGCGTGCCCTGGCGCGCCGCCGTCAGCGCCCACTTGCTCGGCAGCAGCCGCATCAGGTTGGGCTTGCTCCAGCCGGCGGGGAGGAGGACGCCCGCGCGGTAGGGGCACACGGCCGGCGCCTCCCGCCCGGGGAACTCGCGGGCGTAGAGCGCCCGCCAGTCGCCCAGGCCGGGGATGGCCTCGCCCGCCCGCAGCCGCGCCAGGAGCTTATCCCACGCGCGGCTGCTGACGCGCTGGTTCTCGAGCACCAGCCCCTGCCAGAAGCGGACGAAGTCGGCGTTGCCCGCCACCCCCGCGGGGGCGGCCTGCGCGCTTTTCGGCACGAGCGCCTCCCACCCGCGCCCGGGGCGCTCGGCCTCGCGCCGCCGCCACGCCGCGGCCTTCCGGTAGAGACTCTTCAGCGAGAGCCCGCGGAGCCCCGCGTGCTCGGCGGCGAGCCGACCCGCCACGAGGGCGCGCGACGCCGCCGGCGCGGCCAAAAAGGCGTGCATCACCCCCACCCAGTCGCGCAGCTCCCCCAGCTGGAGCGCCGTCAGCCGACCCGCCAGCCGCGCCCAGTCCGCGGCGGGGATCGCGCACGGCGCGACCCCGCCGGGAAGCTTGGAAGCTTGGATGCTTGGAAGTTTAGCGCGCCCCTGCGGGGCGACCAAATCGTCTGTGTCCCATGCGTCCATCTTGACTTCCCTTCCGATGTTCCGTCGCCCGTCAGGGCGTTTGCCAAGCCTCTAAGCCTCCAAACTTCCAAACTTCCCCATTCACGCGTCCGCGTGAATGACCTCGTGCAGCAGGTCGATGGCGTCGCGCAGGGTGTGGAGGTCCTGCGCCGTGAGGACGGCGTGGCGGCGCTCGCGCACGATGAGCCGGCTGAGGCGCTCGAGGGGCTCGGCCAGCTCCTTCCAGGCGACCTCGGGGCTGGCCTCCAGCGCCGCCGCCCAGTCCTTCGCCTTCCGCCCCGCGCCCTCGCGCTTCCCGCCCAGACGGAGAATCGACCGCTGACTGCGGCCCGCGAGGAATTCGCGGACCTTTGCCTCCGGCGGGAAGGGGCTCCGCGCCCCTTCACCCGCGGAAGCGCAGGGCGCTTCACCCCAACTTTCCGGGGACGCAGGGGACGCCGAACCAACGGCGGCCGCCTCGGACGCCTCCGCGTCGGCGAGGGCCAGCGCGGCGACCGTCTTCTCGGCCACGGCCAGGAAGCGGCGGGCGGTGCTGTAGTTGATTTCGGGGCACCACTGCGCCAGCCACCCTTTCAGCCCCATTCCGCGGTTCCAACCGCCCGAGATGCCGCAGTCGCCGGTGCTGATTCTCTCGGCAGTGCCGCGCGCGGCATCGCCGAGAGACCCCGCATTTTGCAAGGGTTCGGGGGTGGGCGAATCGTGAATCGCGAATCGCGAATCGTCGGCGGCGTCAGCGGCGGCTTCGAGGCGCTCTTTCACGGCGCGGAGCATCATGCCGAATTGGTAGGCTTCGAAGAGGCCGTCGAGGGCCTTTTGGTATTGCCGGGTCAGCAGCGCGACCTCCTCGGCGGTCGGCGCGAGGCCGTCGCCGGAAGTTTGGAGGCTTAGAAGTTTGGAGGCTTGGTTTTCGCTGTCCATGGGGTGTGTCCTTGGTGGAAGTTTGGAAGTTTGGAAGTTAGCCGTGGAAGGTTTGGCGCTTTGCGCCTGCACGGGAGGCTTGGTTTGCCGGTCGCCCCGCAGGGGCGCTCCGTTCACCGTTCTCCGTTCACCGTTCTCCGGGCGTCGTCAGACGCCCTCCGCCATATGCTTGGCCAGGGCGACGGCGGATTCGCGGGGGATTTTCCAGAAGGTCTTTTTGCCGGTGCCGGCGTTGAGGTTCACGGCCTCGAGGCGGCCTTCCTCGATCCACTCGGTGACGGTGGTGGTGGAGGCGCAGAAGGCCAGCGCCACGTCCGCCACGCTCAGGAAGTCCTGCGCCGGCAGGCGCCGGAGCACCGTCCGCAGCCAGGCGGGCGGCGGGGCGAAGAGGTCGCTCTGGATGGATCGCATGGTCTCGCTCCCTTCGGTCGGGGTGGAAGTTTGGAAGTTTGGAGGCTTAGAGGCTTGGTTGCGCCGGGGCGCCTCAGCGCAGGGCGGCGTCGGCCTCGGCCTCGTCGCCATGGAGCCAAAACCACAGCGCGTCGGCCAGGCGCTTGCGGCGCGTGCCAACCGGCAGACCCTTCCACGCCCACAGCAGCCGCGCCAGCGGCCCCGGGCGGAACGCGTCCTCGTGAAATGCTCTCATGGGTCAGTCCTCCTTTTTGGCGGGCCTCATTTCCGCCTCCTCTTTGGGCCGAACTCCTTTTCGATTCCCGCCAGCATGGCGCCGAAGAGGCGAAAGCGGATTTGGAGCGCCCCCTCCGAAAGCCCCTCGGGGGGGCACCCCTCGACATGCACGTTCGCGGGTTTGCCGAAGCCGGCGAAGTCAACGACCAGCGTGACGCTGACGCGCTCCGTGCCCGGCGCTTGCTCTTCATCCTTCATGGTGTCCTCCTTTGGTTTGGGTTCTCTGAAAATCAGCGGGCCAGGTGGCGGTCGAGCGCCGCCCGCGCCTCCTGGCTGATGGAATGGCCCTCCGCACGCGCCCGGCAGTCGAGCGCCGCGTAGGTCTCCGGCGAGACCAGCAGGTTCACCCGCACGGTCCCCTCGGGGAACTGGCACCGCCGCCCGCGTTTACGCCCGGCCATCGGCAGGGGGGCGGACAGCGCGCGGAAACGCGCCAGACCCACGCGGTTCATCGCGCCGCCTCCGCCGCGCGCGCCTTCGCCGCCTGGCGCCCGGGCCGCCAGCCGCGCGCCAAGGCCGCCGCCTCGATGCGCAGGCTCCGCTTCTGCCCGGTCAGCACCCGGCTCACCGTCCCGGGGTTCACCCCGAGCTCCTCCGCCAGGGCGTTCACCCCGGCCCACGTCTCGCGTCGCCGCAACCGGCTCTTTGTCTGCATGCCTCTGTCCCTTCTTTGGTATACTGTCCGTGTAGGAGGGCAACAGTTGCCCTAGAACATGAAAGAATGTAGCACGAAATCTTACATCAAGCAAGGAAAATCTTTCATTATGGACGAAAATCTTTCACTCCGCGAGATTAGGGAACGTCTGGGGCTTACACAACAAGAACTAGCGGACGCGCTTGGAATGGCGCGTGCCTATATTTCAGCAGTCGAAAGAGGCGCCAGCCCATTTTCTGACAAGTTTCGAAAGAAAGTTGAAAATCTTTCATTCAATGGTAGGGCAGTTTCATTGCGTGACAATCACGGGGCGCTGGCGGTGGGGTCTCCGGGTGCGCGTGTGCACAACACGGCAACGCCAACCCCTTCGGGGGGCGAGCCGCCGGCCTGGGCGGAGGCGCTGCGGGACGAATTGCGGGGGGAGTTGGCACGGCTGCGCGGACAGCTGGCGGACATCCAAGCGCTGTTGGTGAAGCTGGCTGGGAAGTGAGGAGATGGCGCTATGAAAATGTTCGTAACACCCGAAGAGTTTCGCATTTTACGAAAGATGAAAGAGGAGAAGTTTGAGGAAGTGTATTTGTGGTGCAGTATTTGTTCCGAATTCCTAGCTGCTACACCAAAAGAACGAAAGAAGGTTGCCGCGTCTCTGATTCAGAGATATAGCGGAAAAGGTCTAAGAGGAATGTCCCTCAAATCCATTTACCGAAAGGCAAATATATATCGCCAAAAGGGATGGAAGGGATTTGTACGGAAAGAAAAAGATATCCTCTCTCTTTTATTTTCTGCGCAAGAGAATATAAGTACCAATGATGAGTTTCTTAAATACTGGAAAATGTTATGTGTAGAGCATAAGGGTGTAGCGACTCATGCATTCAAATCCCTCATTGAGAGTCTTGTCAAGGGGGACCAAATCCCTGGCTATGGAACGTGGCGTGACATCTATCTTGATGAACATCCCTCTTGCGTAATTCCTGAGACTTGCCCATATACCTCTGCGAAGCCTCCGATAGGATGGAGTTATGCAAACTTATCTCGATATAAAGTCAAAGATGGTCAAGTGCATGTGTCTCTTCAGGAAATCTTTGATACGGATTACATCAGAGAATATTTATATGCCGAGATTGACAGTTTGTATCTACAGTTGGAAGAGATACGAGCACGTATTCGAAAGATGAATGAGCTATCGTTTTTAGAGGACAATCACTCACCGCCGCCGACTGGCGAGGCTTGACTCTGCGTATTCGCAGGTGCTGGGGGTGCTGTGGCACAAACTGTGAGGGTTGCGATGAAAAGCTTGTGCGGCGTTTTGGCGGCGTTTCTGCTCTTTCTGCTCTTGGGGTGCGCGGCGCCCACCGCCGTCTCCCCGGCGCCCGTGGCGGAGGCCCCGTCCTCCGCGGAGGGGGTACTTCGTGCGGCGATCGCCGCACGCGCGGCGGTGGGGTTCACGTACGCGGGGGTTTCGCGCGTGGCGCTGCCGCACCGCATGGGGCCGAGCGCGGCGGGGAACGGGAAGACGCTGGTGCGGTGCTGGGAGGCGGCGCGCGGCGGCGCGCCCACCGGCCAGTGGAAGCTTTTCGACGTGGCCAAGATCCGCGCCCCGCGCCTCCTGCCCGGCGCGCCCTTCGCCCCCGCCCCCGGCTACACGCCGCGCGACCGCGCGATCCCCGCGCCGTCGGCGGAGGTGCCCGCGCCGGAGGCGCGGTAAATGGTAAATGGTAAATGGTGAATGGTGCGCCTGCGGCGCGGTGAATGGTGAATGGTAAGTAGTAAATGGTGAATGGTGAGTGGTAAATGGTGAATGGTGGGGAACCGCAGATTTCGCGGATTTGGGCGGATTATTGGTCGGCTGCCGCCGACAGGACTGCCTGGATGATTAATGATTGGCAGGGGAAGCGACACGACGGAGAGGGAAACTGTTGCCTTGCCAAGAGGCTACTTATTGCCTTATAATGATTGGTAACCCTGTAAGAGCGGAAAGGAGGTAACAATGGATTCTGTCTCGTTTCTGATGAGGCTGTTTTTGTATTATGGCGGCCGTCTAAATCGAACCAATCTGATGAAATTGGTTTTTGTGGCGCAACGGGCGATAAGAAGTCACTGGTTTGATTTTGTCCCGATGCGGCGTGGCGGGTATTCTTTTGTTTTGGAACGGGGCTGTGAGAAGCTGACGGAGCAGGGGCTATTGGCACGGGAGGAGAAGTGTTACTGCCTGACCCATTCAGGATTTCGTTTTGCGGAAGAAACGCCCCCGGATTCGGCGCTTTCGTCTTTTTTACATTCACTCGACCGGTTCGGAGAAATGGGTGGCGAGTCGTACAATGCGCCCTTCGTGGCTTATGTTTACGGGCAGTCCCCGAACTATGCCATCAGAAGCGAGATCTTAAACGAATTGTCCGCTTATGACGCGAACCTCGCCAGTCGCGTACGCATGACAAGGGCGCTGATCGCAAAGCAGAGTGCGGCTTATCCTTCTCTGATGACACTGGGTTACGAATCCCTTTCATTGGACGCTTATCTTCGGAGCCTAATTCGAGTTTCAGTGAAGACATTGATAGATGTTCGGAAAAATCCTGTCAGTCGCCGTTTCGGGTTCGCCAAGAGTCGCCTCTCCAGTGCGTGCAGGGATGTTGGTATTCAATACATCCATTTGCCTGGTCTTGGTATCGCCTCGGAGAAACGACGAGAGCTGCGAACGCAAGCGGATTATGACCGTCTGTTCGATGAATATGAAGCAGAGACGCTGTCTTTCGCTGAAGAAGACCTCAACGTTATCCGTAAGTTATTGTCTGCCGGTCAACGTGTCGCCTTGACCTGTTTTGAGTTTGACGTTCAACATTGCCATCGAGGGCGTGTGGCACGTAAACTGAATCAGTTGGATGGCGTTGCTTTCAAGCATTTGTAATGTGAGGATAAGTCATGGGCGAAACAAAAGTCGAGCGCAAAAAGATTTTGCTTTTGGTAAAGACTCAACCGACGATCTCTAAAAGTTATGGAGAGCTAGTTTGTACGGCAGGAATCGATGAAAACGGTAATTGGGTGAGGCTTTATCCGCTTCCTTTCGAGACTTACAAGGATGGGGCGTTTCAGAAATACACTTGGATTGATGTGGATGTCGTCGCGCGCGAGCATTGGAAAGACCCTCGTCCAGAAAGTTACACGCCCCAACGCGATACGCTTTCTCTAGGAAAAACGCTTTCGACAAGAGGTCGTTGGAGAGAGCGGCGAGCATATGTTCTGGAAAAAGCGAAAATCTTCACTTCGATGGACGAATTGCGTGAATTGGGGCGCACAAACAAAGTTTCGTTGGCAATTTTCAAGCCTGCCAAAGTCCTAAACGTACAAGTCTTTGAAGAAGGAAACCCAAAGTACACAAAAGAGGAAGTAAGGAACTTTCTTAAGGGCATGGAAGCTCTCACATCGGACTTGTTCGATGGCAAAGATCATACCATGCGATATGTGCCCACAGAGAAGGTTCCATTCAGACTAAAAATTACCTTTCTTGATTCACATAATAAGAAGTCCTGTATGTCAGTGTTGGATTGGGAGGTCGGGGCGTTATGGTTTAACAATTACAAAAACGCACCGTTTACGACCATCAAAGAAAAAGTCGAGGCACGATACTGGGATTTCGCAAGAAACACAGACCTTCATTTTTACATGGGAACCATACTTCAATGGGTCCAAAAACGTGCACTCAATCCCTGGTCAATAATTGGTGTTGCACAATTCCCCCACCAATGGCAACCAGAGTTTGACTTTGGTATTTAACACATGGCTTGCATTCCTTTCGGGTTTGTGGGATACTATGGGTACTGGCAGGAAACTCCGCAGGCATAAAGCACTGAAGGCCAGGCGGCAGTAGAACGACCATCAGGCAGTTAGAAAAGGCCGGCCGCTCACCTTGCCTTTTATCGGGCCCCGAAGCTTATGCTTTGGGGCCTTTCTCTATCTCCGCGAACCCGCCTTCGCCGCGTTTGCGGTAGGCTGTTACGACGAGGGCCTTGCCCTTCGGTTGCGGGTCGACGAAGACGGCGCCATCGCCATGGACGAAGACGATGCGGCCATGATAGCCATAATCTCCTTCGACGTTGCTTTTGACCTTGTAGGCGGTGCCTTTGGCGATGATCTCGGGGAGCTTGGCGATGTCTTCTGGATGTTTGGCGAAGGCGTGGGAGATGCCGTAGCCGCCGGCGCGCTCCTTGGCCTTTTCGCCGGGAGTGCCCCAGATGAAGTCGATGGGGCCGGATTCGGGGCGGAACATGGCGTCGCGGACGTCTTGTTTGTGGGTGAGGGCGCGGGTGACGGCCTTTTTGCCGCGGGCGAGGTTGTCGTCCACGGAAAGTGGTTTGCCATCGTTGGGGAGGCGGCCCAGGGAGTCCTTGTTGGGCTTGGTTTCACCCTCGCGCTGGTGGGTGCCGGGGTGGTTGGTCTTGGAGAACTTGCCGTCGGGGTCGCGGCGGTAGGCGCGGTTGGCGACGGCGGGTTTTTCGGGGGCCGTGGCGAGGGCGGCGCCGAAGGTTTGGGTGAGGGCCTCCTCGATGGCGGCGGCCATCTCGGGGTCGTCGGGGAGCAACTCGGGAAGGCGCGCGGCGAGGGCGCGGGCGGCCTCGGGGGAGGGTTCGGCGAGGAGGGTTTGCAGGGCCGTGGCAAGGGGGGCGCAGTCGGTCTGCAACGCCTCTGCAAGGCCCTGCAGGCCGGAAGTTTGGAGGTTTGGAGGGTTGGATGTTTGGCGGTTGAGGGTGAGGCTTTGCCCCACGCCCCGCGGCGATTGCGGAGCGGTCGGCCCGTCGCCCCGCAGGGGCGAGGCCAAGCCTCCAAGCCTCCAATCCTCCAAGCCTCCGGAGCCCGCGCCCGCGGGCTCCAGCGCGTAGCCGGTGCGCTCCTGGAGTTCGGCCTGGGTGACGCGGTAGCCGGCCTGGACGGCCTTGGCGGCGAGGTCGAAGACCTCGGCGGGGCCGGGTGCGGGCTCGGTCTCGAAGTCGAAGGCGGCGAGGTGGGGGCGGCCGGGGAAGGCGCGGTCGAGGAGGGTGTCGGTGACGGTGCGGTTGAGGGCGGTGGCGACGGCGGCGGCGTCGCGGCGGACGATGGTGCGCCAGGTCTCCTCGTGGGCGTCGGTGGCGCCCTGGCCGATGCCGGTGGCGCCGGTGAGGCTGGTGAGCATGCCGCCGGTGGCCATGAGGACGATGAGGCGCTGCTGGTGGTCGAGGAAGGCGGTGAAGGGGTCGGTGCCGCGGGCCTCGTGGGCGTAGGAGACGAGGGAGCCGGCGGGGAGGGCGCCGGAACCGCCGTCGGCGACCTGGGTGGCGGCGGCGCAGTATTCGGAGACGCGCGCGGGGTCCATGTCGGGCGGCATGGTGATGATGACGGGGGGGATGCCGTAACGCTCCAAAAAGCGGCCCCAGGCCTTCTCGCCCAGCGCGTTGCGCAGGAAGATGGGCATGGCGGGATAGTCGATGTGGCGGGAGCGCACCAGGGTGACGATCTCGCCCTCGGGGACGGGCTCGAGGCTGCCGAAGTCGAGCGTCTCGGAGGCGGCGGGGTTCCAGTGCCAGAGGCCGGTGACGAGGTCGCGGCAGAGGTTCCAGGCGTTGAGCAGCTCGAAGCCGGCAAGGCCCCGGCCGTCTGCGCACCAGAGGGGGCGGACGTGGGCGTGGCCGCGGAAGAAGGCGGAGGCGAGGCGCTCGATGGCGGGGAAGAGGTTGCGCTCCTCGGCCTGGCCGTAGGCCTGCTCGAGGAAGGCGGCCTGCTCGTCGGCGAGGGCTTGGTCGAAGCCCTTGGCGCGGGCGGCGGCCTTGGGGCGGATGGTCCAATCGAGGTCGACGAGTGCGGAGGCGCGGCGCTCGGCGCAGATCATGAGCGTGGGGTCGCTCTGCTCGATGTTCTCGTAGATCCACTGGAGGCGGACGTCGTTGCCGCGGCGGGCGGCGTCGAAGATCATCTGGGCGCGGCGGATGGTGAGGCCGCGCAGGGGGTTGTAGCTCTCCAGGAAAGCGTTGGCCTCGCGCTCGTGGCGGGTGCGCACCGCGGTGGGCAGGACGACGGGTCTGGCGGGTTTGGTTTTCATAGGTCTTCAAGGCTCCCACGGAAACGGAAGGGACGGGGCATGAAGTCGCAGCCGCGGCGCTCGGCGGCGTGGATGAGGAGGGCGAGCGCGGCGGCGCGGTCGCTGTGGCCGTCCTCGGAGCGGGGGGCGGCGTAGGTGACGGCGCCGCCGGCGCTGACGTTGCGCTGGACGGCGTGGAGGTCCTCGCGCAGGTCGCGCTCGGCGGGGATGCGCAGCGCCTTGTCCTCGAAGCGGCGGCGGAGGGCGGCGTAGAGCTCGCCCTTGCTCTTGACGGTGAAGGTGACGGGCTCGACGCGCCCGCCCAGGCGGCGGCGGGCCTCCTCGGCCAGCATGGCGCCGATGCCGGTGGCGTCAATCGCCACGCGCCGCGCGGCGTTTGACGCCACGGAAGTTTGGAAGTTTGGAGGCTTGGAGGCTTGGTCAATCGGACCGAGGGGGTCGTTGGCGAGGGCGCAGAGGATGTCGAGCTGTTCGTGGAAGGGGGTCTTGCGGAGGATCTCGGTGCGGAGGAGGCGGAGGATGCCGCCCTCGACCGCGCCGACCATGATGACGGAGAGGTCCTTGCTACGGCCGACGTCCATGCCGATGTAGAAGTTTGGAAGATTGGAGGCTTGGAGGCTTGGATAAGCGGCGGCCCCGGACGATTCGCCGACGCTTCCCGTGAGGGAAGCGTCCTCGCAGGCGGCGATGAGATCGTAGGGCAGGAGGACGGAGGAGGAATCGATGAATTCGCAGAGATACTCCTGCGCCCAGATGTCGGGGTCGTCGACGCCGGCGCGGAGCTCGTCGAGGTCGACGGGCAGCCCCTGGGCCTTGGCGTCGAGGATGGTGACCTTGTGCTTGGAATAGGCGGGGTTCTTGAACCAGAGGTCGGCGAACTTGTTGCCCATGCCTTTGGGGGTGGAGACGACGCGGAGGAGTTTGCGGCCGTTGAGGGGGTTGGTGATGGAGGGGTAGATGGCGGCCCAGATGTCCCAGGGCTTCTCGTGGATGGCAAACTCGTCAAGCACGAGGTTGGCGGAGTAGCCGCGGGCGGTGTCGGGGTTGGCCGGGATGGCAAGGATGCGGCTCTTGTTGGCGAAGGCGATCTCGGCGCGGGTCATGAGGGCCTGGCCCTGGCGGAGCTCGTCGTAGGCCTCCACGGCCAGGCGAACAGCCTCCGCCCATTGGCGGGCCTTGCGCATCCATTCGATGGCCTGACGTTCTCCGGCGGAGAGCACCACCCACAGCGCGCCGGGGTGGAGCAGGCAGTGCAGCACGGCCTCGCACGCGGTGGAGAAGCTCTTGCCCGTCTGGCGGCTCCAGAGCCCAATCTTGAAGCGGGCGGGGTCCTCGACCCAGGCGCGCTGGTAGGGCAGCAGGATTTCGTCAAGTAGCTTCATAGGCCGAAGATGGTTTTGATGCGCGCGAGGCGCTCGGTTTCGGAGAGGGTTTCGTCGGCGGCCACGCCGGTGGCGTCGGCCAGGCGTTTCTCAGTGGCTTCGAAACGTTCGCGCCTGAGGGCAAGCTCCTGCCGCTGGAGGTCGAGGCGCTCGGCCTGCTGGCGCTGCTCGGCGAGGCGCAGGCTGGCGGCGTTGATCTTCACCGCGGCCTCGACGATTTTGGCGGCGCGGTCGGGGTCGCCGGAGAGGATGGCGTCGTTGGCCAGGGCGAGGTAGGCGTCGGCCGTGCGGGCGTCGAGCGCGGCGTAGTCGGAGAGGCCCTTGAGTTCTTGCCGGGCGGCGATGGCGCGCTCCAGGCGATGGGCCCCCTCCTGCCGGCGCATCCACGCCTGCCAGTCGTAGATGGCGGTCTTGCCCACGGAAAGTCCGTATTCCTCGGCGAGCCAGGCGGCGAAGGTGGGCCAGGGGACGCCCTTGGAGCGCTCGTAGGCCTCCCAGCGCTGGGCCTCGGTGAGCGGCGTGTCCCAGGCGTCGTTGCGGCGTTTCTTCATGGCACGAGCCTCCCGATTGCGGTGTCGAGCTTGCCCTCGATGCGGGTGAGGGACTGGTTGATGTGCGGCATCTGGCCCTTGAGATAGGCGACGTCTTTCTCGGTGGCGGTCAGGCGCAGGGAAAGGGTGGAGACGGCCTTGGAGTTCTCGTCCACCTGCTTCTCCAGGTTCTCGCGGAGCAGGGTACAACTGTCGGGGGCGACCTCCACGCGGTTGGGCTCCAGCCGGACCTCGCGTTTGCGGCCCATGAAATAGCCGCCCCCGCCCGTGACCAAGAGGCCGATCACCCACAGCAGCGCCTGGGTGCCCTCGCTCATGCCGCCCGTTTCGATCATAACGCCCCCAACGCCAGGCGGCCGCGGTCCGTCAGCGTGAAGCGCGTCCCGCCCGTCAGCGCGTCCTCAAAACGCTCCGCCCAACCCCGCTTCAGCAACGTGCCCAGCAACGCCCGCCGCTCGAGCGTCGACAAAAGCGTCTCCGAAAACGTCCCCGCCTGCTCGCATAAGGCCCCCTCCGACAAACCCGCCCCGCCCGCGCCCTCAAGCGCCCGCAAAGCACCCTTCGCAATCGTCGTCTCTCTCGGCGTCATCCGACACTCCTTTCCTGAATGACGCCAGTATCCCACCTTCCCCCGCCCCCGCCAAGGCCAACTCCCGCAACTCCCGCAACTTTCTCAAATCTTTGATAAACGCCCCATTTCCCGCCTTTCCATTCTCATTTCCCCCTCCGCCCCAAAATCCCCACAAGTCCTTCCAATTCCGCCCTCTTCCGCCCCATTCCCCATTCTCACCGCCCTCGCGTCCGGCCAGCGTTGGCGCGGGCGGCGGTGCCCGTCGCGAAGGTCTGGGTGTCGTTCGCGCTCGTGCGGGTGACCACCTCGTAATTGCCGTCGACATTGACGCGGATGGCCACGTAAAGGCCGGAGGACTGGGTGGCGTAGGCCAGGAGCGAGCCCGTGCCGACGGAGTCGCCGAAGGTCACGCCCATGGCCAACGTGGTGGATTCACCCTTCCAGGGGCGCCACTGGTGCTGCCCGGCGGAGGAGGAGTCCGTGACCCTGTCCTTCCAGGAGACGGAAGCAGCCTGGAGCGCGGCACAGGCGAGCATGGCCACGCCAACGGCCAAGATGCGAATCGTTTTCATTTCGGCATTGTCCTTTTCTTTGTTGCGGCCAACGGCCCCGCGGAGGCCCGCGCGCACTGTTGCCCAACGACATGGATAAGGTACCAAACCGAGCATGAAACGACAAGCAAGAAAATCGTTAACGACAAATAAGAAAATCGTTATAGAATGTCAATGGAATTGCGCAGGGGGCGTGGGGTGGCGTGGAAGATTTGCATGGGTCAGTGGGTCTTTCGGGGTGAGCGGGGGTAGTGGACGATGAGGTGGTGGGTCTGTCTGAGCGTGTGAGGGCTCAGCTTGGAGAAGTCGGTGGGTTTGTGGTGGTAGGTGCGCACGAGGCGGTTGTGGCGCTCGCCGGGGCCTTTCTCCCAGGCATGGTAGGGGTGGCAGTAGTGGCCGTTGGCGCGGAGGAGGGCTTCGATCTTGTCCGCGTGGAGGAACTCGGGGCCGTTGTCGGTGAGCAGGGGCTTGAGTTCGTGGCCGTTGGCGCGGAGGTCGCGGCGGAAGTGGCGGAGCGGGGTCGTTCGCCTGCAACGTTTCCAGAGCTTGATGCA
>CASEMQ010000031.1 GCA_949289005.1 uncultured Lentisphaeraceae bacterium
CGCCACGCCGAGCGCACCGTCGTCCACCCCGACCCCGAGGCCGTCGCGCGCTATCGCCGCATCCTCCCCATCTTCGCCCGGGCCGCCCGGGACCAGGCCGCGCTCGGCGACGCCCTCGCCGCGCTCTGATTTTCCCCCCACCCCCGGAGAACCCCATGGACAGCTTCGACTTCCACAACCCCGTCCGCATCGTCTTCGGCCCCGGCACCCTCGCGCGCATCGGCGAACTCGCCGCCGCCCAAGGCCGCCGCGCCCTCATCGTCTCCTACGCCAAGACCGACTCCCTCGGCGACCTCTTCGCCCGCATCCACGCCGCCCTCGACGCCGCCGGCGTCGCCCATGCCGACCACTTCGCCGCCACCCCCAATCCTCTCCTCTCCCAGGCACGCGCCGGCGTCGCCCTCGGCCAAGCCTTCGGGGCCGACCTCGTCATCGGCGTCGGCGGCGGCTCCGCCATGGACCTCGCCAAGGTCATCGCCGCCGGCCTCCGCTATCCCCACCCCCTCGAGCGCATGATCCGCTTCAGCCATGCCGACGACTCCCAAATCCCCCCCGCCTCGGCCCTCCCCACCCTCATGGTGCCCACCCTTCCCGCCACCGCCAGCGAAATGAACCCCACCGCCGTCATCACCGACGACGCCACCCTCCGCAAAAGCTACGTCTGGGCCCCCGACTGCCTCTACCCCCGCGCCTCCATCCTCGACCCCACCCTCACCCTCTCCCTCCCGCCCTACCAAACCGCCTGCGGCGCCATCGACGCCATCAGCCACGCCGTCGAACCCTTCTTCTTCAGCGACGAGGCCACCTACGGCAACATCGACCTCCAGGACCACCTCCAGCTCGGCGTCATCCGCGCCCTCATGGAAAACCTCCCCAAAGTCCTCGCGCACCCCCAAGACCTCCAGCTCCGCGGCCTCATGCAATTCGGCGCCACCGTCGGCCTCAACGGCTGGCTCACCTGCGGCGTCCAAGGCTGGACCCCCATGCACCAGATGGGCCACGTCCTCTCCTCCCGCTTCCACGCCACCCACGGCGCCACCCTCGCCTGCATGATGCTCGCCTGGATGCGCTTCTTCGCCGACGACCCCCGCAACGCCCGCTTCCGCCGCTTCGCCCGCGAAATCTTCGCCACCGACGACCTCCGCGCCGCCGCCGACCGCTTCGAGGCCTACATCCAAGCCCAAGGCGTCCAGACCCGCATCGCCGCCTTCGGCTGCACCCAAGCCGACCTCGACACCCTCACCCAAGCCGTCGTCGACGTCTCCTTCGGCCCCGACGCCCGCCTCGCCTCCATCCCCCCCATCACCCGCGACGAAGTCCGCGCCATCTACGCCCTCGCCCTCTGACAAGCCGCCAAACACAAACAAAGCCCCCGAGCGCACGTCCGGGGGCTTCGTCGTGTCTGCGTGCGGAGAATCGGAGGAAATCACGGGCGAGCCACGGGGATGGGCATGGCGGGCCGTATGCCCGCGGCCTGACTTCTCCGTTGACGCGATGGGGGGGTGGTGGTACAATATCGGCGTTTTTGGGAGGTGGATTAGGCCGCGAGGCGGCATGGATTGGTAAGGAGACGGCATGAGAGGTTGGTTTGCGATTGTCTTGGTGGCGTTGTTGGCCGGGTGCGTGGCATCGCCGGAACCCTCCACGCATGGGCGGGTCCCGGTGGATGCCGACGATGGTTTCGGTTCTTTGGACGTGGTGGCATTGGCCAACGCGGCGGGGCCTAAACTCTTGAACGCGGAGGTCGTCGCCTCGGCGGGGCGGCCGCTGACAATCGCGGTGGCGCCAACGCGGAACGTGGCGCAGGTGGGTTTTGACGCCAATCTCTTTTTGCGGCGTCTGCGGTTGGAGTTGAATCGCCAGGGGCAGGGGCGCTTGCGTTTCGTGGCACAGGGCGTGAGCCAGCGCGCGACGCGCGAGGCCGTGCGTGAGGATGGTCGCCCGGCGCACATCCAGAGCCTGCTTGGGGAATTGGCCAAGGATTTGGCCGGGCTTGAGTCGTTGCGTGGCGGTGCGATTTGCGCCATGCTCCCGACCACGGAAGTGAACTTTGTGAATCTGAACGCAGAGAGTTACCTGGCGTTGTTGCGCACCAAGGTGGTGGAGGCTTCGGGACAAAAGGTGCGCTTCCTTCTGCCCGGCACGTTGGAGGGCGCCGATTATTATCTCTATGGACAGTTCGTGGCGGACAGCGACAAGACCGAGGGCATGGTGAACTTGGCTGACTACATTCGCGATTTGGAACAGGCCGAGCGCGAAGGCAAGAGCCTCTTTGACGTGCGTCAGGTGGGCGAGGACAAGGTGGAAACACGTGCCACCGCCGTCTCCGACACGCGCACAATCACCCGGGGGCGCTTTGTCCGCCGGAACCGCTTGCCTTACGAAGCGCAACAGGCCCCCGCCCTCCGCGAACGCCCGCGTGTGGCCAAATATCTCAACGTGATGGTCGTGGACGCCAAGGACAAGGTGGCCGTCTACGAGCGGCAACTGAAGTTGGAGGATGCCTCGTCGGGCATGGGTGCGGCGGACTATATTCTCTCGTCGGAGCTCTCGGACATCGAGAAAGACGAGGCCGGCACCCGCTACGTGCTCGTCACCGTTCAGCTCATTGACCCCAAGACCAACACGATTGTGTGGGAGACGGGGCACGAGGTCAAGTTCATGGAATGAAGGAGGTCGCCGTGAAATCTGTCGCGTTCCTTGCGCTCGCCGCCGTTGCCCTGCTCGCGGGATGTCGCTCCACCTATTCGGTCGCCTCCGGGGAACCCCAGCGGGAGTTGGTCGCCTTTGCGCGTCCCGCCGATTATTCCATTCTGGGCACCGAATCCGCACGTGAGTGGCTCGAGGTGTTGGATGCCCGCCAGGGCCGTTTGCCCAACGGGAACCTTTGGTTGGAACTCACCGTGCGTAATCGCGGGAACCAAGGCTTTTTCGCGTGGGGCGATGCCAGTCGCGACATGACGCTCTACGCTTCGGTCGATTTTCTTGACGCCGCGGATGGCGATCGCCTTGTCTTGTCCGTGCCCAGGCGCGCCGTGCCACTCCCCTTGGGGCGTGCCGTCCATTTGCGTTGGGAGGCCACGGATGCCCGCGCCACCACCGCCCGCGTCGTTTTCTCGGAGTGACCCAATGAAACAGATTACCTTGCTTCTCTGTGCCCTCGCGTTTGCCTCCGGGTGTTCGCACACACTCGAAGTCACGAACGCCACGGATTATTCGCGCCGTGCCATTGACTCCTCACAGGCGGGACTTGCCGTGTCGGTGGAGGGGAGTGATGTCTCGCCGGAAGGCGAGCGGCTTGTCTCGGAGGTCGCGATGGCGCTCATGCGTCAGGGGGGCTACAGCGTGGTCTATCCCAAGCGCCCCGGCGTCGGGACGGACGTCGCCTGCACGATCCGCGTCACCGAGGGTGAACGCCAAGGTTCTTGGCAGAACGTGGTCATTCTGTGGCCCGGCAGCATCTTCTTCATGCCCGCTTGGTTGGGCTATCGCTACACGATTGACTTCACCGTTACCTGTGAGCTCACCAACGGTGCCACGGGCGAGCGAATCCAGACGCTGACTTTCCCCATCGTCTTGGCGTTGCGCCATGCGGACTTTGGGCGCACGTGGATGAATTGCTGGTGGTTCGGGATCCTCTCCTTGCCCAACGGCCTCTATTGCGTCACCTACGACGACGACATCGACGACGAGTTGCCGCAGCGGGTCTTCCCCATGCTCGGCGGCCACATCGCCACGTCCATCATCCGTTCCATCAACGCCTTGCCTTGGGAGAACGCCGCGCCATGAGGGTTCCCACGGCCACCACGCTTGCCCTCGCGCTTCTGTGCGGATGCTCGCACGAACTGGAAATCCAAAACATCGACCGCTTTTCCAATCGCGTGGTGGACGCCTCGCAAGCCGGGCTTGTCGTTGGGATAACGTTGGACTCCATTGGCGTGGAGGATGACTTGCTCGTGCAAGAGGTGTCCATGGCGTTGACGAGACAGGCCAATTACCACGTGGTCTATCCAGCCTCCGTCTATGCACGCTCGGATGTCTCCATTCGCCTTGCGCTCGTGGACAAGGAAAAGTCCGGGAGCATCGGCAACTTCTTTGTCTGCTTTCCAGGCTTTCTCCTCTTCACGCACGCTTGGCTGGGCTACAAATACCACGCTTCCGCCACGGTGCGGTGCGACCTGACGGTGACCGCCACCGGCGAACCCATCCGCACGCTCGAAATCCCCATAGACTTGGAAATGCGCCAGGCGGAGCTCGACCGCACGTGGGCCAATGGCGTCATCGGGTGGTATTACCTGGGCATCCCCTGCTTCATCAACGGCTTCTTCTGCGTGCCTTACGACCCGGACCTCGACCCGGCGCTTCGCCAAGAAGCCTTTCCCACGCTCGGCGCCCACATCGCATCGCAAATCATCCCCGTCCTCAACGTATTGCCTTGGCAAAGCGAGGATGGGTTCTCCTATTGACGGACGCCACACGAGAAAGCCCCGGCCGATCGCTCGGTCGGGGCTTTCATTGTGTCCGTGGGCCGGTGGGTCAGCGGAGGATGGTGCGGGTGGTGCCGTCGGGGGCGGTGAAGGTGGCCAGGGAGCCCTGGCGCGTGAAGGTGCCGATGGGGGTGCCGTCGGCGGTGGTGGCGGCGAAGCCGTTCGCCACGGGCGTCAGCATGCAGACCTGGTCTTGGTAGACGAGGGTGGCGGTGCCGTCGGCGTTGGGGGTGATGGTGTAGGGATTGCCGTTGGGGTCGACGCCGGCGAGGTCCTTGAGCGGGTTGTCGCCGGTCCAGAAGTCGATGGAGTTGAAGACGATGGTGTCGGCGAAGAGGGAGATGGGATAGACGGGGATGATGCAGAGCCCGAGGAAGATGAGCTCGTTGATCCACTCGTTGTCGCTGGCCTGCTTGTTCCACTTGAGGATGCCGTTGAACATGCAGAAGGTGTGCGTCTTGCCGATGCAACCGGTGGTGGCGGCGGCAAGCGTGAGCGCGGCCGTCGCGAGATAGAGAGCCTTTTTCATGGCGTGTCGTTCCTTTCGTGTTTGTCGATCCCGGCGCGGGGGGCCGCGCCGGGAAAGTGGGGCGTGCCTCAGAGGAGGACGGTGCGGGCGTTGCCCTGCGCGTCGGTCATCGTCAGGAGCGAGCCCTGGACGGTGCAGGCGAGGGCGTTGCCCTGCGCGTCGGTGAGCGTGTAGTCGTTCTCGCCGTTGCGCGTGAGGGTGTAGGTCTCGCCGGTGGCCTCGTGCTTCACCAACGCCGTGTTGGCGTCCACGCGGGTGATGGTCGCGTCGGCCGTCTTCACGGTGACGGGATTGTCGCCGATCCAGAACTCGACCGAGTTGAAGAAGATGGCATCGACGGTGAAGGCCGCGGCGTAAATCGGGATGATGCAGGCCACCAGGAAGCACACCTCATCGGTCCAGCGGCTCTCGAAGTTGGTATGCCAACGGTGCACGGCCTGGACAAGCTGGAACGACCCCGTGCAACCGGTCGCGGCCAACGTCAGCGCGGCGAGCGCGCCATAAACGGCTTTCTTCATCTTCGTTTCCTTTCAGCAAGGCTGGTTCATCGATGAAGGTAGTATGACACAATCCGCGCACGATGACAAGCCGCGCCGCGGGTTGCGTGATGTGTCATAGTAAATTGCACCGAAGCGAAAGTCGCTATGCTTCCTATGCGTCAAATGCGATTGCACCGAAGGAGGCGACATGGATCACACTTTTAGGAAAGACTACATGGACAGAATGAAACGGCGCTACGCCAA
>CASEMQ010000032.1 GCA_949289005.1 uncultured Lentisphaeraceae bacterium
GCCAAAAACCGCGGCGATCCGCGGCCGCGGTTTCCTGTGCGCACGTTCCCGGGGCGTGTGTATTGTGTTGCGGGAGGTGCGCCAAAAATGGTATTGTATGGGTGTTGTCGGGCGGAAGAGGCCGGCCGACGCACGAGGAGTGACTTTCGATGAAGCGACAAGCGATTTACGGTCTTTGCGTGGCGACCTCCGCGGTTGCCCTGATGACGGGGTGCGCCACCAAGCAGGATTCCTCCGCCGCCCGCGCGCGGCAGGAGGCGATGGAGGTGACCGCCGCCGAGGAACGCGCCATGCAGGCCGAGGTGGGCGCCGAGCCCGCGCCCGTCATCACCCCGGCGCCCGACGCGGAGCCCGCGCCCGTCATCGATCCGGCGCCGGCGCCCGGCCCGGCGGAGGGCGTGCCCTCCGAGCCCGCGGCGAAGCGCCCCGTGACCCGGCCGAAGCCGGCGGTTTACACGGTGACGGCGGGCGATTCCGTGAGCGCGCTCTCGGTGCGCTTCGGCGTGCGCCAGCCCGACATCCTGGCGCTGAACCCGGATCTGCGCGCGAACCCCGACCGCCTGAAGATTGGCCAGCAGGTGCTGTTGCCGCCCGGGACGGACGTCTCCAAGGCGCCGCGCCCGCGCGCCGTCCAACCCACGACCGCGCCAAAGGCCGGCGAGACGGTCTACATCGTGCAGCCCGGCGACGTGCTCGGCGGTATCGCGCTGACGCACGGCGTGGACGTGGCCACCATCAAGCAGGCGAACAACCTGCGCAACGACACGATTTTTGTGGGCCAGAAGCTCCGCATCCCCGGCGCGAAGGCGCGCGGCCGCGTGGTGACCGCGAAGGACCCGGCGGCCAAGCCGACGCCGAAGGCCGACACGCCGAAGGCCGAGCCCGCCCCGAAGGCGGAGCCCAAGCCGGCGGAGGACGCGGCGTTGGATCCCGTCGACGAGGAGCCGCTCCCCGACCAGGTGGGCGAGGAGGCGTTGCCCCCGCCGCCCGCGCCCCAGGGCGAGGGTGACGGCGCGGCGGTCGCGCCCCCGCCGCCCGCCCCCGAGGCCAAGCCCGCCACGCAGATGCAGACCTACGTGGTGCAGCCGAACGAGGACTTGGTGGGCATCTCCCTCAAGTGGGGCGTGATGCTCCCGGCGTTGCGCGAGGCGAACAACCTGGCCGATGACGTGAACGAGGTGGCGCCCGGGACGACCCTGAAGATCCCGATGGCGGCGCAGTGAGCGCGGAAGCCTCGGCAGTGAGGGGGGCGCGGTCGTCGCGCCCCCTTTTTTGGCCCGGGGCGGGGAGGGTGTGGCCATGACGCGGTTTTGCGTGCGCGCGATTTCGGCGCTGACGTTGCTGTTGGCGTGTCTCGGTGTGCTGGTGATTTCCTACGCGGGCAAGGCGCAGGCCTCCGCGCAGGATCCCCTGCACTTCATGAAGATGCAGCTTTTCTTCCTGGGGGGGAGCCTGGCGCTGGGGGCGGCGCTCTATTTCCTGGATTATCGCCTCTATCGGCGCAAGTGGGTGCTGTGGGCGTTGGCGGGGCTGATGGTGGTGGGGCTGGCGCTGGTCTTCGTGCCGGGGCTGGGCAAGACGGTGAAGGGCTCGCACCGCTGGATCGGGCTGGGGCCGATCAATGTGCAGCCGGTGGAGTTCGTCAAGCTGATGATGGTGGTCTTCCTCTCGGGGTATCTGGGGCGCGTGGGGGCGTTGGTGCGGCGGTGGAAGGAGGGGTTTGCCGTGCCGCTCGCGCTCTTGGTGGCGGTGGCGTTGCCGTTGCTCTTTCAGCCGGACTATGGCGGGCTGATGGTGGTGGCGGGGCTCTCGGGGGCGTTGCTCCTGGCCGGCGGCGCGAACTGGCGGCGGTGGGGCGCGCTGGCGGTGCTGGGGGGGCTGATCCTGGCCGGGGCGATCGCCACCAACGAAAACCGCATGGCGCGCCTGCGCAACGAGGGCCAGAATTACCAAACCCTCCAGGCCGAGGTGGCCTTCCGCAACGGCGGCCTCACCGGCGTGGGCATGGGCCGCGGCATGCAAAAGGAACACTATCTGCCCGAATGCCACACCGACTTCATCTTCGCGGTCGTCGGCGAGGACTTCGGCCTCGTCCTTACCGGTGCCGTCTGCCTGGCCTATCTGGGCATCCTGGCCTGCGGCACGGTCGTCGCCCTGCGCGCGCCCGACCGCCAGGGGATGCTCCTGGCCTTGGGGGCGACGCTCATGATTTGCGCGCAGGCCGCCGCGAACATGGCCGTGGTCACCCACCTTGTCCCCACCAAGGGCATCGCGCTCCCCTTCCTCTCCTACGGGGGCTCCAGCCTGGTCACCTCCTTCGGCGCGGTGGGCCTGATCCTCTGCGTGGGGCGGCGCGCCATCGAGGAGGCCGATTCCCCCGAGGCGCCCGGCCAACGCCTCGTCTCGCTCACCTGACCCGCCACCGCCCCAAACCGAAAGCCGCCATGCACACGCCAACCATCGTCTGGGACTTCAACGGCACGTTGCTCGACGACGTCCGCGCCTGCCTCGACGCCCTCAATTCCTTCCTTCGCGCCCGCAACCTCCCGCAACTCTCCCGCGAGGATTACCGCCGCCGCTTCGGCTTCCCCGTGGCCGACTTCTACCACGCCCTGGGCATGGACTTCGCCACGCCCTTCGACTGGGAGTCCCTGGGCGAGAGTTTCCACATGCGCTATCTCTTCTCCCCCCACCTCGGCCTTCAGCCCGGCGCCGCCGAGACCGTCCGCGCCCTCCATGCCCGCGGCGTCCGCCAAGGCGTCCTCTCCGCCCTCGAGCAGGGCCTCCTCGAGGTGCAGCTCGCCCAATTCGGCCTCGCCGGCGCCATGGACTTCATCCGCGGCAGCCGCAACTACGAGGGCGCCTCCAAGGAGGCCGCCGCCGCCGCTCTCCGCCTGCGCGGCGCCGACGTCGTCATGATCGGCGACACTTTGCACGACGCCGAGGTCGCCCGCGGCCAAGGCTGGCGCTGCGTCCTCTGCTCCGCCGGCCACCAGACCCCCGAGCGCCTCGCCGCCGCGGGCTTCCCCATCGTCCCGACCCTCCGCGCGCTCGACCTCGACGCGCTCCTCGCGCCCCGCGCCGCCGCCCCCGCCACGCAGGGGGTCATGCCATGAGCGGCGCGACGCGGCGAGGCTTTCTGTGGGCGTTGGCCGGCGCGGGCGCGGCAGGCGCGCTGCCGTGGGCGGCATGGGCAACGGAGCCGACTGCGGACGGGGCGAAGGCGCGGCGGCCGAACGTGGTGTTGGTGCTGGCGGACGACCTGGGCTTCTCGGACATCGGGTGCTACGGCGGCGAGATCGCCACGCCGTGCCTGGACGCCCTCGCGGCGGGGGGGATGCGTTTCTCGCACTTCCGCAACGCGGCGCGGTGCTGCCCGGCGCGCGCCAGCCTGCTCACCGGCCTCTGGCCCCACCAGGCCGGCATCGGCCACATGGCCAGCAATGCGGCCTGGAGCGCGAAATACTTCATCAACGGCTGGTACGCCGGCGACCTGCGTCCCGGCGCGCCCACCCTGGCCGAGGCGCTCCGCGCCGCGGGCTACGCCACCTGCGCCATCGGCAAATGGCACGTCACGCGGCACATCGACCCCGCCGAGCCGGGCTTCTCCAAGGCCAACTGGCCCTGCCGGCGCGGCTTTGACCGCTTTTACGGCAAACTCCAGGGCGCCGACAGCTATTTCCGCACCGAGGGGCTTGTCCGCGACGACGCCTTCATCCCCGGCGGCAAGGCTGCCGACCCGGATTACTACTTCACGCGCGCCTGCGCCGACGAGGCGGTGGCCTTCCTGCGCGCCCGCCCCAAGGACCGCCCCTTCTTCCTCTACTTCGCGCCCACCGCGCCGCACCTGCCCCTCCAGGCGCCCGCCGGGTCCATCGCCGCGCAGAAGGGCCGCTACGACGCCGGCTACGCCGCCATCGCCCGCGCCCGCCTGGCCAAGCAGAAGCGCCTGGGGCTCATCCCCGCCGACACGCCCCTGCAGCCCCTCCCCGCCGACTGGGCCAAGGTGCGCCGCAAGGCCTTCGAGGCCCGGTGCATGGAGGTCTACGCCGCGCAGGTGGCCGAGCTGGATGCCGCGCTCGGGCGCATCGTGGGCGCCCTCCGCGAGGCGGGCATCCTCGATGACACGCTCATCCTCTTCCTCTCCGACAACGGCGCCTGCGCGGAGGCCACCGGCCGCACGCCGCCCCCGCCGATGCCCGGCGGCCCCGAGACGCGCTGCGGCTACGGCAAGGCCTGGGCCGCCGTCTCCAACACCCCCTTCCGTGAATACAAACACTGGGTCCACGAAGGCGGCATCGCCACGCCCTTCATCGCGCACTGGCCCGCCGTCATCCGCCCCGCCGCCGCGTGGTGCCGCGCGCCCTGCCACCTGGTGGACGTGATGGCGACCCTGCCCGACCTCACGGGCCGCCCGCTCCCCCAAGGCGAGACCCCGCCCCAGGGCGTCTCGCTGATGCCGCTTTTCGAGGGCCGCCCCCTGCCCGAACGCACCCACCCGCTGCTCTTCGAGCACGAGGGCAACCGCGCACTCGTCGAGGGCGATTGGAAACTCGTCGCCAAAGGCCCCAAAGGCAAATGGGAACTCTACGACCTGGCCGCCGACCGCAACGAATCGCGCGACCTGGCCGCCGCCCATCCCGACCGCGTCCGCCGCATGGCCGCCCGCTGGCGCGCCGAGGCCACGCGCACCCACATCCTCCCCTCGCCCTTCCTGGGGCAATGACTTCCAAACGCCCGGGCGCTGTGTTAGAATGGTGGGCATGAACGTGCGATACAACTTTTGCGCGGGGCCGGCGATGCTGCCGGACGCGGTGCGCGAGGCCCTCCGGGCGGATTTGCTGGATTGGCGGGGGCTGGGGCGCGGTGTGGCCGAGGTGTCGCACCGCTCCGGGGCTTACCATGACCTGATGGAGGAGACCGTGGCGAACCTGCGCATGCTCCTGGGCGTGGGCGCGGATCGCACGGTGCTCCTGCTCCAGGGCGGCGCGAGCGGCCAATTCGCTATGCTGCCCTACAACTTCCTGCGGGCGGGCGCGCGGGCCGATTACCTCGTGCGCGGCTATTGGGGCGAGCGCGCGGCGCGCCAGGCCGCGCGCGTGGGCGCCATCCGCGTGGCGCAGGAGCCCGAGGCGTGGGCGGCGGACGCCGCCGGCGCCGCCTATGCCCACGTCACCACCAACGAGACCATCGCCGGCACGCGCCTGCCCGAGGGCTTCCCCACGCCCGCCGCGCCGCTCTGCGCCGACATGAGCAGCGACATCCTGGCCGGCCCGCGCGACTTCGGCCGCTATGCGCTGGCCTACGCGGGCGCGCAGAAAAACCTGGGCGTTGCCGGGCTGGCCGTGGTGGTGGCCGAGCACGAGTTCCTCTCCCGCGCGCGCCGCAACCTGCCCGCCGCCTTCTGCTACCTCGAGCACGTCCACGCCAACGGCCTCTACCACACGCCCAACGCCATCGCGGTGGACGCCCTCCTGCACATGACGCGCTGGCTGCTCGCCGAGGGCCCGCGAAACGTCTGGGAGCGCAACGCCCGCAAGGCCGAGCGTCTCTACGCCGCGCTCGACGCCTCGGCCTTCTGGCGCCCCCTCGCCCCCAAGGCCGAGCGCTCCCTCACCAACGTCACCTTCCGCCTGCCCACCGCCGCGCTGGAGGAACAATTCCTGGCGGAGGCCGAGGCCCGGGGCCTCGTGGCGCTCCGCGGCCATCGCGCCCTCGGCGGCATCCGCGCCTCGCTCTACAACGCCATGCCCGAGGCCGGCGTGGAGGCCCTCGTCGCCTTCATGCGCGACTTCGAGCGCTACCGCGGCTGAACCACCCCTTCTTTCACTCCCCATCACACAACCGAAAGGACCCACATGGCCATCGAGACCGAAGTGTACGCCGACGGCGTCTACCAAATCCACATGCTGGAGCAGACCATCCGCCTGGACTTCATGCGCCTGCAGCCCAGCGCCGAAAACCAGACCCCCGTGCCCAAACCCTTTGAGCGCGTCATCCTCAGCCCCCAAGGCTTCCTGCGCACCTACGAGGCCATGGGCCAAATCGTCCACAAACTCGAGGAGATGGGCCTCATTCGCCGCAACCCGCCCAAGCCCGCCCAGTGACGCCCGCGCGCGCCGCACCCAAAAGCCCCCGCTCCCGGGGGCTTTTTTCGTGCCCCGCCACGGAACCCCGCGGTACAAAACAGAAACAAAACAAGCGCGACGCGCGAAAAACCCGATTTAGCCCTTGACAAAATGGGGGGTGGTATCTTCTCCGCATAGTCGCGTGTGTGGGGTGCGCCCACGCAACGGGACGTCCGTGCGCGGCGCGCGGGCAGGGCTTGCGAACGACAAAACGAAAGAGGTTTGGGATGACGGAAGCGACGTTGGGCGATTTGAACGTGACCATGGCCGAGGCCGAGGGGCTTGGCGTTGCCTTTTCGGATGAGCTGAAAGGGGCGGTCCGGGACGCGGGGAACCCGCACTACACAATCGGCGTGGTGGGGCGCTTCCAGGTGGGGAAATCGACGTTGGTCAATCGCGTGTTTTTGCGCCGGCCGTTGCTGACGGAGGGCGAGGGGCTGTGCACGACGGCGGTCTGCACGGAGGTGGCCTATGGGCCGCAGGCACGGGCGACGCTGAAGCGCGCGGGCGAGGCGGCGGTGGGGAAGGACGACCCCACCGCCGAGGATTTGCGGCAGTGGACGACCGCGGAGGGGGAGGAGGCACGTGCGCGCTTGGCGCGTGAGGTCGAGCGTCTGCGCGTCGAGACGCCGAACGACAACCTGCGGCCTTACACGATTTTGGACACGCCCGGCATCGATGACCCGAACGAGACGGTGCTGGAGCAGACCACCTATCGGCGGTTGCCGGCATGCGATCTGGTGCTGTTGGTGGCGGAGGCGAAGCAGCTTTCGCAAGTCGAGGTGCAGTTCCTGAGCGGCGCCATCTTCCGCGCGGGGCTGACGCGGGCGATGCTCCTGCTTTCTTACAACGCGGCCAAGGCTAGGCTCTCGGCGGCCGCGCGCGCGAACATCGTGGAGACGGTGCAGGCGCAGTTGGCGAGCTTGGGGCTGGGGGACATCCCCGTGCGGATGGTGTGCTACTCGGGCGACGCGCCGGACATCCTGGACACGCCCGAAAAGGTGGAGGCGGACATTCTCGGCTATCTGCGGCAGACCGTGGAGGCGGGGCGTTTGGGGCGGCTGCGCAGCCAGGTCAAGGTGGCGCTGCTCCAGCGGTGCAACGAGTTGGATCTGTTGCGCACCCTGGCGCTGAAGAGCCGCGAGGAGCGTCTGCGCCTGCGCGGGGAGATGGAGGACAACCTGAGCGGGGTGGGGCGCGGCTGTTGGCCATCCGCAAGCAAATCGACGAGGCGTTGGCGGGGGTCGTCCGGGCGAACCGGGCGATGCTTGCCGAGGGGCTGAAGGCGTTGCGCGCGCGTGTCCTGGCCGGCGAGGTGGAGGGCGACGCGGTGCGCGACGAGGTGGATTCCCTGGCCGCGGAGGCGGTGGCCGCGGTGCGCAAGGATTGCGATGCCGCGCTCGCGGCGCACGCGGAGGCTTTGGGCAAGACGCTCGAGGAGTTCTCGGCGTTTATAGAGAAGACGCACGAGGGCGAGCCCACGCAGGGCGGGCGGCCCTTCATCATCACCGAAAATCCGTTCTTGCCGGTTTTGCCGTACGTTTTCGATTGGAAGACGGTGCGCGACGTGCTCGACAGCCGGATCGTGAGGCAGGTCGTCGAGGCGCAGTCGCGGGAGTGGGCCGAGAATCTGCAGGATGCCGCGGACAAGGCAAAGAACCCAACCGCGCGGGTGTTCTTGCGGTTGGGCGGGGAACTCGTGGAGAAGCTGCCAAATCTCATCGACAAGCTGCGCGACTACGCGGCGGACAGGAGCGTGGGCGCGGAGCTTGGGGCGATGGAGGAGGCGCTGGGCGACCGCGTCGAGGCGGTGGTGCGGCACTTCCGCCGGGCGACGATGGCCTACATCGACCAATGCGAGGATGCCGAGCGCGCGAAGGTGAATCGGGCCTTTGATGAGGCGTTGGACGAGAAGCCCGACGACCCGGAGGCCATCCGGCGCGAGATCGAGGCCCTGCAGGCCTTGGCGGCACGGCTCTGAGGCGCACGGCGCGCCCGTGGCGACGGACAACACAGGAGCATGCGCATGGACATCCAGGCGTTTCAGGACAAGCGGCAAGAACTGATCGGGCTGACGGAAGCGTTGGCCCGGGTGGAAGGCATCGAGGCAAGCACGATGACGCGCCCCGTGGCGGACGTCGTCGGCGAGGTCCCCGGCGCGGAGACGGTGCCGGTGGCGCGCGAGGTGGCGGAGCTGGCGCGCAAACTGCGCGAGGACCAGTTCCGCATCGCCTTGGTGGCGCCCTTCCAGAGCGGCAAGTCCACCACCTTCGATGCACTGTTGGGCGGCGAGGAGGTCTCGCCGCGCGGCGACAACACCTCCACCAGCGCGACCATCGTCCACGGACGCCACACCACGGACCCGGCCCTGGTCGGCCGGTCGGAGGTGACGTGGAAGAACGACGCGGAGCTGCTCCTGATGTTGCCCGAGAAGTTGTTGGTGCCGCATTTGGCCGACTTGGCGCCCGAGCGTTTTGCCGCGGAAGGCGCGGCGCTCGACGATTTGCGCCTGAACGACCCGCGGGATCTGGACTTGCTGCGCCGGGCCACCGAGCGGGAGTGGGCGCGTTATCGGGAGAAGCCGCGGGGCTATGGCTCGGACAACCTGGATCTGTTGCGCGCCGCCTACGTGATGGTGCACCACTATGGCAACGCCCACCTCCGAGCCCTGCAGGCGCGGCAGGGACTGCTCCGGACGGAGGAAGAGGTCGAGCCCCTCGTGCGTTTCCCGCGCGGGTGGGCGCGGCGCTTCGACCCCTCCAAGCCGGAGCCGGAGCCGTTCGATGACGCGGAGACGACCTTTCTCTTCGTGAAGAAGGTGACGTGTTACGTGGATTCGCCGGCGTTGGCCGCGCTGGGGTGCTCGGTGGTGGATTGCCCCGGGCTCTTCGCCAACCGCTACGACACCTCCGTGACGCTGGAGGAATTGGGCAACTGCGACGTGGCCTGGGTGCTCCTGGGCGAGAAAGCGGTGGCCGACACCGAGCGGAAGCAAATCAAGGCCGTCGCCAAGGCAAAGCCGGGGGCGATGGTCTTTTCGCTGAACATGAGGCCGGAGAAGCCGAAACGTATTTACGAGGAGAAAATCCGCCCCGCCGACGTGGCCCGGCTGAACCAAACCCTGCCCACGCCCATCACGGCGGAGGATTGCCTGCTCTACCAGGCGCGTCTGGCGCTCACGGCCGTGCAGGCCGGGCGTCTGCGCGCGGGCACGCTCCCGGAACCCACGCAAGCGCAGATCATGCGCCGCGGCGAGGAAATCGCCGATGAGGATGAGCCCTTCGAATCGCCCTTGGCGGTGCTGGAGGCGCTTGCGCAGGATGACTTAGAGGCGTTGGGTGTCTTGGAGGACGAAGAGGTGTCGAGCCTTTCGTTCACCGACCCGCAAGGGGTGGCGATTGCCCGGCGCGAAAGCGGGCTGGACACCGTGGTCGAGACGTTGCAGCGCAACGTCGTGGTCAACCGCGGGCGTATCATCCTGAAAACGAACGGCAGCGACCGCCTGCGCCGCGCCGTGGATGCCCTCCGCACGGACACCGAGCGGCATGCGCAGGATTTGCGCGAGGGGCTCGCGGCCGCGGAGGCGCGCGTCGCCGAGAAGCAGAAACGGTTGGATGCGTATGTCCGGGTGTGCGACGAGCAGTTTGCCGCGCTGGCCAACATGGCGGGTTTGGCCGCCGACCTCGAGGAGGAGTTCTTGGCGCGCGTGGCGGGGCCGACCCGGAAGGAGACGCTGGAGGAGGCGCTCGCCGATGTCACGATACTCGTGGGCAAGCGCCGGGAGGCGTTGCAGGCGTGGCTGGACACCGCCTTCCGGCGCATCCTGGATCAGAACCTGCGACAGTGGGCATTCGACATGCGCGATGGCAAGTCCGAGGCCTTCAAGGGTTTCCGGAAGCAGCTGGCGACAATCCAAAGGAAGGTGGAGGTGGCGCTCAAGGGGGAGTCGCCGCTCCCGGGTGACGGAAGCGGTCGCGTCCCGGGTGCCCCCGACATCCGCCTCGACATCGCTATCGGCCCGGACTGGGGCAAGATAATCGGCATTGTGGCGGACATCGTCGCGATGCTCCCGCTTCCCGGCGGGAAGCTTGTCAAACTGGTTAAGGGCGCGCGATTTGTCGCGGCGGTTGCCCTCAAGATTTTCGGCAAGACGCTTCCGACCCAGGAGGAGAAGTTGGCGCAGGCGATGCGCGACGATTTGCCCGAGGCGTTGGGGAAGGCCTGCCGCGACTACGCCAAAACGTTGTCGGCGGCGTGGGCGGAAGCGCTCTTCCGCAATGCGCAGGAGGCCATCCGCGCGGGCGTGGAGGCGCGTCGCCGCGACCTCGAGGCGGATTTGGCGCAGGTGCGCGAGGAACTCGGGTGTGACCAGGCGGCACGCGAGCAAACGCTCGCGCGGCTGGAGGCCACGCTGGCGCAGGTGCGCCCCATCGATGAACGGCTCGCGGCCTTCGAGGCCGAACTGGCGCGGCTTTTGGCCTGAGGCAAGGAGGCAGTGTGGAAGAGACGGATTACGTGAAATTGCGCGACGCGTTGGCGCGGTTGGTGGAGGAGCTCGGCAAGGAGCCGGCCATCGAGGCGGTCACCGTGGCGCGTCGGCGTGTCGACGCGGCCGCTGAGACGGACGAGGTGCCCGTTGCCGAGGAGTTGGGTGCGCTCCGGGAGCGGCTGGCGGACGAGCGTTTCCGCATCGGGCTCTACACCCCGTCCCAGCGCGGCAAGTCCACCACCTTCAATGCGCTGTTCGGCGGGCAGGAGCTGTCGCCGCGCGGGCAGGGCACGGCCACCAGCGCCGCCATCATCGTGGGGGTGCCCACCCGCGATCCCAAGTTGGTGGGCAAGGCGACCGTGGCGTGGAAGACCAAGGAGGAGCTGTTGCTCTCCTTGAAGGCCGACCTGATCATGCCGCACCTGCGGGCGGGCATCCTCGCCGAGGGGCAGGGGCTCGACGACCTGGACTTGGATCGGGACGGGGATTTGCGGGCGCTGTGCGACGCCGTCGAGGACGCGTGGTGCGCGTACAGGCGGCAGGGGGCGCCTTCGACCGAGGCCTATGACCAGCTGCGCATCGCCTACGTGATGCTGCACCACTATGGCAACCGAACGCTCCGCGAACAGTGGGCGAGGCCGAAGGAAGCGTTGTACGATGCGGAGGCGATTGCCGCCATCGTGCGCTACCCCGAGCACTGGGAGGAGCATTTCGACACACCGGACCTGCCGATCGACTTCCGGGACGAGGAGACGATCTTCCTTTTCGCCAAGCAGGTAACGCTCTACGTGGACGCGGCGACGCTGGGCACGGAGGCGTGCGCGGTGGTGGATTGCCCGGGCTTTGGCGCCAACCACTATGACACGTGCGTGGCACAAGAGGCGTTGGGCGCGTGCGACTTGGTCTGGGTGATCCTAGGCGAAACGCAAATCGCCCAGCCGGAATGTGAGAAGATCAAGGAAGTGGCGGGAATCAAAGCGGACGCCCTGCTCTTCGCCTTGAACATGAGGGGCCCTCAGGAAACCGGCAGGCGCGAACATTTCAGGGAGGTTATCGTCCCAGAAGACGTGTCTGCTCTGAACGGCGGGGTGCTCCCCGAGGGAACGAAGGTCGCGGAGACGGACGTCCTGCTCTATCAGGCGCACCTGGCGCTCACGGCCGAGCAGGCGGCGCGCCTGCGCGAGGGGCGGCTTCCGGAGGCGTCGCTGGAGGCCATCATCCGGCACGCGAGCGATTCGCGCGAACGGTGCAAGACGACGGCGGAGGCCCTGGACGTCTTGAGGAAACAGGCCAGGACCGATCTGTACAATCTGGGCGACCTCAAACGTTCTGAAAAGCTCAGGCTGACCTTCGAGGGGGAGGAGGGCGCGCAGTGGGTGGCCCGCGCCCGCGAGGCCGGCGGGCTGGAGAACGTGCGCGCGCGGATCGTCGCGATCGTGCGTGAGCAACGGCTCAGTCGGGTGTTGCGCGACATCGTGTGCGCCCGCCTGGACATGGCCTTCGGCGCCGTCGCGACAGGCAACCGGCGGCGCTTGGAGAACTTGCGCGGAGGCATCGAGGCCGCGAAGGAACAAATCGCGAAGAAGCAAGAAGAGGCGCAGGAGTTGGAACGGCGCGTGCGCACGCTTTTCGGCTCGGGGCAACGCTTGCGGACGAAACTGTGCGGCGAACTGTACAGGGAACTTCTGCGCGAGGTGTTTGAGCCCGCGGGCGATGCCACGATCGACGAGGCGCGGCGGTCGTGCGCCAAGCTGGCCGACAAGGACGAGGCCGGGCTTCAGGCATGGTTCAACACCGTCTGCAAGCGCCAGGCAGAGACGAAGCTAAAGGCATGGCAGACGAAGGTGAAGGACCGCGGATCCCCCGCGCTGAAGGCTTATCTCGCCGCCATCCAACAGCAGGTGGGCGATCTCCTCAAGGATGTGGACGCGCAGGGCGTGGACGGGGCGAAAGCCGATGGGATTGCCATCGGCGGCCTCTCCGCGGATTTGGGCATCGACTGGGGCTTTTGGGTGGACGTTGCGGGAGTCGTCAGTATCCCGTTGCTTTTCACACCAATCGGTTGGATTGTCGGGTTGGGCATTCTGGCGTCCTCAGTATTCTCCTGGCTCTTCGGCAAAAACAAGGCGGACAAGATGCGCAAGGCGGTGGACAACGAAATTGCCCCCAAGTTGCGCGAGGGCTTCCGGGACGCTGCCGGGGAGATGGCCGAAAAGATGGCGGAGGAAACGAGCAACCGTGTGCGGGACACCATCGACAAGCAAATCGCACGTTATCGGCGGACACTTGAGCGCGAGTTGGCGGATTTGCACGAGGCCTTCACGGGCAAACGGGGCAGGGTCGATGCCGAAATCGCCTTCCGCGTGGAGGCGCAGAAGCGTCTGGAGGCCTTTGGGCAACGCTTGGAGGCCGTGAAGGGCGACCTGGAGGCCGCGATCGCGCGCATTGCGCGGGGGGCCGCGTCATGAGCGGGGGACTGCTGGGACAGGAGGCCCGCGCGGCCGTCGTGGAATTGTTTGATCGCGCGGCCACGATTCCCAATCTGCCGCCCGCCCGTGCCCAGGCGTTGGTGGCGGCGCGCGACGCGTTGCAGGGGCGCGGCCTCACGGTCGCGCTGGACGGTGCGTTCCAGAGCGGCAAGTCCACGACCTTCAACCTGGTGTGCGGCGCCGAGATTTGCCCGCGCGGCAAGGGCATCAGGACGAGCGCCGTGGCGGTCGAGGCCGCGCAGGCGTCTTCGCCCGAAGAGGTTGGCACGGCGACCGTGGCGTGGAAGACGGAGGAGGAGCTGTTGGCGCCCCTGCGGGAAGTTTTCTCCCAATACGCCGATTGGTCACTTGGGAGGTGGGCGGAATGCTATGACGACGCGGAGGCATTCGAGGCCTTGCGGGCGAAGGTGCCGCGGGAACAGGCGGAAACGTTGCGCGTGGCGGAACTTATCCTTTCGCATCGCGCATCGTCCCACTTGGCGCGCCTGCGCGCGACGGCGCGTTTCCCCTTGGCCGACGTGCGGGGCTTCATGGCTTTTCCCGAGCGGTGGGAGGAGCGTTGGGCCGGCCGGCAGCGCTTCGCGGCGGTGCCGTTCACGGATCGCGAGAGCGTCTTCGCGTTCGTCAAGCGCATTTCGTGCCGGGTGGACGCGCCGTTCCTGAGGGAGACGGGCATCACGTTGGTCGATTGCCCCGGGCAGAACGCCTCCGACTACGACGAGGCCGTCGCGCAGGAGGCGTTGCGTGGGGCGGACGCCGTGTGGCATCTGCTCGGCGGCGGCGAGAAGGACGTCTCGGCGGCGGAAATCGCGCACTTGCGCACGTTGTGCGAAAAGGACGGCAAGCGGTTGCAGGATGTTTTCCTTTCGCTGAACGTCAAGGGCGAGATCTGGCGCACGTGGCTGCCTTCCGCCGTCGCGCGCCTCAACAACGCCCACGTCTTCGAGGGGCGGGTGCGCGTCGGGGACGTCGTGCCCTATCACGCGGCGTTGGCGCTGGCCGGCGATGCGTTGGGGCGTTTGCGCGCGGACGAATTGCCCGAGGCCGCGCGTGAACGCCTGTGCGCGTGGCGCCGGTGCGAGCCGGACGAGTTGGAGGACGAGCTCTGCGGCGCCATCGAGAATGGGCTGGAGACGATGGGAGCCCCGGAGCCTGAGGACGACGCGGCGCTCCCCGCATTGGCCGAGACGTGGAGCCGTTTGATGGAACTGCGAGACGCATGGGTGGACTTCCGCGATGTGCGCGAGCTGAACTTTTTGCTGTCGGCGCGCTGCCTCGGCGCGTTGGTCGAGGCGCTCCGGGAGGTCTCCGTCGGCCGATCGGTCTGGACCTTTAAGCTTTTCGGGGCGGGCGAAAATCCGAGGCAGCTTGCGCTGTGCGAGCGGGATTCCGTACGGAACAAGGCGGACCGCGAACGCTTCGGCGAACCGCCGCTGACGGGAACGCCCGAGGACCGCGAACGCTTCCTGGACGGCTTGGAGTCGGGCAAGGTGACCTCGCCGAGTTACTGGGGCAAGGTCATGGTCTGCCGCGCGCGGAACGAGGCGGAGCGCACCTTCGAGGGTGTGCTTTACCCCACGTTGAAGGCAAGGCAGGAGGCGCGGGCGTTCGCCGAGGGTTTGGACAACTGTTTGCGACGGGCCGGCACATTGGAGGAGACGGGCGACGCGATCGCCGCTTCCGTCAGGAAGGTCGCGTGTCCGCCTGGCCCCTCCGCCGAGCGCGTGGCGCGCTTTCGTGAACGCTACGATGCGGCCTGTCGCGCCTTTGGCGTCCAATGGGCGAGCATCGCGGCGCGCAATCGCGCGGCGCGGGTGTTGCGCCGGGCCCGTTGGGTCGCGGTGGTCGCGTCCGGCTTGCTTTCGGGCGGGCTTGTCAATGGGGCGCTGCGGCTTGCCTTCCCGCGAGCCTGGTGCGGCGTCGTGGCGCTGACGTTGTTGGCGGGATGGTGGATCGGGGGTGTGCGCGCCCATCCTGTCGCCGTCATGGGCACGCTTGCCACGCTCAACCTCGGGGTCGCGGCCTATGTGTGCCTGACCTCGCGCGGGCGAGGCGCGCAGGGCGCGTGGGTCGACGCGCACCGGGCGGGGCGGAAAGCGGGCTGGTATTGGTATGCGCTGGCCTGGCACGCGGTGGGCGCGCCGATGGTCGCGGCGGTGGCGACGTTGGCCTGGATCGGTCTGGCCGCGTGGCGGCCGGGCCGGCTCTGGGCCGGGTTCGCCGTCGCCTCCGCGGCCGTTTGGGCGCTGTCGCGTTTGTGCCGGGGCGGTTTCCGCCTGTCGGGACAACGTCAAAAGCGGGGCCTTTAAGGTTATGGGTGGGGATTTGGCGGGTCGGGGGCGGCCCGCCTGTTTGTGCCCGTTCCCGTCCATGCCTCACGCCTGTTTTGGCCGCTTTTGGCATCCACGCGACGAAAACCCAATTTAACGCTTGACAAAATGGGGGGGGGTGGTACCTTCTTCGTAGAAAGGATACCGAAGCAGATGAGAAAACTATTCCTGGCGGCCGCGGCTGCGGCCTGTTTGATGGGCGCGGCGCAGGCCGTCATGGTCGATTGGCGGGGGAGCTACACCTCCACCGGCACCTATGGCGATAACCTTGCCGACGCGGCGAAGATTGAAATCCAGAACGGCACCGTGTCGCCCGGGTCGGGCTGGTACGTGCTGACGGTCGCCTTCACGCTGGATGCGTCCTACGCGAAACCCGGCGGCTGGCCGGCGATCGTGTCGCTGACCCATTCCGGCCAAGGGGAGGGCAATTACAACGGCAACCTGCGCCTCTCGCTGAACGACGCCGGCAAACTTTCGTTGAACGGGGATGGCGCGGCGGCCGTCAACCCGCCGACGGTCACGGACAGCGCGTTGGAGACGGGCAAATCCTACACGGTGTCGCTCGCCATCGGCCAGAACGCCGAGGGGCAGGCGGTCGCGAGCGTGACGATCTACTCCGAAGGCACGCTCGTCGGGTCGCTCACCGACCATGTGCTGGCCGCCTCGTACGCCGACGCGGCGTGGGACACCATCGTGCTCGGCTCGGCCTCGGTGACGGATAGCAACGGGAACCGCACCTTCGGCGAAGGCCAGCTGACGGTGACGCAGGTGACGCTGCTCCCGGAGCCGACCGCGCTGGCGTTGCTGGCGCTGGGCGTGGCGGGGATCGCGCTCCGCCGCCGCGTGGCGTGAGGGCACGCCCGCGCCGTTCCCGCCGGCCTTTGTGGGGGGCGTCCCGCCCGGGGCGCCCCCTTGTCGTGCCCGCGTGCATGGGCAATGCGCGTTTTTTGCTTGACTTTTTGGGGGAAATAATCGATACTTTTATACCGATTTGCCGATTTTAACCCGAAAAGGAGAAACTTATGGCAACGAAGAAACCCGCCGCCAAGGCCACGAAGGCCGCCGCGGAGAAGGCTCCCGCCAAGGTGCCCGCCCCTGTCCAGCCGGCCGCGCCGGCGCCGACCGACGAGGAGGGGCTCAAGGAGCTCGACGAGCTCATGGAGCGCGTGAAGAAGGCGCAGGCCATCTACGCGACGTACACCCAGGAGCAGGTGGACAAGATCTTCCGCGAGTGCGCGCTTTCGGCGTGCGCCCATCGCATCGAGTTGGCCAAGATGGCCGTCGAGGAGACGGGCATGGGCGTGGTGGAGGACAAGGTGACGAAGAACCACTTTGCCTCCGAGTACATCTACAACGCCTACAAGGACATCAAGACCTGCGGCGAGCTGGAGCATGACGAGACCTACGGCATCAGCCGCGTGGCCGAGCCGCTGGGCATCATCGCGGGCATCGTGCCGACCACGAACCCCACCTCCACCGCCATCTTCAAGGCGCTCTTGGCGCTGAAGACCCGCAACGGCATCGTCTTCAGCCCGCACCCGCGCGCCAAGAACTCCACCTACGCCGCGGCGATGATCATCGAGCGCGCGGCCGTGCGCGCCGGCGCCCCCGAGGGCATCGTGGGCTGCATCAAGCACCCGACCATGGCCGTTTCCGCCGCGCTGATGCACCACAAGTACACCAACCTGATCCTGGCCACCGGCGGCCCGGGCATGGTGAAGGCAGCCTATTCCTCCGGCCGGCCGGCCATCGGCGTGGGCGCGGGCAACACCCCGGCGCTCATCGACGAGACCGCGCACATCAAGATGGCCGTCTCCTCCATCCTGATGTCCAAGACCTTCGACAACGGCATGATCTGCGCCTCCGAGCAGTCCGTCATCGTCGCCGAGAGCATCTATGACGAGGTGAAGAAGGAGTTCCTCGCCCGCGGCGCCTACATCCTCAACGCCGCCGAGCGCGCCAAGGTCGCCGCCACCATCTTCGTCGACGGCAAGCTCAACGCCAAGATCGTCGGCCAGCCCGCCTGGAAGATTGCCGAGATGGCCGGCATCAAGGTGCCCAAGGAGGCCAAGGTGCTCATCGGCGAGACCAAGGACATCACGATGGGCCCCGAGGAGCCCTTCGCGCACGAGAAGCTCTCGCCCGTCCTGGCCCTCTACAAGTGCAAGAACTTCGAGGAAGGCGCCATGATGGCCAAGAAGCTCATCGAGGCCGGCGGCCTGGGCCACACCTCCGTGCTCTACACCAACCCGCACAACAACGACCGCATCAAGACCTACGGCTCGCTCGTCGAGACCGGCCGCGTGCTGGTGAACATCCCTGCCTCGCAGGGCGCCATCGGCGATCTCTACAACTTCAAGCTGGCGCCCTCCCTGACGCTCGGCTGCGGCAGCTGGGGCGGCAACGCCGTCTCGGAAAACATCGGAGTCAAGCACCTCATGAACATCAAGACCATTGCCGCCCGCCGCGAGAACATGCTCTGGTTCAAGGTCCCGCCGAAGGTCTACTTCAAGTTCGGCTGCCTGCCCTTCGCCCTCAAGGAGCTCAGCGACCGCAAGCGCGCCTTCCTGGTCACCGACAAGCCCCTCTTCGACCTCGGCTACACCGACAAGGTCACCAAAGTCTTCGAGGAGATGGGCATCGAGACCGAGATCTTCCACGACGTGAAGCCCGACCCGGACACCGACACCATCGAGGCCGGCCTGGAGCGCATGAACACCTTCAAGCCCGACCTCATCGTGGCCCTCGGCGGCGGCTCGCCCATGGACGCGGCCAAGATGATGTGGCTGCGCTACGAGAACCCCGACGCCAAGTTCGAGGACATGGCCATGCGCTTCATGGACATCGAGAAGCGCATCTACACCTTCCCCAAACTCGGCGCCAAGGCCATGATGGTGGCCATCCCCACCACCTCCGGCACCGGCTCGGAAGTGACGCCCTTCGCCGTCGTCACCGACAGCCGCACCCACAAGAAGTATCCCATCGCCGACTACGCGCTGACGCCCGACATGGCCATCGCCGACCCCGAGCTGGTCCTCTCCATGCCCCGCGGCCTCACCGCCGCCTCCGGCATCGACGCGCTCGTCCACGCCCTCGAGGCCATGGTCTCCGTCCTCTCCACCGAGTGGAGCAACGCCCTCAGCCTCGAGGCCGCCCGCCTCGTCTTCAAGTACCTCAAGCTGAGCTACGACGAGGGCGCCAACAACCGCAAGGCTCGCGAGAAGATGCACTACGCCAGCAACATCGCCGGCATGGCCTTCGCCAACGCCTTCCTCGGTCTCTGCCACTCCATGGCCCACAAACTCGGCGCCAAGTACAACATCCCGCACGGCATCGCGAACGCGCTCCTCATCTGCGACGTCATCCGCTACAACGCCGTCGAGAACCCCGCCAAGCAGGCCATCTTCCCGCAGTACACCTATCCCATGGCCCGCTCCCGCTATGCCCGCGTCGCCGACGTCGTCGGCCTCGCCCACGGCAAGAGCGACGCCGAGAAGGTCGAGGCCCTCATCGCCGCCATCGCCAAGCTCAAGAAGGAAGTCAACATCCCCGACTCCATCCAGGCTTGGGGCGTCCCCGAGGACGAGTTCCTGCGCAACCTCGACGCCCTCTCCGAGGACGCCTTCGACGATCAGTGCACCCCGGCCAACCCCCGCTACCCGCTGATCAAGGAAATCCGCGAGATCTACCTCAAGGCCTACTACGGCCCCAAGTACAAAGCCTCGCCCGATGCCCCCAAAATCGACTGAGCCCCCTCGGCCGAAGGCACAAAAAAGCCCCCGCGCCCCGCGCGGGGGCTTTTTTCGCATGATTTGTGCCAATGAATGACACTTGCCCCCCCCCTTGTCTTATGCTATCATTCCCACCGGATGTCGGCGGAAGGCCGACGCCATTGGAAGGGAACAGACAGCATGAAAAGACTTATCCTTGCGTTCGCCGCGATGCTCACCGCGGCTTTTGTCGGCGCCGCGTCCGTCGATTGGCATCAGGCCTCCTCGCCCTCGGGGCAGGTCGTTGGGAACTTGGGCACCACCTACTACGCCAATCTCGACTTCGCCATCTCCGCGACGATCACTGTCAATACCGTCCCCTCCAGCAAGGACATCTTCGGTCTTTCCAGCGATAGCAATCTCATGGGAGGGTCGGTGGCCAAGGTCTCCATCGCCAAGAATGGCACGTTTTCCATCTGGGGGCAGGGGCGCGGAAATCAGCAGAGCGCGGAATCCTCGTTCAGGGTCCAGGCGGGGCAGACGTATCGCCTCTCCTTGGTCGTCGAGCGTGGCCCAAACTCGGACACGCCCTCCGCCTATGACACGCTCACTCTCTACGTCGACGGCACGGCCATCGCCACCTTGGAGCTCACCAACGGCAACATGGCCAGCCCGCTCAAGAACGCCATCCTTCCCTCGGTCGACGGGGTCGTCATCGAGGAGGCGCTGACCTATCGCCCGGAGGCGGGCGAGGACATCCATGAGGTCGGCAAGATTTATTCCGAGAACGGCACAATCGTCCCCGAGCCGACCGCGCTTGCCTTGCTCGCTCTCGGCATGGCCGGGCTGGTGCTCCGCCGCCGTGCCGTGTGAGGCGCGTCTCTACGGCACGAAAAAGCCCCGAGCCTCACGGCCCGGGGCTTTTTTTGTCGGTGCGCCAAAGGTCACGCCGCGCGGCGGCGAAGCGCCAGCCCCGCGGCCCCCAATGCCAGGAGCGCCAAGGCGGTCGGCTCGGGGATCGCGTACGTCGTGGAATACTCCAGCCAGTCGTTCCCCTTCCAGATGCCGTTGCCGGCCTCGGTCAGCTCGGCGATCTGGCCGCCGTAACCGGCGCCGCCGCTTTGCGTGCCGGAAATGATCTCGCGGAGGGTCTCGCCCTCGCCGAAGGCATCTTGGAGCGTCCCCAGGAGCGTGTCGTTGACGTAGGCCGAGAGGGTGTTCGCGGAGGCGTCATACTCGAAGACCAGGGTCGCCGTGCCGGCCTTGGCCGCGATGGCGCCCACGAGCCCGGCCTCGCCGCCCTCTTTGCCGGCGTCGCGCAAGTCCCCGTCGTAGAGGTGCCACGTGGCGCCGCCCTTCCCGTCGCCCTGCAGGGCGATCGACAGGGAGTCCAAAAATCCCGTGACGTTGTTGAAGTCGACGTTGAGCGCCAGCGCCGCGTAGATGCCGGTGCCGTCCTTGAAGCCGGCGCTGAGATCCAGCGTGGCGGAGACGGCGAAGTCCGTGCTCAGCGTCTTCACGTTTTCCGGGAGTGTCCCCTGCGGGGTGTACCAGCAACAGACCACACCGTTTGCCGAGGAGGATCCAACATCCAGCTTTTGCCAGCCAGACCAGTTCGTGGGCAGCGCGGCGGCTGCGCCCGCAAGGGCACACGCGCAAAGCGCGGCGAGACCGAATCGTTCCATCGATGTTCCTTTCGTTTCGTTGGCAAGGCCAATCCTCCCAACGTCGCCACGGTATACCGCCCCCCCCCCCATATCCATGCAAGCGTTTTTCGCTTTTTTGGGGGAGAGGGTAGGGGGCGGCGCGGGTGGCGCTTAGCGGGGGTCGAGGACGATGTGGACTTGGATGAGGCGGGAGATGGGGAGGAGGTAGTCGCGGTAGAGCATGGCGATGTGGCGCGCGACGGGGTCGGGGAGGCCTTCGCGTGCGGCGTTGGTTTGGGTGCGGAGGAGGACGAGGCGCTCGACCTCCTCGTTGAGGAGCGCGGCCTCGACCTTGGCGGGGTCGCCGGAGGCGGCGGCGGCGCGAAGCGCGGGGGCCTGCTCGATGCGTTTGCGCGCGATGACGCGGGTGGCGAAGCGGAAGCGGCGGGCGAGGGCTGCGATGGCGGCGGTGTCGGCATGAAGGGCACCGCGGGGCTCGGGGTCGTCGCCGGGCTCGGCGATGCAGGGGGCGACGGTGGTGAGGTAGAAGCGGCGGAGGGCGCGGGTTTGGTCGGTGGCGTCGCCGGAGGCGAAGGCTTTGGCCAGCTCGTCGAGGGGGATGGGCTCGGCGTGGGCGTAGAGGCCGGGGTTGAGGCGGAAGCGGCTGCGCGCGGCGAAGGCGCCCAGGAGCGTGGCATCGATGTCGGCGATCATCGCGCGGAGGTTGGAGAGGGCGGTGGTGCCGGTGTCGTTGGGGACGGAGGGCTGGGTGGCGATGGTGTAGGAGCCGAGGAGGCGCACGTCGCGGGCGACGGCCTTGAGGGCGGCGAGCACGGTGGCGAGCGGCTGGCCGGAGGCGCCGATGAGCAGCTCCAGGAAGAAGCCGTATTTCCACTTTTCGCCGAGGATGGGGCGCGATTGGATGAAGGTGAGGTCGATGCCGCGCAGGGGGGTGAGCAGCTCGAGGAGGGAGCCGGGGCGGTCGTCGATGGTGGCGTAGAGGAGGGCGTGGGTGGGGGGCAGGGGGCTGGGCGAGCCGTGCGGGTCGCCGGGGGTGTGGGCCTCGAGGCGGAAGAAGCGGGTGGTGTTGCCCCGGGTGTCTTGGATGTCGGGGCGGCGGAGGGTGAGGCCGTAGCGCGTGGCGGTGGTCTCGCCGGCCACCGCGCCCAGGGTGGGGTCCTCGGCGGCGAGGCGGGCGGCCTCGGCGGTGGAGGAGACGGGGATGAGGGGCAACCCGGGGTAGATGCGCGCCAGGGTGGCGCGGCATTGGGCGAGGGCCTCGGCCTTGGAGAGGATTTTGGCCAGGGGGGTGGTGAGGTCTTTGGAGAGGAGGTGTTGGTGGACGGGGATGGCGCGGCACTCCACGGCCTGGAGGGCGGGGGTGGCGGCCAGCAGGTCCATCACCTCGGTGACGAAGCCTTGCGTGGTGTTCTCGAAGGGCACCACGGCCGCGCCGCCGGGGTCGGCGGCCACGCGGCGGAAGACTTCGCGCAGGTCGGCGCAGGGCGTGGGCGTCTCGCCCGCGTGCGCCATGCGCGTGGCCGCGCGGTGCGAGAAGGTCTCTTCCGGGCCAAGATAGTAAAGGTTCATCGTCCCTCTCCCTCCAAAGTTTGGCGGGCGGGGCGGCACGCCGCCCCGCCCGCGACGCTCACGCCTTGCGGGTGGCGGCGGCCAGCTCGCGCCAGGGCGCGATGGCCTTGAGGTAGTCGCCGAATTGGGCGGAGGGAATCTGCTGGGCGGCGTCGGAGAAGGCGTGCTTCGGGTCGGGGTGGGTCTCGACGAGGAGGCCGTCGCAGCCGGCGCCGAGGGCGGCGCGCGAGAGGGGCAGCACCAGCTCGAGTTTGCCGCCGCCGTGCGAGGGGTCGGCCACGATGGGCAGGTGGGTGAGGCGCTTGGTGGCCGCCAGCGAGCCCAGGTCCAGGCAGTTGCGGGTGATTTGCTCGTAGGTGCGGATGCCGCGCTCGCAGAGGATGACGTCGTGGCAGCCGTTGGCCATCAGGTATTCGGCGCTCTGGAGCCATTCCTCGACGGTGCCGGCGATGCCGCGCTTGAGGATGACGGGCTTGCCGGCCTTGCCCAGGCGTTCGAGCAGGTCGTAGTTCTGCGAGTTGCGGGCGCCCACCTGGAAGACGTCGCTCACGTCCATCAGGCCCTCGATCTGCGTCGGCCCGGGCACCTCGGTGATGTAGGCGATGTCGGGGAAGTCGCGCTTCACCTCGCGCAGCACGCGGATGCCCTCCTCCTTCAGCCCCTGGAAGTCGTAGGTGGAGGTGCGCGGCTTGTAGACCATCGCGCGGATCACGCGGATGCCCAGCTTCACCAGGTCGGCCACCACGGCATGGAATTGGTCATAGCTCTCCACCGCGCACGGGCCGGCCAACACCGGGATGTTGCCGCCGCCGATTTTGGTGCCTTTGATGTCGATGACCGTGTCTTCCTGCTTGAAGTCGCGGGAGACGAGTTTGTATTTCTTGCTCACGTGGATGATTTCCTGGACGGTGGGGAGCGCCTCGAGCTGCGCCACGGTTTGCGGGTTGATTTCGCTGCCGATGCAGGCGATGATCGTCTGGTCGGAGCCTGTCGTCACGCGCGGCTGGTATCGCAACGAGGTGATCCAGTCGCAGATGGTCTGCACGTCGGCCTGCGTGGCCGTGGGCTTCATGATGATGATCATGGGGTCATCCCTTTCTCTTGACAATGAAAAGCCGCACACCCCGGCGGGGCGCGCGGCGTTCGGTCTTCCCTTCGTTTGTGCAATCACCGAGAGGGCCGAGCGCCGCGCGGTCCAAAGTAAAAGCCAAAGCGAAAGTAACGTTTCATAACTGCCCCAAAGATACACCTTTCCCGGCCGCCCCGTCAAGCGCTTTTTTCGCAAAACCCCTTTTCGCCCCGCCAACGACACCACCACCCAAGCCCCCGAACCCTCGATGGCGCCCGGGGAAACTTACGCCGAGCCGGGGAAAGAGGTCGAAAAAACGGCCAAAGACCGCATTGTGGGCACCGAGGAGGCCGTGCGACATAAAAATCCCCCGCTTCTCTCCCATTCCATCTTCCTTTGCCATACGGGCGAACCGAACGCGCACGGCCCCACCCGTCGCCCCGCAGGGGCGTCCTGTTCGCTGTTCTCTGCTCACTCATTTGCTATAATGGGCAAATCGAAAGGAGTGGCATGAGCGGATTGATTGTTGCGGCGGCGGAGCGGATGACCTTGGCGCAGGCGTGGGACTACGGCGGGTGGCTGATGTGGGTGTTGCTGGCGATGAGCGTGGCGGGGGTGGCGATTTGCCTGTATTTCTTGGCGACGCTTCGCGTGGGCACGGTGGTGCCGGTGCGATTGCGGCGGGATTTGCCGAAGTATCTGCTGGCGGATGACCCGAACGAGGCGCGGCGGCTGTGCGAGGATGTGCCTTCGCCTTTGGCCTCGGTGATGGTGGCGACGCTGGACGCGGTGCGCAACGCGCCGCGCGCGGATGCGGCGCTCATCGCGCAGGTGGCCGAGAGCGAGGGGCGGCGCCAGGCGGAGATGATCGAGGGGCAGACGCAGTGGTTGCTGGACATCGCGACCATCGCGCCGATGGTGGGGTTGTTGGGGACGGTGATCGGCATGTTGCAGGCGTTCGGGGCGGTGGCCTCGGATGTGGCGGCGGCCAAGCCGACGCTCTTGGCGGAGGGGGTGTCGCAGGCAATCGTGACGACGGTGTTCGGGTTGTTGGTGGCCATCCCGGCGATGGCGCTCTACGCCTATTTCCGCAGGCGCGCGGGCAAGCTGGTCTCGCTCTTGGAGGGGGCGTGCGCGGAGTTGGTGGCGGTGCTGGGCAGCAAGCATGCGCAGGAGTGAGCCGTGAACTTCCGTGCGCGCAGGGCGGCGTTGCCGCAGTTCCAGATGACGGCGATGATGGATGTCGTCTTTCTCTTGCTGTGCTTTTTCGTGACCAGCTCGGTCTTCTCGCAGTGGGAATATGAGGTGGATCTGACGTTGCCGAGCGCGCGTTCGGGCGCGGCGGCCACGCGTTTGCCCGGCGAAATCATCCTCAACGTGTCGCGCGACGGCACGGTGACCGTGAACCAGCGGGCTTTCCGCGGCGAGGCGCTCGACGCGTTGTTGCGGCAGGTGGCCGGCTATCTGCCCGGCCAGCCGGTGACCATCCGCGCGGATGGCGACACGGCGTATGCGGACTTCATGCGCGTGGTGGACGCCTGCCGCCTGGCGGGCATTGCCAATGTGTCGCTGGCCACCGCGCCCGGCGCGACCCCCGGCGTGGTGGCGCCGCCGCCTTTGCCCGGGCCGCCGGCGGAGGGGACGGAGGCTCGCCCATGAGCGCGTGGGTCTTCGAGGCGCTGATGCTGATTGCCTTCGGGTGCAGCTGGCCGGCTTCCATCGCGAAGTCGCTGCGTACGCGGTTTGTGCGGGGCAAGTCGCCGGCGTTCATGTTCATCGTGCTGGGGGGCTATCTCTGCGGCATCGTCCACAAGGCGCTCAACCCGCCCGGCGCGGAGGCGGGCTTCCTGGCCGAGCACGTGCTGTGGCTCTATGTGCTGGACATGGCGCTGGTGGGCACGGATCTGGCGCTCTACTTCCTCTTCCGCAAGAACGCGGCGCCGCGCGTGGCGGGGGCGTGACGTGCTGCGCTCCGCGCTGTTGGTGGCCTGTTTCGCGCTCGGGTGGTTCTGCCCGTGGCTGTCGGCGTTGCGGCCGCTGATGCCGCTCTGCCTTTTCTATATGCTCGTGGCGGTTTTTCTGCGGATGGCCTTCACGCCGCGGGCGGTGCATTGGCGGCATTGGCTGGTGCTGGCGGTGAACGTGGCCTCGGCCTTCGCGGTGTGGGGCGGGATGTTGCTGTGCGGCGTGCCGGAGCGCTTCGCGCAGGTGGCCTTCTTCACCGCCATCACGCCGACGGCCACCTCCGCGCCGGTCATCGTCAACCTCCTCGGCGGCAGCATCACCTTTGCCTCGATGGGCTTCCTGCTTGGGGCGCTGGTCGTCAGCGCCACCTTCCCGCTGGCGATTCCCGCGGTGTTGCACGGCTCGGCCTGGGCCGTGATGCCCACCATTCTCTCGCGCGTCTTCTTCGTGGCCATCCTGCCCTTCCTGGTGGCGCTGACGTTGCGGCGGCTCTTTGGCGAACGTGCACGGACCTGGGGGCGGCGCCTCACGCCTTCCACGCTCTACGTCTGGATCGTCTTGGTGGCCATCATCGCCGCCTCCGCCAGCCGCACGCTCGACGAGCACGCCGCCGACTACGCGCGCAGCGACATCCTCTGGGTGCTGCTGATCGACTTCCTGCTCTGCGTCTTCCTCTTTGCCTTGGGCGCCCTGCTCGGCGGCCGCCGCCGCTGGCACGAATGTTCGCAACTCCTCGGCCAGAAAAACACCTCCTATACCGTCTACCTCGCCTTTGCCTGCGGTGCCCCCTTCGCCGCGCTCGGCCCCGCCTTCTACGTCTTCTTCCACAACGCCTGGAACGGCATCCAGCTCATCTTCGCCGAGCGCGCCCGCCGCGCCCCCCGCGCCTGTCACTAACCACGCAAGCCCCGCCCAAAACGCGGCGGCGCTTCCGCGGCGTGGTGCGCCCTCCCTCGAGGCGAGGTGCGGCGCACTTCGGCGAATGACCCTGCGTATAGATTGAAAAGCCACTTCCAAGGTTGGCCGGGCGCAGGAAAGTTATCAACAGGTTTTCAACCACTGGTGTTCGGGGAAATGGGTCCCCGGGAGGTTGTTGGGATAACGTGCGAAAACCTCCCGTACGGCCATTCTCTTGACAAGATGGGGGGGTGGTACTCTATAGGGCGGTTCTTGATGGGGGCGTGACGTGGTTACGTGGCGGACCGTGGCGTTCGCCCGCTTGGTTTGAATAGGGATGAGGAGTGCGATGGGTAACGTAACGTTTCTTGGCGTGGAGGGTTCCGGCAAAACCGTGTTGACGATGGCGCTCGTCAATGCCTTCCGCGCTCATGAGGCCGAAGGTTGGCGGCTTCGGCCCGAGACGCGGGGCGCTTTCCGTTTTCTCGCGCAGGTTCCCGACACCATCGCCGGGGAGACGCTCCCGCACCAAACCACCGCGCTCCGACAACTTGCCTGGAGCGTCCTCTTCCGCGACGAACACCAGCGCACGCTCGACATCCTCGACTATCCCGGCGAAGTCTACCGCCTGGCCTTCCTCGAAGCCGCCGACGACCCCAACCCCGCCTCTTTAGCCGAGCGCGTCGCTGCCAACAAAGAAGAAATCGACGCGTTACTCGGCCATTTGATGGGTTCCGACCAAGTCTTCGTCCTCTTCAATCTGGCCGACGCCGCCGACATCGCCAACACCCCTGCCAACCTCGATGCCGTCTGGACCACCAACGCGTGCCTCGACTACCTCCACCGCCTCCCCTCCCATCCGCGCATCACCCTCCTCCTTACCCAAATCGACCGCTACGTCTCGCCCGACGCCTCCACCCTCGACCCCCGCGCCCTTGTCTCCCGCCATCTTCCGCTTATTGCCGGCAACTTCCCGGACCTCGACGTCCTCGCCATCTCAGCCCTCGGCTCCGCGGACTCCGCTTTTGGTGTCGACAATCTCCTTCTCCGTTGTCTCATCGATACGCCGGCTGCCCAATACGCTTTGGAAGCCATTAAGATTCACCGGGTTCAGTTTAAAAAGGCACTGGATGCGATCTGCTGCAGTCCACTCAATTCCACTCGTCTCATTGCGCTTGCTTCCGCTTTTAAGGCGTGGAGTGCGGCGGTGTGTGAGGGTAACGTGTCTTTTGTGATTTGCCGATTGATTGCCACTTCCGATCTTGATGTTACGAAGGCGGACGTTCAGGCATTTAGGCGTCTCTGGGACGCACTGTATGGGATAAGCAGCCCGACGGTCGCCTATGAAAAACTCCAAAACCTTGATCTTCCTGGTATGCGAGGAAACGTGTGGAAGACGCGAATTCAAGCGGCACTTCGGGGAGCACCTATCGAAAACGTGTTTGGGCAAGATGGGCAAGATGTGCCTAGCGAATCGTTGGACAAACTCCTTCTGTTTCTTACGTTTGGTTCATTTATTGTCATTCTTCTCTTTGTCTTTTTAGTCTCGGCGATCTGAGGTGTCATGCAACAGCGAGATCGATTTTTGGAAACATGGCAGGCGGGGCAGGGTGCCAGGGGGCACTCGGGTTATCGGCCGGTGGTGCGGACGGCGGGGCCGGAGGTGGAGCCGACGGACGAGGCGTCGGTGAATGGCGAGGAGTTCTTTGGACCCGAGGTGGAAGTTCGCGGCGAGGCGTATGGAGTGGAGGTGCCGGCGTGGGTGGCGTTGTTGGGGCGGCCGTGGAGTTGGCGGTGGCGTTGGGTGTTGGGGATTGGGGCGGCGGTGTGCGTGGCGTTGGGGTTGGCGGCGGAGGCGGTGCCGGGCGTGCATTTGGTGTATGCGGCGGCGATGGCGGCGTGCGTGCCGGTGGCGTTGGTGACGTTGTTTTGCGAGCTGGACATGACGGAGAGGGTTGGCGGGGGCGTGGCGGCGGCGGTGACGGCGGTGGGCGGGGTGGGGGCCTTGGCGCTTGCGCTGGGGTTGTATCGGCTGACGGGGATTGAGGAGGCGGGTTTGGCCGGGCTTGTGGAGGAGCCGGCGAAGGGCGCGATGCTTGCGGTGCTGGCGATGGCTTCGCGGCGGTTCCCGGGGATTTTGTCGGGCGTGGCGCTGGGGGTGTGCGTGGGGGCGGGGTTCGCGATTGTCGAGACGTTTTTCTACGCCTATGGATTTGGAGAGGACGGGGGGCCTTCGACGTGGGTTTTGCTTGTGCGTGGGGTGCTTTCGCCATTGACGCATTTGGCGTGGACGGGGGCGTTGGGTGGGGCGATGTGGGCGGCGCGGGGTGCGGGACGCCCGGGGTGGCGTGCCTTTGGTTCGTGGCTGACGTGGGGGATTTTGGCGGCGATGGTGCTCATGCATTGCATTTGGAACAGCGTCGGACCGGTCGAATGGCTGGCGGTGGCGTTGTGGGCATTGATTTTCTGGTTCGTCAAACGTGGCGTGGCGGAGGCTTCCGCGTGGGGCTTCCGCCCGAAAGGAGGATGATGGGTACGTTTCCTTTGGTCGTTTACACGGCGGAACATGGGCTGAATTGGAACTATCCGCAGGGCGAGATCGACTTTGCGGCGCTGGATGCCTGCCGCAAGGCGTTCGGGCGATTGCCGGATTTCGATGCGGGGGAGGAGGGCTTCGAGGGGGTCTGGTGCACGCCGGAAAGGGTCTTCGCCTTGCGGTGTCAAAGCGTGAAGGGCTGGGATTTCCGTGGGCGCGATGCGACGTATCTGGCCGTGACCTGGGTGCCGCGGGAACAGGCTGCGACGACCGACTTCGAGGTATTGTTGCGCGTACCTGAACTGTGCGAGCCGACGCACACGCCGTCGCCCTTCTTCAAGGCGACCGCTGCGTGCCCGCCCGCCGGGGCCATCCCTGCGTCGCCGATATTGCCGGACTTTCGGCGGGTCGGCGCGGTACTCGCGGGGTTGCCGCCGAACGCCTCCGCCACCTTTCGGCGTGGTTTGCGCGGTGGCCCGGTGGAGGTGCGTGTGCGGCAACCTGCCGAAACGCCCCACGCGGCGCCACCTGAGACGAGCGCAAATCCGGCGGCGCCCGCGCCTGTCCATGCCCCGACCACGTCATCCGCCGATTGGCGCCCCACGTGGCTGACGCTCGCCGCCTGCGTGACGGTCTGGGTCATCACGCTCGCGCTTCTGGGGTGGACAGCCTGGCGCCTCCGCCAAACCGAGGCCGCACTCGACGCCGCACAACGCGAACTGCGCCAACTGAAGGTGCGTTGCCAACCGAGCGTTCCGGTTATGCCTCCCTTTCTCTTCTGGCTCCAAGAGTACCGCCTTAACGACGAAACCATTTTCTTAAACATCCATTGCCCAAGCGAAGGAGTTCCCCATGAATGAAGCCGAACGTTATCTGCGCGAGCATTCGCAGACACACACGGATTGGCCACACGCGTCCACGGCGATATCCGGTCGCAAAGTCCCCGAACCACCAGATGTCGAACCCACAGGGCAGCAAGTCGTCGTCTCTTGCGGGACGGCGTGGAAGCAGTTTTGGACACGTTGGAGTTTCAAGGGGCGCTCCTCCCGTTCGGAATATTGGTGGATGTTTTTCACGTTGCATTTCCCCGTGAACTTTCTTAATGGTTTCGCGGAGGGTGCGGCTGAATACAGTGGTTCAAGTGGCGTTGTATGGGCTGGTCTCGCTCTACTTTGCCTCATCATCGGGGTTGTTGCGCTTGTGCCGTCAGTATCCATTGCGGTTCGACGCCTTCACGACTCTAATCGCTCGGCATGGTGGCTACTTATCAATTTCGTGCCGTTTGTCGGGTTCCTGATCTTCCTTGTGATGCTATTGTTGCCGAGCGAGCCCAAGCCCAATCGTTTCGGGCCGGTGCCGAATGTCCGCTGAGGCGGCGCCAATCGGCGGGGGCGGCGGTTTTGCGGCGTGCGGGCGCAAGCCTGCGGGTTGGCAACTGTGGTAGAATAGGGGCATGGAAGGTGAAACGCAGACGCAATTGAGGGCCGCGATGGTCGCCGTGGTGGGGCGAACCAATTCGGGCAAATCGACGCTGGTCAATCGTTTGGTCGGCGAGAAGGTGTCCATTGTCTCGGGGATGGAGCAGACGACGCGCAACCGGATCCGGGCGATTGTGACGGAGGCGCGGGGGCAGTTGGTGTTTCTGGACACGCCGGGGGCGCACAAGGCGGAGAATGAGCTGGGGACGTTGATGAACCGGATGGCGCGTGGGGCGGGGCGCGACGCGGATGTGTTGCTGGTGGTTTTCGACGGGGCGGCGCCGGTGCGCCTGGAGGATGAGGGGTGGATGGCGCGGGCGGCGTTCGCGGGGTGCCCGGTGGTTTTCGCGCTGAACAAGGCGGACGCGCCGGGGTTCGCGCCGGGGCGTTTCCGCGAGGCGTGGGCGCGGGTGCGCGCGGAGAAGGCGGCGGAGCGGGGCGCGACGGCGGCGGAGCCGGCGTGGATGGAGATCTCGGCGGCGACGGGGGCGGGGTGCGAGGCGTTGCTGGGGGCGCTTTTCGCGCGGGCGTTGCCGTGCGAGGCGTTGCCGTTCCCGGAGGACATCGTGAGCGATTTCCCGCGGAAGCTGGCGATCGGCGACATCATCCGCGAGAAGTTGATCGCGCGGCTTTTTCAGGAGGTGCCGCATCAGCTGGGGGTGCGGGTGGATCGGATCGACGAGCGGCCGGATGGCTCGTGGGAGGTGCACGCGACGATTTTGGTGAACCGGCCCTCGCAGAAGGGGATGGTCATCGGCCTGAAGGGGCGGACGTTGCGGGCGATGCGCCGCGCGGCGGAGCCGGAAATCGCCGAGGCTTACGGGCTGGCGGGGTGCACGATCGTGCCTTTCGTGCGGGTGGAGCCGAAGTGGTTCCGCAATCATTTCATTCTGAAGGAACTGGGTTACAAGGAGTGATGCCATGGATACGACGAACGAGCCTTTCGGCGGCGCCTCGGCGCCGAGTCCCGAGCCTGGGTTTCGCGCGGCGCCGACCCCGCCCTTGGGGGGGTGGGAGCGCCCCGAGCCGCCCAAGCCGCGGCGGCGCTTCGGGTGCCTGGCGGGCGTGCTTGGCGGGTGCCTGCTCTCGGCGGTGTTGGCGGTGGCCGCGATGGTGGCGGTGCCGGTGGGGATGGTCGCGCTCGCCGGGAAGATGGCCGACAAGTGGGATCGCGACGCGACGCTCGCGGAGGCGCGCGGGGCGTTCCGCTATCAGCTGCTCCGCGGGTGCGACACGCAGGAGGGGATGCGCGCCGTGCTGCGGCTGCGCCTGCGCGGCGTCATCACCGGCACGCCGGCCAGCCGCTGGTACACCGAGGCCGACAGCGACGTGGCGGTGTTGGAGGCCATCGAGGCGGCCATCGACGACCCGTTTTTCGACGGCATTCTGCTGGATGTGAGCAGCCCGGGGGGCGGCGTGACGGCGAGCGACGCGATTTACCATGCGCTTGAGCGCTTCAAGGCTGCCAAGGCGGGGCGCAAGGTCTTTGTGCTGGGCGGGGACCTTGTGGCCTCGGGCGCCTATTATCTGGCCATGCAGGCCGATTGGATCCGCCTGCGGCCGACCACGCTCGTGGGCTCCATCGGCGTCATCGTGCCGGGCGTGAACGCCGCCGGCCTGGCGCAACGGCTGGGCATCGCCGACAACTCCATCGCCTCGGGCGCCTCGAAGGACCTGGGCAACCCGCTCAAGCCCATCAACCCCGAGCACAACGCCATCCTCAAAACGGTGGTCGACGCGATGTACGCCCGCTTCGTGGGGCTCGTGGCCAAGGGTCGCAAACTCCCCGAGGCCGACGTCCGCCGCCTCGCCGACGGCCGCGTCTTCACCGCGCAGGACGCCGTGAACCTTCGCCTCGCCGACGACGTGGGCTACGAGGACACGCTCGACGACAAGCTGTGCGAACTCCTTGGTTGCACCGAGGAGGAGCTGGCCGTCTACGAGCCGCGCCACGCCAAGAACACCTTCCGCGCCATCCTCGGCGAGCTCCCCGCCGCCGTGGGGCGCGACGTGCGCCAAGCCCTCTTGGAGCCCCCCGCCAAGCCGACCCCGCAATACCGCTGGTGACGCCATGGACGACACGCGCCCCTACGTCGCCCTCGACAGCGATGGCACCGTCCTCGACACCATGGGCCCGAAGCAGCACCGCTTCCTCCAGCCCATGCTCGTCGAGGCTCTTGGCCTTGGCCCGGTGCGCGAGGCCTACCTCGCCTGCGCCGACTTCGTCAACCTCCACTCGGCCTACCGCGGCATCTCCCGCTTCCACGCCGTCTACCTCGCCCTCACCCTGCTCAACCGCCACCCCGCCCGCGCCAAGGCCGGCCTGCCGCCCCTCAATCTCGCCCCGCTGAAGGCATTCGTCGCGAGCGGCCGCCCCCTTAGCGATCCCTCCCTTGCCGATTGGCTCGCCACGCACCCCTCGCCCCTTCTCGCGACCCTCCTGCGTTGGGGCCGCGCCGTCAACGCCGCCATCCTCGCCGCCAACCCCACCTTCGCCCTTTTCCCCAACGTGCGCGACACCCTCGCCGGCCTCCACCCCCGCTTCCGCGCCGGCATCGTCTCGCAATCCCCCGAACGCGTCCTTCGCCAAGATTGGGGCGCCCACGGCCTGCTCGCGCACATCGACGACGTGGCCGGCCAGGAAGTCGGCCCCAAGCCCACGCAGATCGCCACCCTCACCCGCCACCTTCCCCCCGAACGCGTGCTCATGGTGGGCGACGCCTTCGGCGACCTCCAGTCCGCCCGCGCCCACGGTTGCCGCTTCTTCCCCATCCTCCCCGGCCGCGAGGCCGAATCCTGGGCCACCCTGCGCGACGAGGTCCTCCCCGCCTTCCACGCCGGCGCCTACGCCCCCGCCCGCGAGGCGGCCCTCGTCGCCGCCTTCACCCACGCCCTCCCCCAAACGCCCCCCTGGGAAACCGGAGGCGATTCGCAACCATAACGTGAAAGAGCGCCATGTTCCGCTTTCGTGAGATTGAATTGACTAACTTCCGGTGCTTCCGCCATCTATCCGTGCCGCTGGACGATGCCTTGACGGTGTTCGTGGCGGAGAACGGGTGTGGCAAGACGACGGCGTTGGACGCGATTCGCTATCTGCTGTGGCTTTTTTTGGCGCGCTTCCCGCAGGTAACGACGCAACGCCCTTTGCGCGAGGACATCCGGCAGGCGTGGCTCGATCGCGGACGGCTTTTCCCGCCCAGGCAAGCGGAGGATGCCATCGTTCCGCTTACGGCGCCTTATTTGCGACTGCGTGGGCGCGCGGCTTGCGGGTGGCTTTCCCAGCCGGGCGAGGTGGCGTGGGACTTCACGTTGCGCCGGGATGGCGCGACCATGCCGGAGGAAAAGGGGTTGGGCATCGCGGCGCTCGGGGAGGCCACGCGGCCTTTGCTGGAGCTGGCGGCGGAAGGCTGGTTCCCGGATGGAGGCTTCCCGGTTTTCGCGGCGTTCGGCACCTCGCGCGCGGTGATTCGCCAAGTGCCCAAGTCGCGGCGCGGCTTCCGCAAGGTCTTTTCGCGGTGGGAGGCTTATCGGGGGGCTCTGGAGGGCGGACTGGATTATCGCAGGCTGGTGGAGTGGGTGGCGTGGTTGGATGGGGAGGCGCTGCAGACGATGCGAGCGCGGCGCGACTTCGATTACCGTTCGTTGGAGCAACGGACAATTGACGTGGCGTTGTCGCGGATGTTGCCCGAGTTTTTCGACCTCCGCCCGAAGTTGCGGCCGTTACGCCTGGAAATCACGCGGCAGCTCGGGGAAGGGGCGTTGGCGCAGACGTTGCGCGTCGACAGCCAGTTGAGCGATGGTTTCAAGTGTATGCTGACGTTGATGTTGTCGGTGGTCAGCCGTATCCTGGAGGCTAATCATGGTTGGCCGGAGGCGACGCCGGAGCGTTTGTTGGCCGTGGGCGGCGTGGTGGTGATCGATGAGGTGGAGCTGCATCTGCACCCTTCGTGGCAGCGGCGGGCGCTTGGGGATTTGCGGCGAACCTTCCCCAATATCCAATTCATCGTTTCCACGCATAGCCCACAGATTGTGGCGTCGGTGCGCCCGGAGCAGTTGCGGGTGTTGCGGCAGGGGGAGCCCGGGGAGGTGACGTTGTCCTCGGAGGTTTGTCTGCCAGTGGACGCGTGCGATGCCAACAGCGTCTTGGCGCGGATCTTCGACGTGGATCCTTGGCCGCCCGGTGGCGACCTGACGGAGCGCCTCAATCGTTTCGCGGCGCTGACCATGGATTACGGGCGGCTTGACCCGGAGGATCGGGCCGAGTGGGAAACTTTGCGCGAGGCGCTTCTGGGAGCCTATGGGGCGGACTTCGCGCCGTTGCGCGCCTTGCTGGATTACCATGCACGCCAAGAAGACGCTGTCGGAGGCGGTCATGCTGAGGCTTGACCGCGCCGACGCACCGGAACCCGACGCGTTGGCCAAGTCGCGGTGCCGCGGCGCCAAGACATGGAAGGACGCGCGTGCGGCCGGCTGCACGGAACCTGTGCGCCACGCATTGTATGCATGGCAGGCGGGATGTTGCGCGTATTGCGAGCAACCCATCGCGGATAACGCCGAGGGGGGCCACGTCGAACATTTCCTGAAGCAGGCATTGTTCCCCGAAAAGTGTCTGGACTGGGGCAATCTCTTTCTGTCGTGCAATGACGAGGCGACGTGCGGCAAGGCGAAGGATCGGGCCACGAGGGGTAAGGCAGACAACAAGTGCTTGATTGCGCCGGACGAGGGCTTGGGCGATGCCTTCGTTTTCACGGTTTTGGGGCGCGTCGAGGTGCGCGCCGGGACGGATCCCGCGCTCGCGGCGCGTGCCGAAGCCACCATCGCGGCGTTTAACCTGAACGCGCCGGCATTGGTCGCACGTAGGAAGACGCTGTACAATCGTTGGCGTTTCTTGGAGGGGGGGGCGCCGCAGGCTCGCGCGATTTTTCGGGGGGCGGCGTGCGCGGAGGGCTTCCCATCCGTTTTTCGCGATTGCTTTGGTCTGTCATGCGGGGATGTGCCATGAAGGTGTTCGCGGCGGCGAAGGTCAATCTGGGGCTGAAGGTGTTGGGGCGGCGGGCGGATGGGTTCCATGAACTCGATTCCGTCGTGGCCCTGTTGGGACTGGGCGACGAGGTGACGATCGAGAAGGCGTCGGCGACGACGCTGGAAATCGTGGGCGACGGCGTGGACGTGGCCGCCTTGCCGGCGGACGCGGAGGCCAATCTGGCCGTGCGCGCGGCGCGGCTCCTCGAGCGCGAGGCGGGGCGGCCCCTACCCACGCGCATCGCCATCCGCAAGCGTATCCCGCTCGGCGGCGGGCTTGGCGGCGGCAGCACGGACGCGGCGGCGACGCTCCGGGGCATGAACGACCTCTGGGGATTGGGTCTGCCGCGGGCGCGTCTGCTCGCGCTGGGCGCGGCATTGGGCTCGGACGTGCCGCTCTTCCTCCTGGATGGCACGGTGCGGATGGCCGGCCGCGGCGAGCGGGTCGAGCGCCTCCCCATGCCCTCGGCCAAGCCCCTCTGGGTCGTCTTGGCCAACGATGGCACCCATTGCCCCACGCCGCGCGTCTATGCCGAGTGGGACCGCCTGCACGCGGCGGGCGCGGGGTTGGAAATCGCAAAGGACGCAGAGGGGGCGCGGGCGTGGTTTGCGCGGGACGGCGAGGACGACCCAAGCCTCCGGGCTCCCAAACTTCCGGACTCCCAAGGCTTGACAAGCGGGGGCGGTGTGTGGGATAATCTGTGCCTCTTTCTCCGAGAGGGAAGGCTCGGGGCGGTGGCGAACGCGGTCGGCAACGATTTGCAGGAGCCCTGCCTGGGGGCGTTCCCCGGGGTCGCCCGGACGGTCAAGGCGTTGCGGGCGGCGGGTTGCGCGGGGGTGACCCTGTGCGGCAGCGGGGCGACGGCCTTTGGGCTGGTGGACTCTCGCGAGGAGGGGATGCGTGCGTTGGCGCATCCGGCCTTGGCCGGGTGTTGGCGCGCATGCGCACAGACGCTGCCCGATGGTGTAATGGCAGCACACGGGCCTTTGACGCCCATAGTCATGGTTCGAATCCATGTCGGGCAACCATGCAGCGTCTGACAGAGACAAGGGAGCACACGATGGAAAACCTGCAAGTCTTCTCCGGAAGCGCGAATCGGCCCCTGGCCGAGAAGATCGCGGCGTGCATGGGCACGACGCTTGGGGCGATTGATATCCGCCATTTCCCGGACGGGGAGACCTTCTGCAAGTATAGCGACAACGTGCGCGGGGCGGATCTCTTCCTGGTGCAGCCGATTTGCAAGCAGCCCAACGAGATGCTCATGGAGTTGCTGATTATGATCGACGCGGCGCGCCGGGGCTCGGCCGACCGTATCACGGCGGTGCTCCCCTATTTCGGCTACGCGCGGCAGGATCGCAAGGACCAGCCCCGCGTGCCCATCACGGCGAAGTTGGTGGCGAACCTCTTGGTGGCCGCCGGCGCGAACCGTGTGCTGACGATGGATCTGCACGCACAGCAGATCCAAGGCTTTTTCGATATTCCCGTGGATCACCTTCACGCCGCGCCGGTAATGGTGAAATACCTGCGCGAGATGAAGCTGGATAAGCCGCTTGTGGTTTCCCCCGATACCGGCGGGGTCAAGACGGCTTACGCTTATTCGCAGATGCTGGGCACCGGCCTGGCCATCGTGGCGAAGCAGCGTTTGGGTGCCGCGGAAGTGGATGCGTTCAGCGTCGTTGGCGACGTCAACGGCTGCGACGTGATCATGGTGGATGACATGACGACGACCTGTGGGACGTTGTGCGCCGCGGCGAAGCTGCTCAAGGCGCATGGCGCGCGTAGCGTGCGGGCCGTGGTCAGCCACATCCCCCTCACGCAGGTGGGCATCGACCGCCTGCGCGCCAACGAAGGGCTCATCGAGGAGCTCATCTGCACCGATTCCATCCCGCTGGACGAATCCATCGCGGGCCTGCCTTCGGTGAAGGTGCTCTCCGTGGCGCCCCTCCTGGCCGAGGCCATCACCCGCATCCACAACAACCGGTCCGTCTCCTCCCTCTTCCGCCTGTCGTGAGGGAAAGCCGGGCCTTTCGCAGGAAACCAAGGACACAGAATCCATGAACCAAATCACACTCACCGCCGCCGTGCGCACCGAGCAGGGTTCCAAGGCCGCCGGCCGTCTGCGCCGCGCGGGCAAGATTCCCGGCGTCATCAAGCGCATCGCCGGCGACTCGACCCTCATCGAGCTGGACGCGCACGCCTATGAGATGGCCATGCGCGGCCACCACGGCGACCAGCTCCTCGTCACCCTGGACCTGGGCCAGACCAAACTCTCCGCCCTGCTCCGCGAGCTCCAGCACGACGTCATCACCGGCAAGGTCATCCACGCCGACTTCGGCGAGGTCGACATGGGCCACACCGTCCGCGTCGAAATCGCCATCAACCTCGTGGGCACCCCCGACGGCGTCAAGAACGCCAACGGCGTCCTCGAGCAAGACCTCCGCGCCATCCACGTCGACTGCCTGCCCACCGACATCGTCGAATCCTTCGACATCGACGTCTCGGGCATGAAGATTGGCGACAAGCTCCTGGCCGGCCAGCTCAACCTCGGCGACAAGTACCACGTCACCACCCACAAGGACACCGTGGTGGCCAGCTGCGTGGCCGCCGACGAGGAAATCGAGCAACCCGCCGCGGACGAAGCCGCCGCCGCCGAGCCCGAAGTGATCGGCGCCAAGAAGGACGATGCCGCCCCCGCGGCCGAGCCCAAGAAGTAAGCAACCCGGGTCATCGGCTCGGGCGATTGACGGATGAAGGTGATCGTTGGCCTAGGCAATCCCGGCGCGGAATACGCCGACACCCCCCACAACCTCGGCTTCCGGGCCGTGGACGCGTTGGCGGGGATGCTCGGTGCCGCGCCCTGGCGCGACGAGCGGCGCTTCAAGACCCTCGCCGCCAAGGCCACCCACGGCGGCGAGACGCTCTGGCTGCTCAAGCCGCAGACCTTCATGAACGCCTCCGGCGAAAGCGTGGGCCCCTTCCTGCGCTATCACAACGCCGCGGCGGCCGACCTCCTGGTGCTGCATGACGACTGCGACCTGCCCCCCGGCAGGCTCCGCGTTCGCCCCGGCGGCTCTGCGGGCGGCCACAACGGCCTGAAAAGCCTCATCACCCACGTCGGCACCGAAGCCTTCGCACGGGTGCGCATGGGGGCCGGGCGCCAACCGGGCGACCCGCGCGGGCTCATCGCCCACGTCCTCCACCGCTACACCCCCGCTGAGGCGCTCCAAGCCGACGCCGAGGCCGCCGAAGCCGCCCGGGCCGCCCTTTGCTGGCTCGACCGCGGCCTCGCCGAGGCGCAAAACCGCTTCAACGCGCCCCACACCGACCCCGAACCCTCAGGAACACTCTCAAAATGAAGCAGTACGACGCAAACTTCATCTTCGTCCACACCGGCCGCGACGAGGCCTGGGCGAAAACCATCGAACGCATGCAGGGCGAGATCGCCCGCATCGGCGGCAAGATCCTCGGCACCGAAGACCGCGGCAAGAAGACCTTCGCCCGCCCCCAGCAGAAGAAGGAAAGCGGCACCTACCTCACCATCCGCTTCGAGCTGGAACCCGCCAAGGTCAACGAGCTCCGCGCCCGCTACGCCCTCATCGAAGGCATCTTCCGCCTCCAGATCCTCGCGGTCGACCCCATCACGGAGATGAAGCTCTCCAAGCAGGCCGCCGAGAAGAAGGCGCGTGCCGAGGCCGCCGCCGCGGAGGCCGCCCAGGCCCCCGCCGCCGAGCCCGAGGCCTAACCCATCCACCGGGAGAAAACCGATGGCCGCCACGCTCAACAAAGTCTTCCTGATGGGCAACCTCACGCGGGACCCCGACATGCGCCAGACCCCCACCGGCGAAACCGTCGCCGAACTCGGCCTGGCCGTCAGCGAGCAATTCCGCAACCGCACCACCCAGGAGGTCAAAGAGGTGGTCACCTTCGTGGACGTCACCGTCTGGGGCAAGGTCGCCGAAAACTGCGGCCAATACCTCACCAAAGGCCGGCCCGTCTTCGTCGAGGGCCGCTTGGTGCTCGACACGTGGACCGACAAGGATTCGGGGCAGAAGCGCAGTCGCCTCCGCGTCCGCGCCGACCGCGTCCAGTTCCTCTATGCCCCCGAGCGTCGCCGCGACCAAAACGGCGCCGCGATGGGCAGCGACTGGTCGCCGGCCAACACGCCCCCGTCCCCGCCCCAGACCGCCCGCCCGGCGGCGCAGCCGCCCGCGGCTTCCGCCGCCGAGCCTCCCGCCGAAGGGCGCGACCTCGAGGATCTCCCTTTCTGACAAACCATTCTGAATCGCAAGGAAGCACACCATGCCCATGAAACCCAAACGCCCCGGCACGCGCAAGCCCAAGGCCGACCCCATGCCCCGCAAGCGCCAAGCCGCACTGGAGCCCACCGAGCTCGTCGACATCAACGACATCGAGCTCCTCAGCCGCTTCGTCACCGAATACGGCAAAATCATCCCCGCCCGCGTCACCGGCGTCACCGCGCTCCAGCAGCGCCACATCAAAAAAGGCATCCGCCGCGCCCGCAACATGGGCCTCCTGGCCTAAACCGAAAGGAACCGACACATGTCCCTGCAAGTCATTCTCATGGACGACGTCGCGCACCTCGGCAAGATCGGCGACACCGTCCACGTCCGTGACGGCTACGCCCGCAACTACCTGTTGCCCAAAGGCCTCGCCGAGCCCGTGACCAAAAACGCCCTCCGCAAGCTGGACAAAATCCGCAAAGAGCGCGAGGAGCTCCTCAAGATTCGCCGTGCCGAGGCCATGGACAAGGCCGGCAAACTTCGCGGTCAGACCCTCACCATCGCCGTCAAGGCCGTCGAGGGTGACGAGGAAGGCAAGCTCTACGGTTCCGTCACCGCCGCCGACATCGCCAAGGCTCTCACCGAGGCCGGCGTCGCCGTCGACCCCGCCATGGTCCGCCTGGACGAGCCCATCAAGAACCTCGGCACCAGCGACATCACCATCGCCCTCATGCCCCAGGTCGAGGTCACCCTCCGCCTGGCCATCGTGGCCGAGTGAGCGAACCGCCCGCAAAAAAGCCGCGTCCCGCTTCGGGACGCGGCTTTTTTTGTGCCGCCGGCCTCGCCCGTTTTTGGGTTGCCTTTGTCATGCGTGTCAGTGCCCGGCCGCCGCGCGAAACGATGCCGGACATTTTTGTGTTGGGGTGAAGCCGGGGAGCGAATCGCCTTCGGGAAGGGGTGCGTTCCCGTGCTCCCTCAAGTGGCAGGGGGAGGGGGCGCCTCTATCATGCCGGCATTGCCAAACCTTTCCGACACCCAATCGCGACGTCATCAAAGCCACCCCGCGCAATCGTTTTTCGAACGGGCCCAAAAAGTGTCCGCCACCCTGGCGAACGCACGCGCTTCGCGGAGGGGCGGAGGCGTGGTATAATGGGGGCATGAATGCGTATCCTGATTTGCGGTTGAGGCGGGTGCGGCGGACGGCCGGCATTCGCGCGTTGTTCGATTTGGAGGTGTTGGGGCCGGCGCGGTGGTGCTGGCCGATGTTCGTGGTGCCCGGGCGGGGCGTCAAGGACGAAATCGCCTCGATGCCGGGGCAGTTCCGCTGGTCGGTCGACCGCGTCTGCGAGGCCGTGGAGCCGGTGGCGCGCCAAGGCGTGGGGGCGGTGTTGCTCTTTGGGCAGACGGATCGGCCGAAGGACAACGCGGGCTCGGCGGCGTGGGATGACCATGCGCCGGTGCAGGAGGCCGTGCGCACGCTCAAGCGCGCCTTCCCGCAGCTCACGGTGATGACGGATGTCTGCCTCTGCGCCTACACCAACCATGGCCATTGCGCGCCGTTGCGCCCCGATGGCGCGCCCGACAACGACGCCGCCTGCGCCGCGCTGGCCAAGGTGGCGCTGTCGCACGCGGCGGCGGGGGCTGACGTGGTGGCGCCCTCGGCGATGATGGACGGGCAGATCGCGGCCATCCGCGAGGCCTTGCGCGAGGAAGGCTTCGACGACACGCTACTGATGGCCTATTCCACCAAGTTCTGCTCGGCCTGCTACGGCCCCTTCCGCGACGCGGAGGGGAGCGCGCCCCAAGCCGTCCCCGGCGCCCCGGCCGACCGAAAGGGCTATCAGGCTTCCTTCGCCAACCCGCGCAACGCGCTCCTGGAATCGGCGCTTGACGAGCGCGAGGGGGCCGACGTGCTCATGGTCAAGCCCGCGCTCTTCTACCTGGACATGATCCGCGAGGTCCGCGCCCGTACGTTGCTGCCCGTGGCCGCCTACAACGTCAGCGGCGAGTATTCCATGCTCATTGCCACCGCCCGCGCCGGCTGGGGCGACCTGGGCGACCTGGTGCGCGAGAGCGCGATGGCCCTGACGCGCGCCGGCACCGACCTCATCATCTCCTATTGGGCCTCGCGCTACGCCGAGTTCTTTGGCCGCGCCTGACACGCCATGGAGCGTCTCGTCGCGGCTTTCCTCGATGCCGCCGCCTACGACCGCGGCCTGGCCCCCGCCACGCGCGAGGCCTATGCCGCCGATCTGCGCGCGGCGGCCGATTTCTTCGCGTGCCGCGGCCGCCGCGCGTGGGGCGAGGTGACCCTGACCGACGTGGCCGATCACCTGGCTTGGCTCCGCGATCGCCGCGGTTACGCCGAGGCCACGTTGCTGCGCCACGCCGCCGCCCTGCGTGTTTTCTTCAACTGGCTCGCCGCCGAGGACCGCATCCCCGCCTCGCCCATGGAGGGCCTCGAACGCGCCAAGCCGCCCGCCCGTCTCCCCCGCACGCTTCCCGAGCGCTCCCTCAACGCCCTCATCGAGGCCGTCGACGGCGACGACCCCGCCAGCCTGCGCGACCGCCTCGCCCTCGAGCTGCTCTACGGCTGCGGCCTGCGCTGCTCCGAGCTCACCGGCCTCAACCTGCATGATGCCGACCTCGATGCCGGCACCCTGCGCGTGCGCGGCAAAGGCGACAAAGAGCGCGTCGTCCCCTTCGGCCCGCCCGCCCGCCGCGCGCTCACGCGCTACCTTGCCTGGCGCGCCACCTTCGCCGGCGCCTACCGCCGGGGAGCCCTTGCCGCCGCCCTGGCCGAGCCCCGCGCGCCACTTCTGCTCTCGCCCACCGCCCGCCGCCTCAACCGCGGCCACGTCGCCGCCCTTGTCCACGCCCGCGTCCACGCCTTCCTCCCCGAAGGCGCCCAAGCCACGCCGCACACCCTCCGCCACGCCTTCGCCACCCACCTCCTCAACCATGGCGCCCCGCTGATCGATATCAAGGAACTCCTCGGCCACGCCTCCGTCGCCACCACCCAACGCTACACCCACGTCTCCGAAAGCGCCCTCCGCGCCGCCTTCGACCGCCACTTCCCCCGCCGCTGACAAGCGAACGGAAAGCAGACGACAGAGGGCGTGCCACGCCCGTCTTGCCTCGGCTCATTGCATTGGGCAATTTTCCCCGATTGGGGTGATGCCGAAGAACGCTTGACGAAATGGATTGCCCGGCGGTGTCGCTTCCCGGGCGAGCTGGAATGTGTTGGCGCGTGCGGAGCGCGAGGCGGTGAGGGATTGGGAGGACTTTGGCCCGCCCTCGCAGAAGTTACGGTGGTGTTGCACGGCAGGGTGAACCAAACGTTCACAGCCCCACCCGCCGCCCCGCAGGGGCGCCCTGTTCGCCGTTCACTGTTCTCTGTTCACTCATTTGCTATAATCCGCGGCATGAAGAAGCAGACAAAGGTGATTGCGGTGGCGAACCAGAAGGGCGGCGTGGGCAAGACCACGACGGTGGTGAACCTAGCCGCGGCGTTGGCGCGGATGCGCAAGACGGTGCTGGTGATCGACCTGGACCCGCAGGCGAACGCGACCAGCGGCTTGGGGCTGACGCCCACGCCCGGCACGAGCCTTTACGCGGCGCTCACGGGGCAGACGTTCATTGGCGACGTGATCCAGGGCACGCCCTTCGAGAACGTGAACATCATCCCCTCGGAGCTGGATTTGGCCGGCGCCGAGCTGGAGATTGCCCGCCAGGAGAACCATCTGCTCGTGGTGCGCGACCTGTTGGCGCCCGTGCTCACGGCGGAGGTCTACGACTACATCCTCATCGATTGCCCGCCCTCGCTGGGCATTTTGATGACGGCTTCCCTGGCCGCGGCCAACGGCGTCGTCGTGGCCATGCAGTGCGAGTATTACGCGATGGAGGGCCTGCGGGTGATCACCGACGTCGTCCGCCGCCTGCGCGAGGGCGCCAACCCCGCCATCCATCTCGAAGGCATCCTCATGACGATGTACGACGCGCGCACCAACCTCTCCGAGGACGTCGTCCAAGAGGTGCGCAAGCACTTCGGCAAACTTGTCTACAAGACGGTCATCCCCCGCAACATCCGCATTTCCGAGGCGCCCTCCTATGGGCAGCCGGTGGTGGAATACGATCCCTCTTCCCGCGGCGCGCAGGCCTATGTGGCCCTGGCCAAGGAATTCGCCGCCCGCGCCGCACGCAACCGAACGGACAACACGGAGCCTCAAGCATGAGCACCTATCTCAAAGACTATCCCGACAAAGACGGCTTCTTCGGCCCCTACGGCGGCAGCTACGTCCCCGAGCGCCTCAAGGTTGAGATGAAAAAGATCGCCGAGGCCTACTGCGCCATCGGCCGCTCCTTCGACTTTGTCTCCGAGCTCCGCCGCATCCGCCGCCACTTCCAGGGCCGCCCCACGCCCATCCACTACTGCCGCAACCTCAGCCGCGCCCTCGGCGGCAACATCTTCCTCAAGCGCGAGGACCTCAACCACTCCGGCGCCCACAAGATCAACCACTGCATGGGCGAGGTCATGCTCGCCAAATACATGGGCAAGAAAAAGGTCATCGCCGAGACCGGCGCCGGCCAGCACGGCGTGGCCATGGCCACCGCCGCCGCCTACTTCGGCCTCCCCTGCGACATCTACATGGGCGCCGTCGACGTCGCCAAACAGCACCCCAACGTCGTGCGCATGCAAATCCTCGGCGCCAACGTCATCCCCGTCACCGCCGGCCAGCAGACCCTCAAGGAAGCCGTGGACGCCGCCTTCGAGGCCTACCTGCAAGACCCCGAGAACACGCTCTATTGCATCGGCACCGTCGTCGGCCCCCATCCCTTCCCCATGATGGTGCGCGACTTCCAGAAGGTCGTCGGCCAGGAGGCCCGCGAGCAATTCCTCGAGATGATGGGCGAGCTGCCCGATGCCGTCTGCGCCTGCGTCGGCGGCGGCTCCAACGCCATCGGCATCTTCTGCGGCTTCCTGGACGACCCCGTGAAACTCTACGGCGTCGAGCCCCTCGGCCGCGGCGCCGCGCCCGGCGACAACGCCGCCTCCATCACCTACGGCAAGCCCGGCATCCTCCACGGCTTCAAGAGCTACACGCTCGAGAACCCCGACGGCTCCGCCATGCCCGTCTACTCCGTCGCCTCCGGCCTCGACTATCAGTCCGTCGGCCCCGAGCACGCCTGGCTCAAGGACCAAGGCCGCGTCGAATACGTCACCGCCGACGACAAGGCTGCCCTTGCCGCCTTCTTCCGCCTCTCCCGCACCGAGGGCATCATCCCCGCCCTCGAATCCTCCCATGCCGTCGCCTACGCCATCCGCTACGTCCAAGAGCACCCCCACGGCTCCATCCTCGTCAACCTCTCCGGCCGCGGCGACAAAGACATCGACTACGTCGCCGAGCGCTACGGCACCGACTGGAAGGAAGACTGAGCCCCGAGGCACCCGCTTTTTTGGTAAAAGGCACAACGAAAGGCCGACTATGACAGACGATGACGTGCTTGCGATTTTCAAGGAGACGAAAGCGTTGCTGGAAGGGCACTTCGAGCTGCGCTCCAAACTCCATTCGGATCGGTATTTCCAGTGCGCGGAGGTGTTGCGGTGGCCGCACCATGCGCAGACGCTCTGCGCCGAGCTGGTGCGCCGTATGAGGGCCGAGGCCGACATCGGGCCGGTGGACGGCGTGATCTCGCCGGCGCTCGGCGGCATCCTCGTGGGGCACGAGGTGGCCAAGGCGTTGGGCACGCAGTGCGTCTTCGCCGAGAAGAACGCCGAGGGCATGCTGACGATGCGCCGCTTCAAGCTGCTCCCCGGCCAGCGCTACGTGGTGGCGGAGGACGTCATCACCCGCGGCGGTCGCGTGCAGGAGACGATTGACATCGTGAAGGCCGCCGGGGCGGAGGTGGCCGCGGTGCTCGTGCTGGTCGACCGCTCGGGCGGCAAGGCCAAGTTCGATTACCCCACCTTCGCGCTGCTGCACATCGAGCCGACGGTGTGGGAGCCGGCCGCGTGCCCGCTGTGCAAGGCGGGCGTCCCCTTCGTCCATCCCGGCTCGTGAGGCCGCGCGCCCCGCGGGGTTCCCGATGATCGCGCTTTCGCATCTCCGCAAGGTCTACCCCAACGGCGCGGTGGCGGTCGAGGACTTCGACCTGACGGTGCGCGACGGGGAGTTCGTGGCGCTCGTGGGGCCCTCGGGCTGCGGCAAGAGCACGACGCTGCGGATGATCGCGGGGCTGGAGACCGTCACCGCCGGCACCGTCGCCATCGATGGCCGCGTGGTCAACGCCCTCCCGCCCAAAGATCGCGACATCGCGATGGTCTTCCAGAACTACGCGCTCTACCCGCACATGACCGTGCGCGAGAACATGGCCTTTGGCCTCAAGTTGCGGCGGACGCCCCGCGCCGAGATCGCCCGCCGCATCGCCGAGGCCGCCGGGACGCTCGGCCTCGCGCCGTTCCTCGACCGTCTGCCCAAGCAACTCTCGGGCGGGCAGCGCCAGCGCGTGGCGCTCGGGCGCGCCATCGTCCGCCAGCCCCGCGTCTTCCTCTTCGACGAGCCGCTCTCGAACCTCGACGCCAAAATGCGCGTGGAGATGCGCCACGAGATCCACCGCCTCCACCTCCGCCTGAACGCCACCATCTTCTACGTGACGCACGACCAGACCGAGGCCATGACCCTGGGCGACCGCATCGTCGTCATGGAGGCCGGCCACATCCGCCAGGTGGACGACCCCGTCACCCTCTACGACCGCCCGCGCAACCGCTTCGCCGCCACCTTCATCGGCACGCCGCCCATGAATCTGCTGGCGGCCACCGTCGCCGAGGGCGGCGCGTTGCGCACGGCCGGGGGCGTCCTCGCGCCGCCGCCCGGCGCCCTGCCCCTGCC
>CASEMQ010000033.1 GCA_949289005.1 uncultured Lentisphaeraceae bacterium
CCGAGGGAGAGGCCTTCGTGCGACGCTTCGCGCGGGACTTGGCGCGCCTCTTCCCGATTGTGCTGGCCACCCCGGCGCAAGGCGGGCTCTGGGGCGAGGCCGGCTTCCGCACCGTGATTGTCGACGAGGCGGGGCTCCTGCCCTTCGCGGCGCTCCTGCCCTTCGCCGCCGAGGCCGAACGCGTGGCCGTCCTGGGCGACACGCGCCAAATCGCGGCGCGCGCCGGCAACCTGCTCGCCGCCGCCGTGGCGCACCCGCAGGCCGCGAAGGGCGACCTCTCCTTCTCCCTGCGCGGCGGCGGGCGCGCGCTCGCCTTCCTTGCCCGAGAGGCCTACGGCGGTGAACTCGCGTATGTCCCCGACCCCTTCGAGGCCGTGGGCGCGTCGCTTGGCGCGCCCATCCCCGGCGCCCGCACCGAGCGCATCGGCTCCTGCGTCGTCAACCGCGCCGAGGCCTTCGCAGTCGCCGTGGCCGCCTGCGAGGGTATCCGCGCGGGGCGCGACGTCCTGGCCGTGGCGCAGAACCAGGAGCAGGCCAAGGCCATCGAGGCCGCCTGCCGCGCCGAGGCCGCCCGCCGCCGCCTCCCCACCGCCCGCTTCCGTGCGCTCACCACGCGCGAATCGCAGGGACAGGAGGCGTCGCTCGTGCTCCTCTCCCTCACCTACGCCCCCGGCGAGGGCGGGCGCGTGGCCTTCGGCGGCGACGCGCTCACGCAGGCGGCCGAGGCGCTCACCGTGCAGCTCTCCCGCGCCAAACTCGGCGGCCAAGTGCGCATCTTCCGCTCCTTCGGCCCCGCGGATCTGCCCGCCGGCCACCCGTTGCGCACGCTGTTGGAGGAACTCGCCGCGCCGACGCCCGCCCTCGCGCCGGGCGCGCCCGGCGCCTTCCGCGCCGCCTTGCTCGCCGTTGCCGCGAAGCATGGCGCCGACGGCGCGACCGATCTGGGCGGCGGCTTGGCCAAGGCCGACCTGCTCTTCCGCAATGCCCCCGGCGGCCCGCTCGCCGTTCGCATCGTCCTCGACCGCGCCCGCGAAACCGCGCCCGAGCGCCTCGCCGCCGACACGCTCCTCGAAAAGGCCGGCTGGCGACTCCTCCGCCTCTACGCCGAGGATCCGCAGCCCCTGAGCCTCGCGCGCCTCGCGCACGCCCTCGACACGCCCCCGCCCCGCGCCTGAGCGGGCGTTTGCGGAACCCCACCGCCTTTTGGCAAACTACTTCCCATGAAGCAACCCGACAAGCAACGTACGCCCGAGGAACTCAAGGCCATCGAGACCGCCCTGTGCCAGGTGCGCGAAGCCATCGTGAAGGCTCTGCGCGACAACATCCAAAAGGCGTGGCAATTCGCCGCCAAGCCGGATTTGTCGAAGAAAACCGGGGAGCCCAGTGCCATCCACCGCTACTTCTTCGCGGACGACGAGCCCTTCAAGGCGAGCGATGCCGCCGCGCACGCACGGCACCTGCGCGGTGAAGCCGCAGACGATAAAACAAAGCCGAATGGTTGCTTCCCGCTCCCGGAGATCTGGCCACGCGAATTTCATGCGCTGCCCATTCCTCTCCCGCGCGAAACGATCGTGGTGGGCACAGGGACGATGGAAACGCGGAAGATCTTCGGGATTTGGGCCGTCAATACCTTGTTGCCGAACTACAAACGGTTGTCGGAGGAAATCAACGGCGACAGGAAAATCATTCCACGCCGCGACAAGATAAGCCCGCTGTTGGCGACTTTTCTCCCGACCGTCGCGCACAAAGCGCAAACGGATTCGGGCACGTATTGGGGAGAGATTTGGCTTGGCCTGGAGTGCTACACGTGCAAACGCTTGGTTGGGGCGCTGAAGTGTTCCAATCCTTGGCTGCTGTTGGACTACCTGAAGGAACGAACCGTCGGCAAGAACGCCTCGTCCCAGGCAAGCGACGACGAGGAGGCAGAGGAGCCCCCCTTCTCCAAGGCGCAGGAGGAACTTGCCAGGCAGGATCGGAAAGATGCGAACGATTATGAAAAGGAGAAGTCATGGGAATACGTTCCCACCTCCGCGAAGCAAGCGAGTGCGGACAAACGAACCGTCACGACAAGAGAGCGGATATGGAGGACATTCACCGGCGAGCTGTGGGGCGGCGAAGGCTACGGCGAGATTTTGGCCGAGTTGGCCTTTGCCGGCCGTGCGCTCGCCCATGCGACGATCAAAGCGGCGGGCGACGTGCCGGCGGTGGAAGCGCAGATAACGCGGCTGCTTCGCGACCCCGCAGCCGTTTGGGATGCCTTGCGATACTTGACGTGTCTGGATGCCATGCCTGCGAAATCTTTGCGTTTCAAGCCCGAACGGGGTGCGAAATGGTCGTGCGACCCGGCATCCATCTGTGCCGAACTCAATGCCGTCGCGCACGCATTCACCATTGCGCCCAAGGGACAAGGCACATACGCCAAATCGCATTTCAAGCATTTTGGCTTCGAGGAGAACGGCGACACGTTGCCGTTGGCCGACAAGGCGTGCTTTCCCTCCTGCGAAGGCCCCATCGAGCAAGGCATTCGCTTCTCGTCTCGCAGAGATAAACTCCGGACGATACTTCGGTTGAAGGCGGACAAATTGGCGCCCTGGGCGAAGAAAGCGTGCGTCTATCTCAATCCCGAGTCAAACGCTTCCCAACAGGTCAAGCCGGTGGTTGGCACGCCCTTTGCCTTCCCCCCGCCCAAGCCCAAACCACGCAAGAAAACGCCCAAACGCGCCCAAACGAGGAAAACGGACACTTGGGAACGAAAGGTCGACGTCATCCTGAAAATCCGAGAAAACGTGAATGCATTACCCAATACCGCCGAGGAACGCTTGCGATTGCGCAATGCGTTGTTGGCCATCGCAGACACCAAAGAACAAGAAAAGGCAACGATCAACCAACTCTTGCCCGGGCTGACAGCCCATTACGCACGCTCCTTCGCGGACGACCGCCCCGAACGCAACGCGGATGGATGGCTTGCCCTATTGAAAACAGAAAAATGGCAGTCGTGGATCAAAAAGCAAATCAAAGAGAACTTTCCGGACAAACCGTTGGCGTCCACGACACAGTCCAATTGGAACGACACGGAAGAACCGACCGCTGAGCAAAGGCTTCAAAGCATTCGGGACTACCAATTCGGCGAAGACGCGGAAGCCGGGGCGATTCGCCTGACAATGATGGGTGGCGACACCTACGAAACATTTCTCGTGTCCGTGTTCCGCGAGATTCACGTCAAGCGGACTCTCGCCAAGAAAAACAAGAAACTGCCGGCCGAGGAGGCGCAAGATCAGCCGGCCGAGGAAATCACGACGCAACTGGCCAAGGAGGCATTGGAAGCGTTCAGGAAAAAAGCACAGGCATGCGCGAACGGAGACTCCGCGCATGGCTTGACCGCGAGGGAGCTTTACGAGTTCTTTATGTGTTTCTCGTCAATCTATCCGCTTTACTACGCAAGTAAGGTGACACATGGGGATCACCAAACCTGGACAGCGACCGAACCCAAAAGCCAAGGCAAGGAGGCCAACCATGGGCATTGATTTGGAGCGCTTGGAGCGGTTGGCGGCGGTGGCGCGGGTGCGGCCGTGGGTGTTGGGGGCGCCGGGGGACTTGGAGGCGGGGGAGATCGGGCCGGGGGACCTGGTGGAGGGGGCGTACGCGCCGCCGGCGGTGGTGTTGGCGCGGGAGGGGGAGTGGCTGACGCTTGTGCCGTGCGCGCGGCTTGGCGTGGCGGCGACGCCCTCGGAGGTGGCCTTCACGTTGGGGCACACGACGTTGGTGGCGCAGGGGTGGGACGCGCGCCGCGTGCCCGCGGAGGCGTTGGCGGGGTGCGCGTGGCAGGGGACGCTCTCGGAGGACAATCTCGCCGGTCTGCGGGCGCGCCTGGCCGAGGGGTGCGCGGAGGAGGCACGGTTCGTCCGGGAGGATCCCGAGGCGGCGTTCCAAATCGTGGGTTATCAGCGGGCGACGGGATGGCCGTGGGAACTGATTTTCCCGGGGCTGACGGAGGCGCCGGGGCGCGTCGTGCCGGGCGTGGCGGAGAAGGAAACGGCGGAGGCGGCCAAGCCGTTGGCGCAACGCCTGGCGGAGGCGGCCAAGGCCGGTGCGCGGCGCTTCGTGTTGGTGGAGGCGCAGCCGACATGGGCGTTCGCGGCGGCGACCGGGCGGGAGCGGGCGACGTGCCGCGCCTTGCAGATAACCCTCCGCGATGGCACGGTCGCGTGCCAGGTGCGGCAGGATCCGGAGCGATCGCGGTTCGTGGTGGTGCGCGTGTGCCGCACGGACGCCGGGGAGCGTCCGTTGCGCCTGGCCATTCTCGTGGGCGACGAACCCATCCCCGAGGGGGACTTCACGTTGGGCAAGGCGGGGGATTGGCGAGAGTTGCCGCTGACCCCGGAGGAGGCCGCGCGGGGCATCGCCATCGTCTCGCACGAGGAGGATGGGAGCGCGCCATGACTTTGGATGGCCTCCCCGCGCCGTTCGCCGCCGCACGCGCCCGGCGAAGGGCTCCTCTTCGCCCGTTGCGCCGAGCGGGCGGTGCGCAAGGCCGCCCCCGCCACCGCGCCAATGCGCCGAAAGGCAAGAAAAATGGCCTTCGCCAAAAAAAGTGCTTGCATCGAAAATCGGGATATGCTATCTTATGGTCATTCCTTTCACGGGGGTATAGCTCAGTTGGTAGAGCGTTTGAATGGCATTCAAAAGGTCAGGAGTTCGACTCTCCTTACCTCCACCATAAGAAAGGAAGATTGAAGGAAGCGGCAGGTTCTGCCGCCTTTCTTTTTTTCCGCACCGCAACGGATTGTCCCACACGGAGGCTTGCCAATGGAGCCCACCCCTGCCACCCCGAACCTACCCGCGCCCGAGGCCCGGTTGCTCGCGCTTGATTTGTTGCGTGGGCTGGACATGTTGCTTCTCACCGTCGTGGGGCCCGTGTTATGGGCGGTGCACCGCGTGTGGGCGTTGCCGCCGTGGGTGTGCAAACAATTGACGCACGCGCGGTGGGAGGGGCTGACGACGTGGGATCTCATCATGCCGCTCTTTATCTTCATGTGCGGGGCGGCCGTGCCTTTTGCCTTGGGCAAACGGTTGCGCGGGAAGTGGCCGGGCAGGGCCTACCTGCGGCACGTGTTGGGACGCGTGGTGCTCCTCTGGATCCTTGGCATGATGGTGCAAGGGGAACTGCTCACGCTCGACCCCGCGCACATCATCCTTTACAACAACACATTGCAGGCCATCGCCGTTGGCTATCTGATTGCCGCCTGCGCCTTCCCGTTGCCCTGGCGCGCGCTTCGCGCCGCGCTTCCCCTCGTCCTCGCCGCGCTCTATGGGCTTCTTCTCGCGTGCCTTGGCGACTACACCCCCGATGGCAACTTCGCGGTACGCCTTGAGCGTACGCTCTTCCCCGGAAACACCGATGGCTATGGCTGGACGCTCACCTCGCTGATGTTCGGCGCCATGACCCTCTGGGGCATGAACTGCGCCGAGTTGCTTCGCGGCGGGCTTTCCCCCCGCCGCAAGGTTGTCCTGCTTGCCGCCTTGGGTCTCGCAGCGCTCTTGGGCGGGCTTGCGCTTGGCAACTGGGAGCCGGCCATCAAGCGCATCTACACCGTCAGCTTCACCGCGCAGGCCATGGGTTGGTGTACGCTCCTTCTTGCCGTTCTCTATTTGTGGGCCGACGTGCTTCGCCTTGCCCGAGGCCCTGGGCTTGTCGTTCTCTTCGGGCGACATGCCCTCGCGGCTTATTTGCTTGGCACCTTCTTCGCCCCTGTCATCCAAACCGCCGCCGCCCTCCTCACCCAAGGCATTCCCCACTGGCTTGGCCCCGCCCCCCAACCCTTCGTCCAAGCCCTTGCCGCGGCGCTCCTTCTCGCCGCGGCCCTTCGCCTCCTCGCCGCTTCCCGTGCCAATGTGCGCACGGGAAGCTGATGGCGCGGCGGGCACAAAAAAGGCCCCCGCGATTGCGGGGGCCTTTTTTGTCGCCTTGGGGGTCCGGCTCACAGGCAGCTGTGGCAGGTGCGGGCGATGACCTCGTCCTGGTGCTTTTTGGAGAGGGTGATGAAGCGGACGGCGTAGCCGGAGACGCGGATGGTGAGGTTGGGGTATTTGTCGGGGTGGGCCTGGGCGTCGCGGAGGAGGTCGGTGTTGAAGACGTTGACGTTGAGGTGGTGGGCGCCTTGGACGAAGTAGCCGTCCATGAGGCGGGTGAGGTTGGCGACGCGCTCGGGCTCGTCTTTGCCGAGGGCGGTGGGGTTGATGGTGAAGGTGTTGGAGATGCCGTCGCGGCAGGCGTCGTAGTCGAGTTTGGCGACGGAGTTGAGGGAGAAGACGGCGCCGGAGGCGTCGCGGCCATGCATGGGGTTGGCGCCGGGGGCGAAGGGCTCGCCGGCCTTGCGGCCGTCTGGGGTGGCGCCGGTGTTCTTGCCGTACATGACGTTGGAGGTGATGGTGAGGAGGCTGAGGGTGTGCTCGGCGCCGCGGTAGCAAGGGGTCTTGCGGAGCTCGGCGTAGAAGTACTCGGCGAGTTCCTTGGCGATGGCGTCGACGCGGTCGTCGTCGTTGCCGAACTTGGGGAAGTCGCCCTCGATGGTGAAGTCGGTGGTGATGCCCTCGGCGTTGCGGACGGGGGTGACCTTGGCGTATTTGATGGCGGAGAGGGCGTCGGCGGCGACGGAGAGGCCGGCGGCGCCGAAGGCCATCCAGCGGTGGGCCAGGTGGGTGTCGTGCAGGGCCATCTGGATCTTCTCGTAGGCGTATTTGTCGTGCATGTAGTGAATCACGTTCATGGTGTTCACGTATTGGTGCGCGAGCCAGGAGAGGACCTTTTTGTAGCGGGCCAGGACGTCGTCGTAGTTCAGCGGGCCTTCGGGGGGGAGGTCGGTCTTGGGGCCGACCTGCTTGCCCTTGATTTCCTCGCGGCCGCCGTTGAGGGCCATGAGGAGGGCCTTGGGGAGGTTGGCGCGGGCGCCGAAGAACTGCATGTCCTTGCCGATGGTCATGGCGGAGACGCAGCAGGCGATGGCGTAGTCGTCGCCGAAGCGCTCGCGCATGAGGTCGTCGTTTTCGTACTGCACGGAGTCGGTGACGATGGAGACGTGGGCGCAGTAGTCCTTCCAGCCCTGGGGCAGGGCCTGGGCCCAAAGGACGGTCATGTTGGGCTCGGGCGCGGGGCCGAGGTTCTCCAGCGTGTGCAGCACGCGGAAGGTGGTCTTGGTCACCAGCGTGCGGCCGTCGAGGCCCATGCCGCCGAGGCTCTCGGTGGTCCAGGTGGGGTCGCCCGCGAAGAGCTCGTTGTATTCGGGGGTGCGGAGCTGGCGGTTCATGCGCAGGTGGAGGACGTAGTCGTCAATCAGCTCCTGGGCGGTTTCCTCGGTGAGGACGCCGGCCTTCAGGTCGCGCTCGATGTAGATGTCGAGGAAGGTGGCCGTGCGGCCCAGGCTCATGGCCGCGCCGTTCTGCTCCTTGATGGCCGCGAGGTAGCCGAAGTAGACGGCCTGGATGGCCTCGCGGGCGCTTTGGGCGGGCTTGGAGATGTCGTGGCCGTACATCTCGGCCATCTTCTTGAGGCGGCCGAGGTAGTCGATCTGGCGCCACACGTCCTCGCGCAGGCGGATGGTCTCGTCGTCCATCACCGCGTCGGGCGCGGTGCCGATGCCGTCGAGGTCCTTCTGCTTCTCCTCGATCAGCCTGTCCACGCCATAGAGCGCCACGCGGCGGTAGTCGCCGATGATGCGGCCGCGGCCGTAGGCATCGGGCAGGCCGGTGAGCACGTGGGCGGAGCGCAGCGCGCGCATGTCCTTGGTGTACGCGCGGAAGACGCCGTCGTTGTGCGTGGTGCGGTAGGTGAACTGCGTCTTCAGCTTCTCGCTGAGGCGATAGCCATAGGCCTCCGCGGCCTGGACGGCCATGCGCATGCCGCCGAAGGGGTTGACGGAGCGCTTCAGCGGCGCATCCGTCTGCAACCCCACAATCAGCTCGTTTTCCTTGTCCAGGTAACCCGGGGCATGGTTGAGCAGGCTGGAGGCGTTGTCCACATCCACGTCGAGCACGCCGCCTTTGTCGAACTCCTCCTTGTGGAGCCGCTCGTATTCGGCGTTCACCTTGCGGGTGCGCGCCGTGGGGCCGACGAGGAACGACGCGTCCCCCTCGTAGGGCGTGTAGTTGGTTTGGATGAAATCGCGGACATCGATGCTGTCCTGCCACTTGCCGGACTTGAACGCAGTGTATTGGAACATGGGCGTTCCTCCTTGTTTGGGTTGGCCTGGCGCCCCACGCAAACGCGCGGAAACGACCAGAAAACGGCAAGAACTGTATCAAATACAAAACCTCCGCGTCAAGCCCGACGCCGCCCAGAGGGGGGACTTCCCGCGGGCGGCGCCGGCGACTTTCCCGCCCCGTCAGCCGCCCGCGGGCGGCTGTGCTAAACTGTGCGGGCGAAACGGCAACGAAAGGACGGACGATGGCGGAGACGCAGACATTCGACAGGGCGGGAATCGCGCGCGCGGCGGCGGCGCTGGCGCGGGGCGGGGTGGTCATCGTGCCGACTGAGACGGTCTACGGCGTGGCGTGCCACCCCGCCTTTCCCGAGGCGCTGGAGCGCATCCGCGCGATGAAACACCGCGACCGCGACAAACCCTTCCAGTTGCTCGCGGCGGACGCCGCGGCGGTCTGGGCGGACGGCGCGGCGCGTTCGCCCGAGGCGGAGCGCCTGGCCGCCCGCTGGCCGGGCGCGCTCACCCTTGTCCTGCCCACGGCCAGGGGCCGCACCGAGGGCTATCGCGTGCCCGACCTGCCCCTTTTGCGCGCCTTGATCGCCCAATGCGGCGGCCTGCTGCGTTGCACCAGCGTGAACATCAGCGGCGAGCCCCCCGCCCGCGACGCCCGCGAGGCCGCCGCGGCCTTGGGCGACGCCGTGGATCTCGTCCTCGACGGCGGCCCCGCGCGCCTGGGCGTCGCCTCGACCGTCGCCGCGCTCTCCCCCGCCGGCGCGCTCACGATCCTCCGCCAAGGCGCCTTGCGCCTGCAGCGGGAAGACCGCGAGGACTGAGCGCGCCCGTGCTCACTCGGCGCGGAGGCGGAGGAGGCAGCTGTCGTAGAGTTTGGCGATGGGGAGGGTGAGGCCGTCTTTCATGAGTTGGGCGCCGGTGCGTTTTTGCCCGGAGACCTTGAGGGGTTTGCGGGCGGGCGGGACGAGGACTTCCTCGATGGCGTAGGTTTTGGCGGGGTCGAGGCCGGCGAGTTTGAGGCTCAGGGGGCCTTTGTCGTAGGCGGTGTCGAGGGAGTAGGCGAAGACGAGGGCCTGGGTTTTGTCCTTGGCGACGTAGGCGAGTGCGGCGTAGCCGTCGCGGAGGTAGGGGCTGTGGAGGCGATAGAGGTCGCCGAATTGGACGATGTCGCGGATGTATGCCTTGGCGGCCCGGATGCCGGCCTCGGCGACTTTGCGTTCGTCGGGGGTGAGGTGGGAGGGTTGCAGCTCGAAGCCGAAGCGGCCGACGAGGGCGACGTGGAGGCGGAAGGAGGCGGGGAAGGGCGTGTTGAGGGGGTTGCCGACGCCGGAGCGGGAGAAGTGGGCGGCCATGGCCTTGGCGGGGTAGAAGTGGCCGGTGCCCCACTGGATGAAGACGCGGCGGATGGCGGAGGTGTTGTCGCTGGTCCAGAACTCGTTGTGGTAGGCGAGGGCGCCGTAGTCCACGCGGCCGCCGCCAGAGGCGCAGACCTGCATCTGCAGGTGGGGATGTTTCGCGCGGATGCGGGCGTAGACGGCGTAGAGGCCGCGGGCGTAGTCGTACCAGAAGTTGGCCTGGCGGTCTTTGGGCAGGTAGGTGGAGCCGACGTTGGCGACGGTGCGGTTGGCGTCCCACTTGATGTAGGAGATGCCGGGGGCGTCTTTCAGGATTTGGTCGAAGGAAGCGACGACGAAGTCTTGGACGGCGGGGTTGGTCATGTCGAGAAGCCACTGGTTGCGGCCTTGGAGTTTTTCGCGTTTGCCGCTCTGGACAACCCATTCGGGGTGGGCCTTGGCGAGGTTGCTGTTGGGGTTGACCATCTCGAGCTCGACCCAGAGGCCGAAGCGGATGCCGAGGCTTTTGGCGTAGTCGGCGAGGCCTTGGAGGCCGCAGGGGAGTTTCTTGGCGTTCACCTGCCAGTCGCCGAGGCCGGCCTTGACGGTGTCGCGGGCGTTTTCGCCGTTGCCGAACCAGCCGTCGTCGAGGACGAAGAGTTCGAGGCCCATGTCGGCGGCGTCTTTGATCATCTCCTTGATTTTGGCCTCGTCGAAGGTGAGGTAGACGCCTTCCCAGGAGTTGAGGAGGATGGGGTTGGGCCTGTCGCCGTCGACCAGCACGTAGTTGCGGGCATAGTCGTGCATGTTGCGCGAGATTTGGCCTTTGCCGGAGGAGGAGTGGGTGAGGATGGCCTCGGGGGAGACGTAGGGGGTGTCGGGCGGCAGTTTGTAATCCGCGCCCAGGTCGGCCATGCCGGCCTTGACACTCAGGCCGCGGCCGGTGTCGAGGCGGCAGTCGATTTGCCAGTTGCCCGTCCAGGCCACGGCGATGCCGTAGGCCTCGCCGGCCTCTTCCTGCGCGGGGCCGTCGCTGACGATGACGGCGGGGTTCTCGAAGTAGGCCGAGCGCGTGCTGCGGTAGTTGGCGATGCGCTTGGTGCCGGGCATGAGGCGCTCCTCCACCAGGTGCATTTCGTTGGGCCAGTTGTCGAGGAAGCGGTTTTGGAAGGAGGTGAGCCACCAATCGCCCTGCGGAAAGGCCGGGAGGGTCGAGGCCATCGCGTGCACGGTGATGTCGCCGGGCTCTTGGTGCGTCAGCGTCACCTGCTGGGTGATGACGTCTTCCTTCGCGTAGGCCGTGAAGTCCACGCGCACGGTCAGCGGGTAGAGCGGGTCTTTCAACGTCAGGGAGGTGCGCGTGCGGTTGGCGTCCAGCTCCTTGCGCTCCACCTTGTCGAGTTTCAGCTCCGTGGTGAGCGAGCCGTCGGCGTGCGTCACGCGGAGCGCGGCGTCTTCCTCCGCCCAGCCGCCGAAGGTCGAGAGCACGGGGCCGCGCCACCACTTCCGCGCGGGCTCGTCTGCCTTGTCGCCCCAATAGATCCAGCCCACGTCGCCCTTGTCGTTCTTCTCCAACAACAGGAGCGTCCGCGACGTCTCGATGCGGATTGCCTCCGCCCAGGCCACGTTGCCCGCGAGCGCACCCGCCAACGCGATCAGCCCAACAACCTTGTTCATCGTCCGTGCCTTTCCATAAAACAAAACACTGTTCGCGGCGCCAAACGCCACGCCGCCCAACATAGCGCATCCCGCCCACGCCTTCACGCCATTGCCCGTCTTTTTTTCCCCTGCGCACGCCCGTACCCACCCCGCCCGCCCCCACCCCGCCCGCCTGGCAGGCGCCGCGCGGGTTTTACATCCCGGGTTTGTTCTGGTATCCTATGGGTATCGGAAGTCGAGAATGGGAGTTGCCCGATGAGTGATGCGGACGTGACAAAGAAACCGGCGAGGGCCAAGCGCGTGGTGTGCGGCCTGTGCGTGGCGGCGGTGTGGCTGGCGGCCATCTTTCTCTTGCCGCCGTGGGCGCTCACGGCATTGCTGACGGTGGCGGCGGGGATTTGTCTCTACGAGCTGTGCGCAATGCTCAAGAAGGCGGGCTACGCGTTGCCGTTCCGGACGTTGGCGGCGCTGACGGTGGTGTGGTTCGGCATGGTCTATGTCATCTGCGAGGGCATGTTCGCGAATCTCGACATCGGGCCGCTGCTTCTCGCCCTTTTCGTCTTGATGCCGCTGTGGCCGATGGCGGTGTTCTTCCGGGTGCTGTTGGGCAAGCGGATCGAGCGGCCGATGGAGGTGGCGGCGCTCTCGGTGACGGCGTTCCTCTATATCCCGGTCATGCTCTCGGCGTTGTTGCCGATCGCGCTCTTCCGGGACAATCCAGGCGATTCGTGCGCGCCGGGGATTTTCCTGGCGTTCGCCTTGGTGCTGGTGACGAAGCTGGCGGACACGGGCGGGTATTTCGTCGGCACGGCGATCGGCCGCCACAAGATGTGCCCGCGGCTGTCGCCGGGAAAGAGTTGGGAGGGGACGATCGGGGGCTATCTCTTCGCGTTGGTCGGGGCGGGGTGCGTCGTCGCGGCGGCGCGGGTTTGGCCGGAGGCGACGTGCCTGGACTTCGTGCGGGAGCTGACGTGCAGCGTGCCGCGGATCCTGTGGGCGGCACTGACGGTGGTGGCGATCGTGACGGTGGGAATTCTGGGGGATTTGCTGGAATCGCTCTTCAAGCGGCAGTGCGGCGTGAAGGATTCCTCGGCGCTCTTCCCGGCGATGGGGGGCTTCTTCGACACCTTCGACAGCATTGTCTTTGTGCCCGTCACCTTCCTGGCGATGCTCGGGTTGGGGTGCGCCGCGATGAAAGTGTGGGCGTAACCCGCGATCGGCGTGAGCGCGATGCGTAAGCGATTGGTCATCCTGGGGGCCACGGGCTCCATCGGCGCGAGCACGCTGCGCGTGGTCGCCGCGCACCCCGACCGCTTCGAGGTGGTGGGGTTGGCGGCGGGGCGCGACGCGGCGAAACTGCGGGCGTTGGCCGAACGCTTCGGCGTGCGCCGCCTGGCCTTGGCCGCGCCCAACGACGCGGGCATCCCCCACGGCGAGCGCGCGCTGTGCGACCTGGCGGCCCTGCCGGAGGCCGACCTGACGGTGATGGCCATCGCGGGCATGGCCGGCTACGCGCCCACCCTGGCGGCCATCGAGGCGGGGCACGACGTGGCGCTCGCCACCAAGGAGGTGCTCGTCATGGCGGGCGAGGAGGTCATGCGCCGCCGCGCCGCCAAAGGCGTGCGCCTCCTGCCGCTCGATTCCGAGCACTCCGCCCTCTTCCAGGCGCTCCAGGGCACGGCGTACCGGCCGGCCTGCGTGCGGACGGATCCGGCCGAGCCGGCGGCGGAAACCCGCGTGGCCGAGGCCATCCTCACCGCCAGCGGCGGGCCCTTCCTGCGGCGCAAGGATTTGGATTGGCGGCGCGTGACGGTGGCGGAGGCGCTGAATCACCCGCGTTGGCGCATGGGGCCCAAGGTGACGGTCGATTCCGCCACCATGATGAACAAGGGGCTGGAGCTCATCGAGGCGCTCCACCTCTTCGCCCTGCGCCCCGACCAATTGCGCGTGTGGGTGCACCCGCAGAGCATCGTCCACTCCCTCGTCCGCTTCCGCGACGGCGCGCTCTTGGCGCAGCTGGGCGTGGCGGACATGGCCCTGCCCATCCAGTACGCATTGACCTGGCCCGACCGCGCCGACCACGCCCCCGTGGCGCCGCTGACCCTCGCGCAAATGCAGGGGCTGACCTTCGAGGCGCCCGACCTGGCGCGCTTCCCGTGCCTGCGGCTGGTTCTCGAGGCCCTGCCGCGCGGCGCGTGGACCCATCCCATTCTGACCTTGGCCAACGAGGTGGCGGTGCGCGCCTTCCTCGCCGGCCGCCTCACGGCCGACCGCATCGCGGCCGTCATCGAGGAAGGCCTGGCCGCCGGGCCGGGCACCTTCGAGGAAATCCTCCATCGGGCCGAGGCCGCCGTGGCCCGCCACGCACAACCATGAGCCATGAAGACCCATCCGCTCTATCCACTCACCTTTCAACCGCATTACCGTGACCAAATCTGGGGCGGCAATGCCATCGCCACGCGCTACAACCGCGCCAACACGCCGAACCCCTGCGCCGAGAGTTGGGAAGTTTCCGGCCTCCCCGACAACGAAAGCATCGTCACCAACGGCCCCTTCGAGGGCATCGGCCTGGGGCGGCTGACGCAAACCTTCGGGCGGGACTTGGTCGGCGCAAAAGCCCCCGACCCCGAGACCTTCCCCCTGCTCGTCAAAGTCCTCGACGTCCACGACCGCCTCTCCGTGCAGGTCCACCCCGACACCGATGCCGCGCGGGAGCTGGGCGGCGCCCCCAAGCACGAAATGTGGTACGTCCTCGATGCCCGCCCCGATGCCTCGCTCTGGGCCGGGCTGCGCCCGGGCGCAAACCTGGCGCGCCTGGCGGAGTGCGACCTCGCGACGTACGCCACCGCCGAGGGCGACGTCTTCGACATCCGCCCCGGCCTCGTCCACGCCATCGGCCCCGGCAACCTGATTTACGAAGTGCAGCAGCCCAGCGACACCACCCTGCGCGTCCACGACTGGGGGCGAAGCCGCCCCACCCAGCCCGAGGCCGCCCGCCGCGCCATCCACCCCACCCTCGCCGCCGAGCGCCTTCCTGCCACGCCCTCCAAGCGCGACCTGTGCCCCCGCCTCGTCACCCCCGACTTCACCTTCGCCACCCTCCACCTCTCCCGCGAACGCACCCTCCACACCACCGCGCAAAGTTTCATGATCCTCTTCTGCGCCGCCGGCAAGGCCACCCTCGAACACGACGGCCCCCACCCGCTCACCCTGCTCCCCGGCGACTCCGTCCTCATCCCCCCCGCGCAAAGCGTCTACCTCCGGCCGCTCGCGCCCGCACGCCTCCTCCTCACCACCCTCTAAATCGAAAGGTCCCCCTATGAAAGCGCTCCGCATCCTCGGCAACATCCTCATCTGGCCGCTGGCGGTTTCCAAGCCGCTCGACCGCCTCCTCCGCTTCCGCGCGCTCATCGTGCTGCGGAAAATCCTCTTCGGCCTCATCCTGGTGCTCTTCTGGTTGCTCATCCTCATCCTGGCCGGCGGCCTGGGGCCCATCGTCACCCACCTGGGCGCCCCCATCGCCAACGCCTTCGGCGTGCCGCTCACCGTCGAGAAATGCGTCATCCTCCCCCTCGGCGGCTATGTGCGCATCGACAACCTCGCCATCGGCAACCCCGAGACCTTCGTCGCCGCAAACCCCAAAGTCTACGCCGACACCCCGCTCGTCAAAATCGGCCACTTGGAGTGCGACGTCGCCATGCGCTCCCTCCTCTCCAAGGAAATCGCCGTGGACACCCTCGAGCTGACCGGCCTGCGCGCCCTCTACGCCTACGACCTCGACACCACCAACGTCGACGCCCTCCTCGCGCAGATGGGCATCCAGCCCGCCGCCGAAACCGCCCCCGCCGCCGGGCAAAAGCCCGACGCCGAGCCGAAGGCTCCCGACGCCGAGCGGGAAGCCCCCGCAAAGGAACCGGCCAAGTTTCGTCTGGCCTACGTCCACATCGAGGACAACTCCGTCTCCGTCCGCAAGTTCGTCACCATCCCCGTCGCCCTCCCCGCGCTCACCCTGCGCGACATCGACAGCGACGACCTCAAGACCCGCATCGACGCCATCGTCCAGCCCGTCGTCAAAACCGTCCACGGCGCCGCCGAAGGCATCGGTGCCCTCGGCGCCGCCCTCGGCGACGGCGCCAAAGACCTCGGCACTGGCGCCAAAGACCTCGGGGCAGGCGCCAAAGACGCCCTCGACGAGGGCGCCAAAGCCGTCGGCGGCCTCCTCGACGGCCTCTTCGGCGGCTCCAAAAAAGACAACTGACCGCCACCCGCAACCCTTCCCGGGGGGAATGCGCCGGGAACCGCGGGCGTCTCTTCGCTTGGCAACGGAACAACGGAAAAAAAAAAAGCCCCGCGCGCGGCGCGGGGCTTTTTCGTGGGGAAGATCAGGGTTGGGCGGGCTTGGGTTGGCCGCCGTGAGGGCGGATGGTGATATGGAGCTCGCGGAGTTGCTTTTCGGTGACTTCGCCGGGGGCGTGCATCATGAGGTCCTCGGCCTTTTGGTTCATGGGGAAGGCGATGACCTCGCGGATGTTTTCCTCGCCGGCCAAGAGCATGACCATGCGGTCGACGCCCGGGGCGACGCCGGCGTGGGGGGGCGCGCCGTATTTGAAGGCGTTGAGAAGGCAAGAGAACTTCTGCTCGACGACCTCCGGGCCGTAGCCGGCGATCTCGAAGGCGCGGTACATGATGTCGGGACGGTGGTTGCGGACGGCGCCGGAGGAGAGCTCGATGCCGTTGCAGACGACGTCGTACTGATAGGCCAAGATGTCGAGCGGATCCTTTGTGTTGAGGGCTTCGAGGCCGCCTTGGGGCATGGAGAAGGGGTTGTGGGAGAAGATGGTGGCGCCGGTCTCGGGATCTTTCTCGAAGAAGGGGAAGTCGGTGATCCAGCAGAAGCGGTAGGCGTTCTGCTCGATGAGGCCGAGGTCTTGGCCCATCTTCTTGCGGAGGGCACCCATCATGGCGGGGGTCTTCTCCGCGGTGTCACAGATGAAGAAGATGGCGTCGCCGTCTTTGAGGTTGCCGCGTTGGGCGAGGGCGTCGAGTTCCTCGGGCTTGAGGAACTTGGCGAGGGGGCCTTTGATCTTGTCGGTGTCCCAGACGAGGTAGGCAAGGCCTTTGGCGCCGAGTTCCTGTTTGGCCCAAGGCTCGAGTTTGTCGAAGAAACTGCGGGGCTTGCTTTTGATTTGGGGGACGGGGAGGGCACGGACGATGGCGCCGGCGGCGATGGCTTTGGCGAAAGCGCCGAAACCGGAGGTGGCGAAGAGGTCGGTGACGTCGATGATCGTGAGGGGGTTGCGGAGGTCGGGCTTGTCGGAGCCATAGGTGAGCATGGCCTCGCGGTAGGGGATGCGGCGCCAGGGAGCCCGGTCGATCTGCCAACCGGCGGGGGCGAATTGGGCAAAGGCCTTGGAGAGGACATCCTCGACGACTGCGAAGACATCGTCTTGCGTGGCGTAGGACATCTCGATGTCGAGCTGGTAGAACTCGCCGGGGGAGCGGTCGGCGCGGGAGTCCTCGTCACGGAAGCAGGGGGCGATCTGGAAGTAGCGGTCGAAGCCGGCGACCATCAGCAACTGCTTGAAGAGCTGCGGGGCTTGGGGGAGCGCGTAGAACTTGCCGTGGTGGACGCGGGAGGGCACGAGGTAGTCGCGGGCGCCCTCGGGGCTGGAGCAGGTGAGGATGGGGGTCTGGTACTCGTTGAAGCCGTGGGCCTCCATCTGCTTGCGCAGGAAGGAGATGAGTTTGGAGCGCAGGACGATGTTTTTGTGGACGCGCTCGCGGCGGAGGTCGAGGTAGCGATAGGTCAGGCGCATATCCTCGGCGGGGTCGGTCTCGTCGGGGATGTAGAGCGGGGTGGTCTCGGAGGGGGATTCGATGACGCAGTCGTTCGCCACCAGCTCCACCTCGCCCGTGGGGAGGTCGGGGTTCACGGTCGAGGGCTCGCGGAGGACGACCTCGCCGGTGAAGGTGACGACGCTCTCGAGTTTGACTTTCTCGATGTCGCCGAAGAAGGCACGGCTGGGGTGCACCACCACCTGGGTGAGGCCATAATGGTCGCGCAGGTCGATAAAGAGAATACCGCCGTGGTCGCGCTTGCGGAAGACCCAGCCGGAGAGGCGGGCGGTCTTGCCGGCATCGGCGGCGCGAAGTTCGTTGCAGGTGTGCGTGCGATAAGGATGCATACAAAAGCCTCGATGAAACCAAAAACGCGGTGTAGTGTAGCACATTTCGCGACGTGCCTGCGACCGGCTTGCGGGCGGGCGGGCGAAAAGGGTATACTAGGGGCGTTCCATATTCACAGAAAAAGTTTTCGGGAGAGCGCGAACATGGTAGACCGCATTACCGTTGAGATTTGCATGGGGACGACCTGCTATGTCATGGGCGGGGCGCAGTTGGCGGGCATCGCCGACCGTTTGCCGGAAGAGTGGCGGGAGCGCGTGACCGTCAAGGGCATGCGTTGCTCGGGCGCCTGCCAGCAGGGCGATCGCCTGGGGCGCGCGCCGTTTGTGCGCGTGGCCGGGAAGTTGATTGCCGAGGCGGACGAGGGCAAGGTGTTCTCGGCGATTCGCGAGGCTTTGGCACAGTAAGGAGAGAGACATGGCAATCCCGATGATCAGTGAGGCCGACCGTTTGCGCCGTGAGGTGTTGGCGTATGTCATCAAGGCCATCAAGGACGGCACCTACGAGGACATCGACCGCATTCCCATCAAGATCCGCCCCAAGGGTCAGCCCTTCAGCCGCTGCTGCATCTACAAGGACCGCGCCGCGCTCCGCTACCGTTGCATGTCGGCCCTCGGGTTCCGCGTGGAGGACGAGACCGACGAGCTCAAAACCCTGAAGAGCTACGCCGAGGACATCGAGACCAACCCGCCGGCCTCCGACCCCTTCCTGACCATTTTCCCCGATGCCTGCTCCGCGTGCATGGAGTCGCAGATCATGGTCACCAACATGTGCCGCGGGTGCCTGGCGCGCCCCTGCACCAACATCTGTCCCCGCCACGCCATCCAGGTGCGCAACGGCCGCGCGATGATCGCGCACGATCTCTGCGTCAACTGCGGCAAATGCGCGGAGGTTTGCCGCTACCACGCCATCATCCAGGTGCCGCTGGCCTGCGCCGACGCCTGCCCGGTGGGCGCCATCGGCAAGACCGACGACGGCCGCGTTACCGTCGACCACGAAAAGTGCATCCGTTGCGGCAAGTGCATCAAGGCCTGCCCCTTCGCGGCCATCATGCAAAGCAACCAAGTGGCCCACGTGGTGCGCGCCATCGCCAAGGGCAAAAAGGTCATCGCCCTCGTCGCCCCCGCCATCAACGGCTTCTTCCCCACCGAGCCCGGCAAACTCTACGCCGCCCTCCGCCAAATGGGCTTCGCCCACGTCTACGAGGTGGCCCGCGGCGGCGACGACACCGCCCAGGCCGAGGCCGCCGAATGGGCCGAGCGCAAGGCCCACGGCGCGCCCTTCATGACCACCAGCTGCTGCCCCGCCTGGATCGAGTGCGTGGAGCGCCATCTCCCCGAGATGAAGCCCTACGTCTCCGACACGCCCACGCCCATGGCCTTCGCCGAGATGCGCGCCAAGAAAGACCACCCCGACGCCATCACCGTCTTCATCGGCCCCTGCATGGCCAAACGCACCGAGGCCCACAAACATGGCGGCCCCAACTACGTCATCACCGCCGAGGAACTCGGCGCCTGGCTCATCGCCGAGAACATCCAGCTCGCCGACCTGGAACCCTCCGAGCCCGAGATCGCCGGCACCCAATACGGCGCCGAGTTCGCCGTCAGCGGCGGCGTCGCCAACGCCGTCGCCCACTACCTCCCCGAAGGCACCCCCAAACCCACCGTCTTCAAAATCAACGGCCTCAACAAAAAGAACGTCGCACTCCTGCGCGTCTTCGCCAAGACCAAGAAAGCCCCCGCCGACATCATCGAGGTCATGGTCTGCCCCGGCGGTTGCGTTGGCGGGCCCTGCGCCATCAGCCCCGCCGAAGACGCCGCCAAAATCATCCAGAAACGCCGCCCTGCGGACTTCCAGGCATGACCGCCCCCACCCCGGAGGAAGCCGCCGCGCAGGCCGCGGCGCGCTTTGCGCAAGGCTGCACCTGCGCGCAAGCCGTCCTCGCCACCTGCGCCCCCGCGCTGGGGATTGCCGAGACCACGGCCATGCGCCTTGGCGCCGGCCTCGGCGCCGGCCTCGGCGGCCTGCGCGAAACCTGCGGCGCCGTCACCGCCATGGCCGCCATCCTCGGCCTCCGCCACGGGCCCGAAGCCCCCATGGATGCCAAGGCCAAAGCCGCCCTCTACAAAGAAGTCCAAGCCGCCATCGCCGACTTCGACGCCGCCTTCGGCACCCACGCCTGCCTCGCGCTCCTCAAAAAGGCCTCCATCCGCAAACAGGCCGGCGACGCTCCCGAGGCCCGCACCCCGGACTACTACGCCAGGCGCCCCTGCGCCGCCTTCGTGCGCTTCTGCGCCGAACGCGCCCTGCGCTGACCGCACGGCACGAAAAAGCCCCCGACCTCACACCGAGGCCGGGGGCTTTTTTGTCTGCGCGCCGCACGCGGGCAAATCCGTGCGCGCCGAACGAAAGTGGTCGGAGCGGGGGGATTTGAACCCCCGACACTCTGCTCCCAAAGCAGATGCGCTACCAGGCTGCGCTACGCTCCGCGAAAGTCCGCACAGTATAGCACAATCCCACCCCCACATCGCAACGCAAAACGCGATTTCCGCAAATTGGGGCGGCTGTTCGGGCGGGGCTTAGCGGCGCGTGTCGCCGCGGCCGGGGGGCTCCTCGATGCGCATCCGCATCGTGAAGGCCAGCGTCTCGCCGGGGGCGAGGGTGACGTTGAGCGGTTTCTCGCCGGCGAGGGCGTAGACGGGCGCGCCGCTCTTCAGCTCCATCCCAGGCTCCTGCGGCCAGGCTTCCGTCGGCGCACGTTCTTTGGCGCCGGGGGCGGCCTTGAAGACGAGTTCCAGCGGGAACATGACGGGCAGTCCGGTGAATTCGCAGCGACACGCACCGCTTCCGCGCATGGATGGGTGGACGGTGGCGAACGGTTTGCCGCCGCCGAGCGGGCGGGCGACGACCTCGGCACCCTCGGCGACAAGCCAATCGGGAAGATCGATGGCCAACGGCTTGTCGCGCGGCTTAACGTTCATGGTCGGGAGCGGGTAGACGACGGTGTCGCCCTCGATGCGCCAATTGCGCGCCAAGAGGGTGAGGCTGTGGGTAAAACCGGGCGTCTCGGCAACGAGGGTGACGCGCTCGCCCTTGCGCTTCAAGTCGGGGATGACGAAGCCCTTGGCGGGGTCGCAGGTGGCGGCGGTGCGCCAATGGCTGCCGTCGGCGGCGGGCTTGGCGAGGCGTTCTCCGGGGATGTGGGCATAGGACACGACGCGCTTGAGCGTGATGGGCTCGCCGGAGACGTTGCTCAGGGTGAGCGTACGCAGGAAAACGGCGCAAGGGCCGCCGGCCTCGGACTTCGCTTCCCACGATTGCTCGCTGACGACACCCTTCAGGCCGACGTCGCGCGAGACCGTGCAGTCGGCGCGGGCGGTACGAACCTTGCGCCCGTCGGCGGTGGCCCGGCAGGGGTCGGTCGCCGAATAGGGCATTTCTTCCGGGCCGACGAACGAGACCCACGAGCCGTCCGCCAACTCCACGTGGGCGACGGGGATGCAACCGACGGCGGCGACGAGCGCGGCGGCCAGAGCCGCGAGGATTGCGTTACGTTTCACAGCGTTCTACCTTTGTTTCGGGTTGGGGTTGCGTGAGCGCCCGAAGGCGTTGGGCAAGGGTGGTCTGACGGCGCAGGTCGGCCTCGGCATGAAGGGCGATCCACACGGCCTTGGAGGAGCCGATGACGACGACAAGGCGTTTGCCGCGGGTGAGGGCGGTGTAGAGGAGGTTCTTGCGCAGGAGTTTGAAGTGCTGGGTGTGGAGGACGATGACGACGGCGGGATATTCGCTGCCCTGGGATTTGTGGATGCTGCAGGCGTAGGCCAGGGTGAGCTCGTCGAGTTCGTCCTGCTTGTAGTCCACGACATGGCCGTCGAAGTCCACGGTGAGGGCGCGGGACTCAGGGTCGACGGCGGCCACGAAGCCGATGTCGCCGTTGAAGACGTCTTTGTCGTAGTCGTTGGCGATTTGCATGACGCGGTCGCGCACGCGGAAGGCGACGCTGCCGCGCCGGAGTTCGGGGCCGGTGGGGTTGAGGGCGTGCTGGAGAAGCTCGTTGAGGCGGTCGGTGCCGAGTTCGGCGCGGCGCATGGGGGTGAGCACCTGGATGTCGTGCGCCGGGTCGAGGGCGAAGCGGGCGGGGATGCGGCGCGTGACCATGCGCAACATGATGTCCTGGATTTTCGCCGGGTCCATCGCCTCCATGAAATAGAAGTCGCTGTCGTGGCCGGGCGGGGGCAGCTCGAAGGGCTCGCCCTCGTTCACGCGGTGGGCATTGCGCACGATGTAGCCCGAGGCGTCTTGGCGGAAGATGGTGGTGAGGCGCGCGCAGGGGATGACGCCCGAGCCGATGAGGTCGCCCAAGACGTTGCCGGCGCCCACGCTCGGCAGCTGATCCGCGTCGCCCACCAAGATGAGGATGGCGGTGTCGGGAAGGGCCTCGACGAACTTGCGCGTGAGGGCGGCATCGAGCATCGAGCACTCGTCCACGACAAAGACGTCGCCGGCGAGGCGATTGTCCAGGCCGTAGAGGAAGCCGCCCGTCTGAGGCTGGTATTTCAGCAGACGGTGAAGGGTGGTGGCCTGGAAACCGGTGGATTCGTTCATGCGCTTGGCGGCGCGGCCCGTCGGCGCGGCCAGGAAGAGGCGCAGGCGGCGGGCGGAGAAGATTTCGCAGAGCGCGCGGATGATGGTGGTCTTGCCCACGCCGGGTCCGCCCGTCACCACGCAAACCTTCTCGCTCACGGCCATGTGGAGGGCCTGCCACTGCGCCGAGGCGAGCGTGAGGCCCATCTTGCGCTCGGCCCACTCCACGGCCTTGTCGGCCACGATGGGGCGAAAGGCCGGCTTGGTGCGCAGGAGCGCGGCCAGGCGCGTGGCAATGGCCACCTCGTCGGCGTAATGGCCGGCCAGATAGACGCGATCCTCCTCGATTACCACCACCTGGCGCTGCGCGTCGGCCAAGAGCGCCTCGTTCAGCCGCTCCACGGGAATGCCCAGCGCGTCGTTGGCCGTCAGGAGCAGTTCCGACTGCCGCAGGTAGACGTGCCCGCCATCCTCCGCCGCCGTTTGCAGGCAGTGCAACAGCCCCGCCTCGGCGCGCAACTCCGAATCCGGCGCGATGCCCATGTTCAGCGCGATGCGATCCGCCGTCAAAAAGCCGATGCCGCGCACATCCTCCGCCAGGCGGTAAGGATTGCGCTTGACGATGGCAATGGCGTCCGGCCCATACCGCCGCCAGATCCGCGCCGCCTGCCCCGTGCCGATGCCCTGCGACTGCAGGTAAATCATCGTGTCGTGGCTCTGCCGCTGCTCCGTCCACGACTTGCGGATCTGCGCGCACTTCTTCGCCCCCACCTTCGGCACCTCGCGCAGACGGTCCGGGCGGTTGTCCAGCACCCACACCGTGTCCGTCCCGAACCGCCGCACGATCGCCTCCGCCAGCACCGGCCCGATGCCCCGGATCAGCCCGCTCGCCAAAAACCGCTTGATGCCCTCCACCGAGGTCGGCGCCACGCACGTCAGCCGCTCCGCCCGGAACTGCCGCCCGAACCGCGCGTCCTCCACCCACCGCCCCTCCGCCGTGATCTCCTCGCCCGGCCAGACCGTCGCGCACCTGCCCACCACCGTCAGCCGCCGCGCGTCCCCCACCTGCTCCGCCACCGGCCGCACCGAAAGCACCGTGTAGCCCGTCTCCTCATTCCGGAAGACGACGCTCTCCACCGTCCCCGTCACCGCCTCCGCAGCCCCCTCAGCCATGAATCAGCCCCAAAAGCCGCTCGAAGTCCACGTCCGACACCGCCGCCGTGAGCGAGAACCGCAGCCGCGCCGTCCCCTCCGGCACCGTCGGCGGGCGGATTGGCAGCACATAAAACCCCGCCTCGCGGAAACGCGCCGCCTCCGCCGCGGCCGCCTCGTTCCCCCCCACCACAAACGGCACGATCTGCGAATCGCTCACGCATGGGCGCCCCGTGGCGCGGATGGCCTCCGCCAGGCGCCGCCCCATCGCCCGCACCCGCGCCCGCCGCGCCCCCATCCCCGCGAGCGCATGGAGCACAAACCGCGTCCACGCCAGATTGACCGGCGGCAACGCCGTCGTGAAGACAAACGGCCGCGCGCGATTCACCAACAGCTCCCGCACCGCCCGCCGGCACACCACATACGCCCCCAGCGAACTCCACGCCTTCCCGCACGTCCCCACCAACAAATCGATCTCCCCCGCCAGCCCCGCCTCATGCGCGCACCCCAGCCCCGTCTCCCCAAAGACCCCCACCCCATGCGCCTCGTCCAGATACAGCGCCACGTTCGGGAAATCCCGCTTCAACGCCACCAACCCCGCCAGATCCACCCGGTCCCCATCCATCGAAAAGACACTCTCCGTCATCACGAAGACATCCTCGTAATCCCCCGCGTGCCGCTCCAACAACCGCCGCGCGTGCCCCAAATCATTGTGCCGATACCGGAAAAAGTCGCACCCCGCCGCCCGGATCCCGTCGATCATGCTCGCATGGCTCAGCTTGTCCGCCAAAACCAACGTCTTCGGCCCCGCCAACGCCGGCACGATCCCCGTGTTCGCGTGATACCCCGAGTCAAAAACCAACGCCGCCTCCGCCCCATACGCCGCCGCCAAATCCCCCTCCAACGCCTCCGCCTCCGGCACGTTCCCCGTCAACAGCCGCGAACTCGCCGCCGAAAGCGCCCGCGCCTCCCGCGAAAGCCCCGCGTAAAACGCCTCCCGCAACGCCTCGTCCCCCAGCAACCCCAGATAATCGTTGCTCGAAAGGTTGCACAAGCCCTCCGGCATCCGCGGCAACCGCCGCAGGCACCCCCGCGCCCCCAGGCGCGCCAACTCCGCCTCAATCCGCGTAACAAAGTCCATGCCCACAGTGTACCACATCCCCGCCCATCAAGCGTCGGCAACAAAAAATCCGGGGAAACGCCACGCGATTTCCCCGGACGCGATCGCCGCGCGGCACGCTCAGGCGTCGACGAAGAGCTCGGCGGTGGCGAAGAGTGGGTCGTTGGTGGCGCGGATGCCGAGGCGGCGGAGGCCGGCCTCGTCGCCGGGGGTGAGCATGTGGGAGAGGTGCATCTCGCAGTCGCGCAGGTCGGCGAGGCGCTCGAGGGCGGCCTTGGCGTCGGGGTCGGTGGCGGCGCAGATGGCGAGGGAGACAAGGGTCTCGTCGAGGTTGAGCGAACCGTATTTGCCCTTGAGGATGCCCTGCTTCATGTGGGTGACGGAGGCGATGGTCTCGGGGGCGAGCAGATGGCGCGCCTGCGGGATGCCGGCGAGGCGCTTGACGGCGTTGAGCACGGTGGCGGCGGCGGCGTGGAGGTGCGGGGAGTTCTTGCCGCGGACGATCGCGCCGTCGGGCAATTCGAGCGCGGCGCCGCAGGCGACGCCTTCGAGGGCGTGGGCAAGGGAGGCTTCGTGCGCGGCCTGGCGGGCGGGGACGACGACGGCGCGGTCCTCGGGGTGGAGGCGCAGCTGGCGCATGAGCCGCTCGAGGATCTCGACGGGGCGCTTGTCGGAGGAGCCCTTGGCGACGGCGTCGGAGAGGTGGCGGAAGTAGCGGCGGATGACCTCTTGGCGGGCGGCTTCCTGGCAGACGGCGTCGTCGACGATGCCGGTGGCGATGCGGTTGACGCCCATGTCGGTGGGGCTCTTGTAGGGGCAGTCGCCGCCGCGGTCAAGGCGGGCCCAGATTTCGCGCAAGAGGGGGAAGGCCTCGACGTCGCGGTTGTAGTTCACGGCCACCTTGCCGTAGGCCTCCAGATGGAAGGGGTCAATCATGTTGATGTCGCCCAGATCGGCGGTGGCGGCCTCGTAGGCGAGATTCACGGGGTGCTTGAGCGGCAGGTCCCAGACGGGGAAGGTCTCGAACTTGGCGTAGCCCGCGGGGCGGCCGGCCATGCGGTCGTGATAGAGCATGGTGAGGCAGGTGGCGAGTTTGCCGGAGCCGGGGCCGGGGCCCGTGACCACGACGATGGGGCGCGTCGTCTCAACATAGGCGTTGGCGCCGTAGCCCTCGGGGGAGACCACCAGGTCGAGGTTGGAGGGGTAGCCCGGCACGGCGCGGTGCAGCTTCACCGTCACGCCGCGCGCCTCCAGCTTGTTGCGGAACTGAATGGCGGCCGGCTGCCCGTCGAACCGCGTGATCACCACCGCGCAGACATGGATGCCCCAGGCGCGGAGCGAATCGATGAGCTTGAGCGCGTCGTCGTCGTAGGAAATGCCGAAGTCCGCGCGCATCTTCTTGCGCTCGATGTCCTCGGCGTAGACGCAGAGGATGATCTCGGCCTTGTCGCCAAGGGCGCGCAACAGGCGCAGCTTCACGTTGGGGTCATAGCCCGGGAGCACGCGCGCGGCATGGTAATCGAACATCAGCTTGCCGCCGAACTCCAGATACAGCTTGTTGCCAAAGGCCCGCGCCCGCTCCATCAGGCCCTCCGCCTGGCGCTTGAGATAGGCCTCGTTGTCAAACCCAATCGTCCGCATAACCGTGCTCCGAAAACGCGCCCCCAACCGGGGCAACACGGGGCGGCATTATACCAAAGAAGTCAGGAGCTGTGGGGACCCGCATCCGCTTCGTTCGCGCCCGGGGAAAATGCGCCATTCCCCGAACACGCCGGCAGCCCTGCGCGGGGTGCCCCGCGCCCCCTTGGCGCCCTTTGCGATCCCAATCCCCCGGCGTCCCGCAGGCCACAAAAAAAGGCCCGGCTTGCGCCGGGCCCCAAAATGGTAGGGGTGCACGGGCTTGAACCGTGGACCCAGTGATTAAGAGTCACTTGCTCTACCAACTGAGCTACACCCCCGAGAGGATGGAGCGAACTAAGGGACTCGAACCCTCAACCTCCACCTTGGCAAGGTGGAGCTCTGCCAATTGAGCTAAGTTCGCTTATGCCGCGCTTTGCTCCGCGCGTCGCTCAAAAAACGCACACATGATAGCAAACGCGCCCCCCGCGCGCAAGGACTTTTTTCGTTTCGCGGGAATGTCTTTCTTTTTCCGATGGAGGGCATGCCACGCGGCAGGGACGGAGCCCCAGAAGACGAGCTCAAGGAGAAACGCGTCCACGATCAGGTTGGTCAGCTTGCAACGTGGGCCTTTTTGGGCACCGTTCATGCGGGCGTTCTGTTGGGCGGCCTCGGCGCTGTAGGAGAAATATTGGTAGCGCACCTTCTTGCGATCCCGGAGTTTCATGCAGATGACACCCCCCGGGCAACCGCGTCTAAGCTCGTGCCGCAAAGTGGATTCTGCAATGTTTAACTTCTTCGCGATTGCGCGGATCGAGGGGTGCCGGAACCCGTCCCGGACTTTCCAATACTTCTCGATTTTCTTGCGCAACTCGTAGTCAATGTCGCAGCGTTTTGTGGTACACTTCTTCACGTCAGCCTCCTTGTTGGATGTTTGTGAAGCCTTTATGGTACCACGAGGGGCTGACTTTTTCATGCCTTTTTTGGTTCGCGCGCGCCGCCCCCCGGGGGGCGGGATACGCTTCTTCTCTCTCTTCATGATAGGTCCTCATAAGGTGCGCAAACACATCATACACTTTCCAAAAGCGCCCCGGCGACGATTTTTCGCTTGCGGGAATACGTGGGGTTTGGCATAATAGGCGCAATTTTCAGGAGAGGTGGCCGAGTGGTCGAAGGCGCAAGACTGGAAATCTTGTGTGCTCCTTGTGGGCACCGAGGGTTCGAATCCCTCCCTCTCCGCCATTTGTTTGACTGCAAGGTTGCAGGCTTGGAGGCGTTGCCCGGCTTCCGGGCCTGTTTTGTTTGATGGTGCGGGGGCACAAAAAAAGCGCGGTTGCGAGCGTTCGCAACCGCGCTTTTTTTGTGCCCTGCGGGGGTCAGATGAGCCAGTCGTCGCCGGCGGGCCCGGGCGGGGCGGGGGTGGTGGGTTTGAGGATCTCGTCGGGATCGGCGGCTTGGACCTGGACGTCGACGGGCCAGACGCGGACGGCTTTGATGGGGCGGGTGGGGCAAGGATATTCGCAACTGCCGCAGCCGATGCAAAGGCGGGTGTCGAGGGTGGGGACGCGAATGCCTTCGGCGTCTTCTTTCATGCGGAGGGCGCCGGTGGGGCAGTGCTCGGCGCAGGCCCCGCACTCGAAGCCCTCGGTGCCGGCGATGCAGAGGCCGAGGTCGACGGCGGCGAGGCCGAGGCGGGTGCGTTGCTTGGTCTTGAGGTCGAGGGGAAGAAGCGCGCCGGTGGGGCAGACTTCGGCGCAACGGTTGCAATAGAACTCGCACATGCCGTTGTCGAAGGAGAGGTGGACGGCACCGAAGGCGCCGGCGGGCCGGAGCACGTGGCCGATGCAGTGGGTGACGCAGAGGCGGCAGTCGGTGCATTTGGCAAGGAAGCGTTGGCGGGAGCCGGCGCCGGGGGGATAGATGCCTTGCTTGGCGGTGTGGGTGCGTGGGCCATAGGCGGGGTAGAGGGGCTTGGCGGCACGCGCGGCGAGGCCAAGGGCGGCGCCGCCGGCGACGAGCGCGCCGGCGGTGAGGGCCTCGCGGCGGCCGGGCAGGCGGAAACCGGGGTTGCGCCCGTAGGCGATGGCGCCGACGGGGCAGGTGGCGGCACAGGCGAGGCAACGAATGCAGCGGCCGTTGTCGAGTGTGGCGGTTTTGGGATCCAGGCAGCCGACGGGGCAGGCGGCGACACATTTGCCGCAGTGGATGCATTTGTCGGTGAAGCGGAGTCCGAAGGGCGCCATCGCGGAGCCACAGGCGAGGAGCGCGCCGACGGGGCAGAGCGTGTTGCAGAAGAGGCGGCGGCGCCAGAGGGTGAGGAGGGCGATGGCAAGGAGGGGGAGCCACGCGCCGGCGGCGATGGCGCCGTAGAGGGTGAAGGGGTCGAGGAAGCGGAGGCCGAGCGTCCAGCCGCCGATGAGGGCGATGCCCCAGACGGCCACGCCGAGCCCTTTGCGCAAGAGGAGGAGGCGGGGCTGCGGGGCGTTCTTGCGCCAAAAGAAGAGCGCGCCCAGGAGGTCTTGCAGGATGCCTAGCGGGCAGAGCACGGAGCAGTATGCGCGACCAAGAAAGGCGGTGGCGGCGAGGATGGCGGCCGCGGCAACGATGCCGGCGAGGGAGAGGCGCGCGGAGGCGGCCATGAGCGCGGGGCCGAGATTGACCCGGGCGAGGGCGGCGAGGCCGTCGGCGGCCTCGGGATACGGCGCGTCGGCCCACCAGCGGCCAAGGAGTGCGAGGAGGTCGGCGGCGTAACCAAAGGCCAGGGTGGTGGCGAGGATGGCAAGGGCGGCCGCCGCCAGGCGCACCGCCCGCAGAACCCGCCAGAAGCGCGAGCGAGCCATGCTCAAGCCTCGATGCGAAGGATTTCCATGCGGGTCTCGTCGTCGGTGCCGAGGCCGAGGAGGGCGGCGCGGCGAATGTGGGGAACCTCGGCGAGCGTGAAGCGGAGGAGTTTTGTGGCGAGGGCGTCGGCAGCGACGGGGTCGGTGGAGAGGATTTGGTAGCGGAGAGTGCGGACATCGGCGAGGCTGACGCCTTGGGGGCCGTTGGTCTGCATGACGCGGTAGGCATCGACGATGTTGAGGTCTGGCTTGCGGTAGAGGACGGCGTCGGCGATGCACTGGGTGAGGTTGTGGCGGTGCATGTACTGGCGGTCCCAGACCAAGCCCATGAAGTTTTTGAGGCAGGCGGTCATCTTGGCGCCGCCGTGGTGCTTGAGGATGGGGACGTTGATGAAAACGTCGGCATCGAGGATGGCGCGGTGGATGAGTGCCTTTTTCATGTTGAGGGCTTGGGGGCGCTCCACCTCGCGGTAGGCGTCCTTGTCGTCGCCCCGGACCATTTTGCCGCCGGCGGCCTCGACGGCGGCGGCGATGCCGGAGGTGCGGTAGCAGCGGCTCCAGGCGCTGCAGGTGTGGTCGAAGACCTCGACCTGCGCGGCGCCGGCGGCGATGCACTGGCGAACGATCTCGCCGATGAGGATGGGGTTGGTGTTGGCGGCGAACTCGGGCGCGCGGTCCCAGCCGATGTTAGGCTTGACGACGACTTTTTGGCCGGGCTTGACGAAGGCGGTGATGCCGCCGAGGGCGGCGATGCCTTTTTGGAAGAGTTCGTTGGGCTCGCCGTTGCGCACCACCGCCACCTTGCTCTTGGCGGCGGGGGCGGCGGCGAGGGACACGGCGGGGGCGGCGACGGCGAGCGCGGCGCCTTGCTTGAGGAAGTCTCTGCGTTTCATGGGGCTCCTCCCGGCGATCAGTGGATGACCTCGTGGACGGTGGCGGGTTTGTCGCCCGCGGTGAGGACGACGGCCTCGGCCTCGCGCTTGACGGTGAGGGGGCCGGTGGCGAGCACCTTGGTGTTCGCCTCGGTGACGGGCGCGGCGAGCGGCACGCGGATGGTCTGCCCGGCGGCCAGGGTGTAGCCGTTGTCCAAGGAGCCGTCGGTCATGGCCGCGACGACGTTGGCGGCGGCGTCCTTGGGCACGTCCACCTTGAACTGGCGCAGGGTGATGGTGACGGGTTTGTCGGAGACGTTGATGTAGCGCGCGGCGTTGATACCGTCCTTGGCGTTGATGTGGCGGATTTCCATCTCGCCTTCCTTGCCGTTGCCGCGAACCACGGTGGCGCGCTCGGACCAGGTCTTGCCGCCGTCGGTGGAGACTTGGAGGCGGCCCTGCTTGGGGGCGTCGGGGGTGTCGAGGATGAAGTGAACCCAGGTGGCGGCGACGCCGTCTGGCAGGCGGATGCCCACCCAGTCGCCGGGGGCGAGCGTCTTGGGCTCCATCACGCGCGGCAGTTGCACGAATTGGCCCTTGCGGGCGACGCGGAAGGAACGGAGAGACTCGACGTTGGTGATGAATTCGTAGAGTTTGGCATCGGCCTTGGGGGCGGGTTTGCCAGCGGTCTCGCGCCAGAGGCGGTCGTAAAGCGCCGCGCCCGCGCGGTCGAGCAGGGGCGTGAGCACGCGGGAGGCCACCACCACGCCGGCGCCGCCCTGGTAGGGCTTGACGGCATTGCGGGCGGAGATGGCGGCCTGGTCGGCGCGGTAGGCCAAGAGCGTGCGGAGGGCCTGCTCGGCGGGGCCCTTCCCGGCGAGGGCCTCGACGACGGGCACGCCGGTGGCGCCGAAACGGGTGAAGAGGTCCACCCAATCGGCCACTTCCGTCATGAAGAGCGGGTTGGCGCACTTGGCGCGGAGGGTTTCGCCGGCTTGGCGGATGGCGGCGAACTCGGCGGCGAGCGCGGCGAGGTCGTCCGCGGCGGGCGCCTGGCCGGCGTTCAGGGCTTGGGTGACGCGCTCGGCGGCGGGGGCGATGGCCACGGATTCCTCGCGGCGGTAACCGTGGCCGTTGGGGCCTTGGTCGGAGTTGTGGTCGGCGAAGGTCTGGACGGCGGCGGCCACATGGGGGAACGTGCGGCGGATGCCGTCGCGCCAGGCGGCGTCGGCATCGTAGTCATCGGGGTTCCAGGCGTAGGCGGCCACGCCGAAGAGGCCGATTTTCGATGCCTCTGGCTTGTCCATGGGGTTGGAGGCGAAGCCTGCGTAGCGCGGGCCGTTGGTGGGGTCGTTGCCGTAGCATTTGCCGAGGAGGAGGTGGCTCTTGCAATAGTCGCTCACGGGCCAGTTCCACCAGATATAGGGCTTGCGGCCGACCTTGGCGGCGAACCATTCGGCGGTCTCCTTGGTGATGTTGGTGCACACCGAGTCGCCGGTCCACATCACCATGATGTCCTTGTCGAGCCCCTTGCCAAGGGTCTCCAGGTAGGGCCCGCCGGACCAGGCCTTGTTGTATTGCGTGGGGCAGAGGATGAGCGGGGTGACGTCGCCCTTCGCGCGAACAAAGTTGCGGTTCACATAGTTGAGCAGCTCCACCTGCTTCTCGGCGCGGGCGCCCTCGCCGCCGATGTCGTCGAAGAAGACGGCGAAGGAGCGGACGCCGAGCGCGTACATCATCTCGAACTTCGCCACGCAGGCCTTCATGTCGCTGTCGTCCTTCCAGTGGATGTCGCGCCCGGGATGGACGGCCCAGACGAAGTTCACCTTGTTGGCGTGAGCCACCTTCACCAATTCGGCGATGCGCTTGGCCTCGGCCTCCGGGTAAGGGTCGCGCCAGCGGTTGCTGAAACCGTGGAAGGGGTCATCCTTCGGGCCGTAGATATAGGTGTTCATCTTGGTCTCGCCGTAGAAGCGGAACTGGCTTTTGCGCGCCTCGAAACTCCACGGGAGGCCGTAAAAGCCCTCGATGGTGCCGCGGAAGGCGACGTCCGGCCAGTCTTTGATGACCACGCCCGTGTAGCGGTCGGCCGCGAGCAACTGGCGCAGGGTCTGCACGCCATAGAAGAAGCCCGCGCCATCGGCCGCCGCCAGATCCGCGCCCGTCTCGCGGAGCGTCAGCGTGTAGCCCTCCTTGGGCAGCGAGGCATCTGTCTTCCACGTGAGCGTGAAGGGCGCCTTGTCCACCACCTTGTGTGTACGCGCGAGCGCCGCGCGGGCGTCCGCGTCGAAGCCCTGCCCCGGCGCGAGGGCAATCTCGGCGGGCGTCGAGAAATCCCCGCCCGTCAACGTCACCGATTGCGGCGTGGGATACACGCGCATGGAGGCCGGCAATGTGTCCGCGCACACTGTCCACGCAATCGTCGCCGTCAAGGCGCAAAGAAGACTTTTCATGGTTTGGCCTTTCCTTGGTGTTCGGGCTCCTGCCCATCGGTTTTCATTGTAGCACACTCCCGCGCCGCCGTGCAGTGGAAAACCGCGTTTCGTCCCGTCCGTGGCAATCGCCCGCCTCCCGGCCACGTCCTTGTCGATAACTTTCGCGAACCTGTTGAAAACCTGTCGAAGGTTTACCGACCGCGAGGTCTCTCAAATCGCGATTTTCAATCTATACAAGGGGTCGTTTTCCGGGATGCGCCGTACCTCACATCGAAACACGCCGCATCCCGGGGGGAGAGACGCCGCGATCCAAAAAGGAGCTCGTGGGCGAGTTATCGACAACCGCGTCTTTCTCGTCCTCCCTTCCCCATGCCATCGCGGAACGGGCGAGGCGGGAAATCGGTTGCGGAAGACCCATGTGTATCGCCTCGGCGGGGCATGGAAAGAGTCTGCACATTGGCGCCCTACGCGAGGCTATCCGCGCATCGCCCCGGCGGGGCAGGGGCATGGGACGGGTGGTTGGCGCGGCGGGGGCGTTGCGGACGGTGCGGACGTGGTACGCGCCGGATGACGCGACCACGTGGGCGGCGGGGCGGCTGAGGTCGGTGCGCCACGAGGATGGCGCACTGGAGGTCTATGGGTATGGTTTTGAGGGGGATTGCTGGGTGGAGACGGTGACGGCGTTGCATGTGGATGCGCCGGAGCCGATGGCGGGGCGGACGACGCGGGAGGTGAAGGTCTATGACGCGGTGGGCAATCGCGTGGAGCGGCGCACGGAGGTCTTTCTGGCGGAGGGGTGGCGGGTCATCGACCGCACGCGGTATGTCCACAACGCGGCGGGGAAGGTTCCGGGCGTTTCCGCTCCGGAGAACAGTCCTATGTCTGCTGGAGCGACACCGAAGGCTTTCATCTCGTAAGCAGCAAACACCCGGACGAAGAGACGCTCTGCCTGATTGAGAATGGGCGCTTGTCACAAAAACTTACGCGCACTCGGGCAAAGGACGCGCACGAAGAACGCCCCGAATACGCACGTCTGCCGCGTGGAAATGTGCGCGCCACACTTGCTCCGCTCCTTTTGCCTCCACGGCCAAATGCCGGCAGATGATTTTGACGATGCGATAAGGAGCGCGCGATGCGGGCAGTCAGAATGGTGTTGATTGCGTTTTTGGTTGTCGGTGCCGTTTGGGCAGGGCTTCGTTTTTGCCTTGCCAGGGTGCAGATTTCGGAGCGCGAGGCTTTGTCCGCGATGTTTGAGTCTTGGGAGTTGGGCGAAGCCAAGGTGCCGTTGGGGGCGCTTGGCGTGCCCAACCATGTTCGCCGGGACAATCGGGCTCTGTACGACAACAGGCACACGCCACGTCACGCCACACTTTGCACGGTTGTGTCTCCTGCAGGATAAGCGGGGCGTTTGTGTTTGGTTTGGGACGGGCGCACCCGCCTCGAAAGCAAGCGCCCCAAACCGCACCATCCCCACGACACCCCGCGCGGCAACCCTTTTGCCTTTCCCGCGAGAAACAGTGTCGCCCTCGCGGATTGAAGCGCGTGCGGCTTCCCGGGACCTGCCGCGGTCGGCGCCGGTCAGGGTTCGGTGGCGAGGAGGCCGGCGTGGCGGATACGGCGGCGGAGGGTTTCGTAGCCGGCCAGGTTGCCGCGGGCGGTCTCGATGGCACGGAGGCGGGTGAGGGTTTTGCGGAGCCAGGCGGTGCCATCCTCGCCATAGCGGTTTGGGCGGGCAAGGGCTCGATAGAGTTGGCGGGTGTATTGCTCGGCCGCGTCGTCGGGGCGATTTTGCTTTTCGTAGACGCGGCCGATTTTGTAGGCATACATGGCCTCGGCGTCGGCGTCGGCCTCCAGGCGGGCCTGAGCCTCGCGGAAGGCGTCGAGCGCGAGTGCGTAGCGCTCGGGGTCGTCGGTGGCGGTGACGAAGAAGCAATCGCCGAGGCGACCGTAGGCGGCGCCGATCCAAGGGGCGTTGGGGTTTTGGCGGACGAGTGCGTCAAGCACCTCGGCGGCCTCCCCGTGACGGGCGAGCTCGATGAGGGCCTCGGCCTGGAGGAAACGGGCGTCTGGGAGATTGTGGGCCTGCGGGACGCGTTGGGCGAGGGTGCCGACGAGCTCGACGGCGCGGGCGTAGTCCTGGTCTTGGTAGGCGGCGCGGGCGGCAAGGAGGAGCGCGGTGGCCACGCGGGGCTCTTGGGGCCAGCGTTCGGCAAAGGCGCGGAAGCCATCGGCGGCGGCGCGGTAGTCGCCGCGGTTGAAGTCGCTCTTGGCGAGCCAGAGGACCATGTCTGGGATGCGCGGGGAGTCGGGATAGGCGGCGACGAAACTCTCGGCGAAGGTACGCGCGGCCTCGTCGTCGCCCAGACGATAGAGGCAAAGGACGCGGAAGAAGCGGGCTTCGGCGGCGAGCGCGGGCGTGGCGGAATCGGCGACGGCGGCGAAGTCGTCACGCGCGCGGGCAAGTTGGTCGAGGCCGTAGTAGACGCGGCCGCGTTCGAGGCGGAGCGCGTCGCGCCGGGCGGGGTCTTTGGCGCGAGGGAGGAAACGGGAGAACTCGGCGATGGCCTCGGTGGGGCGGTTTTCCTTGGCGAGCATGGCGCCGAGGCGCATGGCGGCGACAAAGGCATCGGCTTCATTGGCGTCGTGGGCATCGCGGGCCTCGGCGTAGGTTTTGCGGGCGCCCTCGGTATCGCCGGAGGCTTCGAGGCACCGCGCGAGGCGCAAGAGGATGGCGGGGTCGCGATCGGTGCGCAACAGTTCGCGGCAGAGGGTCTCGGCCCGGGCGTAACGCCGGGCGGCAAGGGCGGCCTCGACGGCTTCGAGGGCGAGTTCGCGGCGTTGCGCGGCGTCGTCGCCGGCCAGCTCGATGGCCTCGGAGAGGGAGGCAAGAGCCTCGTCGGCGCGGCCGAGGGCGAGCAGGAGGCGGCCGCGGCCTTGGCGGACGCGAATGCGGAGGTCAGGCACGTCATAACTCTCCAGCCAGCGGTCGTAGGCGGCAAGGGCCTCGTCTTGGCGGCCGAGCGCGCCGAGGGTCTCGGCGATGCGCAGTTGGAGCGCGGGAGCCTCGGGGGCGGAGGGGGCGAGGCGGACGGCGCGGTCGAGCATGTCCAGGCCCTCGGCAATCTCGTCCGCGCCGGTTTGGGCGCAAAGGAGCGCGCCGAGGGTGGAGAGCGCGGTCTGGCGGAGCGCGTCATCGCGGGCGGCGGAGACGGCACGGCGGGCATGGGCGATGCGCGCGGAGGCGGTGCGGGCCAGGGCGGAGGCGGCGAGGGCCAGGCGTGCCTCGATGGTGGGGCTCAGGCCCTCTTGGGCGAGGAGGCGATCGAGCAGGGCGATGGCGGCATCGCGGTCGGGCGCATTGGCGAAGGCGCCGGGCAACGCGAGCGCGCAATCGAGGTAAACCCCACCGAGGGACGCCTGCTCGGCGGCGCGAAGCAGAGCCGCGCGGGACTGCGCGTTGGGGAAGCGCGCGCACCACCGGAGGGCGTTCTCGGCGCGGACGCGGGTGTCGGCGCCCTTGGCGGCGTCCACGGCGGCGAAACGTTCGGATGCCTCGAAGGATTTGCCGAGTTCGAGGTCGGCCCGGAGAACGAGACGGAGCGCGGCGACGCCCCAAGGCGTGTCGGCGCTTGGCTTGGCCTCGGCGTAGGCGAGCTGGGTCTTGGCGAAGTCGCGGCGGCCGTTGTAGGCGGCCAGGGAGAATGCGAGGCGGCGATCGGCGGGAAGTTCGGGGGTGGTCTCGATGAGGGTGAGCGCGCCGGCCCAATCTTCGCGGGCGAGCGCGGCGCGGATGAGGATTTCCCGGGCACGGGCGCGCTCCTCGGCGGAGATGCCGAGTTTGCCGAGGAGGGATTGCGCGGTCCGCTCGGCGAGGGTGACGTTGCCATCGTCCAGCGCCATGCCGGCCACAGGGAGCAGATCGGCTTGGGCACGGGCGGGCCCGGACACAAGCAGGCCGGCGGCCAACACAAGCGACAGCGCCGTGGCGGGGGATTGGGGCGGCTCGGGGGGTGTGGCGCCGGGGCCGCGGAACAGGCGGCGGCCGACGAGGCGGATCAGCACGAGGAGGGCGAAGAGCGCGCACGGCGCACCGAAGACAAGGTCGCCGAAGCGGAGGTAGAGCGAGGCGTAGGGGCGCGCGGTAAGGGGCTGGCGGAGCGTGGAGAGGCCGGGCTCCTGGGGGAGGCGCTCTGGGCGGCCCACGGCGTCGATGGAGGCGTTGTGGCCGCCATTGGTGGCGCGGAACATGGGCACGCCGGTCTCGATGCAACGGAGAATCGCCTGGCGGGCGTGTTGGGCGGGCTGGGCGGAGGGCGTATACCAGGCGTCGTTGCTGAGGTTGAGCAGGACGCGCGCGCCTTGGTTGACGGCCGAGCGCGCGACGGCCGCCACCGTGTCCTCGAAACAGATGAGCGGGCCGACCGTGAGGCCGGAGGGCAAGGTGAGCGTGGCGCGCGCCCAGTCGCCGGGATAAAGGCTGACGCCAATCGGGGTCAAGGCCTGGAGGATGGGAAAGGTCTTGTCAAGGGGGATGTATTCGCCAAAGGGAACGAGATGGCGTTTGCCGTAGACATGCCCGGGGGGGACGCCGGGCGTGTCGGTAATCAGGATGGCGGCGTTGAGAGGCTTGCGGGGCTCGAGCGCCCACGTATGGCCAACGAGCAAAGGCGTCTCGGCCGTCTTGGCGAGCGTGACGAGGGCGTTGGGCGGAATGCCGTCGGCGGCACTCTCCGGCCACAGCCAGAGGTCGGCGTGCAAATAGGGGAGCAGCCGGGCGCGCTCGGGCGCCGTCTCCCATGGGCTCTCGAAGGCTGCATCGGGCAAAAAGCGGCAGGGCACCTCCGTGCGCTCGGCGGCGACGGTGGCCACGCCGTCCTTGGGGAGCGCGTCGTAGGCGCGGATGCGGTCAAGCCCCCAGACGAAGGCCACCAGCACCACCGCCAACGGCAGGACTGTCTCCAGCGAGAGGCGCAGCCGCGGCAGGAAGCCCTCCGGCCCCGAATGCGTCACCGCGCACCAGAGCCGCTCGACGAGCGTGGCCACGGCGCCGTTGGCCGCCACCACGAGCGCCGAGACCAGCGCAGCCCCGCCGAGCGCAGCCGCCTGCGCCAAGGGCAGGAAGTCCGTGCAGGCCAACCCCAGCGGGTTCCAGGCAAAACCGCCGAAGAGCGTGGCGCGCAGGTACTCCAAGCCCGCCCACAGCGCCGGCTCGGCCACCAAGACCAGCGCGATGCGCCCCGCGCCCGGCTCCGGGCGGATTGCCCGCCGCAGGCTCGCGGCACAGGCGGCGAAGGCGCCCACGAAAAGCCCCAGGAGCGCGCTCAGGCCCAAGAGCGCGGGCACGACCAGCGGCCATGGCCCGCCATTGTCGGCCAAGCGCAACATCCACCACAGTTGCCCCACCCACGCGGCCGCGCCCGTGAGCCACCCCAGCCAAAAGGCACGGCGCGGCGAGACATGCCGCGCCAGGAGCAGGAGCGGCACCAAGGCGAACCAGACGTTGCCGCTCTGGCGGAAGGGCTCCCAGACGGAGACGAGAAACGAGGCGGAAAGTGCCGCGGCGGCAATCTGCGCAAGGGTCTTGTTCATGGCGCGGTCCTCTCGGCAAGGGTGAGCGTGGTGTGATGCTGCCCGAAGTCGCGGAAGGTGGCGACCGTCCCGGGATAGGCGGCGCGAAGCGTGGCCAGGCGCGCGGCACGGTCGGGCGCGGGCGACAGATCGGGAAAGCGCAAGGCAAAGGTGTAACCGGCCCAGGCGGCCAAGGGCGTGGAGCGATCGGCCCGGGGCGCATCCTTGGAGAAGGGCCCCATCTCCAATCCACGCGGCACCTTGAGCCCGGCCTCGACGGCGAGATAGGTCTCCTGCGTCCAGATGGTGTCCGTGCCCAGGCGGTCGGCGGCGGCGCGGGCCACGGCGGCGGCGCGGCGCAGACGGAAGAGGTCCGGCTCGGCTTTGACGCGTGGCCAAAAACGGTCCTGTCCCATCGCGAACCATTGCTCGGCCACGGGCGAGCCCAGGCAGGTGAGCGCGAACGCGGCCAGGGCGAGCGCCTTGGCAAGCGCCAGGCGGAAGGTGTCGAAGGGGAGCAGGGTGAAACCCAGCGCCGCGGCCATCGCCAACGGCAACACCGCCGGCACCAGGTAATCGTCGTAAGGCACGGGCGCGAGGAGATGGACGGCGACAAGCGCGGCGGCGCAAAGCAACCACAGCTGCGGCAAGGGCGCGCGGTCGGCAGGCGGCCTCTTGAGCGCCGGGCGGCGCGTCACGGACAACCAACCGAGCAGGAGGCAAAGGAGCGTGAGGAGCGGGTTGAAGCGGAGCACGCGCGCCACGCACCCCGCCGCGCCGAGCGGCCCCATCGGCGTGCGCGCGGCATGGAAGGCCTGCGCCTCACGGAAGCCCTCCGGCCACAGGAGCAGCTCCGGGACGAAGAGCAGGAGCAACGTCACGCCCCCGCCCAGCCCGAACCAGAGCCACGCGCGCGGCCCGGCCCAGTCGCGCCGCCACAGCAGCCACAGCCCCACCACCGGCAACAGCACGCCCATCGAGAGGCGGACGTCGGCAAGCAGGGCCAGCGTCGCGCCCGCGCCCGCCACGCACAGCGGGTCGGCCCCGCCCCCCTCGCGCAGCCCCGAGAGCAGGCGCAACGCCACGGCCAGCCCCAACGCGCAGAGCGCGTAAGCCTTGGGGATGCAGGTGAAATAGGTGAACCAAAGCGAGAGCCCCAGAAGGCTCCAGAGCACGAGCCGCGCCAACCAACGCTCGTCCGCGCGTTTGTGGCAGGAGACCACCGCGCCGTCGGCCACGAAAATCGCCGCCAACCCCAACGCCGCCGTGAAGAGCCGCCCGCCCAGCACGCCAAAGGGCGACCAAAGCCACCCGAAGGCTGCGTAAACGGCGGGCATGACAAGCCCCTGCGTAAAGAAGAAGTCGCGGTGGGGGATTTCGCCGGCCATCACGCGGCGGGCGGCGTAGAGATACCAGCCCTCGTCTTGGTTGAGCGGGCCCAAAAGCGCATTGGCCACGAAGCCCGCCACGGTCAGCGCGAGCGCCGCCAGGCACCAACGGCGCAAAGGCATGGGCGCGGCGGCGGGCGTCATGCGCGCGCCTCCCGGAGATGGGCGAGAAATTGCCCCCACCTGAACCGCGCCACGCGGAAGAGATAGGCGGGGACGTCGGGCAGGATGTCGGCGGCGATCTTGAGCATGTTGCCTGCGGAATAAGGGTTGCGCGGCGGCCCGGCGTAAAGGTGCATGAGCGGGTGGCGCACGCGCGTGGGATCCTGCGGCCAATACCACAGATGCTCGCCCAGATAGAAGCAGGCATCCCCCGCGGCGCGCAAGTCGCGCATCTGCGCGGGCGTCTGCCAGGCGATGTCGCGCACGCCGCACTGCGGCAGGAGCGTGCGGTAGTAACTGTCGAAGACGTGCGGGGCGGGGATGTCCGGCGGGAGCGTCTCCCACGCCGCCAGGCAGCGCCCATCCTCGCGGTAGCGGTCGTGCAGGGAGAGAATGTAGGCACGCGGCGCGGGCTCCGAACGCATCGTCTCGACGAGCGAGAGCGCGTAGGCGCTCATCGCCACGGTGAGGATGGCCTTGCCGAGGGCAAAGAGACAGGTGCTCGAGGCCAGGATGGCCGTCACCGCCACGCCCAACGCCCGCCCCGCCCACGGCGAGCGCGGCACGTTCACGGTCATCGCGTTGAAGGCCACCAACACCGGAAACATCCACAGCTGCGGCACATAGCGCACGTAGCCCACCGTCTTGGTCGGCTGGAGGAAACTCGTCAGCAGGATGGCCACCAACAGCCACGGCACGCCGCACCGCCGCGTGAGGCACAGCGTCAGCAACGTCAGGCACATGACAATGCGGAAACCGGTGCCCAGGCCGCTCACCTGGTCAAGATGAAAGACCGGGTTGAAGGGCTTCTTCCCCAGCTTCCACTCGTAGTAGCGGTGCGCCAGCCACTTGGAGAGATAGGCGTTCGTCACGCGGCCGAAGTAGCCCATCGCCGCCGCGTCGTCGTTCACCAGGTCAAAGTCCGCCGTCATCGCCGGCAACGGCTCATCCTTCGAAAAGGAATGCTCGGGATAGAACGGCCCGCCGTGGGCCGCCCAGTTGGTGAGATAGGGCGAAAAGCCCACCGTCAGCGCCAAGACGAACCCCGCCGCATTCGCCGCCACCCACTTCCAGAAACTCCGCACGAACCCCTTGCGCCACGCCATCCAGACAATCGGCACCGTGAAGACCATCGCCGACAGCACAAAGTTGACCACGCCCGTGAACTTCAGGTTGCACCCCAAAACCGGCGTCAGCGTCAGGAGCGACAGCCACGTCGTCCGCCCCGTCTTGCGGTAGGCGCACGCCGCCAACAGATAGGTCATCAGGAGCGCGTAGAGCGAGCCGTCCTGCGCGAAGCAAAAGGCGCTTGCCACCACCCCCGGCGACAACATCGCCAGCCCCGCGAAAAGCCACCGCTTCCACCGATCCCCCCCAAAGAGCAGCGGCGTCACGCGCCACGCCGTCGCCCCCAACGTCACCGCCGTGACAAGGATGAGCGTGTCGCCCGACTCCGCGTTCCCCGTCAGCGCCGCCGTCACCGCCCCCCAGACCCACCCCGCGCGCGGCAGGTAAGCCGTGTGGTACGCGTTGAAGGTCGCAGGGTCCGCGCCCGTCGCCGCCAACATCGCCTCGCGCGTCGCGTCGAAAACCGGGTTCCACCCGCCCAAGAGCAACTGCGAGGCCGTGACATGGTAAGCCTGCGCATCCCACCACGAAAAGAACACGAAACTCTGATCCACCGCCACGATCGCCGCCAGCGTCGCCGCCAGCCAGCCCACCCGCTTGGCGCCCTCGCGCCACGTGCCGCCGCCGGCCAACGCCAGCGCCGCCGCCCCCGCAAACCCCAGCACGCCCCACCACCCCGTCACCGTCAGCCCAAAGAGGAACCCGATCGAGGCGAACAGCGTCGTCAGCGTCGGCACCGCCAACAACGCCACCGGCAACGGGAAAAGCCGCCGCCGCCGCACCTCCGCCAAAAAGGCGACGGGCGCGGCCGGCAACACGGCGCCGCCCGGGCGCCGCCGCCCGGGGCCACGGTTCCGCCGCCTGCCGCTCCGCCGCCTCATCGCCGCCTCACCGGTCACGCACCTGCGCACATAAAGAAAAAGGCCGCCCGCGTCCGCGAGACGGGGCGGCCTCGCTCCGTTGCCTCAGGGCGCGGGCTTCTCGGCCGCGGGCGCGGGCTTGTCCGCGGGTGCGGGGGTTGGCTTGGCCTCAGGCTTGGCCGCCACGGGGGCGGGGGTCACCGCCGCAGGCGCGTCGGCCTTGGGCGGCTCGGCCGCCAGCTCGGGGAAGAGGGTGCAGGTCACGCCCAGCGCCTTCTTCTGCGCGTTGAAGAAGTCCATCGCCGCCTGGCGCTTGCGCTGCTCGGTGAAGGTGGTGCGGATGGACTCCGCGTCGCGCGGCATCGGCGCGGGCTTGATCAGCGGCAGGAGGGAGATGAGTGCGGGCTTGTCCTCGGCCTTGACGAGGATGTGGCTGGCCGTGACCGTGCCGGCCTTGTCGTCGCGCGCCGTCACCTTGATGATGTGATAGCCGAACTTGGTCTGCACCACGGGGCCGACCTCGCCGACCTTCTGGGAGAAGGCGGCCTGCTCGAACTCGGGCACCATCTGGCCCTTGCCGAAGGCGCCCAAGTCGCCGCCGCGCTGGCCGCTCGGGCAATCGGAGATTTCCTGGGCCACCTTGGCGAAGTCCTCGCCCTTGAGGACGCGGTCGCGCGCGGCCTCGAGTTTGGCCTTGGCGGCGTCGCGGTCGGCCTGGGTCAGCGGCTGGGCGGGCGTGCGCTTGACGACCTTGAAGATCGCCTTGGCGCCGGGCACGTCAAGCACACCGGTCACCTCGCCATCCTTGGTCGAGGCGATGGCCGCCTGCACCTCCTTGGGGAAGTCCCACGTCAGCTGGTCGGCGGGCAATTCCGTGGGGCTCTTGACGGCCGAATTGGCCTTCACCAGATCCTCGAAGGTGGCGGTGCCGTCGGCGACCTGCTTCGCGTAGCCGGCCATCTCGTCGTCCACCAGCTTCTTCTCGGCGGCGAACTTGTCCAGCTCGGCCTGCACCTCTTCGTCGGTCACCTTGACGGAGGGGAAGACGAGGGTCTCGAGCACCTTCATCTCCAGCCACTGGTTCTCCAGCATCGCGCGCGCCTTGGCCTCGCCCAGCGGGAAGGTCTTGATCAGCTCATCGAGTTTACGCCCCTCGCGCGCCTCCAGCTCCTTGGTCTGCTCCGCTCGGAACGCATCGTCCACGGCGAGGTTCTTGGCCGCGGCGGTCTGCTTCATCACGCCCTCGATGATGAACTGCTGCACCAGCTGGCGGCGAAAAGCCTGCTTGGCCTGCGGCAACATCTCCGAGGGGATGGGCTGGCCGGACATCTTGCCATAGGCCTCCACCATCTCGTCCACCTGCTTGTTCAGATCCGCCCACGTCATCTTCGCCTCGCCCACCGAGGCGATCACGTCCGTGTCCTTCGGGGGCGGCGGCAACGCCACCACGTCGCTCTCGACGCCCGCCGCCGGCGTGTTGGTCACCGCGGCCTGCCCCTGCCCGCCCGCCGGGGTCTCGTTCGCGGGCTCCGTCTTCTCGCAGCCAACCATGAGGGCCGCCACCGCCGCCAACGCGGCCACGCCAAAAGTCTTTCGCGCTTGCATGCTTTCGTGTGTCCTTTCGCTTAAAGAAACAAGTGCGGCACATGATAGCACATTTTCGGCGCGCACGACAGCCCCGCAAACGCCCGTCACGGGGCATCGGCCTGGCGCGCGCGGAGGCGGCCGTCGCGCCCAATCAGGAAAACGCCCGGGCGCTCGGCGACGATTTCGCGGCCGGCATGGGTGAAGCGGCCGGGCGCGTAAAAGACAAAGGCCGCGCGCCCCGCGCCGTCGGCGACGGCTTGCAGCGCGGGGGTGTTGGCGAGAATGGCGATCTCGGGCGGGGGCAACCGCTTGGGCGAGACAACGTAGGCATAGGCGGCATCTTGGGCCGCGGCGCCGTGGTCGAGCCACAGGGTGAGCACGTCGCCGCGCACGGGGACGTCAAAGGCCGGGGAGACGCGCGTCCAGTTGCCCTCGCGGCGGGCAATGCGCCAGCGCAGGGTGGCGGCCTGCTTGGGGAGCGTGTAGCGGAAGGCGGCGTGCGTGAGGGTGACGGGCGTGGGCAGCGTGCCTGCGCCGGGGGCGTCGGCCACGGGCTTGCCGTCGGCCACGAGCGGGCCGCGCGCCCACGGTTGGTCCAGCGTGGTGCAGAGGGGCGCCTCGGGGTCGGCGGAGCCCAGCCCCGCGCCAAGGCAGACGACGGCATCGCCCAAGGCGAACCAGGCAAAGCACCCGGGCGCGGACGCGTCCTCGCGGCGACGGGCGAAGACAAGCGCGTCCGCCCCGTCGTCCACGCCCAGCACAAAGGCATCCTTGCCGCGCTGCCCCCAGGCGCGGCCGCGGGGGATGGCCGCGTCGGCGCGGCGGTCGGCCACGGTGACGCCGGGCACGCGCCACCAATCCCAAAGCGGGGCGATGTCGGCATATTCGTCGCCCGCGGCGACAAAACCGGTGGCGCCCTCGGCGAGCCAGTGGCCGAGAATGTTTTCGTCGTTGCCCCATTCGCAGCGGTTGGTGCGGACGGAGGCGGTGCGGACGTCGAAAGTGAAGTCGGGGCGGACGTGGAGGGCGTAATCGGAGCGGGGGAAAACCCTGGTGAGCGGCACGGGCGCGGGGGCATCGGGCTCCGCGCGGAGGCGGGCGCGGATGGCGGCATAGTCGGCGGCATGGGCGGGGTCGATGGCCGTGAGCCAACGCAGGATGGGAAGGTTCTTGGTGGCCTTGGCGCGGCCGGGCTCGCTGGCCTGCTGGCGCCCCACGGCGTTGAAGAGATACCACCGGCCGCGGATGGCGGGGAAATAGGCCCCCAAGGCGTAGGCCGACGCGAGCGCGGCACGCTCCGGCGGCGGCAACAAATCCGTGCCGCGCAGGCGGGCCAGCCAGGCGGCGTTCAGCTCCAGCCAGTCGTAACCATAGTTGCCCAGATAGAGTTGCGGGCCATGCTGATGATAGGAAAGGTCGCGTTGCAATCCCTCGGCCTCGGTGAAGGCGAGCGGCGCGAAAAGGCGCTCCGTGGCGATGCGAAGGGCCGGCTCGTCGCGCGTGAGAATGGCGCGGTAACAACAATGCGCGGCGATGTTCACTAGGTTCGAGCCCGTGGTGATGCCACTCTTGCGCGTGGGGTCGCCCCCCTCCGCCCGCCACCGCGCGATCATCCCCCCGGGCAACGCCTCGGGCGCGATGCCCCCCTCCTGCGCCAACAGCAAAATCTCGCCCAAACGCTGCGGGGCGAAAATCTGGTTGTACCACCAATTGTCGCACCGCGGATGCTTGGCCTGCCAACAGCCCAACCCCCGCAACAGCGCCTCGCGCAACGCCGCATCCCGATAACGCGGGCTCCCCGGCGCCCCAAAGGCCGCCGCGATCGTGCGCAACCGCCGCAAATGCGCGGCCGGCGCCCAACGCGTGCGGTGACGATCCGCGTAATCGATGTCCGCCCACGCCCCCTCGGCGGTCATGGCGGCGGCCAACTTCCCCGCCTCGCCCAGATTCGCCCGCTCCGCGTGCGCCATGTCCTCCACAATCCGCCCCCGGATCGCGTCAAACGGCACCGCCGCGCCCACCCACGCGGACAACCAACAAACCAGGCAAACAACGGCAAAACGCAACGCCATCGGCATCCTCCAATCGTTCGGCAAGCAACGCCCACAGCATAGCACATCCTGCCGCGCCGCGCCCGCGACGGCAACAAAGCCGCAATGCCGTCCGGGGAAAGCCCAAACCAAGAACCCACGGTTTGCGCGGCCCGGAAATGCATCGTCCGCGGACAGCCGCCCGCAGGTCTGCCCGCGTGTTGGAGGGCACAAGGCTTACGAAGCCCCACGCAAAGAAACAAAACCACACCCGCGCAAATGCCTTTCGAAGTAATCTTCGCCGTCCGCCTGTCGCGCCGGAAAACAAACTTCCCACAACGGGGCGGGGATTTGGTATAGTTGTGGGGATTATCCATTTTTACAGCAAAGAAGGATTGCGACATGAAGATTGAGTTTGAGACGCTTGGCCCCTGCCGCCTGAAAGCTACCGTCACGGCCACCGCCGAGGAGGTCGCCCCCACCCTCAAGGGCGTGCGGGCGGACTTCACGAAGAGCGCGCGCGTCCCCGGCTTCCGCCCGGGCAAGGCGCCGTGGGCCAACCTCCGCAAACTCTTTGGCGAGCAGATCGACCGCGAGGAGGCCAAGCGCGTCTCCCGCCAGCTGATCGACGCCATGCGCAATGATTTGGACGGCAAGCAAAAGCGCCGCTTCTGCGATCTGGTGGGCATGGAGCTGGGCGACGTTGGCGTTGGCAAGGGCGCCTCGGCAACGATCGAGGTGGACGTGGAGCCGGAATTCGACCTGCCCGACGTCTCCGCCTGGCAGGTGGCGAAACTTGACCTGGCCGTCCCCGAGGACGTTGTCAAGGCGCAGCTCGACCAGTTGCGCCGCCAGGCCACCACCTTCCGTGCCGGCACGGCCGAGGACACCATCGCCGAGGGCGACCTGGTGGGCTTTGCCTTCGCCTCCGACCTGAACGCCGAGGCCGAGCCCGAGGCCGTCAAGCCCTTCGTCTCCAGCGCGGAGCGTTGGGAGCAGGTCAAGGCCGATGCCTCCGGCCTGCTGCCGGGCGACACCGCCGCGCTCGTGGGCAAGCGTTTGGGCGAGGAGGTGCCGCTGGAGGTGACCTTCCCCGCCGATTTCCGCGTGGCCGAGCTGGCCGGGCGCACCGTGCATTATACCCTCACCGTCAAGTCCCTCCGCAAGCCCGAGCAGCCCACCGACGAAGACCTCGCCAAACGTTGCGGCATGGAGAACATGGAGGCGCTCGACAAGGCCGTGCGCGAACACTTGGCCCAAGCGCGCGCCGCCCAGGCCCACGACGAGGCCGAGCGCGCCATCGCCGAGAAGATTTCCGCCTCCGTCTCCTTCGACCTGCCCGAATCCGAGGTGCGCCGCCGCACTTACGACATGCTCCAACAGGATCCCTCCGATCCGCTGAAGGACCTCGCCGGCAAGAGCCACGAGGAGGTGGCGGCCACCGACGTCTACAAGCAGACCGCCGAGCGTGCCGCCAAGTCCGTCCGCCTGGGTTATGTCCTGCGCGCCTGGGCCAACAAGAACGATGTCAAGGTCGAGGGCGAGGAGTTCAACGCGCACCTCAACCGCCTGGCCAACCAGATGGACATGAAGCCCGACATGGCCTTCCGCCGCCTAATCGACAATGGCCGTCTGGGCGACTTCTCCGCCCGCCTGCAGGAAGAGAAGGCCCTGAACAAGCTGGTCGACGTCTGCGCCGTCCTCTGACGCGGGAGATGCGCGATGGCCGAAGTGATGGAAGAGACGATTTCGGGCGCGATCGTGCGCGCCTTCTTCGCGAAGTTTGAGCGGAACCTGGCGGTGGACGTCGGGATTGTCGGCGCGGGGCCCTCGGGCCTCGTGGCCGCCCGCTACCTGGCCGACGCCGGGCTGCGCGTGGCGATCTTCGAGAGCAAGCTGGCGCCCGGCGGCGGCACGTGGGGCGGCGGGATGCTCTTCAACGAGGTGGTCGTCCAGGCCGACGCCGCGCCCATCCTCCACGACTTCGCCATCCGCACGAACGACCTGGGCAACGGCTACCACACGCTCGACAGCGTGGAGATGGCCTCGGGCCTTATCTTTGGCGCGCGCAAGGCCGGCGCCACCATCTTCAACGCCATGTGCGTGGAAGACATCTGCGTGCGCGAGGGGCGCATCTGCGGTTTGGTGGTCAATTGGAACCCGGTGCGCCGCCTGGAGATGCACGTCGACCCCGTGGTCGTCACCGCCCGCGCCGTCCTGGACGGCACCGGGCACCCCTCCGAAATCGTCCACAAAGCCGTCGACAAGGCCGGCATCAAGGTCGATTCCCCCACCGGCGGCATCATGGGCGAAAAGCCCATGTGGATGGAAGACGGCGAGCGCACCACCGTCATCAACACCAAGCGCCTCTACCCCGGGCTCTACGCCTCCGGCATGGCCGCCAACAACGTCCAAGGCGGCTTCCGCATGGGCCCCATCTTCGGCGGCATGCTCAAATCCGGCAAAAAGGCCGCCGAGCTCATCCTCGCCGACCTCGCCGCCGCCAAGTGAACAGGGGCCGGAGCCCCCAAACCCCCAGGCATCCACACTTCACAAAGCCCATGAACGCCTTCGGCCTCTATCTGGTCGTCACCGACCCCATCACCTCGTACGAGGCCGTCACCGAGGCCGCCGTGCGCGCCGGCCTGCGCTACGTCCAGCTGCGCATGAAAAACGTGCCGCGCGAGACGGTGGTGGCCACGGCCCGCGCCATGCGCCGCATCACCCGCGGCACCGGCACGCTCCTCATCGTGAACGACGACCCCGAGGCCGCCGCCCTGGCCGAGGCCGACGGCGTCCACCTCGGCCAGGGCGACATGCCCCTGCCCGAGGCCCGCGCCAAGTTCCCCGTGCTCCGCGTCTTCGGCCTCTCCACCCACTCCTACGCGCAGATGGAGGCCGCCAAGCCCGTCCGCCCCGACTACGCCGGCGTCGGCCCCGTCTACGCCACCCCCACCAAAGCCATCCCCGACCCCACGCTCGGCCCCGCCGAGGCCGGCCGCATCGTCCGCGCCTCCCCTTGGCCCACCGTCGCCATCGGCGGCATCGACGCCGCGCGCCTGCCCGAGACGCTCCGCGCCGGCGCCATCAACTTCGCCGTCGTCCGCGCCGTCTGCCGCGACCCCGCGCCCTACGACGCCATCCGCCGCCTCCAAGACGTCTGGCGCGCCAATGTCCGCCTCCCCGCCGATGTCGAGTGAACGCTTTCCCGTTTTTCTTTCCCCTGTCAGGCGCGGCATCCTGATTGGCCTTTGCCTCTTGGCCGCCCTCTGGGCGCTGGCCTGCTGCCTCGCCCGCCCCATCGTCGACGCCTTCGCCTTCCCCAAGCCGCCCCTCCGCCCCGGCTATCCCGAGACCCTCCCCGTCCCCCTCGAAGGCGGCGCCATCGGCCGCCTCCGCATCCTCCCCAACCCCGACAGCCCCTGGGCCGTCCTCTACTTCCACGGCAACGGCGAGGACCTGGCCGAGACCGACGCCCTCATGCGCGCCCTCGCCCGCCACGCCACCGTCTACGCCGCCGACTACCGCGGCTACGGCCAAAGCACCGGGAAGCCCTCCGTGCGCACCTTCGAGGCCGATGCCCGCGCCTTCCACGATGCCGCCCGCGCCCAAGGCGCCGACCCCGCGCGCCTTGTCGTCCAAGGCTACTCCCTGGGCACCGCCGCCGCCACCGAGGTGGCCGCCACCCGCCCCGTCGCCGCGCTCATCCTCGGCGGCGGCTTCACCTCCATCCTCGCCGTGCCTGGGCTCGCCCGGTGCCTGCCGTGCGACTGGCTCCACTCCGAGGACAAACTCCCCCGCGTCGCCTGCCCCGTCTGGATCTTTCACGGCACCGCCGACCGCCTCATCCCCCTCGCCCACGGCGAGGCCCTCCACGCCGCCGCCCGCGAACCCAAGCGTTTCATCCGCCTCCCCGGCGACAACCACCGCACCGCCCACCGCCACGACGCCGACCAGCTCGCCCAGTGCCTCGCCTGGCTCGAGACCCTAGCGCAAAGTCGCGAACGCACCCCTCGCGTGGCGGGGCTTGCGAGGGGTGCCGGGGCGTTCAGGCCAGCGTGCCGTCGCGGAGGGTGAGGGTGCGGGCGCAGCGGGCGGCGGTCTCGGGGCTGTGGGTGACCATGACGAGGATGGCGCGACGTTCGCGGGCGAGGTCGAAGAGGAGGTCGAGGACGGCGCCGCCGGTGGTGGCGTCGAGGTTGCCGGTGGGCTCGTCGGCGAGGAGGAGGGGGGGATCGTTCATGAGGGCGCGGGCGATGGCGGCGCGTTGCTGTTCGCCCCCGGAGAGTTCGAGGGGGGTGTGGCGGAGGCGGTTTTCGAGGCCGACGCGGGCGAGGAGATCTTGGGCGCGGCTGCGCATGGCGGCACGGCCGAGGCGGCCGAGGGCCATGGCCGGGAGCATGACGTTCTCGGTGATGTCCATCTCGGGGAGAAGGTGGTAGGCCTGGAAGACGAAGCCGATTTTGGCGGCGCGCAGGGCGGTGCGGCGGCGGGCGGTGAGGGCGTAGAGGTCGCGGCCGTCGATGCGGACGGTGCCGGCCTGAGGGCGGTCGAGCCCGCCGAGGACGTGGAGGAGGGTGGATTTGCCGGCGCCGCTGCGGCCGACGATGGCGATGGTCTCGCCAGGCTCGGCGGCGAGGTCGGCGCCGCGGAGGATGTCGAGGCGGGCGCCGTGGAGGGTGTAGGCTTTGCGGAGGCCTTGGGCGACGAGCGTGGGCGGCATGGGGTCACTCCTTGCGCAGGGCATCGATGGGGTTCATGGCGGCGGCGCGCCAGGCGGGCAGGAGGGAGGCCAGCGCGCAGAAGACGACGACGAGCGCGGTGACTTGGGCGATCTCGGCGGGGATCACGCGCCAGGGCAGGGCGTCGAGGCCGTAGACGGCCTTGGGGAAGACCTCGAGGCCGAAGCGCGCGAGGAGGTCGACGAGGTTTTGCAGGTTGTGCAGGGTGAGGAAGGCCAGGCCGATGCCCAGCGCCGTGCCCAGCAGGCACTGCACCCAGCCGTAGAGCACGAAGGCGAGAGTGAGGCGGAAGGTGGAGAAGCCGATGGATTTGAGCAGGCCAATCTCGTTGGTCTTCTGCACGGTGATGACGATGATGGTGTTCACCACGCAGAAGATGGCCACCACGCTGATGAAGATGAGCAGGAGCGTCATCATGTTCTTCTCGGTGGCCACCGCGTTGAAGATGAGGCGGTCGAGCTGCTGCCACGTGCTCACGCGGCAACGCCCCGGCCCGTAGACGCCGTCCACGGCCTCGCGCACGGCCGCCACCACGCCTTCGCCCGGGCGCAACGCGTGCGGGTCGCCCACGCGCAGGCTCAGGCTGTTCGCGCCCGCGTCCAGCCCCGCCAAATCGCGCGCCACGGGCAGGGAGACAAAGACGTAGCCGCCGTCGTACTCCGCCTGGCCGGTGGAATAAACCCCCCGCACCGTCAGCCGCTCGGGGAAATAGATCTCGTCGCGGTCGATCAGGTTCATCGGCGAGTAGACCAGCAGCTCGTCCCCCACGCCGATGCCCAGCATCCGCGCCATGTCCACCCCGATCACCACCCCGTCGCCCGAAAGGTCAAAGGCGCCGTTCCACATCGCGATGGGCAGCATCTTCCGGATCCGCCCCGCGTCCACCCCCAACAAAATCGGCGCCAAAATCCGCCGGTTGTACTCCACCAACACCCGCGTCTCGATGCTCGGCGACGACGCCACCACCCCCGGCACCGCCTCCACCGCCGCGCACAGCGCCTCCACCTCCCCCAACGTCCCCCGATACGCCGGCTGCACCACGATATGCGGCTTGAACGCCAAAATCTTGCTCTGCCACGTGTCCCCAAAGCCCGTGAACACCGCGCGCACGATAATCACGATCGCCACGCCAATCGTGACCCCAAGCACCGAAAGCAACGTCACCACCGACGCCACCCCCCGCTTAGGCCGAAGATACTTCAATGCCAGAAAGAGTGAGAACATGCCCGCATTATAACATATGGAAGCCCGGGAGGGTGGCGGGAGACGAGTGGCGCGATGCCCCCCGGAACCGCCGGGGTCGGGGAACCGCAAAGGCTTGTCGATAACTTTGCGAAACCTGTTGAAAACCTGTTGAGAGCGGGCGGGGCCCAAAGGGGCGAAAAACCCCTTTTCAATCAGGGAGCGGGGTCATTTCCCGAGACACGCCGTATCGCTCCCCGAGACACGCCGCATCCCGGGGCGAGGCACGCCGCGCCCCGAACAAGGGGTCGGGCGGGCGGCGACAAAAAAAGGCGGGCGACGGTGTATGCCGTCGCCCGCCTTTTTTGTCTCGCTCGCGGGTGCCGCCGGGGGCGCGTGCGCCAATCAGAGGCGACGGCGGAGCGCCGCGCCGGCGAGGCCGAGCGCGAGCAGGGCCAGCGCCGTGGGCTCGGGGATGGGGGCGATGCCGAGCTCCTCGCACATCGAGAGGTAGAGTTCGTTGGGGTCGGCGATGCAAGCGGAACCGTCCTTCACGGAATCCTCCTCAATGGAGCGCACGCTCCACGTGGCGTCGCCCGCGTAGACGTCCTTGCCGGAGACGGCCCGGCCCCACTCGCGGTAGAAGAGCGTGTTGGAGAAGGTCAGGTCCTCGAAGGTGGCGACGGCTTGGCCATTGACGCTCAGGTAAATGTCGTAGGCGTAGGGGCCGCCGGAGTTGGTGCCGGAGGTGCCCAGGATGGCGAGGCCGAGCACGTCGGTGGCGTTGTATTCTCTCACTCTGTGTGAGAAAATTATCAAGGGGTTTGAGAATGGAGGGGATAGGGGGCGTGGCGGTGGAAGGTGAGGGTGGCGGGGAGGATGGGGGTGGTGGGGCCGTCGAAGGAGCCGGTGGCGGAGCCAAGGTAGAAGGCGAAGGGGCCGGGGCCGGAGCCTTTGTAGGCGAGGGTTCGGGTCTGCCAGGGGAGGAGGTGTTGGCCGTCGTCCTCGAAGAGGCCGGTGAGGGGGATGCGGAGGATGGTGGCGTAGATGCCGTGGCCGACGTAGGGGGTGTTGAGGATTTCGGGCTGGGGGGCGTTGTCTTGGGGGGTGATGGGGTCGTAGGAGTTGGCGCAGAAGGCGACGTAGGCGGAGGCGCCTTTGGGGAGGGGGTTGGTGCCGTCGCCGGTGAAGAGGGTGACGCGGAGGGTGAAGTCGATGCCTTCGCAGCTTTCGTGCCAGTGCCAGAGGATGGGGACGTGGCGTTGGGCCCAGTCGGCGGGGCGTTGGGGGGCGTCGCCGTTCTTGGCGCACCAGTCTCCGGGGAAGTCGTCGGGGAAGGCGGGGGCGAGGGTGAGGGGGGTGGTGACGGCGGTGCGGGGGGCGTTGTCGGCGGCGGCGAAGGGGACGGCGGGGAGGGCGTCGACGAGGCCTTCGGTGGGTTCGGAGCGTGCGTAGACGCAGCGGCTACCGAGGTAGTAGAGGCCGGGGCGGTAGGGGCCGGTCTGTTCGTTGGGGGCGGGGAGGAAGGCTTGGAGGGCGGCGTCCATGCCGGGGGCGCCGTGGGAGGGGAGCGCGCGGAACCAGGCGGCGGGGTCGGCGGGGTCGATGTTTTGGGCGGCGACGTAGGGGACGTCGGTGGGGATGAGGCCGTCGGCGGAGGCGCGAACCATGTCGTGGAAGAGGCCGAGGATGGTGGGGGCGGCGTCGAGGGGATAGGCGGGGCCGACGGCCGAGGGTGAGCCGGAGGCGTCGGGCGCGTAGAGGGGGATGAGGCCGAGGGAGGCGCCGCCCTGGCCGGTGGCCTCGGGCCAGGGGTGGGCCTCGGCGTCGGGCGGGACGCTGGCGACGGGGTTGCCCGCCACGTCGGCGCCGGCCTCGGAGGCGCGGTGGAGGAACTGGGCGCAGGCGTTGGTGCCGGGGCGCATGGCGAACTCCAGGCCCACCTGCACACTGGGGTCGACCCCTTGGACGACGGGGCCGTAGTAGCGCTTGGCGACGACGAGGCGGAGGCGGCCGTTGGGGGAGCAGGAGAGACGCCGTGAGCCCTTGGCGTGGAGGACGTGGGCCTGCGCGAGACGGGGCTGGCACCAATACTGGCCGCTTCCGCCGTTCGCCGCCCGGATGGCGGCGAGGATGCGGGCCTGCCCGGCGGCGTCGACGCCGTGTTCCTCGCCCCACTCCTCCAGGCTCTGCCAGGCGAGGGAGTCGGCGCCGTCGGGGATGGCGACCTGGGCGTGGCCGTCCCCGGTCTCCTCCCGCGAATAGTAGAAGACGGGGAAGCCGGCCTGGACGAGCGCCACGGGGTCCCAGACCCCGGGGTTATAAAGGGCGTTGGCCAGGCCGGGGATGGTGTAGTCCATGACCCAGGAGGGGTGCAGCTCCCGGGCGGGCTTGGCCGAGCCGCTGCCGGCCACTTTCATGCGCATGATGCCGTTCATGGTCTCGCTCCTTTCTGTCGCTCGCGCGAATCGTGAATCGTAAATCGCGAATCGTTTTGTCGGTGGGGCTCCGCCCCACGCCCTTTCGGCTTCTCCGTCGCCCCGAAGGGGCGGGACTATTTACCAATTACCATTTACCAATTACTCGCCGGCTCCGCCGGCGGTCTCGTGGGTGGTGGTTTCGTTGACCTCCTCCACCTCGGTCTGGAGGAGGGTCTCGGGCGGTTCCTCGGTCTTGGTACCGAAGAAGGTGAGGGTGGTGGACGCGGCGGTGATGGCGCCGGTGCCGGTCTCGTCGGCGGGGGGCGTGTAGGTGAGCTTGGCGTGGAGCTCGGCGGAGACCTGGGTGAGCCAGGCGGCGGGGTCGGGCTCGGTGAGGAAGAGGAGGGGCGCCTCCAGCGTGCGGATCTCGTCGGCGCCGGCGGCGAGGCTCTGGGTGCGCACGGCCACCTTGGCGAGGGTGTGGGCGTAGACGTGGGCGGGGGGATAGGGCGTGCCGTCGGCCTTCGTCTTCCGCTCGAAGAGCCACTGCGACTGCGCGGGGTCGGCGGCGTTCTCCACCCAGCGCCAACGCCCGAGGTATTGGGCGATGCGCGCCTTGCCCTCGACGGTCTCGCGGACGATGGGGCCGAGCTGGTCGCCCGCGTCGCCCACGGCGTCCAGCCAGACGTTTCCCACCCAGATCTGCGTGACGGCGCCGGCGTCGTCGATCTCGGCCAGGTGGCGCAGGGGGGTGGCCGCGTCGTCCATCTCGCTTTTCAGGCCCAGGTGGAAGGCGCCCGCCGCGTCGCGCCAGAGCCAGGGGTCGTTGTCGCCCGCCGTGCCGCCGGCGAGGTCCAGGTCGGCGAGCCAGTCGGCGGTGGCGGGGTCGTCGGCCTCCGGGTCGCGCGTCCAGGAGGAGGGGGTGGCGAGCGTCTGCGCCTCGCCCAGGAGGTAGACGCGGCCGAAGCGGACGCGCAGGGTGGCCGTGCCGGCCTCCGGGTCGATGGCGACGGTGCACTGGAAGGGCTGGGGCTTGGCGGCGGCCACGGCCGCGCGCGACGCCGCGGCCGCCGCGTCGATGAAGACGCCGCCTGGGGTCTGCCGGAGGCGGACGTTCGAGCCCGCGAGGGGGCGGTTTTGGCGGATGGCCTCGACGAGGGCGTTCCAGAGGTCGGCGGTGAGGCGTTGGCCGCGGATGGCGCGGGGTGGGATCATGGGGGGCTCCTTTCAGTCGCACGGAAGTTTGGAAGTTTGGAAGTTTGGCTGATTGGTGGCGCGCGGCAAGCCGCGCGACGGACGGGTGCGTTCCAATCAGCCAAACCTCCAATCAGCCAATCACCGGCGCGCCGTCAGGCGCGCCATGAGTTCCTCCTCCAGGAGGGTGAAGCCCTTTGAGCCGGCGACGGCGCTCTTCCATTGCCGGAAGAGGAGGGCGAGCTGTGCGGCGGGGAGGCGGTGGAGGAGGTGGTGCAGCGGCCAGTGGTAGGTGCGCGCCGCCCACTCCGCCAGGGCGATCAGCCAGCCGTTGCCGGCGAGGCTTTTTTTGGCGCGTCCCCCTCCGGCCCCGGGAGCAGCGCGTAGAAGGCGCGGAGGGCCTTGAGGGCGGCGACCCAGCGCCGGGAGAAGTCGGCGGGCCTGAGGGTGTCGGCCCAGGCGAAGGCGTCCTCCGTCAGCGTCCTGAGGTGCTTGGCGCCCTGCGCGGAAGGCAGGCTGAGCAGGTAGAGCCCGGGGATGACGTCGGCGGCGGTCTGCTCGCCGCCGCCCAGCAGGGGGCTCTTGATCTTCTCCAGCAGGGCCACCTGGCCGAGGGTGAGGGGGGCGGGGTCGGCGAGGGCGTCGAGGGCGGCCTGGGGGTTGCCGGCGGCGTTTTCGTGAATCGCGAATCGCGAATCGCGAATCGTCTCGGGGTGGGGCTCCGCCCCACGCCCCTTCGGCTCGGTTGGCGCCCCCTGCGGGGCGTCCGGCTTGTCTGTGTCCGTTGCGTTCATTGCTTGTTCTCCGGTTGGTTTGTCGCGCGCTTGCCGCGCGGGCGATTCGCGATTCACGATTCGCGATTCACGGCGCGGCGAAGCCGCGCTCAGGACGCGCTGGGCCAGTTCTCGTAACGTTCGAGGGTGAGGACGAGCTTGCGGAAGTCGCGGTTGCTCTCGATCTCGCGGCAGGAGAGGATGGCGAAGGTCTTGGTGCCGACGGTGAGGGTTTCGGTGCTCCCGGCGGAGAAGGTGGGGAGGTCGACGGTGGTGGGCGCCAGGAGGGTGGCGGTGACGGTCGTCTTCTTGTCGTAGTCCTGGCGGTGGACCACGGCGCCGTTCTGGTCCTGGCAGTAGGCCACCTGGGTCTCGTCTGCGCACTCCCAGTCGGTGATGATGCACGTGGCGTAGTCGCCGCCAAGGGATTTGTCCACGCCCCAGCCGGGGGTCGTGATGTCTGCGGGGTTGGTTGCCATGGGGTTCACTCCTTTCGTTCGTTTCACTCACTTCAGTCGTTCGCGTGAACGGTTATCGGTTATCGGTGAACGGTTGGCGCTTCCGCGCCTGCCTTCGGTTTGTCTGTCGCCCCGCAGGGGCGAACCGTTCACCGTTCACCGCTTTCCGTTCACCCACGCGCGGGGCGCTACCGCGCCACGAGCGTGTCAAAGGTGGCGGTGGCCTGGAAGAGGTCGACCTGGGGTACGTGCTCGACGGTGCGGAGCATGAGGTTGGGTCCGTCGAGGGCGAGGGCGGCGTGCCAGGCGGCGTCGAGGGCGGTGGCGGCCTGTGGGCGGGCGCGGTTGAGCGTGGGGTTCTCGAGGGCGAGGAGCTCCACGCTCACGTTGAGGGCGGGGCGGTTGTTTTCGGCGCGGGGGGCGCGGAGGATGAGTGCGCAGCCGGTGCCGGAGAGGACGGCGCGCTCGACCTCGCTGAGGATGTCGAGCTGGTTCTCGATGAGGACGGCCACGCCGTGCTCGGCGTACCAGGGGTCGGCGTCGAGGGTGGCCTTCAGCCAGGCCAGCAGTGCTTGAATCGGGTTCATGCTTTGTTCCTTTCTATCGTGCGGCGGCGGAGGCGGCGGTTTCGAGGGCGTTGAGGGCGGCGCGTGCGAGGGCGTCGTCGATGGTCTTTTGGTCGGGGAGGAGGGTCGGGTCGCGCCGTTGGGTGACGGAGGCGCAGAGGGCGTACATGGGGGTGAGTTTGCCGCCCTCCTCGGTGGCGAGGATGCGGGTGCCCTTGGGGCGGAAGAGATCGGCGCCGGAGAGGTTGGCAAACTCGCGGGGGCGTTTGCCGTAGGCCTCGGCGCGCAGGGGGATGGTGAGGGCCTTGGCGCGGCGCGGGCGGATGATCACGTCGCGCACGGCGCGGGCGATGCCGGGATGGGTCACGGAGACCTCGGCGTCGTTGGCGTGGGTGTGGAGGCTGACGGCCTTCTCGACATCCTTCCAGAAGCCGGAGGGAGGGGCGCCGAGGCGGTTGGCGGTGTCGTGGCGGGTCTCGGACACACGCGCCAGGTGGCGGATGATGAGGGTCTGGAGGGCGCCCGCGGCGGCCTTGGCCAAAAGCCCCGGGGTGATGCGCTCCACCCAGCGCCGCTGCCACCCGGCCAGCCGCTCCGCGGGAATGGTGATGGTTACGCTCATGGCAGGCTCCCTTCGGTCGCCTGCGGAAGTTTGGAGGCTTGGAGGCTTGGAAGCTTGGTTTGTAACATCTCAATCTCGGTGCGCAGGGCGTTGAGTTCCTCCTCGTGGTCACGGTCGCGCATCATTGCGCTGATTGCCGCGGCCAGGAGAAAGCCGAGCAGGATGCAAAGGATAACGTCAAAGAGGTTCATGCTTGCATTCCTTTCCGATTTATGCGATAGTAAGGGCGTTCTTCAGGAAGGGCCGAAACGGCGGCGATGCTTCCTGACGGGCTATCGTGGGGCCGTCCCCGCTTGATACACTTTGGAAGGACGTAGGTGCCTTCCCTACCCCTTGGCGGCCGCTTCGGCGGTCGCCTTTTCTTTATGCGAAGTGCCATCCCGAGACCTTTCCCGTGTTGTGGTAGACGTAGACCTTCAGCGTGTGGCGCCCGTATCGTTCTGTGTAGACCGCTTGCGTCCCCGGCGGCGGATCCAGATAGTCCGGCGTCGTCCCGTCCGGGAACTTGAGCGTGCGTTCCCCGTGCTTGACGGCATGGATGGCGGCGGGGAGCCACTCCAGATTCTCCGGCTTGGGGGTGTTGTCCTTCCGCCTTTGGCCAAAGCGATAGTGGTCACGGGCAAAGCGGTCGAAGCGGATGGCCCTGCCGTCTGAGCTCTTGACCGAGAATCCGTCATTGAGTGCCCGTTCGGCCTCCTGCCGCGAGCATTTACCCTTGTGTCCCACAATGGGGGATTTGCCCTTCGTTCCGCCATGTCTCGGGTCGTGGCACTCGCCGTCCTTGTCTAGGAAGGAGCCGTCCTGCGGGCATTGCTTGGCCTTGTTTCGGATGGCGCGGAGGGTGAGGGCGGTGATGAGGAGGGCGGCGGCGCGGCGGGCGGCGCGGTTGGTGGCCTCGCCGAGCAGGCCCAGTTCCTTGGTCTCGAGGCGGTCGACGTGGACCCAGGCGTAGGAGGAGCCGAAGGCGAAGGGCGGATAGGGGTTGCCGAGGGTGTCCCGGAAGCCGCCCGCGCCGTCGCCCAGCGCCTGCCAGATGGGGGAGGATTTGAGGGCGACCATCTTGGTGCGGTGTGCGCCCTGCCAGGCGACGCGCTCGCCGGCGGCCTTCCAGCGTTGGGGCCAGTCGGTGCGGTGGTGTTTGCGGTAGCCGGTGCTGAGCAGCTCCCAGGCGGGGAAGAGGGCGGCGACCTGCGGGTCCTCGCTCTCGGCCAGCCGGGCCAGCGAGGCGGCGGTCTTTTGGTTGGTGTCGAGGACGAGGTTGAGGCGCGCGAGGGTTCGGGCGTCCTTGAGCGTCCCTTCCGTGCCGGGCTCGGGCGCGTAGCCGAGCTGGGCGAGCGTGTCGGTGAGGGCGAGGCGCGCGGCGGAGGCGTCGAGCGTGCCGTCGGCCACCTGCATGAGCACGGCCTGCACGCGGTCGAGGTAGCCCTGGAGCGTCATGCGCGCGGAGAAGAGGGCCTGCTCGCGCAGGCGCTGGGACCAGCGGGCGCGGATGCCCGCGGTGTCCAGCGCCGTGGGCGTTGGGGTCTTGAGGCCGATGATCTCCGCGACGGACGGCATGGGGTGCTCCTTTCAGTCGCACGGTAAATGGTAAATGGCAATTGGTAAGTGGTGGTTGGTGGGGGTGGCACGGCCACCGCGGGATCGCCCCACGCCCCGGCGACTTCTTTGTCGCCCGTCAGGGCGGGGCTATTTACCATTTACCATTTACCATTTACGAATTGCCATTCTTGAACACGCAGTAGGCGTTTTGGATGAGGGTGTCCTTGACGTTGTCGGCGAGCTCGCGGCCCTCGGAGCGGAGCTTGACGGTGAGGGCCTCGAAGGCGGCGTCGAAGGCGGCGTTGCCCTTGAGGCCGTTCTCGGCCGCGGCCTTGACGGAGTCGTAGGCCAGGTGCTGGAGCTCGGCGTCGTTGAGGAGGTCGAGGACCTCCTGGGCGATGGATTTGGCGGTGAGGGTGAAGAGCTGCGCCAGCTTGGGGCGGAGCCAGTCCCAGAGTTTTTTGAGCCAGTCGATCATGGTGTTTCTCCTTTTGGGTGGAAGTTTGGAAGATTGGAGGCTTGGAGGCTTGGGTTGCGCGACGGATGAAACCGCGGATCTCGCGGATTTTGGCAGATTTGGGGCGTGCTGCCGCACGCGGGACTGCCAGTGTGGGAAGGCTCAGTCGGCGTCGAGGAGTTCGAGCATGACGGAATCGGGGACGAACCATCCGGTGGCGCCGTCTTGCATTTCCACGTAGACGCGGTGGCCCTGCGGGTCGGGGTCCTGCGGTGCCACCGGCACCACCTCGCGGTCGGCGGGGACGACGGTGTAGGTGGTGCACCCGGCGTAGGTCAGGCAGGCGAGAAGTCCGCCCGTCGCGGCGAGCGCGATGAGGAGGAGGTTGAGGGCGCGGTCGGTCATTGGGTTCTCCTTTCAGTGGAACGGAAGTTTGGAGATTTGGAAGGTTGGAGGCTTGGCGATTCGCGATTCACGATTCGCGATTCACGGGCGCTTGGCGCCCCTCCTTTCCTGGAGGATGCGGTTCATTTCTTTGCGGTCGTGGGTGGCGACGGCGCGGCGGGCCTGGTTTGCGCGGACCGTGCGGCGGCCCTGCAGCCAGGCCGCGAGGGCGAGGCAGAGGGCGTGCAGGATGTCGAGCAGCTTGGTCATGGGGTCTCCTCCTGGGTGGCGAAGGGCGGGTAGGGCGGCGCCTTGCCAGGGTTATGGCGGGGCTTGGCGGAGGCGCGTGCGGAGAGGGTGGTGGTGGCCGTGGGGAATAAGGAGTGCTCGTCGTGGGTGAGCTCGCTTTCGGGGATGAGGCCTCGGCGAGCCATCTCGGCGGCGTCTCGGGCGCGGATGGTCTGGAGCTCCGCGTCGGTGAGCAGCCGCCGGAAGCCCTTCCCGCCCCAGAGGCGGTAGGTGACGTCGAGCCCATTGTAGGTTCTTGGGCGCGTGCAGAGGAAGGGGAAGACGGTGGCGGGCGCGGGGAGGGCGTCGGCCCCGTAGAGGGGGAGGGTGACGGTGACGTCCTCCTCGGCCGTGCGGCAGCCGTCGGGGTAGTAGGCGCGTGCGCGCACCGTGGCCACCTGGTTGGTGACGGCCACCTGCAGCGTCGCCATCCCCCACTGCGAGGCCAGCAGGATGGGGGAGGAGTCGCCGGCCTCCTTGTAGCCGAGGCATTCGGTGAGGTAGCAGCGCACGAGCTTGGGCGCGGCCACCTCCAGCGTCCACGAGCCCGTGGTCGTGAGGGTGAGCGGTTTGCCGTCCCGCACCGTCAGCGGCACGCCCAGGTGCGTCCCCGCCGCGTGGGTGTTGGCGTCCATGAAGCCGCCGTCGAGCGTCGTCTCCTCCGAGCAGGTCAGGTTGTAGGCGATGTTCCCCTGGCGGATGGGATACGCCTCCGAGCCCGGCACGAAGCAACCTTCCGGCCAGGGGTCTGCCCACGTCTTGCTCCCCGTGCCGCTCTCCGGGCCGATGAAGGTGGTCCCCACGGCCTTGCCGATGGCCTCGTCGGGGACGTGGAAGAAAATCGGGAACCAGTAGCTGTCCGAGCCGTCGAGGTTGGCCCAGACCACGAAGGTGGCCTCGGTGATGGGGGCTTCGGCGCGGAAGAAGCCGCCCGTCTGCCAAGGGAAGTTCTCCGCCCCGGATTGGGCGTTGGCGAAGGTGTCGCCCACCGTGGCCGGGCCCATGAGGGTGGGCTCCAGAACGGGCGTGCGCAGGAGCGGCACCTGCCCCTCCGCGCCGAAAACGAATGCGGCCGGCGCGCCCAGGCCGATGAGCGCGGTGGCGGTGAGGCAACGGAACACGTCAAACATTGGAATCCTCCTTCAGGATTGGGGTCAGGTAGACCATGTCGCCCACCTTGTAGGCCGTGGCGTGGTAGGTCGCGCCCGCCTCCAGCGTCGCGTAGCCCACGATGCGGATGTTGTCGCCCACGCCGGTGAAGGCCGCGGGGAGGACGAGGCGGACGAAGAGCTGCGCGCCGTCCGTCCATCCGGTGGCCGAGGCCGTGAGCGTCGCGCCGGTGGGCGAGACGGTGAGCATGGAGCAGGCGTCGTGCCATTGGATCACGTTGTCGCTCTGCGCGGTGTCGGCGGGCAGATCTACGTAGAGGCCGTCGGTGCCGCACTTGATGCCGCCGCCCGAGCGTAGGGCGACGTTCAGTTGGTTGGGGCTGACGGTGGTTTTCAGCCCGTTCCCCACTCGGAGCTCCAGTCCGTCCGTGCCGATCCCCAGACCGGCCGGATAGAGCTTCAGCGAGAGGACGCCCTCCGCGCTCTTCTCCAGCCCGTCGCCGGCGGTGACGGATGCGTCGTCGCCGGGGTCACCCTTGTCCCCCTTGGGGCCTTGGGGCCCTTGGGGGCCGGTCGCGCCTTGTGGCCCCGTGTCGCCCGTGTCGCCCTTCGGCCCCTGCGGCCCCTGCGGGCCGGTCGCGCCGTCCTGCCCGTCGGCGCCGTCCTTGCCTGCGGGGCCTTGGGGGCCGGTGTCGCCGGTGTCGCCCTTCGGGCCTTGGGGGCCAACCTCGCCTTGGGGCCCCTGCGCGCCGTCCTGGCCGGGGTCGCCCTTGTCGCCTTTCTCGCCCTTTTCGCCTTGGGGGCCTTGGGGGCCGGGGGTGAGCTCGATTTCGTCGATGGCCTGGCGGATGTCGGCGTGGGCGTCGGCGGCGCGGTTGTGGGCGACAATCTTGTTGGCGACGTCGAGGATGCGGGCGATGCTCTCGTCGAGCTCCTCGCCGGCGGGGGAGAGGACGTAGACGCGCGCCGGCGTCACCCCGTCGGCCGCGTGGACGGTGATGGCGCGGGCCTGGAAGAGGGTGGCGCCCCGGAGGTCGGCGACGCCCTGCCCCGCCTGCGTGCCGATGATCAGGCCGCCGACGCCGCCCTGCTGGACGAGGATGGCCCAGAGCCCCGCGACGTCGAGCGGCGTGGCGCGCGCGGGCTGGGCGGGATCGTAGAGCCCGACGTAGCGCAGGTCGGCGCGGACGAGGGTGAGGGCGCCCACCTGCTCGGCGGTGACGGCGTGGGGGTTGTCCGTGCGCGTGGCGTGGGCCTCGATGGCGTCCCCCAGCTTGTCGAGTTCGGATTCGGGGAGGAGCTGGGCGGGGGTGAAGCCTGGGCTGGGGGCGAGGTCGAGGGTGCCGTAGGCGCGGAAGGAGGCGCCGCCGGGGGTCTCAAGGGCGAGGAAGAAGCGGACGCGGTCGGCGCCCGTGTCGCAGTCGGGCCCCCAGTCGGCGGAGAGCTCGCCCGTCGCGGGGTCGTAGGCGCCGGCCTTGGCGTACCATTCGTCCTCGCCCATGCCGTCGGTCTGCCAGCGGAGGGCGACGGCGCCGCCGGAGAGGCCGGTGAGGGGCGCGCCATACTGCAGCGGCACGCAGGCGAGGGTGAAGGTCTCGCCGTGGAAGGCGCGCGCGCGGAAGGGCTTGGGGGCGCTCACCTCGGTCTGCCAGGCGAAGCGCAGGGGCGCGGAGGGAACCGCCGATCCCGCGGATTGGGTGCGGATTTGGGGCGTGCTGCCGCACGCAGGACTGCCAGATTGATTGATGTTTTCTGCCATCGGTTTTCTCCGTCGCCCGTCAGGGCGTTGCCAAGCTTCCAAGCCTCCAAACTTCCAAGCTTCTAGTCGAGGATATGGTTGTGGGTGACGGAAATCTGGGGAGTGGGGAGGGCGACGGCGTCGGGGGCCTCGAGGTTTTCGTTCTCGGGCGGGGCGTAAGAGACCTTGGCGAGGGCGTCGCGGACGGCCATGGCGCGGTCCCACTCGGCCACGCGGCGCTCGTCGAGGAGTCCGCGCATCCCCGGCAGGCGCGTGAAGGCGCGGTAGCGGAAGTCGGCCAGGACGTGGATGAGGATCTCGCTGGGCACCGCGTCGGTGCGCTTGTCGAGGGCGGTGACGCGGCGGAGGCCGCCGCGCCAGTCCTCGGCGACCTCGTGGGCGATGGCCGCGAGGGGGGCCTCCTGCCCCCAGCCGGCGGCGGCGTTGGCCAGCGCGTCGTGCTCGGGGGCGGAGAGGCGGCTCAGCAGGGTGTCGGCGGTGAGGATTTGCCACATATGCTCGCTCCTTTCAGTCGCTCGGTTGTCGGTTTTGGGTTTTCGGTTTTCGGTTGGTTTGTCGCCCCGCAGGGGCGCAACCGGCTACCGATGGCCGTCAACCGACGACCGGGGCGCGAAGCGCCCCTCACGCCGTCGCGGCGGAGACGAGGCGGATGCACTTTTCGGGCTGTGCGAGGGCGGCGCCGAAGAGGGCCTCGATGGTGGCGTAGTTGGAGCCGGTGGCGGGGTCGCCGTGGCGGCGTGCGCCGAGGACGAGGCCGGAGACTTCGTCGCGGGTGGTGCCGATCTCCTCGTAGACGGAGGGGGAGAGGACGGGGACGAGGCGCGCGGCGACGACCATGCCATCGGTGGGGATGAGGGCGCCGTTGAGCTTTTCGTCGGCGGAGGCGGAGAGGTCGCCGTTCTCCATGACGGCCTTGAAGCCGTAGAGGCCCTGGACGATGCCGAGCCGGATGGCCTCGGGGCCGCCGTAGACGTTGGCGTCGAGGGTGGCGAGGAGGTCGGCGAAGAGCTTGGGGGAGAGCATGAGGACGGTCTCGCCGGGGTCGATGTCGGCCTTGGCGCAGGCGTCTCGGAGCTGCGCGACGGTGGTCTTGGAGACGGAGGAGAAGACGACCTCGTTGGTGGCGGACTTCTTGATGTTGGTCTTGTTGATGAGTGCGGAGACGGAGGAGGCGATGGCCTTGGAGATGGCGATGCCGCTGGCCTCGCCGGCCTTGCCCCAGAAGTTGGTGCCGTTGACGAGGGTGAAGTCTTTGTCGGTGAAGCCGAAGGTGTGCTTGACGTGGTGGTCGAAGGTGACGGGGACGTAGATGACGGTGCCGTCGACGGTCTCGTAGTTGTTGGTGGAGGCGTTGAACTCGGAGGCGGCGTCGTGCTTGAAGACGGGGACCTTCATGGTGGTGCCGGGCTGGACGGCGTCGGCGGAGAAGTCGGTGGCGAAGTAGCCGACCTTGGCCAGGGCCTTGCGGGAGGCGATGATGGCCTTGTCGGTGGAGAAGGTCAGATTGGGGGAGGTGAGGGAAGTGGCCATTGGAGTGTCCTTTTGGAAGGTTGGAAGTTTGGAGGCTTGGCTGCCTTGGGTCTCAGAGGAGGCCGCGTTCGATGGCGGCGCAGCGCTCCTCGGGGGAGTTGCAGGCGGCCAGGGGGTTGGCGGGGGCGGCCGGGCGGCGGGCGGCGGCGGCGTTGCAGACGGGGCGCGCGGCGGGGGCGGGCGCGGGGGCCTTGAGGCAGGCGAGGGTGGCCTTGACCGTGTCGCGGTTGGCCACGTAGAGGCGCTTGAAGGCGTCGCGGTTGGCGATCTTGTCCTTGTTCTCCTCGGCGACGGCGTCGGCCTCGGCGTTGAGCGCCGCCTCCTGCGCCTGCGCGACGGTCTGCGCGAGGCCTTCGGCGGCCTGGATGATGGCCGCGTCGTCGGCGTCGGGGCCGAGGCCGAGGATCTCGAGGAGGCGCGCGCGGAGGTCGGGCGCGGCGGGGGTGGGTTCGGTGGTGTCTTCGTTCATGGTGGGGTTTCTCCTTTCAGTCGAAACGGTTTGAGGTTGTCGGTTAAAAGTTCGTTCGCTTCGCTCACTGTCGGTTGGTTTGTCGCCCCACAGGGGCGAACCGAGAACCGTCAACCGAGAACCGTCAACCTGCCCGGGAGCCCGATTCATAATCGGGCGGACGGGCAGATTGGGCTTGTTGGTGAGGCCCACGGAGACCAAGCGCACGGGGCGGCCGTGTGGGTCGAGCTCCCAGACGGGGGAGAGGAAGCGGAGGCGGCGGTTGGAGACGGCGTCGGCCCCCGCGTCGGTGAAGCGGAAGGTGGCCATGAGGCCCTTGGCGGGGTCGACGCGCACGCGCTGCACCCAGGCCGCCGCCTCGGTGTCGCCGCCGGTCTCGGCGTGGTGCTCGAAGTCGACGAGGACCTCCGGGCGGAAGTTGGCCACCACGGCCTCGAAGGCCGCCCGGTCGCACCGCTGGATCACGCGCTCATCCCCGCGCAGGCCGGGATAGTTCCCGTAGGGCGAGAGCTGCACCTCCAATTCCGCGCCGGCCTTGAGGCCGCCTTGGGAATTGGGGAGAACGGCGAACGGCGAGCGGTGAGCGGTTCGCCCCGCCGGGGCGTCCAAATCGTCTCTGTCCAACGCATCCATCGTTCGTCCTTCGCTCCGTTCACCGTTCACCGATAACCGTTCACCGATAACCGCGGGCGACAGCCCGCCTGTTCATGCCCACAGTGTCGCACAGGGCCCGGGGCGACTGAAGGGTAACTCCCGCAACTCTGCCAGGTTTGGCAAAAAACGGACGGCCCGCCCCGTGGGGCGAGCCGTCCGTTGGTTTTCGGTTTTCGGTTCGTTCGCTGCGCTCACTGTCGGTTTTCGGTTTGACCCGTCGCGCGGCTCGCCGCGCGCAACCGATAACCGATGACCGATAACCACGGGGTCTCGGCGGCGGCCGCCGCCGAGACCCCGTTGCAAAGGCCCTTGCAAGCGTTGCAAAACGTTGCAAAGATTTTCCGCGTGGGATTTTGCCTCCCGCCCTCCCCGGCGCGTCTACGGGGCGTTCTCGCGGGTGTGTGCGCGGCGTCCCGCCGCGCGGCGATTCGCGATTCACGATTCGCGATTCACCGCGCCTGCCCGCGGCGGGACGCCGCGAGCAGGCGCTCCCGGATGCCGGAGAGGCGGGCGGAGAGGGCGTGGCCCTTGGCGTTGCCGGAGGCCCACCGCTCGCGGTGGGCGCGGAGGGCGTCGAGCAGGCGCCGCTCCTCCGCGGCCATCTTGGCGTACCAGTCGCGATACTTCGCCAACCGCGCCTCGAGGTCGTGCGCCTCGGCGGCGAGTGCGGCGGCGTCGCCGCCGCCCGGTGAACGGAGAGCGGTGAGCGGCGAGCGGTCACGCCCCTGCGGGGCGTCGGGTGTTGCCGTGTCCGTTGCTTGCATGGTCATTCCTCCGTTTTTCCGTCGCCCCGAACGGGGCGTCCTGTTCACTGCTCACTGTTCACTGCTCACGGACGGAGGAGGCCATCAGGCCTCCTCCGTCTTCGGCTCGCAGAAGAAGCGCTCGGTCTGGGCGACGCGCAGACCGCAGGCGGCGAGGTCCTCGGCGTCGAGGGCCTTGCCGGCGACGGCGGCCAGGAGCCCGGCCTTGTCGAGCTCCTCCACCGTGCGCACGTAGGCCGGGAGCTTCTCCTTGACCATGGCGAGGGCCTGCTCGGCCTTGACGCGGGGCTTGAGGCGGATGGCGGGGTTGCCGAGGCGCCAGCCGATCGCCCCGTGGGTGAGGACGAGGCTGCGCTTCTCGCCGAAGGCGGCCTTGTGGAGCTCGGCCCAGGAGGCGATCTCCTCGGCGAGGGCCTTTTGGGCGGCGTCGAGGGCGTCGAGGTCGGCGGCGTAGCGGTCGCGCACGGCCTTGAGCTCGGCGTCCATCTTGGCGGTGAGGGCGCGGCGGCGGGCGTCCTTGAGCGCCAGCTCGCCCAGGAGGCGCTCGACGTCGTCGAGCGTCTGGGGCGCGTGTGTCGTCTTGGTCTTTTTCATTGCTTTGTGTCCTTTGTGGTTTCCAAAATCAGGCGCGTTCCTCGAAGCGCACGCGGAAGAGGCGGGGAAGGTCCTTGCCGGGGGCGCGCCAGGTCTTAAGGAGGGCGTTGACGGTGAGGACGTAGCGGGCGTGGAGGTCGAAGGCCAGGCGCATGGGGCCGCGGGTGCCGTCGGGGAGCTCCTCCCATTTGGCGAAGGGGACGCGGCGGAGGAGGCGGCGGCGGTGGGTGTCGAGCATCTGGAAGAGGGTTTGGAGGCGGGGGAGGTCGAGGTCGAGCCACCACTCGCCGTCCTCGGCGTGGAGGGCGTCGCGCCAGCCGGCCTGGGCCAGGATGCCGCGGAGGTAGGCCACCACTTCGCGTTGGCCGTTTTCGGTTTTCGGTTCTCGGTTATCGGTTTGTTTGTCGCCCCGCAGGGGCGCGGGAGCCCCTTGGGCGCCCCTTCCACGGCTACCGTCAACCGACAACCAATAACCGTCAACGGCGCGAAGCGCCTGGGCGATCTCGAAGCACTGCCGGGCGCAGGCCTCGGCCATGGCGGCCAGGCGGCGGCCCTCGGCGGTGCCCCAGCGCATGGCCTCGGCATGGCTTTCGGCCAGGCGGCTGACGTGGGCCATCAGTTTGTCGAAGGCCGCGCCGGAATCGACGGCCTTGAGGCTGGGGACGCCGCAGGCCTCGCGGACGATCTCGTGGCGCCAGGCCTCCCGCTCGTCGGGGGGGACGCCCTGGCGGGCGCAGGCCTGCTGGAAGACCCGGAAAAAGGCGATGCGTTGCTTGTCGGTCATGGTTTGCTCCTTTCAGTCGCTTGGAAGTTTGGAAGTTTGGATGCTTGGAGGCTTGGTCAGGGAACCGCAGATTGCGCAGATTTGGGCAGATTTGGGGCGGGCTACCGCCCGCGGGACTGCCAGTGTGTTTGGGGATTGCCTCGGCTTCTTTGTCGCCCCGGAGGGGCGGGGCCATTTACCATTTACCATTTACCGAGCCGGCGCCCGACTCAGCGGGCGACGAGCTCATAGGCCTTGAGGACGTGGGGCCAGGCGAGGGGCTCGCCGCGCTTGGCGGCGAGGTTGCCGCCGAGGGCGAGGAGCTTGGTGTAGCGGTTCAGGCGCATGTGGCGGAAGGTGGGCACGGCCTCGGGCGGGGGCTCGGGCAGGCCATAGGCGGCGGCCACCTTGAGGAGGTCGCTCCACGGCAGGTCGTCGGGCAGCACGAGCCGCTTGATGCAGCGCTCGGCGAACTGCTCGAGCCACCCCTTGAGCGGGCCCTGGATGAGGTCGTGGTCGAGGGCGCGGGTGCCGCAGACGACGAGCCCGCAGCCGGAGAGGTCGTGGAGCTCGCGGATATACTCCATGATCTTCATGGCGGCGTGGCGGCCGGAGGAGATGGCGAGCTGGTGGAGCTCGTCCACGATGAGGAGGCTCTTGCAGTCGAGGGCCTGCGCCACGCGGCGGCGGAGCTGCTCGGGGGTGGCGCGGGTCGTCACCCCGCAGGCCTCGGCCAGCGCGAAGAGGGCGGTGCGGAAGCCGGGCGCGGCGGGCATGCGGACGTAGCGCACCACGTACTCCGAGCGCCGCTTGTACTCCAGCAGCGCGGTGGTCTTGCCGAGCTGGCTGGGGCCGACGACGATGGCGGGCATCTGGTGGATGAGCGCGAGGTCGCAGGTCTGCCGGATCTTCTCCCAGACGCTCGTCTCGACGAAGGCGGCGCTCGCCAGCCTGGCGCGCTCGGCGCGGAGGTGGCGGTATTGCCGGATCTTCTCGATGACGTTGGGCCACGAGCCGGAATACTCGCCCTTGAGCACGCGGCTGACGGTGCTGGCGTTGTAGCCGATGCGGCGCCCGGCCTCGGCGTAGCTGAGGCCCTCGGCGCGCATCTCGCCGATGAGCCAGAGCACCTGGGCGCGGTCGTCGCCCGTGAGCGTGCCCTCGTCCACCAGCGGCGCGAGCGCCCGGCTCACGGTGTCCGCGCTCATGAGCGCCAGCCCCGTGGGCTGGCGGTTTTCGGTTTTCGGTTGTCGGTTGTCGGTGTCCATTGGTGCTCCTTGTCTTAGATGAGATCGTCCATGGTGGCGCCGGACAAGCCCGCGCCGGCCGTTGTCGGTTTTCGGTTTTTGGTTATCGGTTGATTTGGCGCCCCGAAGGGGCGAACCGAGAACCGTGAACCGTCAGGCGGCGCAGCCGCCGAACCGTCAACCTGCGCCAGGGCGATGAGGCGCGCGTTGTGCGCCACATCGGCTTGGCGCGCGGCGGCGCGTTGCTCGGCCCAGGGGAGGAGCCCGCGGCGTTCGAGGGCCTGGATCTTGGCGCGGATCTTGAGGTTGGCCGCCACGCCCTCGGGGTCGTCCTGATGGCTGGGGGCGAGGACGGGGGCGGTGCCGAGGTAGCGCCACGAGCCATCCTTGGCCGGCTCGGCGACGTAGGCGAGGAGGGGCTCCAGGGGGTTGACCCAGACGAGGGCCTCCTGGCCGCGGCGGAGGAGGCGCTCCTCGCCCTCGGGGGTTTGGACGACGCCGGCGACGGTGGCGGCGAAGTCGATGGCGGGGTCTTTGACCTTCAGCTCGAGCTTGGCGGAGACGGTGGCGCGCATGGCCAGGCCCTCGCCGAGGATGAGGGGCATGCAGGCGCGCTCGGCGCGGATGACGTCGCCCTCCCGCCGCGCCCAGGCCTCGGCCGGCGAGAGGCGGCGCGGGCGTGTGAGGGCGGGGTCGGCCTCGAGGAGCACCGCCCGGAGCCGGTTGAGCGACTCGGTGCGCCCCTTCACGCAGAACGAGCGCTGGGACGAGAGCATCCTGAGCGACGCCCTGCGCTCGTCCTCCTCGGGGACCTCGCGCAGGGTCCAGGGCATCCCGAGCGCCGTGCGCGCGATCACCTCGGCGTCGAGCTCGTCGGTCTTCGCCGTCGCCGGGAACATCTCGCGGGCCCGCTTCTCGGCCTTCCCGGGCAGGTAGGCGACGCGCATCCCCGCCGCGCGCGCCCTGGAGAGCACGAGCGAGCCGATGTTGCGCCGCTGGTCGACGACGACGAGGGCGTCGGCGCCCGCCTCGGCTAAGATGCGGTCGATCGCCGCCGGGCGGTTGTCAACCCGCTCGCTGAGCACGGCCTCGCCGCCGGCGCCGACGCCGAAGGCCCAGTGGAACGACTTGCCGACGTCGAATCCGACCACGGCGACCGGGGCCCTCTCCTTGCGCCTTCCCATGGTGTATCCTCCAATCAGGTCGGCCGGCCCGACTCCGCCGCGGGGTCGACAGCCACATTACCCGGCCGTGGCGCCGCGCGCCCGGCATTTCTCTATCAGTCGTCTCCCGCGGCCTCTCCGCCCCGGTGGCAGCACCCCCCGGGCCCTCGTGGGGCAGGGAAAAAGGGCCATCCGGGGCGGTAGGCCGGCGGCCCCGAGGGGCCTGGCACCATGGTATTTCCCAAATCGGGGAAACGGAAAAGAGCCGCCCTCGGGACGGCTCAAACTGTAATGGGGCGAGAAGAACGGCGCGCCCGGGGCCGCTCGCCGAACGCCTGCGCCCCCACCTGTGCGACGGCGGTAACGTGAGTGCAAACGCGCCGCGATAAAGGAGGCG
>CASEMQ010000034.1 GCA_949289005.1 uncultured Lentisphaeraceae bacterium
CGCCGCGCGCGCGCCGTCGTCCTGGCGGCGATTCTTGCGCGGACGGTCGCGTCCTTGGCCATCGTTGGTGCGGTGCGCGTCTGCCGCGCCACGCGGCCCCTTCGCCCCGCGCGGCGCCGCTTGCGCGGCCTCCCCCAGGCCAAGGGCATTCTTGAGTTTGGAAAGAAGACCCATCGTGGCTTCCTCCTTCTGTGTAATGGGTTTGCCCCAGGCTTAGGCGACCGCGCGGGCCGCCCGGGACTCCCGGGGAAAAGCGAAAAAAGGGGCGACGTCCCTCTTCTGAAGACGTCCGCCCCCCTTCGGAAACCGCGCGGGAAGCGCCGCGCGGCATTGCGGTGCTTAGCGCTTCGAGAACTGGAAGCGGGCGCGGGCGCCGCGCTGGCCGGCTTTCTTGCGCTCCTTCATGCGCGAATCGCGCGTCAGGCACCCGGCCTTCTTCAACACCTCGCGGAGGTTGGCGTCGAGCGCGCAGAGGGCGCGCGACAGCCCATGGCGCATGGCACCCGCCTGGCCGGCGATGCCGCCGCCCTTGGCCGAGACCAACACGTCATATTTCCCCGCCAAGTCCGTCATCGCGAACGGCTGGTTGATGTAGGCGCGCAGCGACTCGCTGGGAATGTAACGCTCCACCTCCACGCCATTCACGGTCCATTTGCCCGTGCCGGAAATCAGGCGCACGTGCGCCACGGCGGTTTTGCGACGACCCGTCGCCTTGGAAAGTTCGTTAGCCATTGCTCAAAGTTCCTTTCGCGCAGTCTCAGATGCTCAGCGGCTCGGGTTTTTGGGCCGCGTGCGGGTGTTCGGCGCCCGCGTAGATTTTCAGGCGGGTCATGCGAATGTCCGCCGTGTTGTTCTTCGGCAGCATCCCCCAGACCGCGTGCTCGATGAGACGCTCCGGGTTGCGCTCGCGAACCACCGAGGCCGGCGTCTTGGTCTGGCCGCCGCGCCACCCCGTGAAGTCCACATATTGCTTCTGCTCGTTTTTCTTGCCCGTCAACGCCACCTTCTGCGCGTTGATGACGATCACGAAAGCCCCCGTGTCCACCGAGGGCGCGTAATCCGCGCGATCCTTGCCGCGCAAAGCATTGGCCACCTTCACGGCCAGGCGGCCGAGAGGCTTGTCCGCAGCGTCCACGATGTACCACTTGCGGCTGTTGTTTTCGGGCAACTCAGGAAGAGTCGTCTTGGTCATGTCGATACCCTGTCTTTCTGTTTCGTGCGCCCAATCCGCCCGCCTTCAACGATCCGGGGGGCCGGGGCGCCCGGTTGCGCGGGTTCTGCCGGAGCAAGGCATACAGGGAGTTCTTCGTGTGCCTCGCCAATCCCGCACAAGTCCCAACACAATAGCACATCCCACACGCGCATTGCAACCACCCAGGAAAAATCGATGTCGTCCGGGGTGACTTTGCCCGGGGGCCGCGGATTCTCGGGCGGTTGCCGCCGACAAGCCTGCCAGTGTGTTCGGGGAGCGCAAAAGTCGCGGGAAGCCCGCACAAAGGAAACACAAAGGGCTTGGGAATGGGCTTCCCGACGAAAAGTGAACGGAGACCGGCGAACAGGGCGCCCGTCCATTGCCCATTGTGTCCGGGGAAGCGGGAAAGTGTCGATATGGGGCACGCCGGCGTCCTTTCTTGATTGCGGTTGTTTTGTTGCCCTTCATCTTGGCAAGGGCGCCGCTTTTTTTCGCCCGTCTCGCCTCGGTCATTACGTCGTGCAATTTCCCGAAGACGCAATTTTGCGTTGGAGGCTTGACGCATGGGGAGGGAGTGTGCTATTCTTGCGTGACTTTTTGAGTGCGAAAGGCTTTGTGTACCATGAAGAAAGACATCCATCCCAAGTATGAGGACGCGACCATCACCTGCGCGTGCGGCAATGTCATCCACACCCGCTCCACCGTCAAGGCGATGACCTGCAACGTCTGCTCGGCCTGCCATCCCTACTACACGGGCAAGAAGACCGTGATGGACACGGAAGGGCGCATCGACAAGTTCATGCAGCGCTACGGCAAGAAGAAATAAGCCGCGCCGCCCTGTCGGACGAGACCGGCCAGCGCTTCGCGCGCCGTGCCGGTTTTTCTTTTCCCGTGCAGCCCATGTCGTCGATTGACCGTGCCCAGCTTGCCGCCCGCCTTGCCGCGTTGCCTGAGGCGGAGGCAGCGTTGGCGGATCCCGCCGTGGCGGGGGACGCCGCGCGTTATCGCGCGGCGTTGCGGCGCCACGCGGCGTTGCGGCGCATCGAGGCGGCCGCGCGGGAATGGGAGGCGCTCACGGACGCGGCCGCGCAGGCGCGGGAGTCGCTGGACGACCCGGAGTTGGCGGGGCTGGCGCGGGCGGAGCTGGCGGAGGCGGAGGCGCGCCTGCCGGAGGCGGAGCGGCGGCTCTTGCAGACGCTTTTGCCGGAGGATCCGTTGGACGCGCGGGACGCAATGTTGGAAATCCGCGCGGGCACGGGCGGCGAGGAGGCGGCGCTCTTCGCGGCGGATCTCTTCCGGATGTATGGGCGTTGGGCTGAGGCGAATGGCTACGCCATCACGCCGATGGACGCCTCGCCGACCGAGCTGGGCGGTTTCAAGGAGGTGGTCTTTTCCGTCTCGGGCGGCGAAAGGCCGTATGGGCGGTTGCGTTTCGAGAGTGGCGGCCACCGCGTGCAGCGTGTCCCGGTCACCGAGGCGCAGGGGCGTATCCACACCTCCGCCGCCACCGTCGTCGTTCTGCCGGTCGCCGATGCGGAGGATGATTTGGTCTTGCCGGAGAGTGAGTTGCGCATCGACATCTTCTGCGCGGGCGGGCATGGGGGGCAAGGCGTGAACACCACCTATTCCGCGGTCCGCGTCACCCACTTGCCTACGGGGCTCACCGCGCAGTGCCAGGATGAGCGTAGCCAGCATCGCAACAAGGAGAAGGCGCTCGCCGTGCTCAAGGCGCGTATTCTCGATGCCCGCCGCGCCGAGGCCGAGGCAGCCGCCGGCGCCACGCGCCTCACGCTCCGCGGCAGCGGCGACCGTTCCCAGCGCATCCGCACCTACAACTTCCCGCAAAACCGTCTCACCGACCATCGCATCGGCCTCACGCTTTACGCGCTTGACCGAGTGATGGCGGGCGATCTCAACCCCGTGCTCGACCGCCTGGAGGCGTTCGACCTCACCCAGCGCCTACAGGCCGCGCAGGAGGGCTGACATGGGCTGCATCCTCAAGTTTCTCCTTCTCTCCTGGCTGCTCACCCTGGCCTGGAACCATCTGATCCTGCCGCTCTTCCGGAACGCCTCGCGCCAGCAACCGCCGCCCGACGGCGACGATACCTCCCGCGCCGATGCCTATGCCGACAATCGCCGCCGTTACCTGAGCCTGCTCATGCCCCTGCTCGCCAAGATCGCCAAGGCCGACGGCCGCGTTTCCGAACGCGAAATCTCGGGCATCGAGACCATCTTCCGCGAGCTCAATCTCACCCCGGACGAACGCCGCCTCGCCACTCGCATCTTCGCCGAAAGCAAGGATACGCCCGAGCAATTCGACCTGGCCGCGCGCGCCTTCGCCGCCGCCTGCGCCAACTTTGAGCTCCGCGTCATCACCTTCCAATTCCTCGCCCGCGTGGCCTGCGCCGACGGCACGATCTCCCCGCGCGAACGTGCCATGCTCGCCCGTGCCGCGCGCTTCTTCGGCCTGCCCGATTTCTTGGCCGCGCAAATCCTCGCCAACATCGCCGGCCGCCGCTTTTGGTATTCTGACACAAACGGCGGCCCCGGCGGCGGCTCCGGCTTCGGCGGCGGTGACCGTTACCGCCGGCGGAGCGCCCCCCCGCCCCGCCCCGCCGAGCCAACCCGCGCCGACGACCTTGCCCTCCTCGGTCTCCCCCAAGACGCCTCCGACGACGCCATCCGCAAAGCCTACCGCCAAAAGGTCAAGGAACTCCACCCCGACCGTCTCCAAGCGCAGGGCCTCCCCGAATCCATGCTCAAACAGGCCACCGAGCGCATGGCCGCCATCAATGCCGCTTACGCCCGCCTCGTCAAGTAACCCTTTCGCCGTCTGGGCGGGCGGTTCTGCGCCCGTGCGGCGGTTCTGGTATCATAGGGGGCGAAAGGAACGACGCGGAATGGCACTTTACGGAAATCTTTTGGAGACGATCGGCGACACGCCGTTGGTTCGGTTGGCGCGGTTCGGCGAGGGCGCGGCTGAGATTTACGCGAAGCTGGAGGCGCGCAACCCGGGCGGGAGCGTAAAGGATCGCGTGGGTGTGGCGATGATCGAGGCCGCCGAGCGCGCGGGAGTGTTGCGCCCCGGCGCGTTGATCATCGAGCCCACCAGCGGCAACACGGGCATCGGCTTGGCCGTGGCCGCCGCCGTCAAGGGTTATCGCCTCATCCTGACCATGCCCGAGACGATGAGCGTGGAGCGGCGCAAACTCTTGGCCGCCTATGGCGCCGATTTGGTGCTGACGCCCGGCGAGGAGGGCATGGCCGGCGCCATCGACCGGGCCGAGGCCATCCGCGCCGCCAACCCGGGCAGCTTCATTCCCCAACAGTTCGAGAATCCCGCCAACCCCGCCGCGCACGAGGTCACCACCGGCCCGGAAATCTTGCGCGACCTCGGCGGCGCGCCCGACGTCTTCGTCGCGGGCGTCGGCACGGGCGGGACGCTCACCGGGGTGGGGCGGGCGTTGCGCCGCGCCGACCCGGCCGTCGAGATCGTCGCCGTCGAGCCGGCCGATTCCGCCGTGCTGGGCGGCCGGCCCGCCGGCCCCCACAAGTTGCAGGGCATTGGCGCGGGCTTTGTGCCCAAGACGCTTGACCGTTCGCTCATTTCGCGCGTCATCGCCGTCACCGACGACGAGGCCGGCACCGCCGCCCACGACGTGGCGCGTGCCGAGGGGTTGCTCTGCGGCATCTCCGGCGGCGCGGCCCTCCATGCCGCGCGCCTCATCGCTCGCGACCCGGCCTACGCCGGCAAGCGCATTGTCACGATTTTGCCCGACGGCGGCGACCGTTATCTCTCCACGTGGCTCTGGGATTGAACCATGGACGCACCGACACTCTTCTTTGACCTGGACGGCACGCTTATCGACTCGCGCGCCGACATCGCCCATAGCGTGAACCTCACCCGCGCCGATTACGGATTGCCGCCGCTTCCCCTCGATGCCATCACCAAGATGGTCGGCAACGGCGCGCGTCAGCTCATGCTCCGCGCCATGCCCGAACATGCCGACATCATCGACGAGCTGGTGGCGAACAACCGCCGCCAATATGCCGAGCATCTCGTGGTTCACACCTTTGTCTATCCCGGCGTGCCTGAGGGCTTGGCCGAATTGCGGGCGATGGGCTGCCGCATGGCCGTCACCTCCAACAAGACCTCCACGCATATCCCGCGCATTTTGAGGACGCTCGGCATCCTGAAATACTTCGACGTGACGGTCGGCGGCGGCGATGTGCCCGACCTCAAGCCTGACCCGGCGCTTCTTTTCCTCGCCGCCAAGAAGATGGGGCACGCTGTCTGCCCCAACGATTGGGTCATCGGCGATCATTACACCGATTTGGAGGTGGGGCGCCGCGCCGGCGTCAAGGTCTGCCACTGCGCCTATGGTTTCGGCCAGCCCCGCGGCGAGCATTTCGACGTGGAGGTGCGCGACCTGCGCGAGTTCGCCGCCTATCTGCGGGGGGGCCGCCCGGCATGACCCTGCGGGGCGCGGCAGTCTGGCTCCTGGGCGCAGCCCTCTTGGCCGCCACCCTCGGCGCGGGGGCCTGCCTCACGCGGCGCGCCATTCCCCCCACCGTCGGCGCCGACAGCCCCGCGCTCGCGACGCTCTTGGTGGCGTTGGGCGGCGCGCGCGGCATCCTCTCCGAGATTCTCTGGTGGCGCATTGCCGACCTGCAGCGGCAGAGCCGCTACGCGGAGTTGATCCCCCTCACGGATTTGTTGGTGACGCTCGACCCCGCCTCGCCCGATGCTTGGGCCTACAACGCCTGGAACCTGGCCTATAACGTCAGTGCCGCCCACCAAGACCCGGCGGAGCGCTGGCGCTGGGTCACCCGCGGGTTGGCCTTGCTCGACCGCGGTCTCCGCGTCGCCCCCACCTCCCAGACGCTCCTGCGCCAGATCGGCTGGATTTGGGAGGACAAAATCGGCAGCGACAACGACGCGGCCGCCCCCCACTACCGTGCACAAGTCCCCGCCCTGCCGCCGCCCGAGGGCGCGGAGGCTTTCGCCAAGCGCTTGGGGCATGCGGAGTGGGGGCGCCCCATCGTCCGCGCTGTCTATTGGTACGACCGCGCCCGTTACCCGCGCGACACCCTTCGCGCCACGCTCATCCTGCTGCGGCAGGATCCGGCCCACGCCGCGGATTACCTCCCTTATTTGTTGGGCGTCGCCCGCGCCGCTTGGCCGGACCTTGCCCCTGCGCAGGCCGCGCAGGTCCGCGCCATCGTGGCCGAGGCCGCCGCGGCTTTCCCGGACAACCCCGCCCCCAAAGCCTTCCTCAAGGAGACCGCGCCATGATTCGTGCCATCGGCGACCCCGTCGTCGCCTTCGACTGTGAGTGGATTCCCGACGCCAACGCCGCGCGCCTGCTCGTGCGCGACGCCGAGGGACTCGACGAGCCCGCGCTTTTGCGCCGCCTCTGGGAACTCAATGGCGCCACCGAGGCCGAGCCCCGCCCCTTCGTCCGCCTTATGCAGAGCCGCGTCGTCTCCATCGCCATGGTCATGCGCCTGGCGCCCAAACGCCCCGGCGGCACCCCCGAGATCCGCCTCACTTGGCTCCCCCGCGCCCCCGAGGACCCTGCCTCGCGCGAGGAACGCAAGGTCATCGGCAGCTTCCTGGCCGCCATCGGTCGCGCCCAGCCCCAGCTCGTCGGCTTCAACTCCCGCGCCTCCGACCTCCGCATTCTTGCCCAACGAGCCCTCGCCCTCGGCATCCCCGCCAAAGGCTTCCTCAACCGCCCCCCCAAGCCTTGGGAGGGCAACGACTATTTCGCGCGTGACAACGACTGCTCCATCGACCTCATGGACCTCATCGCCGGCGGCTTCGGCGGCCGCAACGCCGCCGTCTCCCTCCACGAGGCCGCCACCCTCTGCGGCATCCCCGGCAAGTTCGACGCGCACGGCGACCAAGTCCTCGACCTCTGGGAGGCCGGCCGCTTCCGCGAAATTGTCCAGTACAACTGCTTCGACGCCATCTCCACCTACCTCCTCTGGCTCCGCCTCGCCTGGATCTCCGGTCGCTTCACCACCGACGAATACGAAAACGAACAGGCCCTCCTCCGCGACACCCTCATGGGCCTCTGCGACAGTCCCGACACCGCCTTCCTCGAAGCCTACCTCACCGAGTGGGACCGTCTCACCGACCTCCGCGAGCAAATGGCCGAACGGTAAGCACACGTCCGCGCGCCCGCACCGCGTGGCAAAAATCTTCCATTGTCCCACACCGCGCCCCGCAGGGGCGCCCTGTTCGCTGTCCACTGTCTTCTGTCCGCCCATTTGCTATACTGTCGCCATGAACGCGTTGCGCAATCGATACGTGAAGAAGGCGTTGTTGCTGGGTTTTCTGGCGGCGGCGGGCATTTTGGCCTTTGAGGTCTTTGGGGACGTTTTCCTGACGTTGGGGGGAAAGACGCCGGAGGAGACGTTGGCGTTGTTGCGCGCCGAGCAGCTGATGACGCAGACGATCGAGGTGAACGGGCGGACGGTGACGGCTGAGGTGTGGCGGCTGCCGCCGACGTCGAGCGCGGATCCGTTGCGGAAGGTGGCGGGCGGCGGGCGGCTGTTGGTGGTGGGCAAGGTGGTCTATCTTTTCAACGAGAGCCAGCGGGCGGCGCGCGGGCAGTGCGCATGGCCTGAGGATGTGCCGCGCTGGCCGGCGGAGCCGGATTATGTGGTGGACGCGGGGACGGCGCGGTTTGTCTGCGGCGTCTCGGCGCAGGCGCCCGGGGCGCTTTACGCGGCGTTGGCGGCGGACGCGCGGGCGAAGGGGTGGGAGGCGTTGGGCGGGCAGGTTTGGCAGAAGGGCCGCGAGACGCTGATCGCGCACGCGGCCGAGTCGCGGCGTGGCACGGAGGCCGTGTTGGTGGTGCAAAGGAATCCTCGGCAATGAAGCAGAAAATCATCTTGGCGGCATCGGTGTTGATCGGCCTGTTGGCCGCGTTTTTGGCGGGCTCGTACATCGCCGCGCGCGAACGCGAGGTGGAGGAGCTGCGCGACCGCTACGCGCGGCGTTACCGCACGGTGGATGTGGTGGTGCCGGCGAAGAGCCTGCCGGCGGGCACGCGGCTGGAATCGGACGACCTGCGGGTGCGGGCGGTGCCGGAGAACGCGTTGAGCGGCCAGACCATCCTGGCCACGCCGAACATCGCCCTGCGCCTGGTGGGGCGGACGTTGGCGTTGGGCGTGGAGGCGGCCAGGCCGTTGCAGTGGAGCGATATCGAGGGGGGCGCGCCGGACAGTCGCGGCCTGGCGGGGATGTTGCGGCCCAAAATGCGCGCGCTCTCCATCTCGGTGAGCGGCGCGGCCAGCGTCAGCAATATGGTGCGCCCGACGGACCATGTGGACGTCTTGGGCACCTTCGCGCTGCCGAGCAAGACGGTGGAGGGGGCGACGGAGCTGGTGACGCTGACCATCTTGCAGGATGTGTTGGTTTTGGCGACGGGGCAGGAGACGGCGGAGACTTATCGTGGGGGCGGCGGGAACTATTCGCTCGTCACGCTCGAGGTGTCGCCGCACGAGGCGGAGGTGCTCACCTTCGCCGAGCAGATGCGCGGGCGGCTGACCTTGGCGTTGCGCAACCCCGAGGATTTGCATTACGAAAAGGAACTGCCGCAGGTGAACTTCGAGCGGATCCGTGCCTCGTTGGAAAACCTGAACGAATTGCGCCAACGCGACATCCTGCGCAAACGCCAGTGAGGGGTGGGCACGATGGATTACCTTGTCACCTTGGCCATCCCCGGGCAACCCGTTCACCAAATCCCCTTGCCCTGCGGCGCGTACGTCATCGGCCGCGGGGTCGATTGCGCCTTGCGCCTGGAGGATGCCAGCGTCAGCGAACTCCACGCCAAGCTCATCCTCACGCCCTCGGATGCCTGGGTGGAGGATTTGGGTTCCTCCAACGGCACGGTGGTCAATTCGCGCCTCATCGCGGAGACGACGCGGCTGACGCCCGAATCCATCGTCTCCGTGGGCGCGACGGTCTTCCGCGTGCAGCCGCGCACGGCCTCCGCCACCTTGCGCCCCGCGCCGCACCAGGCCGTCGCCCCGGCCGCGCCGTCGTCTCCCGCGCCGTCGCCGCCCGCTCGGGAGGCCGCCGCGCCCCATGCCGCCCGGCCCTTGACCGTCGCGCCTCCGCCTGACCGCCGCCAGGCGGAGTTGCGCCGCCAGGTGAAGAGCCAATTGCACGACGAGCTGGTCAAGCGGCTGGATCTGAAGCGCCTGGCCACCAGCGCCATCTCGGCGGAGGATTTGGGCAAGCGGGTGCGCGAGACGCTCCGGGCCATCCTGGCGGAGGTCACGGCGCGCGGCGCCCTGCCCAAGGGGCTCGACCCGGAGGCCTTGGTGGAGGAACTCTACGACGAATCCATCCGCTTGGGCCCCGTGGAGCGGTTTTTGGCCGACGACAGCGTCACGGAAATCATGATCAACGGCCCGGCCCATGTCTACGTGGAGCGTCATGGCAAGCTGGAGCTGACGGACCAGACCTTCATGGACGAGGCGAGCGTGATGGCCGTCATCGAGCGTATCGTCGCGCCGCTCGGCCGCCGCATCGACGAGAGCCAGCCCTATGTGGACGCGCGCCTGCAGGACGGCAGCCGCGTGAACGCCATCATCCCGCCGCTCTCGCTCATCGGCCCTTGCGTTACCATCCGCAAGTTTGCCAAGCGCGTGCTGACGGCGGAGGACTTTGTGCGGATTGGGACGTGGACGGAAGCCATCGCGGGTTTCCTGCGCGTCTGTGTGCTGCTGCGCAAGAACATCGTGGTGGCCGGTGGCACCGGCTCGGGCAAGACCACGCTGCTGAACGTGCTCTCGGGCTTCATCCCGCACAGCGACCGCATCCTCACCATCGAGGACGCCGCGGAGCTGCGCCTCAACCAACCCCACGTGGTTCGCCTCGAGGCCCGTCCCCCCAATATCGAGGGCAAAGGCGCCGTCACCATCCGCGACCTCGTCCGCAACGCCCTGCGCATGCGCCCCGACCGCATCATTGTGGGCGAATGCCGCGGCGGCGAGGCCCTCGACATGCTCCAGGCCATGAACACCGGCCACGACGGCTCCCTTACCACCGTCCACGCCAACAGCCCGCGCGACGTCATCAGCCGCCTCGAGACCATGGTGCTCATGTCCGGCGTCGAGTTGCCCAGCCGCGCCATCCGCGAGCAAATCGCCAGCGCCGTCAACATCATCGTCCAAGAGGCGCGCCTGGCCGACGGTTCGCGCCGCATCGTCGCCGTCTCCGAAATCACCGGCATGGAAGGCCAGCAAATCGTCATGCAAGACCTCTTCGCCTTCCGCCAGACCGGCGTGGACGAGGATGGCAAAATCCTCGGCACCCTCGGCGCCACCGGCGCCATGCCCACCTTCTACGACACTCTCTCTGCGCGCGGACTCTCCCTCGACCCAGCACTCTTCCAGCCCGGAGGCTCCCCATGACCACACTCTTCTGGGTGGCCTGCGCGGCGGCCGGCATCGCGGCGGCCGGCCTCGCCTGGGCCGTGCTCGACTCCTTCGCCGACAGTGCCCGCACCGCCACCGACACCTACACCGACGAAATGACCCGCACGCTCGAGGCCATGTTCCTCTTCGTGCCCGCCCGGCGTCTCGTGGAGCTGGGTTGGATGGCCGCCGGCGCCGTCTTCCTCGTGGCCATGCTCCCCTTCTGCCGCCTCGACCCGCCCTGGGTCCTTCCCATCGGCCTCGCCGTGGCCCTCGCGCTGGCAGCCGGAGCCTTCTGCCTGCCGCGCGTGGCCGTCAATCTCCTCCGCGCCCGCCGCCTTGAACGCTTCAACCTCCAGCTCCTCGAAGCCCTCCCCATGATGTCCAACGCCCTCCGCGCCGGCTTCTCCATCAACCAAGCCTTCGAAAGCGTCGCGGACGGCACCGACGCCCCCATGCGCCAGGAAATCGCCCTCTTCCTTCAGCAGCTTCGCGTGGGTGTCCCCTTCTCCGAGGCCCTCGCCGCCCTCGAGGCGCGCGTCGGCAGCGAAGACCTCACCCTCGTTTGCACCGCCATCGACATCGCCCGCCGCTCCGGCGGCAACCTCACCGAAATCTTCGACTCCATCGCCGACACCATCCGCGCCCGCCTCCGCATCCACCAGCACGTCAAAACCCTCACCGCCCAAGGCCGCCTCCAAGGCCTCATCATCGGCGCCATGCCCTTCCTCCTGGGCATCGGCATGGCCATCTTCAAGCCCGCGCTCATGATGCCCTTCGTCTGCTCCCTCGTCGGCGCCGCCACCCTCGCCGCCGTCACGCTCCTCGTCGCCCTCGGCGGCTGGATGATCCGCCGCATCGTCAACATCGACGTCTGACCCCCGCCATGAACGCGCTCTACTGGATCTCGCTCACGCTCTGGGCCCTCTGCGCGGCCGGCATCGCCTGGTACGTCCTCGGTTACGCCACCCAAATCACCTACGTCACCCTCGCCGACGGCCGCCGCCAAGCCCGCGCGCTCCCCCTCCTCTTCCGCCTCCTTCTCCCCCTTGCCCCGAACCTCGACCCGCTCCTGCGCAAACCCGCCTTCGCCCCCGCCTCCCAAGCCGCCGCCTGGCAGCTCACCGCCGCCGGCTACGAAGGTCTCCTCTCCGGCCGCGAGTTCGTCGCCCTCAAGATGCTCACCCCCCTTCTCGCCGCGCTCCTCCTCGCCCTCCTCTTCATCCCGCTCGGTGCCGAAGCCTTCCCCATCTGGCTCATCGGCACCCTCCTCGCCTGGATGTGGCCCCTCCACTGGCTCCGCGCCGCGCGCGCCCGCCGCGCCAAGACCATCGTCCGCGCGCTTCCCTTCGTCCTCGACCTCCTCACACTCTCCGTCGAGGCCGGCATGGACTTCATGGGCGCCGTCCAACGCAACTGCGAACGCCGCGCCATGGACCCGCTCAACGAAGAACTCCTCCGCATGCAACGCGAAATCCAAATCGGCACCACCCGCAAAGTCGCCCTCCGCAACCTCTCCGACCGCGTCCGCATCCCCCAGATCCGAACCCTCTGCTCCGCACTCATCCAAGCCGACGAGCTCGGCGTCTCCATCGGCGCCATCCTCCGCATCCAAGCCGACCAAATCCGCCAGGAACGCTTCGAGCGCGCCGAGAAACTCGCCCACGAAGCCCCCACCAAAATGCTCTTCCCCCTCCTCCTCTTCATCTTCCCCGCCACCATCATCGTCCTCCTCGGCCCCGTCCTCGCCAACGTCCTCCGCGACTTCCTCTAAAGTCGCTCGCCCACCATGCCCACCGCCCCCAAACTCAACCAAAAAGAGCGTCGCCGCTTCTTTGAGACGCTCGTCTGGCGCGGCACCTCCATCCGCATCAACCGCGCCGGTTGGGATGCCTACTTCGCCCACTACGACAACCACTACACCCCCCGCGAGTGCGCCGCCTTCACCGCCATCTACGACCGCCTCCTCGAAGACGAAAAACGCCGTCGCGGCGGCGAGTTCTACACCCCAACGCCCTTCGTCAACCACGCCCACCTCATGATCGCCGAGGCGCTCGGCGACCCCGCTTGGCGCGACCATTACACCGTCTGGGATTGCGCCTGGGGCACCGGCAACCTCACCCGCGACTTTCCCTTCGCCAACCTCTACGCCTCCACCAACGAACTCGCCGAACTCCGCCTCGGTGAAGCCTATAACCCAAACGCCACCAAGTTCCTCTTCGACTTCCTCAACGACCCCATCGACGGCCTCTTCCAAAATCTCCCCCAAAACCTTGTTGCCGCCCTTGAGGCCGACAAGCCCTTCCTCTTCTTCATCAACCCACCCTACGCCACCGCCAACAACCTCAAACACGGCACCCACAAAGCCGGCTGCGCCATTACCGCCGTCAATGCCGAGATGAAAGCCGACGGCATGGGCGCCGCCGCCCAACAGCTCTTCGCCCAATTCCTCTACCGCATCCTCCAAATCAAAGAACGTTTCCATCTCACCCATTGCCACCTCGCCCTCTTCTGCAACCCCATCTGGCTCTCGGGTGCGCAACACCGCCTCCTTCGAAAACGTTTCCTTGAATCCTTTTCCTACGACCGCGGCATCCTCTTCAACGCCGGGTGCTTCGCCGACGTCGCCGCCAACTGGGGCATTCACTTCACTATCTGGAAGCCTGGCACCGCCGCAGAAACCCACACCTTCCCGCACATCCTCATCGAAATGGACGAGGGACGCCTTGTCCCCAAGGGCCGCAAGGCCATCTACAACCTCGATGGCGAACAGACCGGCAGCGACTGGTGCAAGGAACCCGTCGCCCGCCTCAAAGCGCAAGATGCCCCGCAACTTTCCTCCGCCTGCAAATGGAAGCAACAAGGCGTCGGCCGCCTCGTCCCCGGTGCGCTCGGTTACTACGTCAATGCTTCCAACGCCGTCTACAACAACGCCACCTGTGTCTGCCTGCTCTCCGGGACAAGCAGCAAAGGACACGGCATCTCCGTCCTCCCCGAAAACTTTCTACGCGTGACGGCAAACTTCACGGCGCGGCGCCTGATTACCCAAGACTGGGCCAACGCGAAAGATGAATATGGCGTGCCCGACGTGGCGCATCCGGGCTATCCCGGGTTCGAGGCCGACAGCGTCCTTTTCGCGCTCTTCGAGACCGCTTCCCAGCAATCCTCCCTTGGACACGTGGCTTACGCTGGGCGGGAGTGGGACATCCCGAACGCGTGGTTCTGGCTTGCCAGGGCCGAGGCCGAGGAAGCCGCCGATGCCGCCGGGCTGATGGAGACCTGGCAGTCCGCACACATTGCGCCCGATCCCTACGTTGCCACACTGCTCCCCGCCCTCGCGCCCCGCATGAGCGACGAGGGGCGCGAAGTCCTCCGCCTCGCCCGAAAAATCGCCCTCGCCTCCTACGCCCACCGTGCGGAAATGAACATCCTGCATCCCGAGTTGCAACTGTTGCGCTGGGACGCCGGATGGTACCAAATCAAACCCCTGGCCCAAACCTACCTGCCCGAAGACTACGCCGCCTTCCGTGCCGCCTTCCGCGCCCTCGCCACCCGCCTCACCCCCCTCGTCCACACCCTCGGCTTCCTCCGCTAACCCGGCAACCACGAACCTCACGAAAAGCGATGAATGGCGCGTTTTTGATTGTCCTGGCGGCGTATCTTGTCTTTTACGCCTCCTCCTTCCTCTTCTTTTGGTGCGCCAACCGGGCGTACAAGGTGAGGACGACGGGGCTTTTTTCCTTCCTGACGGTGTTGGACATCGTGCGTGTCGGGTTGGGTTTTGTGTTCAACGTGGTGGTGCTGCCCTTTTTGTACACGCCCGAATTCACCTTTGACGACGCGTGGATGGTGATGGGCTCTGCGCTCCTGTGGCCCTACCATCTGGCCCAGCTCGTGTATGGATTGATGCCGGCGTCCTTTTCCGTCCCGCTTGTCGTGGTTTATCTGCCGCTGTTGGTTTACAGGTGCGTGGTCGTCGTCCGGCTTTTGCGGGCAAGGCTTCCCATTGTCTGCAAAGTCTTTTTGCCGATTTCGGTCTTCACGGTTTATTGGCAAGAGTTGCTCTTCATCCTGCTTTTCATGGTGAACGTCTTTGCGACGGTGTGATGGCTGATGGCGTGCATGTTCATTCCGCGTGGCCCAAGCGTTCGGCGAGGGTGCGGAAGAGGCCGGGGGCGGTGTGGAAGCGGTCGCGGCCAATCTTTCGCCGCATGAGCGTCTCTACCATCACGCGCCTCATTCGACCGCACCGCCTGCGCTCCCGCCTGGTACCGGGGCACCGAGGCCACCTGCCAAGCCCTCGACCACATCTCCGCCCACCTTCCCTTCACGCCCAAGGCCATCCACATCGACAACGGCCGCGAGTTCATCAACCATTATCGCATCGCCTACCTCGTCATCCACAATCCCTCCTTCGGAGCGCTTTCAATTGGCACATTACGGCACAAAAAAGGCCGCCGACCCGATCGGTCGGCGGCCTTTTTTGTGCCGTTTGGGCGGCGCCTTACTTGGAGGCTTCCTCGACGGCGACGGCGACGGCGACGGTGGCGCCGACCATGGGGTTGTTGCCCATGCCGATGAGGCCCATCATCTCGACGTGCGCGGGCACGGAGGAGGAGCCGGCGAACTGCGCGTCGGAGTGCATGCGGCCCATGGTGTCAGTCATGCCATAGGAGGCGGGGCCGGCGGCCATGTTGTCGGGGTGGAGGGTGCGGCCGGTGCCGCCGCCGGAGGCAACGGAGAAGTACTTCTTGCCGGCGAGGACGCATTCCTTCTTGTAGGTGCCCGCGACGGGGTGCTGGAAGCGGGTGGGGTTGGTGGAGTTGCCGGTGATGGAGACGTCCACGCCCTCCTGCCACATGATGGCGACGCCTTCGCGGACGTCGTCGGCGCCGTAGCAGCGAACCTTGGCGCGGGGGCCGTCGGAGAAGGCGATCTCGTTGGTGATGGCCAGCTTGCCGGTGAAGTAGTCGAACTCGGTCTCGACGAAGGTGAAGCCGTTGATGCGGCTGATGATGTAGGCGGCGTCCTTGCCCAGGCCGTTGAGGCACACGCGCAGGGGTTCCTTGCGCACCTTGTTGGCCTTCATGGCGATGCCGATGGCGCCCTCGGCGGCGGCGAAGGACTCGTGCCCGGCGAGGAAGCAGAAGCACTTGGTCTCCTCGCGCAGGAGCATGGCGCCCAGATTGCCGTGGCCCAGGCCGACCTTGCGGTCGTCGGCGACGGAGCCGGGGATGCAGAAGGCCTGCAGGCCCTCGCCGATGGCCTCGGCGGCGTCGGCGGCCTTGGTGCAGCCCTTCTTCAGCGCGATGGCCGCGCCGACGGTGTAGGCCCACTTGGCGTTCTCGAAGCAAATCTTCTGGATGTTCTCGGTGATTTCGTAGGGGTCGAAGCCCTTGGCCTTGCAGATCTCGCGGCATTCCTCGATGGACTTGATGCCATACTTCTCGAGGACGGGCATAATCTGGTTGATGCGGCGTTCGTAGGATTCAAAGAGTGCCATGATGCTGCCTCCTTATTCGTGGCGGGGGTCGATGGACTTCACGGCGCCCTGCTCCTCGGTCACGCGGCCGTAGGTGCCGGTGCAGGCCTTGAGCGCCTCGTTGGCGTCCTGACCTTTCTTGACGGCTTCCATGAACTTGCCCAGGTGGACGAACTCGTAGCCGCAGACTTCGCTGTTCTTGTCGAGGTAAATCTTCTTGACGTAGCCCTCGGCCATCTCCAGATAACGCACGCCCTTCTGCTTGGTGGAGAACATGGTGCCCACCTGCGAACGCAGGCCCTTGCCCAAATCCTCAAGGCCGGCGCCGATGGGCAGGCCGCCCTCGGAGAAGGCGCTCTGGGTGCGCCCGTAGACAATCTGGAGGTAAAGCTCGCGCATGGCCGTGTTGATGGCATCGCACACCAAGTCGGTGTTCAGCGCCTCTTGGATGGTCTTGCCGGGCAGAATCTCGGCGGCCATCGCGGCGGAGTGGGTCATGCCCGAGCAGCCGATCGTCTCGACGAGCGCTTCCTGGATGACGCCTTCCTTCACGTTGAGCGTCAGCTTGCAGGCGCCCTGCTGCGGCGCGCACCAACCGACGCCGTGCGTCAGGCCGGAAATATCCTTGGTCTCGTAGGCCTTTACCCACTTCCCCTCCTCGGGGATGGGAGCCGGCGCGTGCTTCGCGCCCTTGGCGACCGTGGTCATGTGCTCGACTTCGCTCGAGCAGGCGTAGGGACAACTCATGTTTCCTCCTTGGATTAAAGGTGTGTCCATTATACCGCGCCCCCGCGCCCCGCCGCAAGCAAAATCCGCACCCCTCGCGCACATTGTCGGCAACCCTGTCGAAAACCTGTCGATAACCTGTCGAAAGCCACCCCGCCCCAAGGGGGCCTCGAAACCCCTTTTTCAATCAGGGAGCGGGGTCGTTTTTCGGGACGCGCCGCATCTCCCCCCGAGACACGCCGCACCTCGTTCCGAGACACGGCGTGTCAAACGGGGCGCGGTGCAGGGGGGCGCGCCGCCGTTTGGCTGACCGGTTGATTGGTTGCGCGCCCGGGTCGGGCGCGTTGGGCGGCGGGCGGTTGAAGCGGCGGGGCGTTTGTTGTATGCTATGGGGCGTTTTGTGAACAGAGTTGAGGCAGGAACATGATTGTTGGCGTCATTCCTTCGCGTTGGGGCAGCTCGCGTTTTCCGGGCAAGCCGCTCACCCCGATTCTTGGCAAACCGCTTGTGTTGTGGGTGGTGGAGGCGGCCAAGCGCGCCAAGCGGCTTGACAAGGTGTTGGTGGCGACGGACGATGCGCGCATCGCCGAGGCGGTCTCGCCGCATTGCGAGGCGGTGATGACGCCGAGCGCGTTGCCTTCCGGCACCGATCGCGTGGCGCGGGCCGCGCAGGCGGGTCCCGGGGATATTGTCATCAACATTCAGGGCGACGAGCCGCTCATGGAGCCGACGCTTATCGATGCGTTGGCCGAGCGGATGTTGCGCACGGGCGAGGAGATGGCCACGGCCGCCTGCCCCATCCGTTCGCAGGGGCAGCTCGCCGCGCGCACCGTGGTCAAGGTCGTCCTCCGCAACGACGATTCCGCGCTGTATTTCTCGCGTCTGCCCATCCCGTGCCGTCGCGACGGCGAGCCGGATTTGGCCTCCGGGCTCTATTGGCGGCATTTGGGCATCTATGCGTATCGCGGGGACTTCCTCGACCGCCTGGTGCGCACGCCGCCCTGCCCGCTGGAGACCGCCGAGTCGCTGGAGCAGCTGCGCGCGCTCTGGCTGGGGGGGCGCATCGGCGTTATCCGCTGCGCCGACGAGGGGGTGGGCGTGGACACGCCCGCCGACGTCCAAACCGTGGAACAACTCCTGCTCAAGAGGCTCGCATGACACAGGCACACGCGCTTTTCACCGCCGTTCCCAAGACGCACAATTGCGCCCAGGCCGTCATGGACGGCTGCGGCGGCACGCCCGGTCAGGTCGCCGAGATGGCCGCCTGCGGCGGTGGGCGCGCGCCCGGCGGGCTCTGCGGCGCCCTGCACGCCGCGTTGCTCCTCCGCCCCGATCGCGCCGAGGAGATCAAGGCCGCCTTCGCCCGCGAGGTGGGCGCGCTCACGTGCCGGGACATCAAGACCAAGGCCGGCACGCCTTGCCCCATTTGCGTCGAGACCGCCGCGCAACTTGTCGAACGTTTTGCCTAACGAAAGGATAACCATGAACGTGATCGCCACCGACCTCGCCCCTGCCGCCATCGGGCCCTACTCCCAGGCCATCGTCGCCAACGGCCTGCTCTTCGCCTCCGGCCAAATCCCCGTCGACCCTGCCACCGGGGCGATTCCCGAGGGCATCGCCGCCCAGGCCGAGCAGGCGTGCCGCAACTGCGGCGCGCTCCTCGCCGCCGCGGGGCTCGACTTCTCCAAGGTCATCAAGACCACCTGCTTCCTGGCCGACATCGCCGACTTCGCCGCCTTCAACGAGGTCTACGCCAAGTACTTTGTCTCCAAACCCGCGCGCTCGTGCGTCGCCGTGCGCGACATCCCCAAGGGTTGCCGTTGCGAAATCGAGATCCTCGCCCGTGTCGACGCGTGACGCCGTGGCGTGGGTGTTTCATGTGCCGCCTCCCCGGAAGGTCGGGGAGGCGTTTTTCATGGGTCAGGGGTGTTTTTCTGCTTGCACGGGGGGCGATGTTGTGCTAGTGTTAGCGAGATGAAACTTTTCTTGACGCTTGGATTGGGCGTGGTCGCCGGGATGGCAATCGCGGAAGGGACGGCGAAAAGCCCGGCGACGAACGAGGTGGTGCGCGTGACGGCGGCGCCGTTGCCGCGTTATCGCGTGGCGACGAACGATTCGGGGACGTTGCTGGACCTGCCGCCGGAGCAGTCGCCGTTCACGGTGGACACTTTCACGGAGGATTTCATCCGCGAGCGGAACGCGACGGATCTGGACCAGCTGATCACGTTGCAGCCGGGGATTTACCAAGGGGGCAAGACGGTGATGGCGCGCCAGGCGGGGACGTACACCATCCGTGGCTATTCGGGGAGCGAGGTGCTCTTGGGCGGGGTGCCGCTGACGGGTGGGGTGGCGACCTTCCTGGATCCGACGTTGTTGGAGCGGGTGGATATCGTGAAGGGGCCGGTGGGCGGCGCCTATGGCAGCCAGATGGGCAACATGACGGATCTGATGGGCGCGGGCGGGTCGATCGTGTTGCGGACAAAACGGCCCTCCTTCGCGGAGGATTTTTACGACTTCCTGGCGAGGGGCTCGTATTCGAAGGCCTCGGGGCGCCGTGCGAAGGTCGCCGCGGACGTGAACCAAGTCTTCGCGGAGGAACGCGCCGCGGTGCGTGTGCCGATGGCCTATGAGTGGCGCAAGCCGGGGTGGGCGCCCTCCGACGCCGGCTATGGCCACACCTTCTCGGCGGCGCCGAGCCTCTCGTTCCGCCTGACCGACCGTCTGGAGGCGGGGCTTGACCTCTTCTATCAATATAGCGACCAGCCGGCCTACCAGGGCGTCCGCACGCGCTATGGCAAGCCTTACGGGAGCGGCTGGGACGACACGTACACCCGCCCCGGCGACCGGATGCGCTTCGAGACTTGGGGCGGCACCTTCCGCTTGGATGGCGAGGTGACCGATTGGCTGGCGTTGCGCACGCGCGTTTCCTTCTTCCAGACCGAAAATCGTTATGATTACCGCGGGCCTTATTCCAACACCGGCTTCGACCCCGACCCCGCGGGCACCACGCGCTATGAATGGGGTGCGGGCGACCGTCTGCAACGCAACTTCTACGCCGGGCAGGACGCCATCCTCAAGTTCGAGACGTGGGGCGTGGAGCACCAATTCCTCGTGGGCGCGAACGTAACCGTCAAGGAGAGCAGCGGTTGGGGCGGCTTCGTCTCCTCCGGGCGCGGCAGCGTCATCACCGAGGAAAACTACCTGCAGACCATCAAGGCCAGCGGCTACTCCGACACCCGCCAGGCGAAAATCGGCCTGACCGTGCAGGAATTGGCCCAATGGAAGGGGTTGAGCATCCTCTTCGGCCTGCGTGCCGATTGGCACGACAGCGTCAATCACGTGCACGCCTGGACCTACTCGCCGCGCTTCGGCCTCTCTTACGACATCTTGGAGCAGGGCTGGGCCATCCTCTTCGCGAACGTCTCGCTCACCGACACGCCGAACTTCAACTACAAACGCTGGCCCGACAACACCGGCACCTCCGCCTCCGATTACCTCGACAGCACCTGGCGCGCCGTGCAGAAGGAGGCCGGCCTGCGCCTCAACCCCGTCGGCTCGCTCTGGCTCTCCGCCGCGCTCTTCCGCATCGACCAATCCAACGCGCCCATCGCCATGACCGACGACTACACGGGCGAGGGCTACTACGCCGACGACGGCAAGACCTACTCGCAGGGCGTGGAGTTCTCCGCCTCGGGCGACATCACCGACAACTGGTCGCTCTACCTCGCCTATGCCTACATCGATTATTACGACAAGACCAACGGCCTCCGCTTCGACCGCTTCCCTCCGCATGCCGTCTCCTTCTGGACCAGCTATAAGGCCCCGTGGCTCGGTGACGCCGTCTTCGGTTTCGGCGGGCGTTGGCGCGACGCGTGGATGATGACCTTCCGCGGCAGTCCGGCGGGCGAGGATCAGGTGGCCAAGCGCCTGCTCACCTTCGATGCATCCGTCGATTTCCCACTCTCCGACCACCTCACCCTTGGCTTGGCCATCCGCAACATCTTCGATTCGCGCGGCGTGGAATCCGCCCGCAACCTCCAGGCATTCGCCAACGATGGGCGGACCATTGAGCTGTCGCTGCACGGTCGCTTCTGATTTGCCCGGGGAGTCCACCATGAACGCGTTGCAAGCCACGGATCTCGTCAAGACCTTTCATGTGGAAGGGCGCACGGTGGAGGCGTTGCGTGGCGTCTCCCTGGCCGTGCCGCAAGGCGCCTTCCATGCGGTCATGGGCCCCTCGGGCTCCGGCAAAAGCACGTTGCTCAACCTGCTCGCCGGGTTGCTCCCGCCGGACGCGGGCGACGTCTCGGTGGCGGGGCGCTCGCTCGTTGGCCTGCCCGACCGCACGCTTACGCTCCTGCGCCGCCGGGCCATGGGCATCGTCTTCCAGGATTGCAACCTCATCCCCACGCTCACCGTGGCGCAGAACATCGCCTTGCCGGCCCTGCTCGACGGCGAGAAGCTCCCCGCCGAACGCCTCGACCGCCTCCTCGGCCTGGTGGGGCTGGCGCACCGCCGCGACCAACCCGCCGACCGGCTCTCCGGCGGCGAGGCCCAGCGCACCGCCATCGCCCGCGCCTTCGCCCGCGATCCTGGCATTATCTTGGCCGACGAGCCGACGGGCAACCTCGATTCCCCCGCCGCCAACGACTTCTGTGCCACGCTCACGCGCCTCAACCATGCCCTCGGCGCGGCCATCCTCCTTATCTCCCACGACCCGCGCGTCGCCGCCGCCGCCGATGTCGTCCACGTCCTCCGCGATGGCCGCATCGTCGGCGACTTCGAGACGGCACACGACCCCGCCCGCGTCTCCGCCGCCTACCTGGGGGCGATGGCGTGAGCGCCCTCGGCTTGCTCTTCCGCGACATGCTCCGCCGCGACCGCGTGCGCCTGGCCTGCGCGGCGATCGGCGTGGCCGCCGCCGCCGCGCTTCTGGCCTGGGCCGTTGGCTTGGCCGAGACGACCGTGGCGCAATGCCGCCCGCTCGCCGACCGCCTAGGCCGCCCCTTCGATTGCTGGGTGGCCACCGGGCGCGCGGCCGCGGCCGCGCCCAAGGGCAGTGGCATGCAGACCCTTGCCCACGGCTCGCCCTTCAAGATGATTCCCGCCGCCGTCGCCGCCGCCGTCAAGGCTTCGCCCGACGTCGCGGAACTTCGCGCCACCACCGTCTTCCGCTGTCGCATCGACTGGAGGCCCGATGGGCGCCCCCTCCAAGGCCCCGGCGTGGGCGGCGGCGTCGCCCCGGTGCGCGACTTCCCCGTCTGCCCCTATCCCGAGGGGCTCGTGGCCGGCCGTTGGCCCCGTGCCGACGCCCCCGCGCCCGAGTTCGTCATCTCGCCCCGCGCCTTCGGCGAAAACGGCCTGCGCGACGCGCCGCCCGTCGGCACGCGTGTGCCCGTCGTCACCCCCGAGGGCCGCATTGAGGCCACCATTTGCGGCTATCTTGACGAACGCATCCGCCCCGTCGCCGGCTTCCCCACGCTGTTTGCCAGCGACAACTTGGCCGAGGCGACGGCGCTCGCCGAGACGGCCGGCGGCTGTAATCTCATGCTCATCCGCCTCAAGCCAGGCCGCTCGCCCGACGCGCTCGCCGAGACCGTCCGCACCATCTCGCCCGACGACGACGCGGCCACGCTCGTCACGCGCCGAGGCCTGTTGCGCCAATTGCGCTCGGATGCCACGAATAACCTGCTTTTCCAGCTGCCTCTCTTGGTGGCGCTCGCCTGCGTGGCCACGCTCTGCATGATCGTCAATGCCCTCTGCGTGGGGCTGGAACAAAATCGCCTCCGTTATGCGCGGCTCCGCGCCATCGGCATGACGGCCGGCCAGCTGATGGGGCTTGTCGCCCGCGAGGCGGCCTTTCTCGCCGGGGTGGGGGGCGTGTCGGGTTTCGGGCTGGGGCTGGCTTGCCTCGCCGGCTTTGTGCACGCCCATCCCCTGGTCTTCCCCGATGGCCTGATGGTCGGGTGGGGCACGCCCGCGGCCGTGGCGACACTTTTGGCCGCCTCCGCCGCGTTGGCGCTCTGGGTGCCCCTGCGGCGGGCGGCGAGGCTTGCGCCCTGCGACCTGCGCGTCGTTCCGGGGACGTGGCATTCCGCGCATCCGTGGCGTCGCGGTCTTCTGGCCTTGGCGGCACTGCTCCCCGTGCTTGGCACGTTGTTTCCCTTCTCGCCCAACCCATGGGTGCGCAGCGCGTGGTTCTTGGTCGTCGGCCTGCCGTTGGCGGTATGGGGGCTGATGGCGCTCACCCGGCCGATCATGGCGCTCTGCGAACGCTTCCTCGCCGTGCCCTTGGGCGCATTCCTGCGGCTGAATCCCGCCCTTCTGCGCGGCGCGTTCACCCGCGCCGCCGACCGTAACGCCCGCATGGCGCTGACCCTCACGGCGGGCTTGGGCGCCTTCTTCGCCATCCACATCTGGGGTGCCTCGCTCACCGCCCCCTTCATCCCCTCGCGCGAACTGCCGCCGGCCATCGTCTCCCTCCTCCCCAACGGCGTCAGCGCCGCCCATGCCGAGGCCCTTTGCCGCGCGGAGCCCGCCTTGCGCCCCTTCTTCGCCGCGCAGTATCGCCTCGCCGAGGCGGACTACCAAGCCATCGGCGCGCGTGCCGGACGCCTTCCCGCCCAGAACAACGTCCTCCTCATCGCCACCCCCGGCGAAAGCGGCGTCTCCGTCACTGAGATGTTCGCCCGCCAATGTCGTCTGCGCGCGGGCGACACCTTCCACATCCAGCGTCTCGACGCCGCCGGCCGCGTGCGCACGCTTCCGCTCACCATCACTCGCGTCGTCCGTTGCAACTGGCACCTCGTCACCGCCCGCGCCGGGCTCCGCGCCCGCGACGGCGCGCCCTTTGGCACGCTCGGCCCTGTCTTCGTCGGCGCGGAGGTCGCCGCCGCGTGGGACCCGCAGGCCACTGAACGTGTCCGCTTCCTCTGGCTTGATGCGCTTCCACCCGCCACCGCGAACGCCGGCGACGCGGCGCTTTACTCCTTCGCCGAGCGCGAGGAACTCCGCCTGCAACGCTGGGTCGAGGCCGACCCCGCGCCCTACCGCGCACGCCCCTGGGCCAACACCCCCGGCCGCCGCCCCTCCGCCGAGGCCGTCGCCTCGCGCCCTGCGCCCAAGCCATCCTTCCCCAACGTGGCCGTCCACCTGCGCGACGAGATTGCCTCGGGCACGCTTGCGCACAGCGGCGAATTGCTCGGCGAACTCGCCCGCATTCCCCTCTGGTCGCTCGTCATCCTTAGCCTGGGCTTTGTCTCCCTGCTGGCGGCCAACGTCCGCGCGATGGCCGGCGAGCTGCGCACTCTCCATGCCGTGGGCATGACGCGCGGGCAGATGGGGCGCTTCCTCTTCGCGCAGGCGCTCGCGCTCTGCGCCGTGGCCGCCGTGCTCGCGCTTCTGCTGGGTGTCTCCGTGGGTTGGGGCTTCACCGGCTGGACGCTCGCGTGGATGCCTTTTGGCGGGATTCCTACCGTGCTCGTCCTGCCTTGGGCGCGCCTGGCCGAGGGCCTTGCCGTCCTCCTGGCCGCGACCCTGCTCGTCACGCCTTTGCCCATTTGCCTCCTTGTCCGCGCGCTCCTGCGCCGCTGACCGCCACCGCGCTCGGTGTTCAAGCGTGAGCGGGGCTTATGCATACATCGCCCGGCCGGGGGCGTCATTTCGCGGAGAGGAGGGCGAGGGTCTCGAAGTGGGGGGTGCGGGGGAAGAAGTCGACGAGGCGGATGGCATCGATGGCGTAGGCGGGGGTGAGGGCGGCGAGGTCGCGGGCGAGGGTGTCGGGGCCGCAGGAGACGTAGAGGAGGCGGCGGGGGCGGAGGCGGAGGAGACGTTCACGGACGGCGGGGGCGAGGCCGGCGCGGGGCGGGTCTACAATCCAGAGGTCGGCATCGTGGGGGAGGCTGTCGAGGAGGGCTTCGGTGCGCGCGCAGCGGTAGGTGGCGGGCAGGGCGTTGGCTTGGGCGTTGGCTTGGGCGTTGGCGATGGAGGTGGGCACGCAGTCGATGCCGAAGCGGTCGCCCGCGGGAAGGGCGAGGCCGAAGAGCCCGACGCCGCAGTAGAGGTCGAGCGCGAGGGTGGGGGGGCGCCCGGCGAGGGCGGCGCGGCAGTCGGCCAAGAGCAGTTCCAACGCGGGGAGGTTGACTTGGAAGAAGTCGGCGGCGCCGTAGCGTAGGGTGAGCCTGCCCACGCGTTCGACCAAGGGGGCGGGGTCGCCGGGTGCGTCGTCGAGGATGACGCGGGTGCCGGTGAGGCCGGCGTGGCGCAGGCAGACGCGTGCGCCGGGGCGGAGGGCGCGGAGGGCGGCGGAGCGGCGCACGTCGGCGAGGGCGGCGTTGATTTCGGGGCGGGAGAGGGGGCAGTGGGGGGTGTCGAGGATGGTGCGGTTGTCGTCGCCGACGTAGCCGAGCCGGCGACCGTCCCACCGGAGGGTGAGTTTGTTGCGGTAGTGGTGGTGTTGGGGGGAGGGGCGTGGGGGGCGGAGGGGGAGGTCGGCGGACAGTTTGCCGATGCGTGTGAGCAGGGCGCGGAGTTGGCGCGCCTTGAGGGCGACCTCGGCGGGGTAGGCGAGGGAGGCGTAGGCCATGCCGGGGACGATGGGCGTCTCGGGCACAATCCGGTCGGGCGAGGGCTCAAGGACACGCACGAGGCGGGCGCGCGTGAAGCGTTTGTGGCGGCTGACGGGGGCGGCCTCGACAATCTCGCCCGTGTAGGCACCCGGGACGAAGACGGTGCCGCAGGCGGGGTCGTGCGCCACGCCGTCGCCGCCATAGGCCACATCGTCGATGGTCAGGCGCATCAGGCGAGTGCGGGGAAGATGAGCGCGCCCCAGCGCAGGGCATCGCGGAATTGGGCGAGGGAGAAGGATTCGTTGGGGCAGTGGATGCGATCCTCCTGCATGCCGAAGCCGACCAGGAGCGGTGCGGCGCCGGTGATGTCGCGCAATTTGGCCACGATGGGGATGGAGGCGCCTTCCCAGACGAAGGCCGCGCCACGCGGGTCGATTTGCGTCAAGACGTCTTGCGCGACGCGGGTGACGGGGGAATCGACAGGCAGGCGGAAGCCGGGCTCGTTGCCGGTGACTTCCGTGAGCGTGAGTGTGAGGCCGCGCGGGCAGTTGCGCTCGAAGTGGGCCTTGAGGCATTCCCAGACGTGGGCGGGTGCTTGCCCGGGGACCAAGCGGCAGGAGAGTTTGGCGAAGGCGTGGGTGGGGATGACGGTTTTCGAGCCGGGGCCGCCGTAGCCGCCATGAATGCCGTTCACCTCGATGGTGGGGCGGAAGGCGTTGCGCACGATGGCCGGCACGCCGCGCTCGCCGCCGACGGGAAGGACGCCGACCTCGGCCTGGTAGGCCGTCTCGTCAAAGCCACGTTCGGTGGCCAAGGCGAACTCTGTCTCGGTGGGGTCGACGATGCCGTCACAGAAACCTTCGACGGCGATGGAGCCATCGGCATTGTGCAACGAGGCAATCAATTCGGCGATGCCTTGCGCGGGGTTGGGCGCCAGGCCGCCGTGTTGGCCGGAGTGCAGGTCGTACTTCGGGCCGGAGAGCGTGACGGTGAAGTGGATGACGCCGCGCAGGCCGGCCACAATCGCGGGGCGGCCCGAGGCATCCTTGCCTGTGTCGGCCACCAACAGGACGTCCGCGGCCAAGCGTTTGCGCAGGTCGTGCGCCAAATCCGCCAGCACGCCGCTGCCGCTTTCTTCCTGTCCCTCCAGCACCAGGCGCAGGGCCGGGAGCGTCTCGCCGCTTTCGATGGCGGCGCGGAGCCCCTGCAACAGCGCGAACCACTGCCCCTTGTCGTCCTGCGCGCCGCGGGCATAGAGGCGGTCGCCGCGCTGCGTCGGCTCGAAGGGCGGGGTCTCCCATGCCTCGATGGGGTCGACAGGCTGCACGTCGTAGTGGCCGTAGATCAACACCGTGTGCGCGGCGCCGTCGGCCGGGCGCTCCGCCACCACCAACGGCGGCTTGGCGGGGTCGCCCGTCACCGGCTCGGCCGCGAACCCCAGCGTGCGCAAAAAGCCGCAAATCCAGTCCGCGCACCGTTGGCAGTCCCCCAAATGCGCCGGATCCGCGCCAATCGTGGGGAAGCGCAACAACGTGCGGTAATCTTCGAGAATCCGTTCGTGATTGGCCTCCAGCCAGGCATCCACGGTGACAATGTCCATGACAGCGTTTCCTTTCGCCTTTATTGTACCACAGCCGCCACGGCCTGTGCGGATGGCCGAGGGCGCGGCGATACCCAGGCGCCGTCTACAGGATGACACAGTGGGCGGCGGCGCGCGTTTTTTTTGTTTTTCGCGATGGGTGGTTGTGCTAACTTAATGCTGAACGAACGCGGGCTTGCCGCGGTCTTGGAATCGAAAGGACGCTATGATGAAACGACTGTGTTTGACGTTGGCCGCGCTGGCGCTCGCCGGCGGCGTGGCGTTTGCCGCGCCGTATCCCGACACCATCGACGAAGGGTTTGTGAGCCTTTTCAACGGCAAGGACTTGGCCGGCTGGGAAGGTGGCACGGCGATGTATGGCGTGGATCCGAAGGAGCCCGGCGTGCTCCAGTGCTTCCCCGGGCGCAAGTTGGGGCCGGGCCAGCGCGGCGACTTGGTGACCGTCAAGGAATACGGCAACTTCATCCTGCGCTTCGAGTTCAAGATGCCGCCCAACGGCAACAACGGCCTGGGCCTGCGCATCAACAAGCCGAACACCGACGCGGCCTACCACGCGATGTGCGAGGTGCAGCTGCTGGACGACGGCGGCTCGTGGTACTACGACGCGAAGGCCAAGAAGGACAAGCTGAAGCCCTATCAGTTCACCGGCTCGGCCTACGGCATCATCCCCTGCCGGCGCGACAACGTGGGCAAGATGACCGGCGACAAGGCCAACGCCTGCGCCGCGGGCGGCAGCTACCTGCGCAAGGCCGGCCAGTGGAACTTCATGGAAGTGAAGGCCATCGGCACCGAGCTGGAGGTCTACCTCAACGGTCATCTCGTCACCAAGGGCGACATGGCGGCCTTCAAGGGCGACGGCGACACGCCCGATCGCATCAAGCACCCCGGCATCCATAACCTCCGCGGCAAAATCGGCTGGCTCGGCCACGGACACAACGTCAAGTGGCGCAACATTCGCATCAAGGAACTCCCCGACGACGCGAAGATGGGCGACGTCTGCCCCGCCACCCCCGCGCCCGAGGGCTTCACCCCCTACTTCTCAGGCAAGGACACCGACCTGGCCACCTATTGGAAGGGCGTCACCACCGAGGGCGGCTTCGATAACCCCATCGTCCGCCGGCGCGCCACCCCCGAAAAGCGCGCCGAGATGCAGAAGAAGGCCGACGCCCTCGTGCCGCAGCACTGGCACGTCCGCAACGGCAACCTCTTTTTCGATGGTTTCCGCGGCGGTTACTCCCTGGCCACCAAGCAGGATTACAAGGATTTTGAGCTCTGGGCCGATTGGCGTATCCTCACCGAGCGCGGCGATTCCGGGCTCTATCTCCGCGGCGCCCCGCAGGTGCAGATTTGGGACGCGCACAACCAGTGGCACATCGGCTCCGGCGGCCTCTACAACAACCAGAAGAACCCCTCCAAGGCCACGTCCATCGAGGATCGTCAAGTGGGCGACTGGAACCGCTTCTATGTCAAGATGGTCGGCGACAAGGTTACCGTCCGCCTCAACGGCAAGACCGTGGTGGACAACGTGACCCTCGAGAATTACTGGGATCGCAAGCAGGCCATCTTCCCCTCCGAGCAGATTGAGCTCCAGTGCCACGGCGACCCCATCGAGTGGCGCAACATCTACATCCGCGCCCTCTGACGCGTAACGCCAAGGAGACACCATGAAACGCCGTTCGTTTCTCTCGCTCGTCGCCCTCGCCGCCCTCGTCGCGGCGACGGGGTGCACCCTCTGCGGAGGCCGCCAGCCGGCCGAAACCGTCCCGATCGACCGCGTGGGCGTCTGCAGCTGGAGTTTCCAGCAGCCGCTCGCGCAGGTCGCCACGCAGATGGAACGAATGCACGTCAAGGGCATTCACCTCGCGCTCGGCCCCTTCCTTGCGCCCGACAAGCGCCACGGCGCCGCCGAGGGCGATGCCGAGCTGGCGCGCGTCAAACAGCGCATCGCCTCGGGCGAGTGGGTGCTGATGTCCACCATGATCGGCTTCCCGCAGGAGGACTACTCCACGCTCGACTCCATCCGCAAGACCGGCGGCATCGTCCCCGACGCCGTTTGGCCCCGCAACCAAGAGATTGTCCGCCGCGCCGCCGCGCTGACCAAGGAACTGGGCGCGCCCTATCTGAGCCTTCACGCAGGCTTCCTCGACGAGCGCGACCCCAAGGCCTACGCCACCTTCGTCGCGCGCGTGAAATGGATGCGCGATGAGTGCGCCCGCAACGGCGTCACGCTCATCCTGGAATCCGGGCAGGAGACCGCCGAGGATTTGGCCAAGTTCATGGCGGACGTCCCCGGCGTGGGCATCAACTTTGACCCGGCCAACATGATTCTCTACGGGAAAGGCGACCCGCTCGCCGCCGTCAAGACGCTCATGCCCTGGATCAAGCAGGTCCACGTGAAGGACGCCATCCCCACGACCAAGCCCGGCACTTGGGGCACCGAGACCCCGTGGGGCGACGGCAAGGTCGGCGGCCGCGCCTTCGTCGCGGAACTCGATCGCCTGGGTTATCAAGGCAACTTCCTCATCGAGCGCGAGGGCGGCGATCGCCGCGCCGAGGACATCGCCCTCGCCGTCCAACGTTTGACCAAGTAACACGAAGGGACCCACACCCATGAACACATCCCGTCGCTCATTCCTCAAGGCGGCCGCCGCGGTCAGCCTCTTCAACATCGTCCCCGCGCACGTCCTGCGCGGCGAGACGGCTCCCTCCAACCAAATCACCCGTGCCCTCATCGGTTTCGGCGGTATCGCCCAGAGCGGCAACCACCTCGGCTTCAAGGGCTCGCGCCTCATCGGCCTCTGCGACCCCGACCAAACCCGCGTCCAGAACGGCCTCAAGCGCGCCGAGCAGTCCGGCTGGGGCAAGGTCAAGGCCTACGAGAACTTCATGAAGCTCTTGGAAGACCCGGACGTGGACGTCGTCCATATCTGCACGCCGCCGCACTGGCACGCCGTGCAGAGCGTGATGGCCGCCCGCGCCGGCAAGGACATTTGGTGCGAAAAGCCCATGACCCGCACCGTCGGCGAAGGCCGCCGCGTGATGGAGTACGTCAAGTCCAAGGGCCGGATGTTCCGCCTCAACACCTGGTTCCGCTTCCAGGATACCTTTTACGGCTTCGGCACACCCGTCAAGCCCATCCGCCAGGCCGTCGAGAACGGCCTCATCGCCTCCCCCGGCAAGCCTATCCGTTGCATCGTCGGCGCCGGGCAGGGTTTCGACTGGAAGTTCTTCTGGTCCGGCAAGGTGAACATCGCCCCCGTGGATTGCCCCAAGACCTTCGACTGGGAGATGTGGCTCGGCCCCGCGCCGTGGAAGCCCTACAGCCCCGACCGCGGCCACAACAACTTCCGCGGCTACTGGGATTACGACTCCGGTGGCCTCGGCGACATGGCCCAGCACTATCTCGACCCCGTCCAGTACCTCTTGGGCAAGGATGAGGAGTTCCCCGTCAAGATTGACTACGTCGGCCCCAAACAGCATCCTGAGGTCGTCGGCCGCTTCGACCGCATCACCCTCACCTATGCCGACGGCACCGAGGTCATCCTTGACGGCAACGGCTCCCTCAAGGACGCCCCCTTCCTCGCCGGCGACAAAGGCACCGCCTGGCCCGTCAACTCCCGCAAGGACATCGCCCGCCCCGCCGAATGGGGCGACGCCGCCAAGAAGGCCTTCCGCCTCTTCGATGCCTCCGGCAAGGAGCTCAACACCGCCGGCATCCTCGCCGAGTTGCCCCAGCCCGCCGCGCAACAGACGGACTTCATGGATTCCGTCCGCACGCGCAAGCGCTTCTGCCTCAACGAGGAAACCGGCTTCCACTCCAGCGCGATGTTCAACCTCGCCATCGTCGCCGAGCGCCTCGGTCGCGGTTTCGAGTTCGACCCCGTCGCCTTCCGCGCCAAAAACGACCCCGCCGCCGATCGCTTCATCTTCCAGTCGCACCGCTCGCCGTGGGACGTCGAGTTCCTCAAGGCCTAACGTGAAAGGACACCGCCTTATGAAACACCTCCTCTTCGCCCTCATGGCCGCCTGCGCGCTTTCCTGTGCGCAGGCCCAGCTTGGCAAGGAATACGACATCCGCCCCGCCACCACGGCGGGCGCGGCCCCCTCCGCCGTGAAATGGCAAGACGCCAACGACGCCGTCCTGGCCGCCTCCACCACCCCTGAGGCCCTCGCCCCCTATCTGGCGCACCCCAAGGCCGCCGCCGCGCTCCTGGCTCGCGTCAAGAAGGCCTATGAGACCGACCCGCTCGCCGCCACGCAGATCGCGGCCATCTCCCAGCTCGTCATGCGCGAGGATCGCCCCCAGGCCCCCGCCGAGCGCGAGCTGTGGGCCGGTGCCCTGCTCAAGGCCGCCCGCGAGTCGCAGGAGACCTATCGCACGCTCCTCTTCCTCGACCAGTTGCGTTGGTGCGGCAAGGCCGACCAGGCCGCCGCCGTCCGCCGCCTCGGCGAGACCGCCAAGGACAACGCCGTCAAGGCCTTCGCCGCGATGGTCGCCCGCGAGCTCGACGCCGCCGGGAAGCGCTGACATGGCACCGCTCAAGGCACTTGTCCTTGGCGCCGGCTACCGTGGGCGTGCCTACGCCGCCTATGCCAAGGCCCACCCCGACGAACTGGAAATCGTCGGGGTGGCCGATCCCGTTCAGGCGCAGGTCATCCACGCGCCGGCCTACTGGGAGGATTGGCGCGAGTGCCTGGAGGCGCGCCCAGAGGCGGATTTGGTGATGATCACCACGCCCGACGCCCTTCATCACGCCCCCGCGATGATGGCGTTGCGGGCAGGCTATCACCTTATCCTCGAAAAGCCCATCTCGCCCACCGAGCCCGAGTGCCGCGAGATTATCGCCGAGGCCAACGCCCGCAAGCGCCTCGTCATGGTCGGCCACATCCTTCGCCACACCCGCGTCTACGCCACCATCAAGGCAGTCCTCGCCTCCGGCGAGATGGGCGACGTCGTCTCCATCGCCCACCAGGAATCGATGGGCTATTGGAAACTCGCCCACTCCTACTGCCGCGGCAGTTGGGCCTGCGCCGAGAAGTCCTCTCCCATCATCTTGGCCAAATGCTCGCACGACTTTGACCTCTTCGCCTGGTGGATCGACCGCCCCGTGCGCACCGTCGCCAGCTTTGGCTCCATCATGGAGTTTCGCCGAGAGCGTATGCCTCCCGGCGCCGCCGAGCGTTGCCTCGACTGCCCCGCCGCCATCGCCGACCGGTGCGTCTGGAACGCTCGCCGCCTCTACGTTGAGCAAAACGACCTGCGCTACCTCTTCGCCGATCCTTCCCGCGAGGCCATGATGGCGCTCATTCGCACCTCGCCCTATGGCCGTTGCGTCTATGCCTGCGACAACGACGTCCCCGATCACCAGTCCGTCATGATGGCCTTCGAGGGCGGCGCCGTCGCCACCCACATGATGACCGGCTTCACCACCCAAAACGTCCGCACCACCATCATCACCTGCACCCGCGGCGAAATCCGCTTCGATGGCCGTGCGCTCTCCGTCGTCCGCTTCGACGGCCACCCCATTCACGCCCAGCCCCCGGAACTTTACCGTCACGACAACCCATCCCGCCACGACGGCGGCGACTTCAACCTCGTGGCCGAGACCCTTCGCCTCATTCGCGAAGGCACCCCCGAGGAAATCCGCGCCGTCACCGACCAAGCCCTCCAAAGCCACCTCATCTGCTTCGCCGCCGAACGCTCCCGCCTCGCCGGAGGCGTGCTCGTCTCCTGCTAAAAGCCATTTCCCGTCCCAATCCTATCCCAACCCCGACGCCGCGCCCCGTGCGCGGCGTTTTTTTGCCCATGCACACGTTGCGGGAAAGTGGCAATCGTGTCCGGGGAAAGTTATTCAAGAAACCGTGGGTGGCGCGGATTGTTGCGGATTTGGGCGGGTTGCCGCCTATCATTCTTTCCGCTTCGCGCAATCCGCGGTTCCCTGAACGGGAGGGCATTTTCCCCGGGCACTCTTGTAAAAGTGGCGAAAGGGGTGCCGCGAGGCGGGCAAGTGTGGTAGAATTGCAGACATGTTCACCGGATTGGTTCAATGCATGGGCGAGGTGCTCGAGGTGCGGCCGCGCGCCGTCGGGGCAACGTTGGCGGTGCGCGCGCCGGGCTTGGCCCCGGCGGGGGAGCCGCTTGCCTTGGGGGAAAGCGTGGCGGTGAACGGGGCGTGCCTGACGGTGACGGCCGCGACGGTGGAAGGCTTCGAGGCGGAGGTGCTGGCGGAGACGCTCCGGTGCACGATGTTCGGGAACCTGCGTGCGGGGGAGCGGGTGAACCTGGAGCGGGCCTTGCGCGTGGGGGATCGCCTCGGCGGGCATTTGGTGGCCGGGCATGTGGACGAGGTGGGGCGGCTGGTCGCCAAGTGGCCGGAGGGGGCGGACTTCCGCCTGCGTTTCGCGTGTTCGCCGGCTTTCGCGCGCGGGGTGGTGCGCAAGGGGTCGGTGGCCGTGTCGGGCGTGAGCCTGACGGTAACGGGGGTGGGGGGCGATTGGTTCGAGGTGGCGGCCATCCCCACGACCCTCCGCGAGACTACGCTGGGGGCGCTGGGCATCGGGGGGCGCGTGAACCTGGAGGCGGATTTGATCGGGGCCTACGTGCGCCGCGCGTTGGGCCGGGACGAACTTTCCTTGGAACAACTCATCGCCGCGGGTTTCGCGGACTAGCAAAGGACTGGACATGGACATCGACACCGCCGAGCAACTGGAAGGCCAAATCGAAAGCAAGGCCCTCACCCTCAAGGAACTCTTCGCCGAGGACCCCCACCGTGCCGAGAAGATGACCGTCTCCGCCGCGGGATGGACGCTCGATTACTCCAAAAACCTGATTGACGAGCCGACCCTGAAACTGCTCCTCAAGCTGGCCGACAAGGCCAACCTGCGCGCGGAGATCGAGAAGATGTTCACCGGCGCGCACATCAACGAGACCGAAGACCGCGCCGTCCTCCACACCGCGCTGCGCTCCTCCAAGACCTCCGGCCTTGTCGTCGACGGCCAAGACGTCTACGCCGACGTCCACGCCACCCTCGCGCGCATGGCCGACTTCGCCACGCGTATCCGCACCGGCAAGTGGCGCGGCGCCACCGGCAAGACCATTCGCCACGTGGTGAACATCGGCATCGGCGGCTCCGACCTCGGCCCCGCCATGGCCTACCAGGCGCTCCTGCCCTTCTCCAAGCGCACCATCGCCTGCCACTACGTCTCTAACGTCGACGCCACCCACATGGCCGAGACCCTCCGCCAAGTCAAGGCCGACCAAACCCTCTTCATCGTCGCCTCCAAGACCTTCACCACCCAGGAGACGATGACCAACGCCCACACCGCCCGCGCCTGGCTGGTGGGCAAACTCGGCGAGGCCGCCGTCCCCCACCACTTCGTCGCCGTCAGCACCAACGCCGCCAAAGTCCGCGACTTCGGCATCGACGAGGCCAACATGTTCGGCTTCTGGGACTGGGTCGGCGGCCGCTATTCCCTCCCCTCCGCCATCGGCCTCTCCCTCATGATCGCCATCGGCCCCACCAACTTCCGCCGCATGCTCGCCGGCTACGAGGCCATGGACAAGCATTTCCGCACCGCGCCCTTCCGCCGCAACCTCCCCGTCCTCCTCGCCCTCATCGGCATCCTCTACTCCAACGGCTACGGCGCCGACTCCTACGCCGTCCTCCCCTACGACCAATACCTCGCCCGCCTCCCCGCCTACCTCCAGCAACTCGACATGGAGAGCAACGGCAAGAGCGTCGATCGCCACGGCAACCCCGTCGACTACATGACCGGCCCCATCGTCTGGGGCGAGCCCGGCACCAACGGCCAGCACGCCTTTTACCAGCTCATCCACCAAGGCACCCGCCTCATCCCCGCCGACTTCATCGGCTTCTGCCGCAGCCACAACCCCATCGGCGACCACCACGACAAGCTCATGGCCAACTTCTTCGCCCAGACCGAGGCCCTCGCCTTCGGCAAGACCGCCGAACAGTGCCGCGCGGAAGGCGTCCCCGAAAAACTTGTCCCCTTCAAGACCTTCGAGGGCAACCACCCCACCAATACCCTCCTCGCCGACGAGCTCACCCCCCGCACCTTCGGCGCCCTCATCGCCCTCTACGAGCACAAAGTCTTCACACAAGGCATCATCTGGGACATCTTCTCCTTCGACCAATGGGGCGTCGAGCTCGGCAAGGTCCTCGCCGGCAAGATCCTCAAGGAACTTGCCGACCCCTCCCTCCCCCTCACCCACGATTCCTCCACCAACTCCCTCATCGCTCGCTACCGCGCAACCAAGGCGTAAGCGGAGGCTTGGAAGTTTGGAGGCTTGGATGCTTAGCCTCCGACCTCCCGGGGTGGGGTCAAAGGCCCCACCTCATTATTTTATGAAAAGAGGCCTTATGAACGACTATGGCTACAAAGACTTCGCGCTTGATGTGCTGAGTGTCGCGCCAAATCCACTCACGTCAAAAGAGATTTGGAAGCGTGGCGTTGAAATGGGGCTTGACAAAAAACTTCAATCCCCCGCCAAGGCTCCTTGGGAATCCCTTGGCGCATGGCTATATACGAAGTCGTCCAACTTTGGCATCGTCCGAGAAGCAGGGTCGCCGGCACGCTTTGGATTGCCCACGAACCCCCAAGCGAAGCCTGTTGGGCCTCAAAAGAAGTCTCAACCCGTCGTGCAAGAACCAGAACCGCCCTCTTACACTTATCTGCAATGCGCGGAGATGGTGTTGGATCAATTCGCGGAAACGGATATGCTCGGGCACAAACAGCCAATGCACGTTGCGGAGATTACGAGGATTGCGATCGAGAAGCGTTGGTTGGTCGTCGCAGGGCTTACGCCGATAAATACGATGTCTGCCCAATTGGGCATTGCCATCCGCCGTGCGCAAAGTCGAGGCCTGGAACCAACTTTCTTCAGAGCGAAGAATGGTTACTACGGACTCACCAAGTGGAACGTCGTGCGTGATCCGCTGGACGACCTGGTTAGAAACCATACGAAAGCGTTGCGCCAGAAGATACGCGAGCATCTTGCGACAATGCACCCACGGGATTTTGAGAAACTGATAGCCATATTGCTTAGTCGCATGGGCTTCATGGATGTTCAATCCACTCCCTATTCTCATGATAAAGGCATTGATGTCTACGGCGTCTGGAATATCACGGAGGGCGTGGAGCAGACCTATGCGGTTCAGGTCAAACGGCAAAGAGCAAATGTTGGGCACCCCATTGTCGCTCATCTCGCCGGCAGTCTGCAAGGAAACGACCGGGGGATGGTCATCACGACCAGTGATTTCGTGCCAGGGGCAAAGGAGCACGCAAAGACCAAGAACATCGCACTCATCAACGGAGAGCAACTGATCTCCTTGTTGATAGAGCACGACCTTTTCGTAAGTCGCGTGTCGGAGGAACAGGCGCAGGAGATTGACCGTCTGAAAATCCGTTTCGACGCCAATAAAGATGGCATCTCTAGTGAGTATGAACATGAGGAGAAATGAGAGGAAATCGCCCCTTGTGTGAGGCAAGTCCTGCCGTGTTTGTGCCTTCGTGGATTGGGGTATGCCGGCGTCCGCGGGGCTGGTAGGATTTTGGTGTGGGGCCTGAAAGACAGGCCATCGGGGCGGAGGTCGCTCTCCTTCGTCCCGGTGGCCCGTTTCGGTCATCCTTTCTTGTTGTCTCAGCGGGGGCTGAGGGTGAAGCGATAGGCGTAGGTTTGGCCGGAGCGTGGGCGGGCGTAATCGAAGGGGCGGGCGCCCCAGGAGTTCACGCCGCCGGCGCCGAACTGCGTCAGGTCGATGTTCACGGTGTTGTAGGGCGCCTCAGCCCATTGGTAGGGGTGGGGCTTGGCGTCGTCGCAGAGCGTCTCGGCGGTCCAGGGCCAGACGTTGAAGCAGACGACGGGGTCACCATAGATCGCGAGGGTTGCGCCGCCGCCGGAGACCGCCACGCGGCGGACATCGGTGCGGTAGCCGATTTCGCTGTTTTGGACGTAGTGGGAATCGTTGAGGGTGGCGAGATCCATCGCGTAGGTGCCAACATAGGCGCTTTCCTTGCGGTCGGGCATGTTTTCGTGGGGGCCGCGGCCGAACCAAGCCACTTGGTCCATCGTCTTGGGCACGCCGAAGGTGACGCCGATGCGCGGGATTTCGGGGAGGTCTTTGGCGGCGGCGAAGGCAAAGTCGGCGGTGACGAGGCCGTTCGTGCCGAAGGTGTAGGTCAGCCTCACGGTCGAGGGCGTGCCGTCCTTGGCCTTGGCCGGGAGGTCGAAGGCGGTGGCGACGGTGACGCCGCCTTGGCCGTCGGCTTTAGCCTCGAAGGCGGAGAGTTTGGCCTGTTTGCCGGCCTCGCGCCAGACGCCGAGGTTGCGGGCCATGTTGAAGCCGCGGTCGTTGTCGGTGGGCGGGCGCCAGAAGTTCGGGCGCAGGGGTTGGACGATGACAGGCTTGCCGCCGAGGTCGAGGGAGGTCAGCAGGCCGGAGGCCTTGTTGAAGACGGCCTTGGCGCCGGGGGCGGTGAGGGTGACGGTGCCATCGGCCTCGGCGATCTGCCAGCGGTGGAGCATTCGGTCGGTGGCGATGGGGAGCGCTTGGGGCTTGTCGCCTTTGGCGAACTGCGCGTCGGCTACCTGCACGGGCTTGGCGACGGGCGCGGGCGTGTCGAAGACGCGGAGGGTGACGAAGCGTTCGCCGGGGCCCTCGGCTTTGGTGGCGTCCCAGCCCGTCAGGGCGACGGTGGCGGAGGCGCCGGGGGCGATGGCGGCAAGGGTGGCGTCGAGCGGGCCTTGGGCGAGGATGCCGGCGGGGCCGACGAGTTCCCAGGTGCCGGTCATGCCGGCGGTGTCGCGGAAGACGAATTCGCTAGTGGCGGCGACGGTGCCCTTGGCCCAGTCGAGATTCTTGAAGTGGACGTTCTGGTAGACGGTGCGGACATCGTAGGCGCCGGGGTGCCATTGGCGGTCGGCGGCGAGGAGTCCGTTGCAACAGAAGTTGTCGTCGTTGGGTTTGTCGCCGTAATCGCCGCCGTAGGCCAGGAACTTGCCTTTGCCGTCTGGGCGGTCCTTCCACTGCGCTTGGTCGCGCCAGTCCCAGATGAAGCCGCCCTGGAGGCAGGGATACGTGCGGATGAGATCCCAGTAGGCGCGGAGGTCGCCGGTGGAGTTGCCCATCGCATGGGCGTATTCACAGGGGATGAGGGGCATCTTGGGGTTGCTTTTGGCGTACTGCTCGGTTTGGTGCGGCCAGATGTACATGGGGCAGACGATGTCGGTGAAGCGCCGGCCGGTGCGCTCGTATTGTACGGGGCGGGTGGGGTCGAGGCGCTTGTTGTTGGCGTAGATGAGGGCGAAGTTCTCGCACGCGCCGTCCCAGCCGGTCTCGTTGCCCATCGACCAGACAATGACGGAGGGGTGGTTACGGTCGCGCAGGATCATGCGCTCGTTGCGCTCGAGCATGGCGGGGAGGAAGTCGGGGCGGTTGCCGAGCCCGCCGATGCGGTCGGCGCCGTGCGCTTCGATGTTCGCCTCGTCCACCAGATAGAGGCCATACTTGTCGCAGAGGTCATACCAATCGGTTGCGTTGGGATAATGGCAGGTGCGCACGGCGTTGATGTTCATAGCCTTCATCTCGCGGATGTCGGCCACCATGTCCTCGCGCGAGACGACGTAGCCGCCGTCTGGCTCCACCTCATGGCGGTTGACGCCCTTGAGCACCACACGCTTGCCGTTCACTTTCAGGAGCCCATCCTTGACGGCCACCTCGCGGAAGCCGACGGGCCGGGCGACGTAGTCCGTCTTGCCGCCCACCTCCACGGCGAAAAGGAGCGTGTAGAGGTGGGGCGTCTCGGCGGTCCACGGTTTCACGTCTTTGACGGTAATCTTGCCGTTGGCCAGGTCACCCACCTTTTTGTCGCCGTCGTAGAGGCTCATGGTCACCTTGGCCTCGCCGGCAACCGTAGGTTTGACGGTCAGCGTGCCGTCCGCCCCCGCGAGCGTCGTCGTGGCCACGTAGTCGCGCAGGCCGGCGGGCTGCTCGGCCACGAGCCAGACGGAGCGGTGGATGCCGCTCAGGCGCCAGAAGTCCTGGTCCTCCAGATAGGAGCCGTCGCTCCAACGGTAGACCTCCACCGCCAGCGTGTTCGTGCCGGGCTTGACGGCCTGGGTGACGTCGAACTCCGCCGGCAGCTTGGAGTCTTCCGTGTAGCCGATTTTCTGGCCGTTCACCCAGACGTAGGCGGCCGCGCCCACGCCGTCGAAGTGCAGCACGATGCGCCGCCCCTGCCATGCCGCGGGCAACTCGAAATCGCGCCGGTAGCTGCCCACCGGGTTGCGATAGACGTAGGCCGTGAAGTCCTTGGGCGGCTCGGGCATGATAAAGGGCGGCTGCGTCACGTGCGGGTAGTTGGCGTTGGTGTAGAGGGGCGGGTCATAGGCGCCCTGCAACTGCCAGCACCCCGGTACCAGGATGTCCGACCATCCCGAGACGTCGAACCCCGGCTTCCAGAAGTCCTTGGCGCGCTCCTCCGGGCGCTTGGCCCAGCCGAACTTCCACGTGCCGTCGAGCATAAGGATGTGCGGCGAGGCCGCGCGGCCGATTTCCAGCGCCGCGTTGCGCAACGCCTCGCCCGCCGTGTCGAAGGGCGTCAGCACCGCGCGCGCGGGCAGGCGGTTGATTTGCGTGACATAAGGGTTTTCCCAATCCTGCAGGTGCCGATAGGCATCCGGCCCGCAATCCTGCGCCAACAGTCCGCCGGCCGCGCCCAACGCGGCCATCGCGACAAAAAGGGTTCGTTTCATCGGGGGGTCCTTTCGCTCGGTGCCCGCGGAGCGCCCGCGATCACACCTTGACTATAACATGTCCACCTCCGCGGCGCGGACGAAAAAAGCGCGAAAAAAGCCCCTCACTACGGGAGTACGCAGGGCATGGCACGTGTGTGCCGCAGCCCGGCTCAATGGGGTTTGGTCGCGGCCACGGCGAGGCCGCAGAGTGCAAGGGTCGTCATTAGCGAGAAGCCTCCCTGCGAGAAGAATGGGAGTGTGATGCCCGTCATCGGGAGCGCCTTGGTCACGCCGCCGACGTTGAGGAGGATTTGCACGCCGAGCGCGGCGGCGATGCCGGCGCCCAGGAGCGACAGCGTGGGCTCCTGTTGCGCGGCCGAGGCGCGAATCAGCCGCACGAGCCACAGCCAGAAGAGCACCAAGAGCAACGCGCACCCCACGAGCCCCCATTCCTCGGCCACGGCGGCGTAGACAAAGTCGCTGGAGACGATGGGCACGGCGCCCGGCGTACCCTCGCCCAGCCCCGTTCCCCACAGCCCGCCCGCGTACTGCGCGCAGAGGCTCTGGCCGATTTGCCACCCCTTGCCGAGCGGGTCTGCGAAGGGGTCGAGCCAGACCTCGAAGCGCGCCCGTGTGTGCGCCGAGACCAGGCGCACGGCCCATCCCGCCGCCGCGGCCGCTGCCACGCCCAGCGCCAGCCACCCTGTCCGGCGCGTCAGCGCCGTCAGCATCAACACCAGTGTCAGGCACAAAATCAGCGCCAGACCCAAATCGCGCACCGCCACCGCACCGAGCACCGCCGCGCCCCACGCGCAGGCCACCGCCGCCGCCACGCCCGGCGGCGGGCACGGCACCCCGCATAGCGTCCGCGACAACGCCTCGCGGTGGCGCGGCAACCACCCGGCCGTGAAGCAGACCATGAAGAGTTTTGTCAGCTCCGTCGGGTTGATTTGCCCCGGCAGGAACGTTCCCCCGCGGTAACTCCGCCCAAAGGCCACCAACGCCCCGAGCGTCCCCAACGCCCCCAGCCACGCCAGCCAGCACACGCGCGGCAACGCCCGCGCCAACACCCCCGCCGACAGCGCTCGCACTCCGAGCAGGAAGCACCCCGCGCCAAGCAACAGCGGCGCGTAGGCCCGCCACGCCGTCCACGATTCCTCCCACGTTCCCAACCGCAACTGCACCACGATGCCCAGCCCCAGGAGCAATGTCGTCAGCGCCACGAAGCCGCGATCCCCCGCGAAGACTCCGGGGCGGCTCCATCGCCACGCCAACGCCCACACGCCCGCCCACACTGCCAACGGCGCGAAGAAGGCGCCCGTCACCGTCTCGTCGTTCACCAGCCGTGCCGCCGCCACGGGAAAAGCCCCCGCGCCGACCGTCAGCCCGGCCAGGGCGAACCACCAGCCGCCACCCCTGCTCGCGGGCTTCGCCTTGTTGCCTGCCCGCGCCGAGCCTTTGGCCTTGGGGGCGCCTTTGGGTTTGGGCGCGTCTTCCGCCTCAGCGGTCGTGGCCGCGTGGGGCTTTCGCCGTCTGCCGGGCCCGTTTGCCGCGCTGCGCGCGCCGTCTGTCCGCCGCCGTTCCGCCATGGGGTCAATCGAAGAGCGAGAGTTGGAGGTCGTCGGCATCGGCGACGATGCGGCGGCGTTTGGGCGGCTCCGGGGTGGGGGGCTTCTGCCCCTCGAGCCCGGCGAGGATGGCCTGGGCGCGGTCGATGACGGGCGCGGGCAGGCCGGCCAGGCGCGCCACGTGGATGCCGTAACTCTTGTCGGCGGCGCCGGGGACGATGCGGCGGAGGAAGACAATGGTGTCGCCTTGCTCGCGGACCTGGACGGTGTAGTTACGCACGCCGGGCAGGGCGGCGGCCAGCTCGGTGAGCTCGTGGTAGTGCGTGGCGAAGAGTGTGCGCGCCTTGCGCTCGGGCGTGTTGTGGAGATATTCCACCACGCTCCAGGCGATGGAGATGCCGTCGAAGGTGGAGGTGCCGCGGCCAATCTCGTCGAGCACGATGAGCGAGCGCGGGGTGGCGTTGTTCAGGATGTTGGCCGTCTCCTGCATTTCGACCATGAAGGTGGAGCGGCCGCGCGCCAGGTCGTCGCCCGCCCCCACGCGGGTGAAAATACGGTCCATCACGCCGATTTTCATCTCGTCGGCCGGCACGGGCGCACCCATGTGCGCCATCACCGAGAGGATGGCCACTTGGCGGATGTAGGTGGATTTGCCGGCCATGTTGGGGCCGGTGATGAGGATGAATTGGCGGCTGTCGCCGTTGAGGTGCGCATCGTTGGGCACGAACCGCTCGGCCCCCGGCTGCAACTCCACGATGGGGTGCCGTCCCTCGCGGATGACCAGGTCGAGCGAGTCGACCACCGTCGGCCGCCGATAACCCAGCGCCAGCCCGCGGTCGGCAAAGCCCTGCAACACGTCGAGTTCGGCGATGGCCGCGGCAATCGCCTGGATGGCCGGCAGTTGCGCCACCGCCAGCCCGCGCAACCGCTGGAAAATCTCGTATTCCAACGCGTCCGCCTTGTCCTGCGCGCCCACGATCTTGCTTTCGTATTCCTTGAGCTCGGGCGTGACGAACCGCTCGGCGTTGACGACGGTCTGGCGGCGTTCGTAATCGGCCGGCACAAGCGCCAGCTGGGCGCGGGAGACCTCAATGTAGAAGCCGAAGACATTGTTGCGGCGCACGCGCAGGGTACGGATGCCCGTGCGCTCCTGTTGTTCGGCCTGATAGCGGGCCACCCAAGCGTGGCCGTCCTGCGCGGCCGCGTGGAAATCGTCGAGCGCCGCATCGTAGCCCGGGCGGATCATGCCACCCTCCCGGACGGTCTGGGGCTGCTCGTCGGCCAAGGCGCGGCGCAGTTCGTCTGTCAGCTCCGGCAAATCGCGCAGCGCCGTGCGCAGTTGCCCCAAGCGGGCGCATTGGGCCGTGCCGAGCAGATTGCGCAAGGTCGGCACCTGCCCGAGCGAATCAGCCAGCGCACGCAAATCGCGCCCGTTGCCCGACCCGCCCGAGAGCCGCGTCATCGTACGCTCCAAATCGCGCGTTTCGCCCAACGCCGCACGCAAATCCGCCAAGCGCCGCCGGTCGGCCTGCAATTCCTCCACGGCGTCCTGCCGCGCACGGATGGCCTCCACGCGGCGCAAGGGCGAGCGGATCCACAGCCGCAGCAACCGCTTGCCCATCGGCGTGCGCGTGCCGTCCAGCACGCCCAGCAACGTCTCCGGCTCCGGTCGCCCCCCCGGCACGGGCAACAAATCCAGATTGCGGCACGTGCATGCGTCCAACGTCAGGAACTCCCCGCCCTGCCGCACCTCCAGCCCCCGCACGTGCGACAGGTCGCGCCGCAACTCATGGCGCGCGTAGTGCAACAACGCTCCCGCCGCCCGCACCCACAGCGGCAACGGTCCCTGCCCGCAAAAACCTTCCAGCGAATGGACCCCGAAATGGCGGCGCAACGTCTCCTCGGCCTGGTCGACCATGAAGCGCCACCCCTCCGTCTCCGTCGTCTTCCCCGCCACCGCGGGCGTCAGCGCCGGCGCCAAGCGCTCGCGCTGCTCCTCCGCCACCAGCGTCTCGCTGGGCGCGATCCGCCGCAACGCCTCCACCAACGCCGCCCCGTCCGCGGCCTCCTCCACCGTCAGCCGCCCCGTCGACAGCTCCAGCGCGGCCACGCCGTAGCCTGCCTTCCCCGCGCACACCGCCGCCAGAAAGTTCGAGGCCCCCGCCTCCAACAGCGCATCCTCAGTCAGCGACCCCGGCGAGACGATCCGCGTGATCTCCCGCCGCACCAGCCCCTTTGCCGTCTTCGGGTCCTCCGCCTGCTCGCAGACCGCCGCGCGCAGCCCCGCCCGGATTACCTTGGCCAGGTAACTGTCCAGCGCGTGGTAAGGCACCCCGCACATCGGCACGCCCGCGCGCTTGGTGACGGCCACGCCCAAAATGGGGGCCGCGCGATGCGCGTCCTCAAAGAACATCTCGTAAAAATCCCCCATCCTGAAAAAGAGGATGGTGTCCGCGTCCAACTCCTCCTTGGTGCGGCGATACTGCCGCATCATCGGGGTCAAACCATCACTTTCCTTCGCCATGCCTCCCATTATATCACATCGATAAGTGAAAAAAGCCCTTCCCTTCCTCGGGGAAATCGCCTATACTATCCACGTAACCGCAAGGAGTCCGAAAAATGGCCGAGAAACCCTTCATTGCCGCGCGTTTGCGCAACCCCGCCGAGGAGGCGGCCGCCAAGCCCCACGTCGCCAAACCCGATTGGATTGGTGGCGCGTGCGCGATCGTCGCCTTCCTGTTGGCGGCCGTGACCACGGTGTTGCTCTATCTGGAGTGGGATTTGCTCCGGGTCTACATCAATCCCGACCGGTGGTTCTAAGCGCGCGACGCCCGGCGATTGCCACGCGGTGCCTTTGCGCCGCGTGCGTCTTTGTTTGGTTGTTGCGACTTTACCTTGAGCGCCTTCCCGCCCTGCCCGGGCAGGAAGGCGTTTTGCTTGCGGACGTCTTCCGCGAGACGTGGGCGCTTCAGGCCTGGACGCTTCACGCGGGGGCGGTGTGGCAGCCGCTCACCTACGCGTTCGTGCACGGCGGCTGGGCGCACTTGCTGGCCAATCTCTTTGGGCTTGCCCTCACGGGCGCGGCGCTGGAGGCGGTGTTGGGCGCGCGGCGCCTGGTCTGGCTCTTCGCGTTGGGCGCGGCCGCCGGCGCGTGCGGCTTTCTGCTGACGGTGCTGCTGGACCCGCGCCTCCCGGCCGCGATGGCCTGCGTGGGCGCCTCGGCCTGCGTGGCCGCCTGCCTGGGCGCCGCCACCACCTTGGCGCCGCGGGCGCGCGTGACGCTCTGGGTCGTGGCGATCCCCGTCCCCATGCGCGCCATCTGGCTCCTGCCGCTCTTCGCGCTCTTCTCGGTGTCCGAGGCTTGGCTTTGGCCCGGCGTCACCGCCTACGGCGCACACCTCGGCGGCTGGCTCGCCGGTCTCCTTTTTGGCCTTTGCGCCGCGCGGCGGTGTGCCGCTCGTTCGCGGGGTGGGCTCGGCGGCTGAGCCCTTAGACGCCCGACGTGCCCCAGGTGCCGGCGTGGATGTGGGCCGCGGGGTCGAGCGGGCGCTGGCGCGGGCGGGTTGCGTCCGGCGAGGGATAACCGATTGCGAGGAAGCAGGCCAATTCGTAATCCCCCGGTGCGCCAACCAACCGTTTGACGCGAGCGGCTTCGTCGGCGATCGGGATGCGGAAGGCGCAGGCGAGGCCCTCGTTGGCGGCGGCCAGAAAGATGTTTTCAAGCGCGCACCACGCGGAGGCAAAGTAGTTCAAGCCAGACTGTTCGCCGGGTTGGCACAGCGGGCAGCCGATTTGCCTGAAAAAGGGGAGCGTCAGGCACGCGCTCTGCGCGAGCATGCGTTGCTGTTTTGGCAGCGCATCGAGGAACATCGCGCGCTCGTCGCGATCCATCGTCGGCGCGGCGGCTTGCAGGAAGGGCTCTTGGATGGCGCCGGTGTTCGCCGCGACGGTGTCGGTAAGCGTCAGGATGGTCGCGCGGTCGCGCACAACGACGAACTCGAGTTGGCGCAAATGGTCATTCGTGGGTGCCTTGAAGGCCGCCGCCAAAATCCGGCGCAACGTGTCATCGGGCACCGGGGTCGGCGCAAAGTCGCGGATGGTGCGCCGGGCGTCGAGTACATCGTAAAAATCCATGACAGTCCTTTCGCGAGACGTGGGAGCAAGACGGGGGAAGTATAGCATATGGCGAACGGCGGCGGGAAAAGCGGACAGGGCGTGCCATCCGCGGTTTTTTTTGTGCTTCCGTCGCCCTGTCGATAACTTTTGCAAATCTGTTGAAAACCTGTTGAACGCGGGCGGGGCCGGAGAGGGCGCGGAAGCACTTTTTCAATCAGGGAGCGGGGTCATTTTCCGAGATGCGCCGTACCTCGGGTCGAGACACGGCGCATCTCGCCCGGGGATACGCCGCGTCCCAAAAGGTACCCGCCTGTTGAAAACCCGCGTCCACCAAGCGCGCTCTGCCGCAGGCCGCGCGTCGGCTCGCGCCCGCGACCTTTCACGGACGGATGACGCGTTACGCCATTCGTCGCGCGGCAGAGTCTTCTGCCGGACGAGTGGGTTGTGTATGCCTGACGTGGGGCCTGGGGCGCGCGAGAGGGTCGCCGGCGCGTTGCATTTCGGTTTGGAGGGCGGCTTGGAGGGAGGCGAGGCGTTGGGCGTGGGCGGGGTCTTGGGCAAGGTCGTGGCGTTCGTTGGGGTCGTCGCGGAGGTTGTGGAGGCGGGGCAGCATGGGTTTGTTTTTGCCTTGGGCGGTGAGGATGAGTTTCCAGTCGCCCTGGCGGAGGGTGCGCCAGTGGGTGCGGTAGGCGGTGTGGAGGATGGTGCGGTGGGGGGTGTCCGGGGGGACGGTGGGGTCGAGGAGGGGGGCGAAGGAGCGGAAGGCGGTGCCGGGGGCATCGTGGAGGCCGGCGAGCTCGAGGAGGGTGGGGCGGAGGTCTTGGAGGTAGACGAGCGCGTGGCGGGTGTGGCCCCGGGGGATGCCGGGGCCGGCGAGGACGAGAGGGACTTTGATGCTGTGCTCGAAGGGGTTCTGTTTGCCCATGAAGCCGTGTTGGCCGACGGCGAGGCCGTTGTCGGAGGCGAGTGCGACGAGGGTGTTTTCGGCGAGGCCGGTTTGGTCGAGGGTGGCGAGGATACGGCCGATTTGGTCATCGAGATAGGTGATGATGGCGTAATATTCGGAGCGGTGGGTTTGGATGGCGCGCGGGGTTCGCGGGGTGGGGGCGAGGCGTTCGTCGCGGAGGGTGGCGGGGGATCCGAGGGCGGCGGCGCCCGGGTAGGCGGGGAGGAAGTTGTCGGGGAGCGGGATTTTGTCGGGTGGGTAGAGGGCTTGGTATTCGGCGGGGGCCTGGCGGGGGTCGTGCGGGGCGTTGAAGGCGACGTAGGCGAAGAAGGGTTTGTCTGTTTTGGCGGAGGCGCGGAGGTAGGCGATGGCATCGTCGGCGGTGACGGCGGCCCAGTGTTTGCCGCCGGTCCAGTGGCCGGGGCGGGTGGTGTCGGCGGGGTCCCACGGGTCGGGTTGGCCGTCTTTGGGGCGAAGGTAGGCGGCCTCGCAGGTGGGGGGCATGCCGGGGCGGACATGGTCGGCGCGGTCGAAAAGCGTTTTGGGGTCGGCGTTGACGTGCCATTTGCCGGTGAGGTAGGTGGCGTAGCCGCCTTGGCGCCAGATGCGGGGCCAGAGGGGGGCGGCCTCGATGGCGGCGCGGTCTTTTTCGAGGGGGCGGGCTTGCCAGAGGAAGCGGCCGGTGTTGAGCATGGTGCGGCTGGCGACGCAGATGGCGCCGTGCCAGCCGCCGGGGTTGTAGCAGTTGGTGAAGGCGGTGCCGCGGGCGACGAGGCGGTCAATGTTTGGGGTGCGGATGTGGGCGTTGCCGAGGGCGTGGATGGAGTCGAAGGTTTGGTCGTCGGTGAGGAGGAAGAGGATGTTGGGGCGGCCGGCGGGCGCGGCGGGGAGCGCGGGCGCGGCCAGGCCGGCGGCGAACGTGGCAAGGAAGTCGCGGCGGGTGCAATGCATGGGGGGTTCCTTTCGGCGGAAATCACGGAAGCGCCGTGATTATAGCAAACCGCCGGGCGGCGAACGGAAAAACATGGAACGGGACGCCCCTGCGGGGTGGCGGAGGGTGGCGGCGACGGTTGGCCCATAGGGCAGGCGGAAGGCCGCACGGGCCGGGGCGGCCGCGTGGGGCGCGGGTGCGTTGGCCGCATGGGTGGCGCGTGGGTGTTTTTTGTGGGGCGAGGCACTTTTTTGCTTGCATTTGTGGGGCGTTGGGGAGTATCATACCATCAACGTTGGCATGGACGCGCAACGTGAGCATTGAGCACATGACGGAGAACGAGAGCATGACGGATATCGCGAAGCAGCCTGCGGGCCCGGATCCCATCGTGGAAGTGGAGCAGTTCGGCAAGTTGCCGGATGGCACGGTGGTGTTGAGTTACACCTTGAAGAATGGCTTGGGCGCCGAGCTCCAGGTGTTGGAATACGGCGGCACGGTGCGGCGCTTCACGGTGCCGGGGCCGGATGGGGAGCCGCGCGATGTCATCGTCGGGCCGGACACGTTGGAAGGCTGGGTCAAGGAGCCTTACTACGGGCAGCTTATCGGGCGCGTGGCCAACCGCATTGCCTTTGGCAAGTTCTCGCTGGGGGGCAAGGATTACACGCTTGCCACGAACAACGCCCCGGGTGGCATCCCCTGTGCCCTTCACGGCGGCGAGGAGGGCTTCAACGCGCGGGTGTGGAAGTGCCGCGCCTTCTTCAAGGGCACGGAGACGTTGGTGCCGGAGTGGGCGCGCGACAAGGGCTTTTATGGCCCGGACGATGCGTGCCTCCACTTGGAGCTGGATTCGCCCGACGGCGACCAGGGCTATCCCGGCGCGGTCCATGCCGAGGTGCTCTATGTGCTGACCCCCGAGAATACGTGGCGCATTGTCTATCATGTCACGTGCGATGCGCCGACCCCCGTGGCGATGACCCAGCACGCCTATTGGAACCTCAAGGGGTGCGCGAAGGGCAACATCCTCGACCACACGCTCCAGGTCTTTGCCACGCGCTACACGCCCGTGAACGCCGGCCTTATCCCGACGGGCGAACTTGCCCCCGTCGCCGGCACGCCCTTTGACTTCACCACGCCTCACACGTTGGGCGAGCGTATCCGCGCCGACAACGACCAGATCCGCTATGGCGCGGGCTATGACCACAACTTTGTGCTTGACCACGCGCCCGGCCAACTCGGCCACGCCGCCACGCTGACCTCGCCCGACGGCCTGGCGCTGGAGGTCTGGACCGACCAGCCCGGCATGCAGGTTTACACCGGCTTTTATATTCCCGAGGGGCTTGCCACCCCCGAGGGCCCCACCGGCCCCGAAGGCGGCGTCGCGCTCGAGACCCAGCATTTCGCCGACAGCGTGAACCACCCCGACTTCCCCTCCGTCATCCTCCGCCCCGGCGAAGTGATGCAGTCCGTCACCGAGTTCCGCTTTCCCAAGCGCTGAGCCAATCATTCCCTCCCCATCCCAATGGAGCGTTCCACAATGAGCACCGAAACAAAGACCGGCACCAATTGGGTCGCCGTCATCACGATGATGTTCCTCTGCGGCATGATCTCGTTCGTCACGAACCTTGCCGCGCCCATGGGCAACGTCTGGAAGTATCAACCCGGCATCGATGGCTCGACCTCGCTGGGCATGATGGGCAACATGATGAACTTCCTGGCCTATTTCTTCATGGGCATCCCCGGCGGCAAGATGCTGGGGCGGATCGGCTACAAGAAGACGGCGCTGGTGGGTATCGCCGCCGGCTTCGTGGGCATTGCCATCCAGTTCATCTCCGGGAAGGTCCCCGGCACCGCGACCTCGATGATCACGCCTTTCTGCGTCTATCTGTTGGGCGCCTTCATCGGCGGCATCTCCGTCTGCCTGCTGAACATGGTGGTGAACCCCATGCTCAACCTCTTGGGCGGCGGCGGCAAGCGCGGCAACCAGCTGAACATGACGGGGATGACCTTCAACTCGCTGGCCGGCACCCTCACGCCGATTTTCGTGGGCGTGCTCATCGGCGAGGTCACCAAGTCCACCAGCCTGGCGCAGCTCAACCCGGTGATGTACATCGCCATGGCCGTCTTCGCCGCCGCGTTGGTGATTCTCTCGATGATCGCCATCAAGGATCCCGAGCAGGCGGTCACCACCGAGCATATCCCCGTCTTTGCGCCGTTGCGTTTCCGCCACTGCCTCTTGGGCGTGGTGGCCATCTTCGCCTACATGGGCGTTGAGATCGGCATTCCCGCCACCCTCAACTTCTGGCTCGCCGACCCGGCCGGCCCGTTGGCGACCAGCGGCAACGCCGACCTGGCCAAGAACGCCGCGGCCATCGGCGGCGCCGTGGCCGGCACTTACTGGTTCCTGATGCTTGTGGGGCGCATCATCGGTGCCATCATCGGTGGCAAGGTCTCCTCCCGCGTTTTGATGACCGTGACCACCGCCACGGCCATCGTCCTCATCGTTGTCGGCACGTTGGTTACCAACGTCATGGCCGCGATGCCCGTCTTCACCGGCAAGGGCTTCATGATGGTGGAGGTGCCGCTCACCGGCCTGTTGCTTGCGCTCTGCGGCCTCTGCACCTCGATCATGTGGCCCTCCACCTTCAACCTCGCCACCGAAAAGCTCGGCAAGTACACCGCCGCGGCCTCCGGCCTCTTCATGACGATGGTTGTCGGCGGCGGCCTCTTCCCGTTGCTTCAGAGTTACCTCGCCGACACGGTCGGGTATATGTTCTCCTACATCGTCCCCGGCGTCATGCTGGCCTACATGTTCCTCTACTCCGTCTGCTTCTCCAAGCCCGAGGCGGGCATTGAAGAGAAGGTGAAGTAATCCTCCCCCCAACACGAAAATCCAAGAAAGACCCTTGACATGCAGAATCAGGAAGTTTACGACGAGCTCGTTGCCAAGTTCGAGGCCAAGTATGGCCGCAAGCCCCAGATTGTCGCCTACGCGCCCGGCCGCATCGAGGTGCTCGGCAACCACACCGACTACAACGAAGGCTACGTCTTCTCCGCGGCCATCGACAAAGGCACCTTCTTTGCCGTGATCCCCTCGGACGACGCCACGTGCGAGCTCACCGCCGCCGACCTCATGGAGACCGCCACGTTCACCACCGCCACCTGCGCCCCCGCCAAGGAGATGACTTGGCAGAACTATGTGAACGGCACCTTCAATTGGCTCTTCGACGGCAACCCCGCCGCCGCCCCCCACGGCTGGAAGGCCATGTTCCTGGGCAACATCCCCCTCGGCGCCGGCCTCTCCTCCTCCGCCGCCCTCGAGATGTGCACCGTCCTGGCCCTCGCCAAACTCTACGGCATCGAGAAGGACAAGACCACCCTCGCCAAGATTGGCCAGAAGGCCGAGCACACCTTCGCCGGTTGCCCCTGCGGGCTCCTCGACCAAGCCTCCTCCATGTACGGCCAAGAAGGCGGCCTCGTCAAGAGCGACTTCCGCACAAACGTCTTCGAGACCGTGCCCATGGGCCCCACCGTCTCCTTCATGATGGTCAAGTCCAACGCCAAGCACGCCCTTGTCGATGGCGCCTACGCCTCCCGCCGCAAAGCCTGCGAGGACGCCGCCGCGTACTTCGCCAAGGTGCTCCGCAAGCACGTCACCCACCTGCGCGACGTGACGATGGCCGAATGGGTGCTCTACCGCGACGGCCTTGACGAGACCACCGCCAAGCGCGCCGTCCATCCCATCGGCGAAGACGAGCGCGTCCTCCAAGGCACCGAACTCCTCGAGAAGGGCGATGTCAAGGACTTCGGCGCGCTGATGTTCGACTCCCACGAGTCCAGTCGCCACTGGTTCGAGAACTCCTGCGAGGAACTCGACCTCATCGTCGACACCGCCAAGACGATTCCCGAAGTCTACGGCGCCCGCCTCTCCGGCGGCGGGTTCGGCGGCAGCTGCTGCCTCTTGGTCGACCCCACCGCCGCCGACAAGATCGCGGCCGCCATCACCGCCGCCTACAAGGCCAAGTTCGGCGACGAGCCCACCTGCTCGCTCATCAAGCCCTCCCAAGGCGCCCACATCGTCCTGGGCTAAACCCGACGGTACGCAGAAAGTCCCCGAGCCTCCCGGCCCGGGGACTTTTTTGTGCCCATCGTCGGCATTCCGCATACAACGCTATGCATCACACGACGCGCCGCGCTTCGCGGATGACTGCGATAGATGGGTATGCTAACATGGCCACACGCTTGTTTCATCTGTGCGTATGACAGAAAGGAAAGGACGACAATGAAATGTTTGGCAGTGTTTGCGTTTGCCGTGGTTTTGGTGACGGGCGGGGCCTTTGCGGCACCCTCGGATTGGACGGATTGGCAAACGCCACCGAATATGATCACGAGCGGCGATATTCGCTACAACAACACCATGCCTGTGCTTGGGCAGGGTGGGCAGTCCTTCGCGCTCAAGACATCCATCACGCTTGGTCCCGAAATCAAGAATAGTTTTGAGGCATTCGGCGTGGCGTTGGGGTTCGCGATGGGAGTGGATTCGTTTGCGCAACGTGCGGCCATTCTGTTGGTTGGTGGTGATGGAAGCACCGATGTCGGGCACTTTACCTTCCTCGAAGGGAATGCCTATCAGAATGGGACGTACGTGCAGAACAACGGTGTCGGGAACATCTTGGCCAAGGCGGGGGAGACCTATACCTTTGTCTTCGAGTATGATGCCGAGGCAAACGTGTTGTCCTCTTATGTGAACGACCGGTTGTTGGCCTCGGTCGCCATGGATTACGGCGAGGATTCCCTGCGGCAGATGGTCGTGGGAGGGCAGTCCGGGGGCAGCGTTTATCTCAATTCCGTGAACGATGGGTATGCGATGGGTCAGGACGAGGTGTTCTCCGTGACGCGTGCCATCCCGGAACCCGCGGCCTTGGCGTTGCTGGCGTTGGGCGCGGCGGGGCTTTGCCTGCGCCGTCGGGTTCGTTGATTGCGGCGGTAGGTTGCGCGGCGGGCGGGAGTGCGCTATACTCTATGGCGTTGCTGAACAAACGATGAAGGATTGTCGTATGAACAAGAAACCGACGCTTTTGATTTTGGCCGCGGGCATGGGCAGCCGTTACGGCGGGCTCAAGCAGATTGACTCGGTCGGGCCGAGCGGAGAGACGATCATGGATTACTCCATCTATGACGCCATCCGCGCGGGGTTCGACAAGGTGGTCTTTATTATTCGCCACGACTTCGAGGAAGCCTTCCGCGAAAAGATTGTCGCGAAGTACGAGGGGAAGATCAAGATCGAGCTGGCCTTCCAAGACCCGCTGGATCTCCCGGAGGGGTGCGCGTTCCCGGAGGGGCGCGAGAAGCCGTGGGGCACGGCGCACGCCATCCGCTCGGCGCGCAAGGTGATCGACGCGCCCTTCGCGGCCATCAACGCGGACGACTTCTATGGCGCGGATGCCTTCCGCCGCCTGGCGCAATTCTTGGGCGAGGTGGACACCGCGGCGACGCCGAAGCAGTTCGCGATGGTGGGTTACCGTCTGGATCAGACGCTTTCGGACAACGGCTCGGTGGCGCGCGGCATCTGCGAGGTTTCGCCCGAGGGGATGCTCTTGGGCGTGACGGAGATGACGAAGATCGCCCGTAAGCCCGATGGCGCCATCCAGAACGAGGAAGACCCCGCCAAGCCTGTGCCGTTGCAGGGCGATTGCCGCGTTTCCCTCAATCTCTGGGGGTTCACGCCCGCCCTCTTCGATGGCATGGAGGCGCGGTTCGCCCAGTGGTTCCACGAGCACGAGGGGCAGCTGAAGGCCGAGTGGTACATCCCCTTCTACGTGGACGAATTGGTGAAGGCCGGCCAGGCCACCGTGAAGGTGCTCCCCACCGACAGCACGTGGTTTGGCGTGACCTATCGCGAGGACAAGCCTGTGGTGGTCGAGGCCATCAAGAAGATGGTCGCCGCCGGCGAGTATCCTGCCAAACTCTGGCCGTAACCACGCAGCGTGACCCGATCGGGCCGGCGGGGACGGGTGGCGCACCGCGCACCGCGTCCCCGTCGTTTTTTGTTTTCCCGCGCGACGTTCACTGCCCATGGTGCGTTTGTTTGTTATAATGATGGTTCCCTTTTGAGAAGAGGGAGGAAAGGTTCGTGCAAATGGCTAAGACATGCGCTTTCAAGGCGGAGATCCGGCAAATGCTGGATTTGGTGATTCATTCGCTCTATTCCAAGAAGGAGATTTTCCTGCGGGAGCTGATTTCGAACGCGAGCGACGCGATCGACCGGGCGAAGTATCTGGCGCTGACGGACAAGACGATCGCGCCGGAGGCGCCGGAGTGGAAGATTGTGTTGGAGGCGGATCCTGAGGCGCACACGCTGACAATCGTGGACAATGGCGTGGGCATGAGCGCGGAGGAGATGGAGGAGGCGCTCGGGACGATCGCGAAGAGTGGCTCCAAGGCCTTCGCGGAGGCGCTCCGGGAGGGGAAGGAGGCGAATATCCCGGAGCTGATCGGTAAGTTCGGCGTGGGTTTTTACGCGGCCTTCATGGTGGCCGACAGCGTGACGGTGGAGTCGTTGCGTCGCGGCGAGGGGCGGAAAGCGGCGCGCTGGATGAGCGTGGGCGACGGCGAATACACGATGGACGACGGCGCGCGCACGGAGCCGGGCACGGCGATCACGCTGCACCTGCGCGAGGATCAGACGCAGTTTGCGGAGGAGTGGACGCTGCGCGATTTGGTGCGGCGGTACTCGGACTTCATCGCGTACCCGATTTTCCTGAAGGTGGCGGGGAAGAAGGACGCGGACAAGAAGGACGAGGACAAGCCGCTGAACACGATGGTGGCGCTCTGGAAACGTCCGAAGAACGAGGTGAAGCCGGAGGAGTACGAGGCTTTCTATCGCCAGACGTTGCGGGGCGTGGGCGAGCCGTTGCGCGTGCTGCACATCGCGGCGGAGGGCACGCTGGAATATCGGGCGCTGCTCTTTATCCCGAAGTCGGTGGGGATGGATCTGCTCATGCCGGGGAACAAGCATGGGCTCTCGCTCTACGTGCGCAACGTCTTCATCGGCGACGAGATCGAGGAGCTGATTCCTTCTTGGTTGCGCTTTCTGAAGGGCGTGGTGGACAGCAGCGACCTGCCTCTGAACGTTTCGCGCGAGATGTTGCAGGACGACGCGATCATCCGCAAGATTCGCGCGGATCTGACCAACCGTGTGCTGAAGACCTTGGCGGAGATGGCCAAGGAGAAGCCGGAGGATTACGATGTTTTCACGGCGGCTTTGGGCGACTTCGTGAAGGAGGGTTACCATTCCGATTGGGAGAACAAGGAGAAGCTGACCGAGCTGGTGCGCTTCCGCGACCTGAAGGATGGCAAGTACATCGGCCTGCGCGCCTACAAGGACGCCATGCCCGAGGGGCAGAAGGCCATCTATATGCTCACGGCCGACTCGGAGCTGGCCGCGCGCCAAAATCCCTGCCTGGAGCAACTGAAGGCCAAAGGCTACGATGTGCTCTTCCTGACCACGCCGGTGGATCAGTTTGTCGCCCCGGAGTTCTATGAGTACGACAAGACGCCCATCGTCTTCGCCGACAAGGGCGATTTGGGGCTGGACGGCGACGACGCCAAGAAGACCTTGGAGACTGCCGAAAAGGAGCTCAAACCGACGCTTGATGCCTTTGCCAAGCATTTGGAGAAGTCCGTGAAGGAGGTGTGCCTGACCACGCGCCTGACCGATTCGCCCTGTTGCCTGGTGCAGGACCCGGCCGCGCTCAACCCCGCCATGCGCCGCATGATGGAGGCCATGGGCCAGACGGTGCCCGAGGAGAAACGCATCCTTGAGCTCAACCCCAACCACGCGCTTGTCAAGGCCGTGGCCGCGGAAACGGACGAGGCGCGCCGCGCCGACGCCATCGACCTGCTCTATGGCCAAGCCTGCCTGGCCGAGGGTACGCTCCCGCCCGACCCCGCGCGCTTCAACGCCCTCGTGGCGGGATTGATGGGCCGCTGACATGGCCTACGAAGTGCTCGCGCGAAAGTGGCGCCCCAAGACGTTCGATGACGTCGTGGGGCAAGGCCACGTCACGCGCACCCTCGCCAACGCCATCGAGCAGGATCGCATCGCGCATGCCTACCTCTTCATCGGGCCGCGCGGTATAGGCAAGACCACCCTTTCGCGTATCCTCGCGATGGCGCTCAACTGCGAACACGGCCCCACCACGCACCCCTGCGGCGAATGCGACAACTGCAAGGGCATCGCCGCCGGGGCCGACATGGACGTGATCGAGCTCGACGCGGCCTCGAACAACAAAGTGGAAGACATCCACGGCGTGCTGGACCAGGTGCAGTTCGCGCCCTCCCACAGCCGCTTCAAGATTTTCATCCTCGACGAGGTGCACATGCTCTCCAACGCCGCCTTCAACGCCTTGTTGAAGACGCTTGAGGAGCCGCCACCCTACGTGAAGTTTATCTTCGCCACCACCGAGGGTGACAAGGTGCTCCCCACCATTGTCAGCCGCTGCCAACGCTTCGACCTGCGCCGAATCTCGACGGGCGACATCGTCCGCCGCCTCCGCTTCATCTGCAACGCCGAATCCATCGCCATCACCGACGACGCGCTCCTGGCCATCGCCCGCGGCTCCAACGGCGGCCTGCGCGACGCGCTCTCCGCCCTCGACCAGCTCATCGCCTTCAAGGGCACCGACCTGGGCGAGGCCGACGTGTTGGCCGTCTTCGGCCTTGTCTCGCGCGAGGCGTTGGAAAACCTGGCCGGGAGCATCCTGCAAGGTGACATCCCCGGCATCCTCCGCACGGTTGCCGCGCTCGACGAATCCGGCAAGGATATGCGCCGGCTGACGGCGGAGCTACTCTGGCACTTCCGCAACCTCCTCGTCTTTCAGCAGGCCGGCGCGGAATTGGCCCGCCAGGACGTGACGGAGGAGCAACTGGCCGCGCTGGAGGCGCAGTCCAAGTTGGCCCCGCCGCAACGCATCGTCGAAATCACCGGTTTGCTCTCAGAGATGGAGGCGCGCCTGCGCGCGGCCCTTTCCGTGCGCACGCTCGTGGAGATGACGCTGATCCGTTGCGCGCGCGCCGCCAAGACCGTCTCGCTCGATGAAGTGTTGCGCCGCCTGACGGCGCTCCGGGATCAAACGATTCGCCGTTTGGCGGCGGCCGCACCGCAAGGCGTGGCCGCCGCCGACGCGGTGCCGCCGCGCACCGCACCCACATCCCCTGCCGCCGCGCCCTCGGCCCCGGCGGCCTGCCAACCCAACCCGCCCCGTCCCGCCGTCGCCCCGCGCGCCGTGCCCATCTCCCTCAATGAACCTGCCGCCCTCGATGCGGAGGACGACGAGAGCGAGGATGCGCTCGAGCCTTGCGCGGCACCCGGGACGGGGATCGAGGCCGAGACGCCCCCCGCGCAACCCATCCCCGCGGAACCGCTCAAGACATCGGATGGGCAATACGTTGATGAAATCCTCAACCACGCCCTGCGCCTTTTCGGCGGTCGGGTGCTGGTGTGACGAACGCAAAGGAGTCCCACGATGGGCATGTTCGACCAGGTCAAGCAAGCGGTCCAAATGCGCAAAGAGGCCAAGAAAATCCAGGCCGAGATCGAGAAAATCAGCCACACCCACCAAAACGGCGGCATCTCCGTGACCGTCAAGGGCGACTTCTCCGTGGCCCAGCTGAAAATCACCGAGGAGGCCCTGGCCGAGGTGCGCGCCGGCAAGACCGAACGCTTCGAGACCCTCCTGCGCACCGTGCTGAACGCCGCCATCGCCAATGTGCGCCAGCAGACCCAGCAACTGATGCAGCAGATGATGAAGGACGGCCAGTTCCCCGGCCTCGGCGCCCGCTGACTCATGCTGGAGCCCCTGGACAACCTTATCCACGCGCTCTCGCGTCTCCCGGGCTTCGGGCGGCGCAGCTCCGAGCGCGCCGCGCTCGCCCTCGTGCGGCGGCCCGAGACGTTGCTCGACACGCTCGTGCGCGCCCTGCAAGAGGCCCGCGAAGGCGTCTGCCTTTGCTCCAAATGCGGAGCCTTCACCACCCACGATGCCAATCCTTGCGCCCTCTGCACGCGTGCCGACCGCGACGACGGCCTGATCTGCGTGGTGGAGGACCCCGCCGACATCCACGCCATCGAGGCCGCCGGCGCCTTTCGCGGCCGCTATCACGCGCTCATGGGCAAACTTTCCCCCGGCCGGCAGACGGGCGTGGGCGAGCTGCGCATCGCCGCGCTCCTGCGTCGTGTCCAAACCGAGCCCGTGCGCGAGGTGCTCTTGGCGCTCTCCACCGACTTGGAGGGCGACGCCACGGCCGGCTTCATCGCCGAACGCCTGCGCAACGCCAACGTCCGCCTGACACGCCTGGCCTTTGGGCTGCCCTGCGGCTCCGGCGTGGCCTATGCCGACCCGCTCACCCTCCGCCGCGCCGTCCAAGGCCGCCAAACCGTCGAGGAGCCCCCCGCCGATGCCTGACGAAGCTTACGCCATGCTCCCGCAAGACTGGGCGGCCTTCTGCAAGGCGGCCGGCCTGCCCGCCTTCCGCGCCAAGCAAATCCTCCAGGGGCTCTACCGCGACCGCATCGCCGACTGGGCGGCGCTCACCACCCTGCCGCCCGCCCTCCGTGAACGCCTCGCGGCGGAGATGCCCCTGCGTCAGCCGCGCGAGGTGACCCGCACGCCCGCCGGCGGCGACGGCGTGGTGAAATACCTCTTGGAGATGGCCGACGGCGAACGCGTGGAGACCGTCTGGATCCCCGCCGACGGCCGCGTCACCCAATGCATCTCCTCGCAGGTGGGTTGCGCCATGCACTGCGCCTTCTGCGCCAGCGGCCAACTCGGCTGCGTGCGTTCGCTCACCGCCGGCGAGATCGTGGGCGAGGTGATGGCGCTCGTCCGCGCGCAGGGGCGCGTGCCCAACAACATCGTCGTCATGGGCATGGGCGAGCCCTTCATGAACTACGATGCCGTGCTCCGCGCCCTTCGCGTGCTCAACTGCCAGCAAGGGCTCAACATCGGCGCCCGCCACATCACCCTCTCCACCTGCGGCGTCGTCCCCGGTATCGAGCGCCTTGCCGGCGAAGGCGTCCAGTTCGAGCTCTCCGTCTCCCTCCACGCCCCCGACGACGCCCTGCGCGACCGTCTGATGCCCGTGAACAAACGCTGGCCGCTCGGCGTCCTCCTGCCCGCGTGCGATGCCTACACCGCCGCCACCGGGCGCATCATCACCTATGAGTACACCCTCGTGCGCGGCCTCAACGACCGCCCAGCCCACGCCGCCGCGCTCATTCGCCTCCTGCGCGGCCGCAAGGCGCGCGTGAACCTCATCCCGCTCAGCCCCGTGGCCGAGTTCGAGGGGCAGACGCCCACGCACGCCGATTGCCTCGCCTTTCTCGATGCCCTGCTCCGCGCGGGCATCCACACCACCATGCGCCGCAGCCGGGGCCGCCAGGCCGATGCCGCCTGCGGCCAACTCCGCCTTCGCAACCCAAAGGGGCCCACACATGGAACAGCAACCGAAAACTAACACCGCTCTTGTCGTGACTATCGCCATCGTCATCGTCCTCGTCGTCGCGATGGTTTGCGGCATGGTCATGTGGATTGTCCAACGCACCATGACCATGAACGAGAAGATGCTCGACGTCCGCCTCGCCGAGGCTCGCGCCCGCGCCGAACAAACCGTCCCCAAGGCCGCCCCCGCCCAAGCCCAACCCACGCCCGCCCCCGCCACCCCCGAGGCAAAGCCCAAGGCCGGGCCTTCCTCCCCCGCGCCGCAAGTCGCCCCCGCCCCTGTCCCCGCGGCCGACCCCAACCCCGCGCCCAAGCCCCAAACGCAACCCGCGGCCAAGCCGGCGGACAAGCCTGCCGCCCCCGCCAAGCCCAAACGCAAAGCCCCGCAGGAGACCCCCGCGGCCAAGGACAAGGTCGGCCCCGACGGCCTCCCCCTCAACCGCGTCACGCTCCCCGTCGGCAACGACGACCTCGAATGGCAACTGTGAGGCCCCATGTTCGCACAAGCGCTTCGTAACGGCTGGGACTTCTTCCGCGCCAACCCCGCGGGTGAGGCCGTCTTGGCCGCGCTCTTCCTTTTGGCCTCGCTCACCGGCATCCTGCTCGGCCCCGCCGCGCTCCTCTACCTCTGGCACCTCGCGCCCAAGGACGCCGACCCGCTGGCGCAAAACCCCGTCATCGGCAACCTCCTCCTCTTCCAACGCCTGCAAGGCACGCGCCGCATGGCCACCGCCTTCTGGCTTGGCCTCGTTGTCTGGGCGCTCACCGTCCTTCCCGGCTTCCACCACACGCTCGTCCTCGGCATCCCCGCAGGTCTCCTCCTCGCGCAGTTCGCCTGGCTGGCGATTCTCTTCGCCGACCGCTTCGACCTGCCCTTCGGCGTGGCCTGCCGCGCCGCCCTGCGCCTCTGCCTTGACGCGCCCGCCACCGCCTTCGCCTGCGTGGCGCTCGGCCTCCTGGCCTGGGCCGGCGCCCTCGCCTTCGGCATCGGCATCCTCATCACCCTGCCCGTCGCCCTGCGCGCCCTCACCGTGCGCTTCGCCGCCAACGAACGCGAACTCGCCGCCGCCGTCCAAGGAGCCTACCGATGAACAAACGCTTCCTCTCCGCCGACGCCTTCCAACGCGACTGCGCGCGCCTCGCCCGCATGGTCTTCGACGACCCCGCGTGGCGCCCCGACCTCATTCTTGCGCTTTGGCGCGGCGGCGCACAGCCCGGCGTCATCGTCAGCGAGGTCTTCGCCTTCCTGGGGCGTGCCACCCCGCACGCCATCGTCAAATGCGCCTCCTACGCCGGTATCGGCCGGCGCACCGACGCCGTCGTCTTCCAAGGCGCCGACGCCATCCTTGACGCGCTCGCCGGCAAACGCGTCCTTGTCGTGGACGACGTTTTCGACACCGGCAAAACCGCCGAGGCTGCCCGTGCGCGCCTTGCCCACGCCGACCCGCGCATCGCCACCGTCTACTGGAAGCCCACCGCCAGCCTTGTCCCTTTCCGCCCCGATTACTACGTCCGCGAAACCGCCGACTGGATTGTCTTCCCCCACGAACTCGACGGCCTCACCCCCGACGAACTCCGCGTCAAAGACCCTGAGCTCGCCGACATCCTCTTGGCCTGACCCCGTCGCGCCGCATTCCATTGCTTGGCCTGTCGATAACTTTTGCAAATCTGTTGAAAACCTGTTGAATACGGGCGGGGTCGGGGGGTGCCGCAAATCCCTCTTTTCAATCTATACAAGGGGTCATTTTTCGAGACGCGCCGTATCTCCCCCCGAGACACGGCGCGTCTCGTCATGGGGTGCGCCGTGTCCCGAAACGCCCCGGCCGCGACGTTTTCGACGACCTCCCGCCATCCCTGTTCCCCTTGCGGTCATTTTGAGGTGTTTTTGGGGGGCGTTTTCTTGGGTGGCGCCGAAAAAAGGCTTGTCGGGAGGGGAGTGGGTGGGTTATACTATGGGGCAAAGGGAGTGGCAATGCAGGATTTGTTGCGGAAGATGGTGTTTGGCTTTGTTTTCCTCGGGGCCGTCGTGGTCGGTGCGGTCGCGTTGGTGCAGTCTGTGCCGCGGATGCGGGCGTATCGTCAGTGCGACGCGGAGCGCGTGCGGCTGCAGGGTGAGGTGGACGCGGTGCGTCAGCAGGTGACGGAGACGCGGAGGAAAATCGACCGTTTCAACCGTTCGCCGTATTACGTGGAGTATCTGGCGCGGGAGAACCATCGCGTGGCGGAGAATGAGGTGGTGCTGATTTTCGAGGATTGACGGGGGCGGAGCGATGGTGCCGGAGGCCTTGGTCGTCTTCTCGGGAAGCGGGGATTATCCGTTGTGCGCGGTGCGGGGTGCGCGCGCGGCGGGGGTGCGGCGTGTGTTGGTGGCGGGGGTGCGTGGGATGGTGGCGCGGCGCGTGTTGCGCGAGGCGGACGAGGCGGTTGTCTTTGGGGTGGGGGAGCTGGAGCGCGCGCTGGGCTGGCTGGAGGGTTGCGGGGCGCGGCACATGATGTTGGTGGGGCAGATCACGCCGGCGGCGTTGTTCCGGACGTGGTTCGACGGGCTGACGCGGCGGATTCTCGCGGAGTTGCCGGTGAAGAACGCGCACACGATTTTCGGGCGGATGATTCGCGAGGTGGAGGCGCGCGGGGTGCGGGTGATCCCGTCGTCGTGCTTTATGGGGGCGCATATCCCGGGGGCGGGGACGCTGACGCGGCGCGGGCCGGACGCGCGGGAGGCGCAGGATATCGACTTTGGCTACCGCGCGGCGATGGGGGTGTGCGGGCTGGACATCGGGCAGACGCTTTTGGTGAAGGAGGGGATGGTGCTGGCGGTGGAGGCGTTTGAGGGGACGAACGCGACGGTGCGCCGCGCCGCGAAGGTGGGCGGCAAGGGCGCGGTGATGGTGAAGGTGGCCAAGGATGGCCACGACATGCGCTTTGACATCCCGGTCTTCGGCGAGCACACGGTGCGGCTGTGCCACCGGTGCGGTGTCTCGGCGGTGGCGTTTCAGGCCAATCGCCTGGTGATGATCGACCGCCCGCGCGTGGTGGGGCTGGCCGACCGTTACGGCATGGCGCTCGTGGGGTTGCCGACCGATCTGCCGCCGGCCCCGCTTGAGCCGTAAGGCAAGGCGCGGCGGCGCCGCAACGCAAGCGTGCCGGGGAACCGCTGCCCGGGGCCGCGTTCTTGCGGAGCGTTGGCAGGCGGCAGCCCGCCGGCGGCCCGTTTCCGGCTCGTGCAAGCCGCGGTTCTCGACAGAGCTCTATTCCCAGGACGCCGCCGGCGGGGAAAATCCGCGGTGAGGGGGGATGGCGATTTATGGTATACTATGCGCGTTTGTTTTTTTCAATGGAGTGATTGCGATGGCGTACACGAAGATTGTCGAGCCGGCGTTTGGCGAGAAGATCACGATGGGTGCGGATGGGCGGCTGGTGGTGCCGGATTGCCCAATCGTCCCTTTTGTGGAGGGTGACGGCACGGGGCCGGACATCACGGCGGCGGCGATGGTGGTGTGGGACGCGGCGGTGAAGGCCGCGTATGGCGACAGCCGCAAAATCGCGTGGATGGAGGTTTACGCGGGGGAGAAGGCGAACGCGGTCTATGGGCCGAACACGTGGTTGCCGGAGGAGACGCTGGAGGCGTGCCGGGATTGCCTGGTCTCGATCAAGGGGCCGCTGACGACGCCGGTGGGCGGGGGTATCCGATCGATCAACGTGGCGATGCGCCAGGCGCTGGATCTCTATGTCTGCCTGCGGCCGGTGCGGTGGTTCAAGGGGGTGCCGAGCCCGGTGCTGCATCCGGAGCGGACGGACATGGTGATTTTCCGCGAGAACACGGAGGACATCTACGCGGGCATCGAGTGGATGGAGGGGACGCCGGAGGCGCGGAAGGTGATCGACTTCCTTGTCAAGGAGATGGGCGTCAAGAAGATTCGCTTCCCGGGGACGAGTTCGATCGGCATCAAGCCGGTGTCGCGCGAGGGGAGCGAGCGGCTGATCCGGGCGGCCATCGAGTATGCCATCGCGAACGACCGCAAGTCGGTGACGTTGGTGCACAAGGGCAACATCCAGAAGTTCACGGAGGGGGCGTTCCGCGACTGGGGTTACGCGCTGGCGCGGCGGGACTATGGCGCGCAGCCCATCGGCGAGGGGCCGTGGTGCGCCTTCGCGAACCCGCGCACGGGGCGGGAGATCGTGGTGAAGGATTGCATTTGCGACGCTTTCTTGCAGCAGATCTTGACGCGGCCGGCGGAGTATGACGTGATCGCGACGCTGAACCTGAACGGCGACTATGTGTCGGACGCGTTGGCGGCGTGCGTGGGCGGCATCGGCATCGCGCCGGGCGCGAACATCAACTACAGCACGGGCGTGGCGGTCTTCGAGGCCACGCACGGCACGGCGCCGAAGTACGCGGGGCTGGACAAGGTGAACCCCGGCTCGCTCATCCTCTCGGGCGAGATGATGTTGCGCTACATGGGCTGGACGGAGGCTGCGGACAAGATCATCGCGGCGATGGACAAGGTGATTGCCGACAAGGTGGTGACCTATGACTTCGCGCGGCTGATGGAGGGTGCGCGCGAGGTGAAGTGCTCTGAGTTCGGCCGGGCCTTGGCGGAGGCGATGCATGCGTAACGTGTGGCAGGACCCGACGACGCTCGCCATCACCTGCGCCAAGGGCGTGGTGCCCTATCTGCGCCGGGAGCTGGAGGCGTTGGGCTACGAGATTTTGGGCAACGACGAGACGACGGTGGGCATTCGGGCCAAGAATGCCTGCCGCGACATCCTGCGGCTGAACCTGTGCCTGCGCACGGCGCAGCGCGTGCTGTGGCCCTTTGTGCAGGATGTGCGCTGCCGCACGCTCAACGACCTCTATCGACTGGCCTATCTGGCGCCGTGGGAGCAGGTGCTGGACGTGGACCAATCCTTTCTCGTGAACAACGTCACGCAAGACGTGCCCACGGTCACGGACACGCGGATGCCCACCCTGCGCCTGAAGGACGCCATCGTGGACCGGATGCGCGACAAGTGCGGCCGCCGCCCGAACGTGGGCGACACCGTGGTCGTGCGCGTGGAGGCCGAGGGCGAGGAACTGCTCAACCGCCGCGCCCCCCTGCGCTCGGCCCAGCGCCTGGTGCGGGCGGCCATCGAGGATTGGCTGCCCACGTTGCCCCCCGAGCAGGAGCGCGTCGCCCTCAAGATCGAGGTGGATGGCTACGACCTGATGTCGGGCGACTGGTTGCCGTTGGGCAAGATTGACTTCCAGACGCTCAAGCGGCGCATGGAGCGCACCTTCGGCTCGCGGCTGAAGGAGGGGCTTCCCGGCGCGGCGGTCTTCCTCCATTGGCAGAAGACCCACGCCAAGATTTACCTGGACACCTCGGGCATGCCGCTCTCGCGGCGCGGTTATCGCAAGGAGGGCTGGGTGGCGCCGATGCAGGAGGCTTTGGCCGCCGCGTGCATCCTGGCCACGGGGTGGGACGGCAAGGTGCCCTTCGCGGTGCCCTTCAGCGGGTCGGGCACGCCCGCCATCGAGGCCGCGCTCATGGCCCGCAACATCCAGCCCGGCACCCTGCGCGCGGACTTCGCCTTCATGCACTTGAAGGGGTGGACCTCCATCATCCCCGGCGAGCGGGCCGGCATCAGCGTGCGCAAGCGCTTCGGCGCCACGCCCAAGGAAATCTGGCGCGAGATGCTCGCCGAGGCCAAGGCCGCCGAGCGCCCCTTCGACGACCCTTCCCTGCCTTTGATCGTGGGCGTGGATTGGGAGGACAAGGCGGTGGACATCGCCGAGCGCAACGCCAACGCCGCCGGCGTGGGGCAGAACGTGCGCTTCTTCGCGGAAGACTACTCGGACACGCCGCTCCCCAAGACCCCCGGCATCCTCTTCATGAACCCGCCCTACGGCGAGCGCCTGGAGGACGAGGAAAGCCTGGGGCCGCTCTACGAGGGCATCGGCCAATGGTTGCGCCACACGGTGCCCGCGGGGTGGCAGGCTTGGGTCATCACCTCCAGCAAACCGCTCTCGCTGAAAATCGGCCTGCGCACCTCGGCCATCCTCAACTTCAAGAGCGGCCCGCTTGACTGCCGTCTCATCGGCTATGACATCCACGGCCCGCTCCCCGAACCCGAGCCGGGAGCCGAGGCCGCTCCCGGTTCCGCGGCGGAAGCCGGCCCGGAGGCGGGGCCTGCGGGGGAGACGGCGTTCGCGACCAATCCGGATGCGGGGGGCGCGCCCGGCGCGGCTCCTGCGTCGGAGGCGTGATGGCGGCGTTCGGCACCCAGGCGTTGCAACGGCTCCCGCTTTACCTGCGTGTGTTGCGCGAGTGGGCGCGGGAGGGCAACGCCTATGCCTCCGGCGCGGCGCTGGCGGCCGCGTTGGGCATCGAGTCGGTGGTGGTGCGCAAGGATTTGGCGCGTACGGGGGTGCGCGGCACGCCGCGTGTCGGCTTCCCCATCGCGCAACTGATCGCGGTGCTGGAACGGCTGACGGGGGCGGACGCGGAGATGACGGCGGTGCTGGCCGGGGTGGGGCGGTTGGGGTCGGCACTCTTGGGCTATCCGGGGTTCCGCCGGCAGGGGTTGCGCATCGTGGCGGCCTTTGACGCGGCACCCGAGCGCTGCAACTTGGTGCTGGCGGGCACGCCGGTCTTCCCCGTGAGCGCGATCACCGAGACGGTGATGCGGCTGGGGGTGGCGTTGGGGATTTTGACGGTGCCGGCGGAGCACGCCCAGCGCGTGGCCGAGCAGATGGTGGCCGCCGGCGTGCGCGCCATCTGGAACTTCACCCCGGCGCGGCTGGATTTGCCGCGCGAGGTGTTGGTGCAGCGGGAGGATTTGGCCGTGAGCCTGGCGGTGCTGCTGCACCGCATTCGCGAAAGGAGGCTGTGATGTTCGTTCTGTTCAAGTGGTTGCTGTGGCTGTGCATGCCCTACACGCTCGTGATGGTGGCGTTGGCGGCGCTGGGGGTGTGGCTCGTCGCGCGCAGGCAGGTCAAGCCGGCGCTCTGCGCGTGGCTGTTGGCGGCGGCGCTTTTCGTGATGGGGCTGCCGGCGCTCTCGGTCGGTCTGGGGCACGCGTTGGAAAGCAAGTATCCGCCGACGCCGCTCGAGGCCATCCCGAACGCCGATGCGATCGTGCTTTTGGGCGGGGGCGTCGGCGCGACCGTCGAGGCGGTGCCCTATCCGGAACTCTACTGGGCGGCCGACCGCGCGGTGATGGCCGCGCGCCTCTTCCGCGCAGGCAAGGCGCCGTTGATCATCCCCACGGGCGGCGGCGCGCCCTTGGCCGAGAAGCCGCTCTTGGAGACGCTCGGCGTGCCGGCGAGTTCCATCGTCTGCGAGGACGAGGCGCGCGACACCGCCGAGAACGCCTCGAAGACGTTCGCCCTGCTCCGTGCCCACAACTGCAAGAAGGCGTTGGTGGTGACCTCCGCGTGGCACCTGCCGCGCGCGATGATGCTCTTCAAGGCTGAAGGCATCACGTTTGTGCCGGTGGGGTGCGATTACGAGAGCACGCTGGCCTACCTGAAGCGCGACGTCACGCCCCTGTGGCAGAAACTCCCGGGCCCCGAGGCCGCAGGGCGCCTGGGCTACTACGTCAAGGAGTGGCTGGGCATTCTCTTCTATTCCTTCCGCAAGCCCGCGCCGGCGCCCGCCAAGGAAAACGCCAAGGCGGCCGCCGGGGGGAAGGCCAAAGGAGAGGCCAAGGCCGCATGAGAGCCTTTCTTTCCCCGCCATTCCTGAATGGGGACGACGAGCGCGCGCTTGTCGCCGCGGCGCTCGACTCCAACTATATCGCGCCCTGCGGGCCGATGGTGGACGCGTTGGAGCGCGAGGTGGCCGCGCGGCTGGGGTTCGCGGATGTGCTGGCCACGGTGTCGGGCACGATGGCGTTGGGGTTGCTGGCGCGCGCGCTTGGCATTGGCCCGGGAGACGAGGTCATCGCCAGCGACCTTACCTTCATCGCATCGGTGGCGCCCTTCGTTACGCTCGGCGCGCGGCCGGTCTTCGTGGATGCCGCGCCGGGCACGTGGTGCATGGACGTGGCCTTGGCCGAACGCGCGTTGGCCGAGCATCCCGGGGCGCGCGTGCTGATCGCGACCGACCTCTACGGGCAGTGTTGCGACGTGGACGCGTTGGCCGCGCTGTGCGCGCGCCGTGGCGTGGCCTTCGTCGTGGACGCCGCGGAGGCGCTGGGGGCGACGTGCCGCGGGCGCGCCGCCGGCAAGGGCGCGTTGGCCGCGGTCTATTCGCTCAACGGCAACAAAATCATCACCGCGGGCGGCGGCGGGCTGCTCTGCTCGGACGACGCGGCGCTCTTGGCGCGTTGCCGCAAACTCGCCGGCCAGGCGCGCGAGCCGGTGCCGTGGTATGAGCACCGCGAGCTGGGCACGCACGGGCGGCTCGGGAACGTGCCGGCGGCCATCGCGTTGGCGCAGTTCCGCCATCTCGACGACGCGTTGCGCGACAAGGCGGCGGTGTGGGCGGCCTGGCTGGCGCGCCTTCCCGCCTGGGCCGTGCCGATGCCGACGGCGGCCTATGGCGTGCCGAACCGTTGGCTGACGGTGGCGACGCTGTCCGGGCGTGACCCCTTCCGCGCGGTGACGCTTCTGGCAGAGCGTGGCATCGAGGCGCGGCCGTTGTGGAAGCCGATGCATTTGCAGCCGGTCTTCCGCGGGGTCCCGGCGGTGTTGTCGGGGGTGGGGGAGCGGCTGTTCGCCGAGGGGATTTGTCTGCCTTCGGGGCGCGGGCTTGCCGCGGACATCATGGATGAGGCAATCGGAGTGTTGGAGGCGTTATGATTGGGCTTCTTTGGCAGTGTTGCGTCGTGGGGTTGATCGCGTTGGCGTGTTCGTTGGCGCTGACGCCCGTGGCGCGTGGGTTCATGCGGCGCATCGGCGCGATCGACAAGCCCGATCCGCGGCGCGTCAATCGCGTGCCCGTGCCGCGAGGCGGCGGGTTGGCGGTGGTGGTGGCCTTCTTCGTGGCGGTGGCGGTGGCGGTGCACGTCTGGCCGGGGGTATGGGCGCATTCGGCCTTTGCGGGCATCCTGCCGTGGTTCGTGCCGGCGGCCGTGCTGTTGGTGGCGGTGGGGTTCGTGGACGATCGTTTCGGCCTGCCGCCGGTGGTCAAGCTGGCGGCACAGATTGTCTCGGCGGCGATTTTGTGCTGGGGCGGGGCGCGGTTGACTTTCCCCGAGGCGTGGGGGGCGTGGGTGGCCGAGCCGTGGGTGTATGTGCCGCTCACGTTGGTGTGGTATATCGGCGTGGTCAATGCCTTCAATCTGATCGACGGGTTGGACGGGCTCTCCTCCGGGCTGGCGATTTTGGGCACGGTGGGCATCGCGGGCGCCTTTCTCTTCGTGGAGCCCACGGCGCTGCCGGTGGCCTCGGCGGCTTTCGTGGGAGCCTTGCTGGGCTTTCTGCGTTACAATTACAACCCGGCGTCCGTCTTTCTGGGCGATTCGGGGAGTCTCTTCGTGGGGCTGACGGTGGCGACGCTGGCGTTGGTGTCGCGGCGGAGCGACGCGTTCCTGGTGTCGATGGGCATCCCCGTGTTGTGCCTGGGCGTGCCGTTGATCGACACGGGGCTGGCCGTCTTGCGGCGCACGTTGCGCTATATGTTGCGCCGGCTGGACGCGCCGCAGGGCACGGAGGGCGGCACCGGCGCGGTGATGACGGCCGATCGCGATCATGTCCACCATCGCTTCCTGGCGCTGGCGCACGGCAATCAGCGTCGCGCCGTCTGGGCGCTCTATGGGCTGGCCGCGGTGCTGATGGCGCTGGGGTTCGTGGCGTTGGCGGTTCGCGAGGCCAAGGCCACCGCCTTTATCATCGGCTTTTGCGCCTTCGCGGCGGTAATCGTCCGCGCGATGACGAACGTGGAGTTATGGGACGCGGGGCGGTTGCTCGCGCGCCCCGGCGCGCGTTGCGGCCGGCGCACCGCCACCGTGATCTTCTATGTGCTGAGCGACGTGGCGGTGATGGTCGCGCTCTATGTCGCGTTGCTGTGGCTGCTGTGGGATTTTCTCCCGGCGTATTCCCTGCGGAGGTTCCTCAACTTCTTCTTGGCCTATTCGGTGCCGGTGGCGGTGGCGATGGTGTTGGTGCGGGCGTACACGCGCATTTGGGGGCGCAGCACGCGCAAGGATTCCTTTATGGTCGTGGCCGCTGTGGCCGGCGGGTCGCTGGTCTCCCACCTGACGCTTGCCTATCTGGTGCCCGAATTGGCGGGTGCGATGGTGCGCTTCCATGTGCTTTGGGCGGCGTTGTTGCCGTTGCCGCTCTTGATGGCGCGCTTGGCGAAGACGGCGTTTTTGCAGTGGCTGGCCTTCGCCGAGAACCGCCGCCTGTGCCGCCGGTCGTTGCAGGATGCCTCCATCCCGCGCGTGTTGTTCTATGGCGCCGGGGTGAGCCTGCGCGCGACCATCACGCTCTACGAGGTCAACGTGACACGCAACCACATGGCGCTTATCGGCGTGCTGGACGACAATCTGGGCCTCCACGGGCGCATCTTCCGCGACCTGCCCATCTTTGGCCCGCTGGAGGTCTTGGAGGAGGATCCCGACCTGTTCGCCCGTCTCCGCCCCACGCAAATCGTCGTCACCACGCCTGCAATCCCGCCCGCCCGCCTGGCGGAGATTCGCGCTTTCTGCGACGCGCATGGCATCGCCCTCTTGCGGAGCGTCATCGAGCAGTCGCCGCGGCCGCTCTGAGGCGTTCGCCCCCCATGTCGCTTCCCCGGAGACGGTGTGGATACTCAAGAAAGCATGGATTGCGCAAGGCCGCAAAAAGGTCTTGCATACCTTTTGGAAGGTTTGTATAATACGCGCCGTTTATTCAAGGAAACGCATGCGACGGACAAAGGAAGAAGCGTTGGAAACACGCAAGGCCATTCTCAAGGTGGCCTTGGATTGCTTTTCCAAGCGTGGTTACGCGCTGACCACGTTCAACGACATCGCGCGGCGGATCCACCTCACCAAGGGCGCGGTCTTTTGGCACTTCAAGAGCAAAGAGGAATTGTTGGCCGAGCTGATTGAGCGCGAGCATTCCATTTATGAGCCTCTCGGCGGGGTGGGGGAGGCCGAGGATGTGGAGGCCATCCGCGATGCCTTCGTGGATTGGGCCAAGGCGCTCGAGAGCCATCGGGAGCTGCGCCAGTTCACGGTTTTCCTGATGAGCCGCGTGGAGTGGAGCGAGGCGTTGAAGGCCAGCCTGGCCAAGAAGCTGGAAGGTTTGGTGGTGACGGATCCCTTTGCGCGGCTGCGCGCGCGACTGGAGTGGCTGAAGGCGCAGGGGCGCATCGCGACGCCCCTTTCGCCGGAGCAAATCGCCACGCTGATGGTGGGCGCCTTCTTCGGTACCCTGCGGGAGGCGTGGCTTTACAAGACGCCGGTGAACGTCTCCGAGACGGTCGCCGCGGGTTTGGATTTCATCGTTCAAGGAATCAGGAGCAAATGATCATGGAAGAGAAGAACGAGACGAAGCAAGAGGCGAAGAGCCCGCTGGCCGCGACCGTCGGGTTGCTGTTGAGCGTGATCGTGGCCGCGGGGCTGGGGTGGTTCGCCCGCACGATTTACCAGAACAACCTGGACGCGAAGGCGCAGGCCGCGGCCATCGCGCAGGCGGCCGCGGAGGCGCAGGTCCGCCCCGTCACCGTCGAGACCGCCAAGGCAACGATGAAGGCCATCAACCCGCCGCAATCGTTCATGGGGCACGTCGAGCCGATCCAGGACGTGGACCTGCGCGCGCAGATCGATGGCACCATCCAAGAGGTGGCCTTCAAGGAGGGCGCGATGGTGAAGGAGGGGGACCTGCTCTATCAGATCGACCCGCGCGTCTACGAGGCCCGCGTCGCCCAGGCCAAGGCTGCCCTCGCCCAGGCCAAGGCCCGTAGCGAGAACGCCAACCGCTACTATGACCGTATCAGCAAGGTGGACAAGCGCTCCGTCACCGAAGCCGAGGTCGACCAAGCCTACGCGGACAAACTCGAGGCCGAGGCCGCCATCGCGCAATGCGAGGCCGATTTGGCGAGCGCCGAGATCAACCTGGGCTACTGCAAAATCACCGCGCCCATCTCCGGCCGCATCGGCCAGAGCCTCCTGAAGAAGGGCGACTACGTCTCGCCCTCGATGGGCACCCTCGCGCGTATCGTGCAGATGGATCCCGTGCGCGTCGTCTTCTCCGTGCCCGACCGCGCCTACCTGACGAACAAGAACATCGCCGGGGCGAAGGGCGCCGAGGCCATTCGCGCCCAGATCCGACTGGCCGACGGCACCATCTACGCCCACGACGGCAAGCCGGACTTCATCGCCAACGAGATGAGCATGGAGACGGCCTCGCTGCCCGTGCGCTACGCCTTCGCCAACCCCGACCAACAGTTGCTCTCCAATGCCTACGTCACCGTCCTCCTCTCCGAGGCCCAGCCGAAGGAGGCGCTCACCGTGCCCTCCTCCGCCGTCTTGGCCAACGCCACGGGCGACTACGTCTACATCAACGATAACGGCAAGGCCGCCCGCCGCACCGTCGTCATCGGCGCGCGCCTCGAGGGCATGGTCGAGGTCAAGTCCGGCCTTAAGGCCGGCGACGAGATTGTCACCGAGGGCGTCGTGAACGTCATCGAGGGCACGAACCTGAACATCGTGAACCCCTCGCCGAACGCCCGGCCCGCGGACGCGACCGTCACCCTTGCGAAGTAAGCCCAGGGAGGAGACCCAACAATGGCCGATCAAGAAAGGATCATGAGCCTTGAGGAACTCGAGGCGAATGAGCGCGAGGCCGTCCACAAGATGGTCGAGGAGTTGCCGAAGAAGAGTATCTTCTCGCGCACCTTCGTCAATCGCCCGCGCTTTGCGCTGGTCATCGCCATCGTGATGTCCATCGTCGGCGTCATCGCCATCCGGTCGCTGCCCATCGCGCAGTATCCGGAAGTCTCCCCGCCGGCCGTGCGCGTGAGCTGTTCGTATCCTGGCGCAAACGCCGTGGACTTGGCGAACTCCGTGGCCATCCCGATCGAATCCGCGGTGAACGGCGTCGAGGACATGCTCTACATGAGCTCGACCTGCACGGACTCGGGACGCTATAGCCTGACGGTGACCTTCGCCGTGGGTACGGATCGCGACATCGCCCAGGTGCGTGTGCAGAACCGCGTGGCCCAGGCCGAGTCCAAACTGCCGAAGGAGGTCACCCAGCAGGGCGTGAACGTCGAGACCCGCTCCGACTCCACCCTCGGCTTCATCTCCTTCCGCTCCCCCAGCGGCGAATTGAGCAAGCTGGAAATCTCGGACTTCCTCTATTCCAACGTCCGCGATGCCATCCTGCGCGTCCACGGCGTCGGCGGCGCCGACGTCCATGGCGCGCGCATGGCCATGCGCATTTGGCTGGATCCCGAACGCCTCGCCGCCCAAGGCCTTGATGCCAGCGACGTCATCTCCGCCATCGAGGCGCAGAACCTCCAGGCCGCGCTCGGCTCCGTCGGCGCCTCCCCGGTGCTGGACGTGGACGTGCGCGAGACCTTCTCCATCATCGCCGAAGGCCGCTTGAGCACCGTGCGCGAGTTCGAGGACATCGTCGTCCGCTCCGCCGACGAGGGCGGGCTCGTGCGCATTCGCGACATCGCGCGCGTCGAGCTCGGCGAGCAGAGCTACGCCAACACCGGCTACTTCAACGGCCAAGACGCCGTCTCCATGGGCATCGAGCAGACGCCGGGCACCAACGCCATCGCGGCGATGGAAGCCGTCCGCAAGACCCTCAAGGCGCTCGAGCCCACCTTCCCCGGCGACCTTACCTACACCATCGCCTACGACTCCACCGAGTTCGTCCAAGTCTCCATCGACGAGATCGTCAAGACGCTCATCGAGACTTTCGTGCTTGTGCTCATCGTCTGTTATGTCTTCTTGCAGGACGTCCGCGCGACGATTGTGCCGCTCTGTGCCATTCCTGTCTCGTTGCTCTGCACCTTCCTGGTGCTCAAGCTCTTTGGCTACACCATCAACACCATCTCGCTCTTCGCGCTCGTGCTGGCCATCGGCTCGGTGGTGGACGACGCCATCGTCGTGGTCGAGCGCGTTCAGCACCACATGGACAAGAACGGGCTCGACCGCAAGACGGCCACGCTCCTCTCCATGCACGAGGTGACCGGCGCCGTCGTCGCGACCACGCTCGTGTTGCTGGCCATCTTTGTGCCCGTCGGCTTCGTCGGCGGTATCACCGGCCGCATCTACTCGCAGTTCGCCGTCACCATGTCCGTGGCCATCCTCTTTTCGGCCGTGAACGCGCTCACCCTTTCGCCGGCCATCTGCGCCACCATCCTCGGCGTGCCCAAGCCGCACACCAAGTTTTACGACCCCTTCACGTGGTTCAACAAAGCGCTCGACTGGGTGCGCATGCGCTATGGCGCGCTCGCCAAGTTCTTCGCCGCGCGCCGCCTGCTCACTCTCATGCTCCTGCTCCTTTGCTTTGCCGGCGTGGCCGTCAGCTACAACATGACGCCCACCTCCTTCCTCCCCGAGGAAGACCAAGGCGTCGTCTTCGTGGACATCGCGTTGAAGGAAGGCACCAACCGCGCCGTCACCGACGACTTTGTCAAGCGCTTCGAGCGCGAGGTACGCGCCATTCCCGGCGTCAAGAGCACCATGTCCGTCATCGGTTGGGCCATGATTTCCGGCAACGCCGAGAGCACCGGCATGTTGATCGTCGCCCTTCATCCCTGGGATCAGCGCACCACCGAGGACCTCTCCGTCTGGTCCATCCAGCGCAAGATCCAGGAAATCGCCGCGCGTTATCACGAGGGCAAGTTCCTGGCGATGGTGCCGCCCGCCATCCAGGGCCTCGGCGTTTCCGGCGGCATGAGCCTCTTCTTCCAGTCGCTCTCCACCACCGACCCCGAGATCATCGAGCAGAACCTCAAGTCCTTCCTTGCCGCACTCAACCAAGCCCCCGAGGTCGAAAGCGCCTTCTCGCCCTACACCTCCGGCACGCCGCACATCGAACTTTCGGTCGATCGCACGAAGGCCGAGTCCTACAAGGTGCCCGTCTCCACTGTCTTCTCCACCCTGCAGAATTACCTCGGTTCCTACTACGTGAACGACATCAATCTCGGCACGCAGGTCAACCAGGTCATTGTGCAGTCCGACTGGGATGGCCGCGCCACCCGCGACGACATCGGGCGCCTCTACGTCCGCTCCACCGAGGGCAACCAAATCCCCGTCTCTGCCCTTGTGAACCTCGAGACCGTCGGTGGCGTCCGCAACTACGCGCGTTTCAACCTCTTCCCCGCCGCGCGTATCACCGCCAACGCCGCGCCCGGTTTCTCCTCCGGCGAATCCATGGCCGCCGTCAAGCGTGTCGCCGGCGAGACCCTTTCGCGCGACTTCTCCTTCGCGTGGACGGACCTCTCCTACCAAGAGTCCATCGTCGAGGGACAGACCGGCATTCTTGTGCTTGCGGCCTTCGTCTTCGGCTACCTTTTCCTTGTCGCCCAATATGAGAGCTGGACCCTGCCGTTGCCCGTGATGACCTCCATCACCGTTGGCGTCGTTGGCGCCTTCCTTGGCATTCTCTACTTCGGCATCTCCCTGTCGATTTACGCCCAGGTCGGCCTGCTCCTGCTCATCGCGCTGGCCGCGAAGAGCGCCATCCTCGTGGTCGAGTTCGCCGCGCAACGCCGCGAGCAAGGCCTCTCCATCATCGATGCCGCCGGCGAAGGCGCCTCCGAGCGTCTCCGTGCCGTGCTCATGACGGCCCTCACCTTCATCCTCGGTGTGCTCCCGATGGTTTACGCCACCGGCGCAGGTGCCGTCAGCCGCGTCCACCTCGGCGCCACCGTTTACAGCGGCATGCTCGCAGCCACCACCGCCGGCATGATCATGATCCCCGCGCTCTACTCCCTCTTCGAGAAGATGCGCGAAAGCACCTACGCACTCTTTGGCAAATTCCACAAGCGGGAGGTCAAATGAAAAGCTCCACCCTCACCCTCGGCCTCCTGCTCATCCTCTCGGGCTGCGCCATCCCCAACCATAAACCCTACGAAGAGCGCCCGGTGAACGACGTGCTCCAAGCCGCCTCCATCGCCGCGGACACCCGCCAAGAGGCTCTCCCCGGCATCAACGGCCAAGCCGTCGCCCCCGCGTTGGACGATTGGTGGAAACGCTTCAACGACGAGCCCCTCAACCGCCTCCTCGCCCAAGCCTACGCCGCCAACCGTACCCTCGGCGCCGCCCGCGCCAACCTCGCCGCCGCCCGCGCCCAGTGGCGTTACCAGCGCGGCGCGCTCTGGCCCACCGCCGACCTCGGCGGCGACCTCACCCGCGCCCGCACCTCCGAAAACGGCCTCAGCGGCAAAAACTGCTACACCGACTATCGCCTCAATGGTGGCGCACGCTGGGAAATCGATCTCTTCGGTCGCCAGAACTACCTCGTCGAGGCTGCCGCCGCCGAGGCCCAGGCCACCGAGGCCGACCTCAAGGCCATGTGGGTCTCCGTCTCCGCCGACCTCGCCACCTACTACGTCGAGCTCCGCACCCTCCAGGGCCGCCTTATGGTCGCCCAAGACAACCTCCGCCTCCAGCAAGACAACTACGACCTCTTGGCCGACCGCCAGAAGGGCGGCCTCACCAATGCCCTTGTCGTCTCCCAGGCCGAGTACGACCTCCACAACACCGCCGCCTCCATCCCCGCCCTCAAGTCGCAAATCACCGCCGCCGAAGACGCCATCGCCATTCTCTGTGGCGTCGCCCCCGGCGCGTTGCCCACCGAGGTCGTCGATCCCCCCGCCTTCATGGCCACGGAAGGCGATGCCAAGGACGGTGAGCAAGGCGGCCGCAAGGCCATCGGCCTCCGCCCCACCGCCATCCCCACCGCCGCCAACTTCTCCCTCGAGGAAGGCATCCCCGCCGACGCCATCCGCCGCCGCCCCGACGTCCACGCCGCCGAGCGTCGCCTCAAGGCCGCCACCGACACCCTCGGCTCCGCCAAGGCCGAACGCTATCCCACCGTCTACATCTCCGGCAACATCGGCCTCGAGGCCCTGCAGTTCGGCGACCTCTTCGACTGGGACAGCCATTTTTATGACTTCGGCCCCGGCGTCACCCTCCCCATCTTCCGCGGCGGGCAAATCGTCGCCAACATCGACATCAAGACCGAGCAACAGAAGGCCGCCCTGGCGAATTACGAGCAATCCGTCCTCACCGCCCTTGGCGACATCCGCGACGCGCTCTCCGGTTGCCAGCAAGAGCGCGAGCGTCTCCGCCACCTTCGCCTCGGCGTCCAAGCCGCGCAGAGCGCCTACGAAATCGCCGGCAACACCTACGACGCCGGCATCGGCGACTTCTTCGACCTCCTCGACGCCCAGCGCCAGGTCCTTAACCTTGACGACGCCCGCGTCGTCAGCGAAGGCCAAATCGCCAAAAACCAAATCGCCCTCTACCGCGCCCTCTGCGGCGGCTGGGAAGGCAACGAAGCCCCGGAAACCGCCACCGCGCTCTTCGGCGAAAACAACGCCAAGAATCCCCTTCTTGCCCCCATCGTCAATCCGCCCGCCCCCGCCCAACACTGAGCCTTCCGCGGCACGACAAAAAAGCCCCCGACCTCTTCCGGAAGATGTCGGGGGCTTTTTCGTTGTGCCGCGGCGCGGTGTCAGTGCTTGACGAATGGGGAGAGCGCGCGCATTTCCGCCACCACGTCGGGGCAGTGTTTGAGCACGTAGTCGATCTCCGCCTCGGTGGTGTAGCGGCTGAGGGAGAAGCGGATGGAGCCGTGGACGGCGGTGAAGGGCACGCCCATCGCGCGGATGACGTGGCTGGGCTCCAGGCTGCCGGCGGCACAGGCGGAGCCGCTGCTGGCGCAAATGCCCAGATCGCTGAGATGGTAGAGCACGCTTTCGCCCTCGATGTACTCGAAGGAGATGTTGAGCGTGTTGGCGACGCGGGCGGCGGCGCCGCCGTTGACGCGGGCGTCGGGGCAGGTCTTGAGGAGGCCGGCCTGGAGTTTGTCGCGCAGGCGGCGGATGCGCTCCTCCGAGCCGTCGGCCAGCGCGGCCTGGGCGAGGTCGCACGCCTTGGCCAGGCCGATGATGTAGGGGACGTTCTCGGTGCCGCCGCGACGGCCGCGCTCTTGGTGTCCGCCGATGACGAAGGGCTTGATGCGCGTGCCGCGGCGGACGTAGAGCGCGCCGATGCCCTTGGGCGCGTGCATCTTGTGGCCGGCGATGGAGAGGAGGTCGACGGGCACGTCGCGAACGTCGAGCGGCACCTTGCCGGCGGCTTGGACGGCGTCGGTGTGCATGGTGGCGCCGGCGGCCTTGGCCATCTCGGCGATGCGCTTGATGGGGAAGAGGACGCCCGTCTCGTTGTTGGCCCACATCACGGAGACCAGTTTGGGGCCGGGGTGCGCGGCCAACGCGGCCTCGTAGGCCGGCAGGTCGAAGCGCCCCTCGCCATCCACGCCAATCTCGACGATGGTATGGCCCATCTCGCGCAAACGCAGGCAGGGGCCGAGGATGGCCGGGTGCTCCACGCGGCTGGTGATGACGGTGCCGGGGCGCCCCCAGGCGGCGGCCACGCCAAAGAGCGCGTGGTTGTCGGCCTCCGTGGCACACCCCTCGAAGACGATTTCCTCGGGGCGCTCGGCGTTGAGGAAGGCCGCGACACGGGCGCGCGCCTCGGCGAGCGGCTTGGCGACACGCCCGCCAAAGGCGTGCATGCTGCTGGGGTTGCCCCAGTGCTCGGTGAAAAAGGGGAGCATCGCCTTGACCACCTCGGGCGCGGGGCGGGTCGTGGCGTTGTTGTCAAGATAAACCAAAGGGACGTCGTTCATTCCATCTCCACCTGAAGCGCGGGGTCCACAAACTCATGGAGGGCGTTGGCGATGAGGTTGTCGCGCGTGATGGCCGCGCTGCGGCACCCGGCGCACATCCCACGGAAAGCAATGCGCACGACGTCGCCGTCCACGTCCACCAGCTCCACGTCGCCGCCGTCCTTGCGGAGCACGGGGCGCACTTGCTCCTCGAGCGTCTGCTCGATGAGTTTGATTTTCTGGAGGTTGGTCATCTTCTTGGCGGGCGCGTTTGGCTTGGCGGCGGCCTGCGCGTGGTTCACCTCGTCGACGATCTCCTGGATGCGGTCGCGGCACATGCCGCAGCCGCCGCCGGCCTTACAATAGTTCGTGACCTCCTCGACGGAGTGGAGGTGGTTCTCGCGGGTGACGCGCTCGATCTCGGCGCGGGAGACGCCAAAGCAGGTGCAGACGATCTCGTCGTTCACCTGGACGACGTTCTCCTCGCCGGTGCGATAGTTGTGGATGGCGGCCTCGAGGGCCTCACGCCCCATCACGGAGCAATGCATCTTCTGGTCGGGCAAGCCGCCGAGATAATCGGCGATGTCCTTGTTGGTGATTTTCGCGGCCTCGTCCAACGTTTTGCCGATGACCATCTCGGTGAGGGCGGAGCTGGAGGCCACCGCGCTCGCGCAACCGAAGGTCTGGAACTTCGCCTCGGCAATGCGCCCGTCGGGACCCAACTTGAACATGAAGGTGAGCGCGTCGCCGCACGCCAACGAGCCCACCGTCGCCTTGCCGTCCGGGTGCTCGATCGTGCCGACGTTCCGCGGGTGGCGGAAGTGATCCATCACTTTGTCCGTGTAATCCCACATGGCCTGTTCCTTTCCTTGTTTGACCTCTTATTTTAGCACAGACACGACGCAACGGCGACGGCCCGAAAACGCCCCCCGGTTTTTTCGCTTGCATTTTTGCGTATTTTTGAGATACTTATGCGCGATTTCGCTTATTTTCCCTTCGAAAGGACACGAACGTCATGATTCGTTGGAGCCAGACTTTGCTGAATACGTTGCGCGAGGCGCCCCAAGACGCCGAGATCGTCAGCCACATGCTGATGATCCGCGCGGGGATGATGCGCAAGCTGGGCGGTGGCCTTTACACTTATTTGCCGTTGGGCATGCGCGCGCTCCGCAAAATCGAGGCCATCGTGCGCGAGGAGATGGAACGCGCCGGCGCGCAGGAAACGCTCTTCCCCATCCTTCAGCCCGCGGAACTCTGGAAGCAGACCGGCCGTTGGGAGACGATGGGCCCCGGGATGTTCCGCGTGCAGGATCGCAAGGAGGCGTGGTACGTCTTGGCGCCGACCGCCGAGGAGGCCTTCACCGCGCTGGCCAAGAGCGAGATTTCCTCCTACCGCCAGTTGCCGCGCACCATCTTCCAGATGCAAGACAAGTTTCGCGACGAGATCCGCCCGCGCTTCGGCCTCATCCGCGGCAAAGAGTTTATCATGAAGGACGCCTACAGCTTCGACGCGGACGATGCGGGGGCGGACAAGAGTTACCGCGCGATGTATGATGCGTACGTGCGCATCTTCGCCCGCGTGGGGCTGGCCGCCAAGCCGGTCGAGGCCGACACGGGCGACATCGGCGGCAATTTCTCCCATGAGTTCATGGTTTTCGCCGCCAGCGGCGAGGATGGCATCCTGGACTGCCCGGCGTGCGGCTACGCGGCCAACCAAGAGCGCGCGGAGCGCGCCCCCGCCCCGGTGCCTTACCAAACCGAGGCCGGCGCCGCCGAAACCGTCGCCACGCCCGGCCAACACACCTGTGAGGAGGTGGCGTGCTTCCTGGGGCGCCCCATCGACCAAATCGTGAAGAGCCTCGTCCTTCTTGTCGGCGGCAAGCCGGTCATGGCCTTGGTGCCGGGCGATCGCGAGCTCAGCGAGACCAAACTCCGCCGCCTCTTTGGCGGGGCCAAGGTGGAGGAGGCGGCCCCGGAGACGGTGGCGCAAGTGGCCGGCCCCGTCGGTTCGATCGGCCCCGTCGGCGTTTCCATCCCTGTTTACGCCGATCGTTCGCTCCAGGGCGCCGCGGATGTCGTGGTGGGCGCGAACCGAGAGGGTGCGCACCTGCTCCACGTCTGCTTGGCGCGCGACGCGAAGGTCGCGGCCTACGAGGATTTGGCGACTGTCCGCGCGGGCGACCTTTGCCCCAAGTGCGGCAAGCCGCTTGAGATCCGCCGCGGCACGGAGGTGGGGCAGTGCTTCAAGCTGGGCACCAAGTACTCCGCCGCGATGGGAGCCAGCTTCCTCGATGAGCAGGGCGCCTCCAAGCCGCTCGTGATGGGATGTTACGGCATTGGCGTCAGCCGCACGTTGCAGGCCATCGTGGAGCAGAGCAACGACGAAAACGGCATCATCTGGCCGGCGGCCGTCGCCCCCTGCCAAGTGGCCCTGCTCATTCTCGATCCGGACGTCCCGGAGGTGGTGGCGAAGGCCGAGGCCCTCGGCGCGGCGTTGGAGGCGCGGGGCATCGATGTCTTCGTGGACGACCGCGCGGAGCGTCCCGGCGTGAAGTTCAAGGATGCCGACCTTATCGGCCTGCCCATCCGTGTCGTCGCGGGCGCCAAGGGGCTCGCAAAGGGCGGCTTCGAGATCCGCCGCCGCACCGAGCGCGACTCGGCCATCGTCGCACCCGAACAGGCCGCCCAGGCCATTTCCGATTTGCTTGCTACCACTCAGAAATAAGGAAGTTCCCATGCCCAAGAAAGCAACCACCAAACCCGAGCGCAACCCTTCCACCAGTACGCGCCGCGACCTTTCCACCGTCATCGCCGGGATGCACAATATCCCGCAGACGCTCGCCTACAGGATTGTGGACACCACCTTCGAGGCGCTCCTGGCCAATCTCGTCAAGAACGGCCACGTGGAACTCCGCGGCTTCGGCGTCTTCGAGATTGTCTCGCGCAAAGCCCGCCGCGGCCGCAACCCCAAGAAGCCTGAGCAGGAGGTCTGGATCGCCGAGCGCCGCTCCATCCGCTTCAAGCCCTCGCGCCTACTGCGCAAGGATCTGGAGACCGCCACGCTCGCGCCGCGCCTGCGCAGCGAGCAGTGAGGCGCCGCCGCGCCCATCGCGCGGACCCTGCGACATCGGCGGGGCCGCGCGCCTTTTTCTTTTCCCCCTTCACCCGAGAGAAACCCATGAGCGACATTTCCTTTGAGCCGCCGCGCGGCATGCGCGACTTCTACCCCGAGGACATGGCTTGGCGCAACCGCGTCTTCGACGCTTGGCGCGCCGCCGCCGACGCCTTCGGCTTCCAACCCTACGATGCCTGCGTGGTGGAATCCTTGGCGCTGCTCCAGCGTAAGAGCGGCGAGGAGGTCTCCGAGCAGATTTACGCCTTCGAGGACAAGTCCGGCCGTGCGTTGGCTCTCCGCCCGGAGATGACCCCCACGCTCGCGCGTATGGTCGCCGCCCGCCAAGGTCGCCTCCACTTCCCCATCAAGTGGTCCGCCATCGCCCAATGCTTCCGCTATGAGCGCATGACCCGCGGCCGCAAACGCGAACACTACCAACTGAACCTCGACATCATCGGCTCCGACGACGTCCTCTGCGAGGCCGAACTCCTCGGCGCCGCCGTCAACGCCGTCCGCCGCATGGGCCTGCCCGACGACGCCTGGCGCATTCACCTCTCCAGCCGAGCCCTTCTTGGCGAACTGCTCGCCAAGAGCGGCATCCCCGCCGCCCAACATACCGCCGTTTTCATGGCCCTCGACAAACGCGGCAAAATCTCCGACGAGGACATCGCCGACCTTCTGCGCAACGAAGGCCTCGCCCAGAGCGCCATCGACGAAACCTTCCGTCTGCTGGCCGTGGACACGCTCGACGGCGCGGCCGCGTTGGCCGGCGCGGGCTCCCCCGCCATCGCGCGCCTCCGCGCGCTCATCGCCCTGGCCGAACGCATGGGCTACGCCCACTTGCTGCAGTTCGACATTTCCGTCATCCGCGGCCTTTCCTACTACACCGGCATCGTCTTCGAGGCCTTTGACGTCCAGCGGCGCTTCCGTGCCATTTTCGGCGGCGGCCGCTACGACTCCCTGCTCGCGCTTGTCGGCGGCAAGCCCACGCCCGCCGTCGGCCTCGGCTTTGGCGACGTCGTGATCGGCGAGATCCTGCGCGACGCGCTGGGCGACGTTTGTCCCACCCCGCGCCACGGCTATGCCCTTGGCTACATGACCGAGGCCGAGCGCGCCGCCGCCGTCTCCCTTGCCGCGCGCCTGCGCGCGGACGGACACCCCGTCAACCTCGCCCTGCTCCCGCAGAAGCCCAAACACTTCTTCGCCCAGGCCGGCGCCTCCACCGCGCAGTTCGCCGTCTTCTTGGGCCCCGACGACCTCGCCGCCGGCATCGCCAAGGCCAAGAACCTCGACACCCGTGAAAGCGTCGACCTCCCCTTGGCCTGACAAACCCGCGGCCGGGCCGAGGGGCGCGCCGACGCAGGACGCGACCGCCGCCCCGCCCGGGTCGGCGTGCCGATCCGCCGCCAAACGCGTGGGGCGATTGGCGCCCTCGCCGACCGGCGCCCTCCACCTCGGCAACATCCGCACCTTCATGGCCGCCTGGCTCCAAATGCGCCAGGCCGGTGGCCGCATCCTCCTGCGCATCGAGGACCTCGACCACCCCAAGCACAAGCCGGGCGCGGACGCGGCGCTCATCGACGACCTCCGCTGGCTCGGCTTTGACTGGGATGGCCCCATCGTTCGCCAATCCACGCGCCTGCCCGCCTATCGCGCCGCCCTCGCGCGGCTCGCGCCGCTTTACCCCTGCGACTGCACCCGCGCCGATATTCAGGGGGCCCAATCCGCCCCCCATCCCGGCGAGGTGCTCCGCTATCCCGGTACCTGCCGCGGCCGCGATCCCAATCGCCCCTTTTCCCCCGGCAAGCCGCCCGCTTGGCGCCTGCCCCTCACCCCGCGCGACGACGGTCGCTTCACGGACGCCTTCGCCGGCCCGCAGATGCGCACCGCAGACGCGCTCACGGGCGACTTCGTGGTCGCGCGCGGCGACGAGCCCGCCTATGTCCTCGCATCCCTGCTTGACGACGCCGAGGCCGGCGTGACCGACGTCGTGCGCGGCGACGACATCCTCCCCGTGACCCCCGCGCAGATTGTCCTGGCCCATCGCCTTGGCCTGTCGCCTCCCGCCTATTGGCACTTGCCCCTCTTGGTCGGGCCCGACGGCCGCCGTCTCGCCAAACGCCACGGCGACACGCGCATCGCCGCCTACCGTGCCGCGGGGCTCCCCCCCGCCCGCCTCCTCACCGCCCTTGCCCGCGCCTCGCGTTGGATCGCGCCCGACGCCACCGTTGCCACGCTCCGCGACCTGCTCCCCGCCTTTGACTTGCTTGCCACCCCCCGCGCGCCCCTCGTCTGGTCCGACGCGCTCCTCCAATGACCCCGGCCGCCCCGCCCCTCTCTCCGGCGTTGCCTCGGCCTCTGCCTGCCCATCCTCTTTTCTTTTTTCTCTTTCGCCTATGCACTCGCATTGTGGACGCTGCCACGCCATGGGTGCGATTGATTGACTTGTCAGAATACGCGGCGGGGTGGTATACTTGTCGTGATGAATGTGATAGAGGAACGGTTCACGGTCTCGTTTTCCTATCCCGTGGTGTTTTGCCGCGGGTTGTTTGCGGAGGGGGACGAGACGCTGACGGAGGTGTTGGGGCGGGACGCCGCGGCGCCCCGGCCGTATCGTTTGTTGGTGGTGATGGACCAAGGCGTGCGGGCGGCGCACCCGGGGCTGGCGGAGCGGCTGACGCGTTGGCTGACGGCGCGCCACGGGGTGTTTGAGTTGGCCGCGCCCATCGAGTTCCTGCCGGGCGGCGAGTTCGCCAAGCGCCAGGAGGGCGTGGTGGGGAAGTTGGTGAAGCTGGCCTATCAGACGCATTTCGGGCGGAAGGACACCTTTTTGGCGATTGGCGGGGGGGCGGTGCAGGATGTGGTGGGCTACGCGGCCGGCATTGTCCACCGCGGGTGCCGCTTGGTGCGGGTGAACACGACCACGCTGTCGCAGGCGGACGCGGGGGTGGGGGTGAAGAACGGGGTGGACTTTGGCGCGGGGAAGAACTTTCTGGGGACCTTCGCGCCGCCTTTCGCGGTGTTGAACGACGCGGACTTTTTGCCCACGCTCCCGGATCGGGATTGGCGCAACGGCATCGCGGAGGCGGTGAAGGTGGCGACCATCAAGGATGCCGCTTTCCTGGAGTGGCTGTGGGCGCACAGCGATGCCTTGCGCATGCGTGACTTGGAGCCGATGGCGGCGATGGTGGAGCGGACGGCGCGCCTGCATTTGGCGCACATCGCCACGAGCGGCGATGCGTTCGAGCGGGGCGACACGCGGCCGTTGGACTTTGGCCATTGGAGCGCGCACCGGCTGGAGGCGATGACGTGCTATCAGCTCTCGCACGGCGAGGCGGTGTCCATCGGTATCGCGCTGGACATGGCCTATGCGGGGCTGTTGGGGTTGGTGACGCCGGCGGATTGCACGCGCGTGGTGGCGCTGTTGCGGGAGTGCGGCCTGCCGGTGTGGTGCGACGAATTGGCGTTGCGGGGGACGGATGGGCGGTTGGCCGTGCTGGAGGGGTTGCGGCAGTTTCGCGAGCATTTGGGCGGCACGCTGTGCGTGACGTTGCCCGACGGCCTTGGCGCGAAGACCGAGGTACATGAGATGGACGAGGCGCTCGTGGAACGCGCCGTCAAATTGTTGCGTGAGCGTTACGCCTGAACACGAGGAGTTTGCCATGAGCGCAGGAATCAGCGCACAGCCCGTCAAAAACCCTGTCTGCCCCCTGTGCGGCGCGGCGCTTCCCGCGGGGACGGCGCCGCTGGCGGCGATGCGTTGCCCGGCGTGCGGGCAAGCCGTCATGATGCCGGGAATGCTTGCGCAGTATCGCCTGACGCGTCTGATCGGCGCGGGCGGCATGGGGGCCGTCTATGAGGCCATCGACGAAGGGCTCCAACGCCGTGTGGCCGTGAAGGTGATTTTGCGCGAGAAGGCGGCGGAGAACCCCGACTTCATCGAGAGTTTCAAGCGCGAGGCACAGTCCGCCGCCAAGTTGCAACACCCCAATATCGTGAGCATCTATGCCTTCGGCGAGGCAGAGGGGCAGCCCTTTTTGGTGATGGAGTTGGTACAGCCCGATTCGCTCGACCGGATGATGAAGGCCGGACCCGTGCAGCCGGCCACCGCGTTGAACGTGGGCATGCAGATTGCCCAGGGGCTGAAGGCCGCCGCGGAGCAGGGCATGGTGCATGGCGACGTCAAACCCGAGAACATCCTCATCAACGAGGCGCGCGAGGCGAAGTTGGCGGACTTTGGCATCGCGGCGCTGGTCAGCGCGCACGCCGCCGCAAGCAACGAGGTCTGGGGCACGCCCTACTACATCGCCCCCGAGACGCTCCGCAAGCAGAAGGTGGATTTGCGGGCGGACATCTATTCGCTCGGCGGCACGCTCTACCACGCCATCGCCGGGGTGCCGCCCTTCGAGGGCGCGGACGCGGTGGAGGTGATGAAGGCGCGGCTTCTGGGGCCGGCCAAACCGTTGGGCGAGGTGGCGCCCGGGTGCCCCGAGGCCGTCTCCAAGATTGTCATGCGGATGTTGGAGGCCGAGCCCATCCGCCGCTATCCCAACTATGACTCGCTGTTGGCGGACATGGGGCAGGAGTTGCGGCGCGCCAAAAGCCGCACGGGCGCCGGCAAGCGCATCGTTATCAAAGGCATGGCGACGCACCCCTCGCGCCCCATGCCGGTGATCGAGAACCCCAACGCGCCGCTCGTCGGCCCCAAGCCTGGCCTGAGCAAGAAGGCCATCATCGGCTTGGCCGCGGGCATCGGCTGCGGTGTGCCGCTCGTGGTCGTTGCCATCCTGGCGGCCATCCTTGTCATGGCCGGCAAGAAGGCCGCCGAGGAGACGGTCACGGCCATGACCAACGCCGTGGCGCAGATCCAGGCCGCCGACCCGGCCCAACTCCGGATGGCCGCCGATCGCCAGGCCCTCGCGCAGCTGAGCGAGGATTGTGCCCGGCTGGCCGCAGCCCGCACGGCGCTCGCCAACGAGGCCGCCGCCACGGTGAAGACGCTGGCGAACCAATCGCGCCGCGCCTTGCTCCTGGCCGAGCAAGAGGTCTGGCTGGAACCGCGCGAGGGCGAGCCGCCGGCGGCCTTCCTCAAGAAGTTGCAGGACGCCTTCGCCAAGCGCGATGCGCTCGCCGCCGCGGCCAAGGGCGCCGACGCGCTCCGAGCCAAGGCCGATGGCTTGCGCGTGGCCGCCGACACGGCCGACGCCACGCCCGAGGCCGTTGCCAAGGCGCTCGCCGAGGCCAAGGCCGCGCGGGAGGCCTACGACGCAAGTGCCGCGGCCAAGGCCGCCGACGCCAACGCCCGGGCGCTCGCCGCGCTCAAGAAGGGCTGGCGCGCGGAGGTGGCCGCCGGCCGCGATGAGCTGGAGGCCGCCAACCGGGCGCGTCTCAAGGCCGAGCAGGAGGCCGAGGCCAAGGCCAAGGCGGAGGAAAAGGCCGAACGCGAACGCCAGGCCGTCGCCGACGAGGTGGCCTCGGTGGCGCGCATGGAGGCGGCCGTCTCGGCGGATCTGGATGCCTTCCGCCCCGAGGCCGCGGCCAAGGCCTTCGCCGCGCGCGCGGCCCGCCTGAAGTCCGCCGAGGCCAAGGCCGCGGCGCAGGTGGTGGCCGACCGCCTCGATGCCTTGGCGAATCTGCGGCGGTGGCTGATTGAAGCGGCCAAGGCGGGGGATTTGGCCGGCTACGGCGTCTCCAAGGCCGACGACGCGGGCATCACGGTGGGCGGCGCCGCGCTGTCGTGGGAGGACTTCGCCATCAAACAGCAGGGGGTGAGTTTCCGGATTTTGTCCACCGCGTTGGCCGACGACCAGGGCGCGCGGGCGTTGAGCACGTTGCGGCGCGCGGAGCTGGCGGTGGGGGCGCGGCAGTTTGTGTTGCGCTACTACGGGCAGAGCATGCTCGACAAATCCAAGTCGTTGCGCGACCTGATGGCGCGTCTGCAGGGCGTGGCGGAGCGGCTGCCGACCACCAAGGCGTTGCTGGAGCGGCTGGAGGCCGCGTCCACCGATGCCGAATGACCCCATGAAACGCTTTGCCCTGCTTGTGTTGGCCCTGGCCGGGATGCCCTTGGCCTGGGGGTTGGCGCGGGCCTTTTGGGATGGCCTGCTGGCGGGCATGGCGGCGGGGGTGGCCCTTACGCCGGGGTGGGTGGGCTTCCTCGGCGGCGCGGCGGCGATGGTGGCGCTTTATGCCTGGCAGGGCAAGCGCATGATGGTGCTTTACGTTTTCGCCCATGAGATGACGCACGCGGCGGTGGGGTTGCTCTTCGGCGCGCGCATCCATCGCGTGAGCGTGAGCGAGACGGGCGGCTTCGTGGAACTCTCCAAAAGCAACCTTGCCATCACGCTCGCGCCCTATTGCGTGCCCTTCTATCTGTTGGTGGCGCTGGGGCTGTGCGCGGCGGTCGCGTGGGCGTGGCCGGGCGCGGTGCCGTGGGCGGCGTGGGCGACCCTTTTTGGTTTCCTGACGCTTTTCCACGTGCTTTACACGGTGGACACGTTGATTTCGGTGGCGCAGCCGGACGTGCGCGAATATGGGCGCGTCTTCTCGTATTGGTTTATCGTCGCGACCAACTGCGCCTTTGCCTCGCTGGCGCTTGTCCTTGCCGGGCAGGCGCACCCCGCCGCCCAGGCACGCCGTGTGGCGCGCCGTACGGAAGCCGCCTACGCGGCCTCCGCGCGGTGGCTGTCCGTGCCGGTCAGGTTTGTTTTGGAAAGGAGCCAACGGCCATGAATTCCGCAGGGCAATTGCTCGACCTGTTGCGCGAATCCACCTCCACGGTCGCCTTCACGGGCGCGGGGGTCTCCACGCTCAGCGGCATCCGCGACTTTCGCGGCAAAAACGGCATCTACAACGACACCTTTCGCGGCTATCGCGTGGAGGAACTTTTTGGCATTGACCTCTTCCGGCGCGATCCCTCGCTCTTCTACGAATGGGCCAAGGATTTCGTTTACGGGCTCGACGCCTTCCGCCCCTCCATCGTCCACACCACCCTCGCGCGACTGGAGCGGCAGGGGCTGCTCGCCGCGGTGGTCACGCAGAACATCGACCGCCTCCACACCCTCGCCGGCAACCGCGTGGTCCACGAGCTCCACGGCTCCCCCGCGTGGCACCGGTGCCTCGATTGTGGCCGCGCCTATCCTTACGCCGAAATCGCCCCCGTCGCCCACCAAGGCATCGTCCCCCGGTGTGCCGGCTGCGGCGGTATCGTCAAGCCCGACATCGTCTTTTATGGAGAGCCCCTCCCCGAAGACGTCTTCGCCGCGGCCCTGGAGGCCTTCCGGCAGGCCGATCTCATCCTCGTCCTCGGTTCTTCCCTCACCGTTTATCCCGCCGCCGCGCTCCCCAAGGAAGGCTATACCTTCGGCGCACGCCTGGTCATGGTCAACGATGCACCCACGCCACTCGACCCGCTCGCCATGCTTCGTCTTCACGACTTGGCCGACACCTTCACCGAACTCGACGCACTTCTGCCCCCGGAGCCCTGATTTCCCGCCTTCGCCCATACCCCGCGCCGTGAACGCATGGCGCGGATTGGTTGCCTCGCCGCCGCGGGTTTTGTTAGAATGGCGTCGCGTTTGTCAAAGGAAAGGTGTCTTGCGATGAGAGTGTTCGCGCTTGCTTTCGCGTTGTTGGGGCTGACCGGCTGGGCCAGGGCGGCCGCGGTCGATTGGTCGGCGGGGGACACGTTCACCTCGCAAAGCACGACCTTCTCGGTGGCGATCACCTTCCAGGGAAGCGCCATCGAGGGGATGTCGGGCGACGGGCTCTACATCGGGCACAACGCGGGCACGAATGAAGGGAAAAAGCAGGCCGGGCCTTGGGCCGCGGTGGGCACGGGCGGCCGCGTCTGGAAAAAGGGCAGCAACCCATACACCGACAATGGCCACACGGATACGTGGGGGCAGTCGGGTGAGGATAATTCCACGTCCGGGCGCTATGCGCTGGCTGGCGGCCAGGCCGTGAACATCCTTTCCGATCGCGTGGACGGGCTGAATGTCTTGGGCATCGTGGTGGAGGTGGTGGACTCGAGCGTCATCTATCATTATTGGTTGAATGGCGTGGAGGTCGGCACGTTCTCGCACAACAACATCGGCCAAAACGTTCGCACGTGGGACAATCTCTCCACTGCCATCGAAGGGGAATTGTGGTGGATGGAGGGCGAGGCGACGGCGGCGCAGTTCGCGCAGTTGCCGGAGCCGACGGCGCTGGCGCTGCTGGCGCTGGGCGTGGCGGGGTTGGCGTTGCGCCGGCGCGCGTGAGATTGGTTTTTGGGCGGATGCCCCCGGGCGGGGCGTCCGCCTTTTTTGTTTTCCCGGGAGGTGCGCGATGGGGCGTTGGATGGCGTTGGCATGGGTGTTGGCGGCGGTGCCGTTGGGCGCGGCGGAGGTAACCTTCTCGGGGAAGACGGAGACGGCGATCGAGACGGCGGGGGCCTTTGCCTTCGGGGCGTTGGAGCGGCAGGGGTATGCCGCGGACGCGGCGTGGGAGGCGTGCGGCTTCATGGCGCAGGAAGGCGTCTGGGCGGACAAGACGTTGCTGGCGCCGGATGTGAATGTGCAGACGGCGGGGCGTTGGCGGCTGACGCTGACGGCGCGCGAGCCGGCACTCCTGCGTCGGCTGACGCTGGACGTGGCGATTTTCAACAGTTCGGGCAATACGCAAACCGCGGGCACGGTGCGCACGGCGCGCTTCCGCGCGGAGGCCGCCGGGCTGACGGCGGAGGCGGTGGCCGATTGCCGAGGCGCGGCTTCGCTCGCGGCGCAGGCCAACACGGTGACGCTGGACTTCGGCGGAATGGCGACCTTGGGCGCGGGCGAGACGCTGACGCTGACCTGCGAGCGGGTGGAGGAGCGCCTGGGGTGCTTCTTTGCCCTGCGGTCGATTGCGTGGGAGGAGACGCTTGAGGTGGAGACGGGCGCACGGGTGACTTGGCCGGAGACGCTCACGTCGGCGACGGTGCGTTTCGCGGGGGGCACGCTGGTCGTCCCGGAGGATACGACGGTGTGCCAAATCCGTGCCACGGCGGATTCCACGGGCGGGACGTTGGTGGTGGAGGGCGCGCTGTTGGGGGAGGATACGGGCGAGCCCTTTGTGCCGGCCTTCGCCCTGCCGCGCGGCGTGCGCGTGGAGGTGGCGCGGCGCGGTTGGCTGTTGATGGATGGGCGGCTCGCGGCCACCGTGACCACGACACAGGGCGCGCGCCTGGGCGCGGCCACGCCCTCGGGAACGCTGACGCTGGACGACCTGGAGCAGATCGGCGCGCCAATCGCCGTCCAAGGCAAGGTGGAATACTTCATGGGGCGCACCTTCCCGAAGACGGAGGACGCCGAACTGGTGCCGTGGGGGCGACTTGGCTTTCGCCTCCTCCTGCGCTGAGCGCGTGCCCGGTCTCGGCGGACGGGTTGTCGATAACCTGTCGATAAGTCTCACGGCGTATCGCGGGGGGAGATGCGCCGTGCCTCGCTTCGGGATACGGCGCATCTCGGGGAACGACCCCGCTCCCTGATTGAAAAAGAGGATTTGCGCCTCCTTCGGTCCCGATCCGTCTCAACAGGTTTTCAACGGATTTCCGAAAGTTTTCAACAAGGCATTGCCGAACAAAACAAGGCGTCCCCGTACTTTCGCGTCGCGCACACAAAAAGCCGGTTTTGCCGGGGGTACGCTTCGTGGCGGATGGGCGGGTCGCCGGCGGAATCGCCGGTGCGCACCGCGCAAGGGGCTTTTGGGATGCGCCGGTCGCCCTTTTCCAATCAGGGCGCGGGGCCATTTCCCGGGATGTGCCGCATCGCCCATCGAGACGCGCCGTGTCCCATCCCGGCACGTATCGGCAACCTCCGTCGATAACGTCGCGCGTTCCCGAGGCGTTCGCGTCCCTTGCCTTGGCGCTTGCGCGCACGGACACAACCAATCCGCAATCCCCGCGCCTCCCCGACATATTTTTTTTGCCTTTTCGCGTAAGTTTGCCCCGGCAAGGTGCTAATATAGGGTGTATTTCATTTCAACCGGAGGTGCGCGATGAAGAGCGTTCTGTATGTTTGCGCCACTTTGCTGGGCGTGGTTCCTTTTGCGGCGGCGCAGACGGATTACGCGTCCATCTATACTTGGGAAATCGTTGATGGCGAGGCCCATATTTTGGATGTCAAAACAACGCTTTCCGGGGAAGTCGCGATTCCTGCCGAGTTGGATGGCTATCCTGTGACATCCGTTGGTGTCGCGGAACTTCCTGACGGACTCGCGGCCAAGGCGGGGCGCGATGGGTTCAATGGGCAGACCCGCATCACGGCGGTAACGATTCCACCGAGCGTCAAAACAATCGGCGACGACGCCTTCCGTGGGTGCACCGCGTTGGAGCGTGTGGCGCTCTCCTCCCCTGTGACGATCGGGGATTTTGCCTTCCGCGATTGCACTTCACTGCGGGAATTGGACGCGACGTATTTTCCGACGACGACCGTCTACTCCGGGTCTGAAGCCAATACGGCCTTTTATGGATGCGCCAATCTGCGCTTTGTGGGGCCGGAGAGCAAGGTCGTCGACGGGTCATTGGTCGATTGCCAGACGCTGGTTCGTGCGGCTGCCGGGACGGAGGAGGTCACGGTCCCGGAGGAAATCACGATGTTGGGGTATGCGGCTTTCGGCGGTTCGTCGCAACTGAAAACCGTCCACTTTATGGGACCGCCCCCATCGTGGTTTTACTGGAACGCGCCGGCTGACAATTGTGTCTTTTCCCCTTCCATCACCACGGTCACTTATCGTTCCAAGTATGCCGCGGAGTGGGAGTCTTTTCTTGACGGGAAGAAAACCTGGACCGTTCAGTGCGCGGTGCTCAATGGCAATTCCTATCCCGTCCGCACCATGACCTTCAACGTTGAGCCTTATGGCACGTGGGCACTCCAAGGGAACGCCAAGTATCTGACGTTTGAGGGTGGCACGGTGACGGGGCTTTCCAACAAGTCCGTTTCGGGCGAATTGGCGATTCCTGCGGAATATGACGGGCAGACGATCACGGGCATTTATCAGGACGCGTTCACGGACTGCACGCGCATCACGTCGGTGACGGTGCCGGGGACGGTTTCGACGATTGGCTTTCGCACGTTTGTGCGGATGACGGGCATGAAGGAAATCGTCTTCCAGGAGGGCGTGCAGGAAATCACGTGGGGGGCGTTCTCGGATTGCACGGCGCTCAACCGCATCGTCATCCCGGCCAGTTGCACACGTATCGACGAGATCGCTTTCGACACGTGCGGGAAAATCACGTTCGAGGTCGCCTCGGACAACCCCACGTATACCGCGGTCGATGGCGCCTTGTTGTCCAAAGACGGCCGGACGTTGGTTTTTGCCCCGGGTAGCGTCACAAGCTACACGATTCCGGAAACGGTGACGGATGTTGCCGCGTTCGCGTTCGGAACGGATCAGCCGATTGCTTCGATCGACGTGCCGAGTTCCGTGTCCTATTTGCCATCGACATGCTGTTGGTATAACACGACCGTCCGAAAGATTACCTTTCACGGCAATCCGCCGGAGGGCGGCATACCGGATGTCAATGTATGGATCGAGGGGAACCCGTGGCCAACCACGGTGACGGGCTATTACCCGAAGTCGCGGGAGACGGCGTGGAAGGCGGCGATGGCGGCGGACGACGACGGGGACGACGCCAAGTGGCATGGGCTGAAGATGGCGTCTTACCAGGACATCACGGGGCCGGCGCAGTATCTGACGTATGACGGCGGCACGGTCTCTGGCATTTCCAACAAGGGTGCCTCGGGCGCGCTGGTGATTCCGGACGAGATCGCGGACACGCCAATCTGGGCGATTTCCCAGGACGCGTTCACGGATTGCACGCGGATCACGTCGGTGACGGTGCCGGGGACGGTTTCGACGATCGGGAACCGTACGTTTGTGCGGATGACGGGCCTGAAGGAGATCGTCTTCCAAGAGGGCGTGCAGGAAATCATGTGGGGGGCGTTCTCGGACTGCACGGCGCTCAACCGCATTGTCATCCCCGCCAGTTGCACAAGTATCGATGAGAGCGCCTTCGACACGTGCTACGAGATTGCCTTTGAGGTTTCGCCGGACAACCCGGTCTACAAGTCGGTGGATGGCGCGTTGCTGACGAAGGACGGCACGAAGCTGATTTACGCGCCCGGGAACGTCACGGCCTACACAATCCCGGACACGGTGACGGAAATCGCGCGGTATGCTTTTGGCGCGGGGCAATCGCTGGGGGCGGTGAAGTTGGCCTCGGTGACGGTCCCGAAATCGGTGGAGACGATTCCGGAGAGTGCCTTCGCGTTCGGGTTCGGCGCGGTGAACGTGGACGCGGGCAACCCGAACTTCTCGTCCGAGAACGGCGTGCTTTACGACAAGGACAAGACGGCGTTGCTCCATGTCCCCACGACGGCCACGTCGTTCACGGTGCCGGATTCGGTGACGCGCATCGGGATGGGGGCGCTTTCCGAATGTGCGCTCACGTCTGTCGTTTTCTCGGACATGGGCACGTTGCGAGAAATCGGCGACCAGGCGTTCTGGGGCAGCAAACTCCGGACGCTGACGCTTCCCGAAGGCGTGGAACGCCTTGGATACGAAATCGCCGGCTGTTGCGAGAGCCTCTCGACGATTGTCTTCCCGGAGACGTTGACGGACTTGGGCGGGCAAGGTTTCACGGATTGTGATGCCTTGCGGCGGGTGGAGTTTCATGGCCTGCCGCCGTCGGAGGGAAGCACAGGCATCGTGCTCTATCATAACGCGGCGAAGGGCTATTATCCCGCAAGCTACGCGCCTGCCTGGGAGGCCGTGCTCAACGCGGACGGCACGTGGGGCGAAGGTATGCCGGAATATGGCCTTTACGCGCTCGCGATGGCCGTCTATGACGATGCGCCGACGGGGACGATGGCGCAACTGGAGTTCGCGGAGAATGGCGAGGGGGTGACGCTTGTCAAGGTGCCGGCCGGGTTTTCCGGGGCGTTGACGATCCCCGCGACGTGGCGTGTGGCGCGAGGCGAGGGTGCGTACGAGCGTTTGCCCGTGACGGCGATCGCGCCGGGGGCGTTCGCGGGGTGCACGCGTTTGACCTCGGTGGTCATCCCAGGCTCGGTGAGGACGGTGGGAGACGGCGTCTTCGCCGGGTGTTCCGCCCTGACGGCGGTCACCTTCCAAGAGGGGGTCGGGCGGCTGGAGGGGGTGGTCTTCGCGGACTGCGCGAAGTTGGCGAAGGTGAAGATGCCCGCGACGCTGACGGCCATCGCGCGCACGCCTTTCCTGGAGGCTTGCCCGGAAATCGCCTTCGAGGTGGCGTCGGACAATCCGGTCTATCAATCGAGCGGCGGCGCGTTGCTGGACGCGGGGTGCACGCGGTTGCTGGTCGGCCCGGGCAACGTGGCGACGTATGTGGTGCCGGCGGGGGTGACGGCAATCGCGGACTACGCGTTCGCGGCGGGGCAGTCGTTGGGAACCGTCAAACTCGCGACGGTCACGGTGCCGGCGGGCGTGACGGCGATTGGCGACTATGCCTTTGCCTTCGGCATCGACAAGGTGAACGTGGCGGAGGGGGACCCGGCCTATGCCTCCGTGGACGGCGCGCTTTTCGACAAGACCAAGCGCACCTTGCTGCACGTGCCTTGCACGCCGACGACCTTTGCCATCCCGGAGGGCGTGGAGACAATCGCCGCCGGCGCGTTCTCCGCATGCGCGGTCACGGCGATAACCATCCCGGAGGGTGTGACGGACATCGGCGGCGACGCGTTTGTCGGGTGCACGCGCCTGACGGCGCTGACGTTGCCGGCGTCGTTGCGCGCGTGGGGCGGCGACGGCGGCGTGTCGTTGGATACATGCACGGCACTTGCCACCATCACCTTCACCGGACAGCCCGATACGTTGGAGATCGACGGGGCCACGTGGCCGGCAAAGGCGAAAGGGCGCTATCCCGCGCTCTGGACGGGCTATTGGGAGGCCGCGCTGGACGAGGCGGGCACCTTCCATGGCCTGCCGATGGTCGCCTATGCGCCGACTGGCGCGGCGGGTTCGCTGACCTATGACCCCACGAGCACCGACCCCGTCGTGACGGGCATCGCCACCTCGGCCGGCGGTGCGTTGGAGATCCCGCAGGGCGTGACGGCCATCGCGCCGGGCGCGCTTGACGGCGCCTCGCGGCTGACCGCCGTGACGGTGCCGGGTTCCGTCGCCACCATTCAGGCCGGCACGTTCACGAACCTGGCCGGGCTTGCGACGGTGACGTTGCAAGAGGGCGTGACGCGGATTGAGGCGGGGGCGTTCGAGGGTTGCGCCAAGCTGACAAAGGTGGTCATCCCCGCTTCCTGCACGGCCATCGATCCCCGCGCTTTCGCGAATTGCCCGGACATCGCCATCGAGGTGGCCGAGGGCAACCCGGTCTACGCCTCTGTGGATGGCGCGTTGCTGAGCAAGGATGGCACGGTGCTGTATCTTGCGCCCGGCAACGTCACGGCCTATGCCATCCCGGGAACGGTCACGACAATCGCCTCGGGGGCCTTTGGCGCGGGGCAGGCGCAGGGAAGCAAGAAGTTGGCCTCGGTGACAATCCCGGCCTCGGTCGTGAAAATCGCGGAGGGCGCGTTCGCGGGCTTTGGCAAGGTGACGGTGGCGGATGGGAACCCGGCCTATGCCTCCACGTCGGACGGTGCGTTGTTCGACAAGGCGCGCACGACCCTGTTCCATGTGCCCAACACGTTGTCCGGGGCTTACACGGTGCCCGAGGGCGTCGCGACGATCGCGGCGGAGGCGTTCCGCGATTGCACGGCGCTCACCGCCGTGACCTTCCCCACCACGCTCGCAGCCATTGGGCGCGATGCGTTCGCCGGTTGCACGAAGGTTGGCACGCTCACTTTCCTGGGGCTTCCGCCCGCGACGGTGGGCGAGGGCGCCTTTGGCACGTGCACAGCGGGCGCGTATCCCAACGCCTATTGGGAGGAATGGGTGGCAGCCATGGGGGCGGAGGGCGTTTGGCACGGCTTGGCCATGTCGACCACGCCCTTCACCACCATCGTCCGTCGCGTCGGCAGCGGCACGGTGAACGACGGCGCCACGAACATCACGACCTTCCCGCGGACGATGAGCTATCAGCCCGGGCAGACGGTCACGCTCACGGCCACGCCCGCCAAAGGCTACGTCTTCCTGGGGTGGTCGGGCGCCGGCATCGAGACGCACGGCGCGGAGGCGACCTTCCCCGCCGGCGGCGCGCCGGAGATCACGGCCCATTTCGTCACGCAAGCCGTGGCCGATTCGATGGAGGCGGTCGGCGTCGGCGGCATGGATTCCTCCTTGGAGGAGGCGCTCGCCAATGGCGATGTGTTCACCAAGGAGCAGATCCAGGAGATGGCCTTCGGCGCGCCGCTCTTCGAGGTAAAGGACGGCGAGGCGACCATCGGGCTCACCTTGCGCACCGCCGAGGCGCTTGACGGCGACTGGGAAGCGCTCAAGCCGAGCGATGTCGTCGTCGGCGCGGACGGGACCATCTCCATCAAGGTCTCGGTCGAGGGGAAGACGCGCTTCTATAAGTTCGTCGTCCCGGAAAAGTGAGCGTTCGCGAAGCGTGCGACGCGGGCGGGAACGCGAAACCGTTCCCGCCCGCGTCTTTGGGCGATTGTCGGGTGGCATTGTGGTAGAATGGGCGTATGTTCAGTATCAATTTGGTTTGCGGGGCGCTGGCGGCGTTGATGGCGGTGGGGCCGTTGGCGCGGGTTGGGTTGCCGCGGAGGGCGGTGACCGCGATTGGGCTGGTTCTGGTGGCGCTGACGCAGCAGGTGGCGGCGCATCGGCTGTTCCGGGCGTCGGTGTTGTCGCCGGACGCGATGCCGGGATGGCTGCTGATGGCGTTGCTGTGGGGGACGGCGTTCGCGTTGATGGGCGGGGGGCTGACGGTGCTGTGGTGGGTGGCGCGGTGGTGGCGGCTCGCGGTGTCGGGGTGGTGGCCGTTGGCGTTGGGGGCGGCCGCGGCGACGTTTCTGGTGTGGCAGGGGGAGCGGACGCCGGGGGTGGCGACGTATGCGGTGTCGCTGAAGGGGCTCCCGGAGGAGGCGCGGGGGTTGCGCGTGGCGGTGCTGGCGGATTTGCACGTGGACGCTTGGCGGGGTGGGGCGTGGTGCGCGCGCGTGGTGGAGCGGGTGAACGCGGCAAAGCCGGATTTGATTGTCTTCACGGGCGACCAGGCGGATGGCTCGCTGGCGTCGCGGATGGCGGATTTGGCGCCCTTGGCGGGGTTGCGCGCGCCGCTGGGCAAGTTTCTCGTCACGGGCAACCATGAGCATTATTTCGAGACGGCGGGCTATCTGCGCTTCTACGAGGGGCTGGGCATCACGGTGCTGGATGGGCGGACGGCGACGGTGCGTGGGTTGGGGCTCGTTGGGCTGCCAGATCGGCGGTCGCTGACGCGATTGGGGGACGATTCGGCGCACCTGGAGCGTTTGGTGCGGCAACTGCCTGGAGGCGTGGCGCCGGTGCTGTTGGTGCACAAGCCGGGGATCGCGCCGGAGGCGGACGCGCTAGGGGTGGCATTGCAACTTTCCGGGCATACGCACGGCGGGCAAATCCCGGGCGTGGCGATGATTATCCGCAAACTCAACAATGGGTTTGTGCGCGGGTGGTATACGTTGCCGGGGGGCATGCGGCTGTTCGTGGCCAAGGGCGGTGGCGTGTGGCTTGGCTTCCCTTATCGTCTGTGGCCGCCGGAAATCCCGGTTTTGACGTTGTTCCCGGCGGAGGCGTGAGCGGCGCGCCGGCGCGCGCGAAATACGCGGGCGCGGGTGCGTGCCGCGACGTTTTGGGCGGAGAAAATGCGCTTCTGTCGTGGGCGAGTGTGCGTTTACGGCGATTGTGCTTGCTTTTTTGCTTGCGTTGGGGCATACTTTGTCTTGTCAAGGTCGTTATGGAAAGATAGCGTATGCGAAAAGGATGGCTTATCGTGGTGTGCGCCGGGCTGGCTTTGGGTCAGGCCGTGGCGGAGGAAACGCCGGTCGCGGAATACGCGACGCGCCAGGAGGAGCGCATCGCCGCGCGTGTCAAGCAGGAGCGTACGGTGCGGCGGCAACTGCAGGTGGAGTATCTCCTGCGGCAGGATTACGCGAACGACATGATCCGCGAGCGCACCAAGATGGCGCGCTCCGGCAAACTTTCCACGCCGGAGGTGGAAAAGTTGCGCGAGGCGCGCGCCGCGCTCATCAAGCAGGTGGGCGATCTGGACAAGCAGATTGAGGAAGCGTCGTTGAAGGCGCCCGAGATCGTCGAACTCGATGCCGTGCGCAAGGCCAATGACGAGCGGTTGGAGGCGTTGCGCGCCGAGCTGGTGCCGGAGGTCCGGCATGATGCCAAGCCGGCGGCGAAATGACATTTTCTGAAGGAGACTAGGCCATGACACAGACGAAGCAACCCGGTCAGCGTAAACCGCGCATTTTGATTGTAACGCCGGAGATTACCTATCTGCCCGCAGGCATGGGCAATATGGCCGACAAGTTGAGCGCGAAAGCAGGCGGCTTGGCGGACGTTTCGGCCAGCTTGGTGGCGAGCCTGTTCACGTTGGGCGCGGATGTCCATGTGGCGTTGCCGCACTACCGCCGGATGTTCCATGTGGATGTGGGGCGCCTCATCAGCGATGAGTTGCGCAAGTATCAGGCGCACCTGCCCGATTCGCGCATCCACCTGGCGGAGGACCGTTGTTTCTACTATCGCGACACCGTCTATTCGCAGGGCGACGAGAACCCGCACTTGGCGTTGGCCTTCCAGCGCGAGGTCATCAACAACATCATCCCCACCGTTCAGCCGGACTTGATCCATTGCAACGACTGGATGACGGGGCTGATCCCCGCCGCCGCGCGGCGACTGGGCATCCCCTGCCTCTTCACCATCCACAACATCCACACCGTCCACCGTTGTCTGAGTGAGATCGAGTACGCGGGTATCGACGCGGCGGAGTTCTGGAAGAACCTCTACTATCAGCGGCCGCCCTACGACTACTTCGAGAGCCGCGACACCAACCCGGTGGACTTCCTCACCTCGGGCGTCTTCGCCGCGCACTTCATCAACTCCGTCTCGCCGACCTTCCTGGAGGAAATCGTGCGGGGGTGGTTCGACTTCATCCCCGGGCAGTTCCGCAACGAGGTCATCTCCAAGTACAACGCGGGGTGTGCGCGCGGCATCCTCAACGCGCCCGACGACAGCTACAATCCCGAGACAGATCCGAACCTGAAGGTCAACTACGACGCGCGCACCCACCACGCAGCCAAGATTTCCAACAAGATGCAGTTCCAGGAGAAGGTCGGCCTCTTCAAGAACCCCGACGCGCCCCTCTTCTTCTGGCCCAGCCGCCTGGACCCCGTTCAGAAGGGTCCCCAGCTGCTCACGGACATCCTGTACAAGACGTTGGAGAAATACCGGGACGACAACATCCAGTTCGCGGTCGTGGCCAACGGCCCCTATCAGCAGGCATTCCGTGACATCCTGGGCTTCCACAATCTCTACGGGCGCTTGGCGGTGTGCGATTTTGACGAGCACATCTCCCGCTTGGGCTATGCCTCCAGCGACTTCACCCTGATGCCTTCGCTCTTCGAGCCTTGCGGGTTGCCGCAGATGGTGGCGCCCATCTATGGCTCGCTCACCGTGGCGCACGACACCGGCGGCCTGCACGACACCGTGGAACTGCTGGACGTGGAGAAGGGTGTCGGCAATGGCTTCCCCTTCAAGTATTACGACAGCGAGGGCTTGGCCTGGGCCATCGACCGTGCGATGGACTTCTACCGTCTGCCGACCGACGTTCGCGAGGCGCAGGTGGCGCGCATCATGGTCGAGTCAAAGAAGCGCTTCAACCACGAGTGCTGCGCCGCCGAGTACATCAAGATTTACGAGGAAATGCTTCAGCGCCCGCTCACCGAGCTCTTCGACGGCGAGGCCTCGGAGCAGAACCCTTATCACGAAGGACACTGAACCATGCCTGCCGCGCGCACACGACTTCTCGACGATCCATGGTTGGCACCCTACGCCGATGTGATTGAGCGGCGTGCGGCGCGTGCGCGCGACACGGCCGCGCGCCTGACCGGCGGCGCGGCGAACGCCGCGGCATTGGCGGACTTCGCCAGCGCCCACGAGTTCTACGGGCTCCATTGCACCGACGAGGGGTGGGTTTTCCGCGAGTGGGCCCCCAACGCCACGGAGATTTGGCTGGTGGGGGACTTCAACGGCTGGGAGCGCTCGTTGGCCTATCGTGCCGTGCGGCTGCCCGGCCGCGACGTCTTTGAGTGGAAGGGACCGCCCGAGGCCATGCGCCACGGGCAATTCTTCCATCTGGAGGTCTGTTGGGACGGCGGCCGCGGCGAGCGCATCCCCGCCTATGCGCGGCGCGTGGTGCAAGATCCCAAGACAGGCCTCTTCGCCGCGCAGGTCTGGGCGCCCGAGCCCTACGTGTGGCGCAACGCCTTCACGCGCGACCCCGGCCGGGCACCGCTCATTTACGAGGCTCACGTGGGCATGGCGCAGGAGCGCGAGGGCGTCGGCACCTACGCGGAGTTCACGAAAAACATCCTGCCGCGTATCAAGAAGGCCGGTTACAACACGCTCCAGCTGATGGGCATCATGGAGCATCCCTATTACGGCAGCTTTGGCTACCACGTCTCCAGTTTCTTCGCGGCCAGCTCACGTTTCGGCACGCCCGAGGAGCTCAAGGCGTTGGTCGATGCGGCGCATGGCATGGGGCTGGCCGTCATCATGGACATTGTCCACTCGCACGCCGTCAAAAACGAGCGCGACGGCCTCTCCCTCTTCGACGGCACGCCGTATCAATATTTTCATGACGGCTCGCGCGGTTGGCACGATGCCTGGGACTCGCGCTGCTTCGACTATGGCAAGACCGACGTCCTCCACTTCCTCCTCTCCAATTGCCGGTTCTGGCTCGACGAGTATCGCTTCGACGGCTTCCGCTTCGATGGCGTGACCTCCATGCTTTACCTCCACCACGGCCTGGGCGTGGATTTTTCCAACTACGGGATGTACTTCGACAGCTCGGTGGACGAGGATGCCTACACTTACCTGACCTTGGCGAACGGCGTCATCCACACCGTCCGCCCCGATGCACTCACCGTCGCCGAGGATGTCAGCGGCATGCCCGGCATCGGCGCGCCGGTCGCCGAGTGCGGCGTGGGCTTCGATTACCGCATGGCGATGGGCGTGCCTGAGTGTTGGTTCAAGTTGGTGCGCGATGTGCGCGACGAGGATTGGTCGGTCGGCTTCCTCTGGCACGAGCTGACGAACCGCCGCGCCGACGAGCGCACCGTCGGCTACGTGGAATCGCACGACCAGGCGTTGGTCGGCGGCAAGTCCTTCATCTTCCAGATGATTGACAAAGAGATGTACACCGCCATGCACGTGGGCTCGAACAACCTCTACGTCAATCGCGGTATTGCGCTGCACAAGATGGCCCGTTTGGCGACGTTGGGGTGCGGGTGCGCCTATCTCAACTTCATGGGCAACGAGTTCGGCCACCCCGAGTGGATCGACTTCCCACGCGAGGGCAACAACAACAGCTATCACTATGCCCGCCGCCAATGGTCGCTCCGCGATGACCCCAAACTCTACTTCAAGGCGCTCGGCGACTTTGACGAGGCCATGGTCACCCTCATCCGGGATGCCGGCGTCCTCGACGGCGAGGATTGCCCCAAGCGCATCTTTGCCAGCGACGACGACAAAATCCTCGCCTTCATGCGCGGCGACCTTCTCTTCGTCTTCAACTTCCACGGCGAACACTCCTTCTCCGATTATCCCCTCATTGTCCCGCCGGGCGACTATCGGCAGACGCTCGACACCGATGCCGTCGCCTTCGGAGGCTTCGGCCGTGTCGTGGCGGATCAAGACTACCCGCTCACCACCATCACGCGCGCCAAGGAAGTCTGCTTCGCCATCCACGTCTATCTTCCCGCGCGCACCGCGCTTGTCATCCGCCGCACGCCCCCCGCGCCCGGCGCCACACTCCCGGCCGAGACGCTTCACGCGCTCGCCACCCAACAAAAGGAGCACACCCCCTGACCTGCGGGGGCAACGAACACCAAAGGAGAGCGCAGCATGGTAACGGCCATCATTCTCGCATCGGGCAAGGGCACGCGCATGGGCGCGGGGCTCGACAAGTGTTTCCTCTCGCTCGGCCCGCGCCCGGTGGTGGCTTGGTCGCTCCTCGCCTTCGAGAAATGCAAGGAGGTCGACCGTATCATCCTCACCGTGCGCAAAGACCAGATGGTGGCCGCGCGCGGGTTGCAGACGATGTTCGGCATCAGCAAACTCGAGAAAATCGTCCTGGGCGGGGCCCGCCGCCAAGACTCCGTCGCCGCCGCGCTCAAGGAAATCGAGCCCGTGGGCACGCGCTATGTCGTTGTCCACGACGCCGCCCGCCCCTGCATCACCCCCGATCTTATCCGCGAGACGCTCAAATACGCCAAGCGTTTCGGGAGTGGCGTGGCCGCCCATCCCGTCTCAGACACCATCAAGGTCGCCGGCAAAGGCATGGTCGTCGAACGCACGCTCGACCGCTCCACCCTTTGGGCCGTGCAGACCCCTCAGGCTTTTGCGGCCGACAAGTTCCTTGCCGCCTATGAACGCTTCGGCGGCGCCAAGGACACCACCTTCACGGACGACGCTTCCATCATGGAAGCAGCCGGCGAGACCATCCGCCTTGTGAAGTGGGAGGCCCCCAACCTCAAAATCACCACACCTATCGACCTGACCCTTGCCGCCGCCATCCTGCGCCTCAACTGAAAGCCGACTCCCTATGCCACGTCCCAAACGTTACGCCATCATCAGCGACATCCACGCCAACATCGAGGCCCTCGATGCCGTCCTTGCGGACGCCAAGGCCCAGGGCGTGGATGATTACGTCTGCTTGGGCGACGTGGTGGGCTACAACGCCGCCCCCGCGGAATGCATCCATCGCATCCGCGAACTCGGCTGCAAGGTCGTCAAAGGCAACCACGACCACTACTGTTCCGACCCCACCGTCAATCTTGACGACTTCCAGCCCAATGCCGCCAGCGTCATCGAATGGACCCGCCGCAACATCGGTGAGGACGACACGCGCTGGTTGCACGAGCTCCCACTCACCGCCACCATCATGGGCTTCACCGTCGTCCACTCCACCCTCGACAGCCCCGAGCACTTCCGTTACGCCTTTGACACGCTCGACGCCGCCGATAGCTTCAACTGCCAGCGCACCCGCGTTTGTTTTCACGGCCACACTCACGTGCCCTGCATCTTCATCCGCGCCCCCGGCGGCGACAGCAACGCCGTCGTCAAGGTCGGCCCCGCCAACGGCCTTCTCCGTCAAGGCTCTTACTTCATCAACGTCGGCTCCGTCGGTCAGCCCCGCGACGGCATCCCCAAGGCCTGCTACGTCATCTACACCGCCGAGGGCCTCACCAAACTCTCCGTCGAGTTCCGCCGCGTGGACTACGATATCGAGGCCGCCGTCCGCCGAATCGAGGAAGCCGGCCTCCCCGCTCGCCTCATCACTCGCCTCTACACCGGGCAATGACGCCGCCCCGCACCCAAAACGTTCCCATGCGCCCCCGCCGTGGCCAAGCGATGGCCGAGCTCGCCATCCTCCTCGTTGTCATTCTCATCCTCGTTTTGGGCGCCACCACCCTCGGCAACCTCTCCCTCCAACAGCTCCGCCTTCGCCACGATGTCCGCCTCGAGGCCGGCACCGCCGCGCTCGGCCGTTCCACCGCCGGCTGGGTCGATCCCAATCCCGCCCCGGAAAACCGCTCCGACCCCGCCCACCGCGTCAACGCCTACGCCCACCTCGAAGCCTACGCCCCCGCACCCACCTCCCGCCTTCCCGCCAGCAACTACACCCTCGCCGCCCGCGATCTCCCCGACGCCGAACTCGGCCTCGAAACCGAAACCCGCGAAAAGCGCGTTCTCCTCGAAGACGCCTTCATCGACCTCATCTACAACAAAAACAACGTCCTTCTCCGCGAGGAAGCCACCTTCCCCGCCGCCTCCGGCCTCTGGCGCTGACCCGCCACCCCCCTTCACGAAAGGTTCGCCCCCATGCTTCCCCCCAAACTCAAAGACACCGGCCTCCTCATCCCCGCCGCCATCGCCATCATCCTCATCGCCACCCTCTTCCTCTCCTGCGGCAACGTCAACGCCGGCGAACGCGGCATCATCGTCCGTTTCGGCCGCCCCGTCCGCGTCGTCACCCCCGGCCTCTACATGAAACTCCCCTTCATCGAGACCATCACCACCGTCAACGTCCGCACCGAGACTGTCCTCACCCGCGACATGAACGCCTCCTCCAAAGACCTCCAGGAAGTCTCCGCCTCCGTCACCACCCAGTGCCACTACAACCCCGACAAAGTCATCGAAACCTACTCCAATTACGGCTACGCCGACTTCCAGCGCCGCATCGTCATCCCCGCCATCTATGAATCCGTCAAATCCGCCTTCTCCAAGTTCAACGCCGAGGAACTCATCACCAAGCGCGAGGAAGTCCGCACCGTCATCGACGCCTCCCTCCGCGACCTTCTCGCTTCCTACAACGTTGTCCTCGACTCCCTCCAAATCGCCGACCTCAACTTCTCCCAACGCTTCAACGACGCCATCGAAGAAAAAATGATCGCCGAGCAAGAAGCCCTCAAAGCCAAAAACGTCCTCGAACGCGTCAAAACCGAAGCCCAGCAACAACTCGAAAAAGCCAACGCCCAAGCCGAGGCCAAAGTCCTCCTCGCCAAGGCCGAGGCCGAATCCATCCGCCTCCAGACCGAAGTCATCAAACAAAACGGTGGCGACCAATACCTCCTCCTCAAAGCCATCGAAAAATGGGACGGCCGCACCCCCACCACGCTCCTCTCCCCCAACACCCCCCTCCAACCCCTCCTTCAGATACCCAATCAATCCCAGAAATAAGGCGGATTATGCCACGGTCGCTTTTCTGTCCTGCCGGACAGTCACGCGCTGAGACCGAGCCCTAGGAGCCGCATATGTGCAAATCCCGCCGTCTCGCCTGCTCGCTCGGCATCTTTGCCATCTGCACCCTCGCCGCCTGTGCCGCACGCCATCCCCGGGTCGCTCCCGTCGATGGCACCGCGTTGTCGGAGGCCGATGCCATCCTCGCCACCCTTACCCTTGAGGAGAAGGTCGCCCTCACCCACGGCAATTCCACCATGTACCTTGCCGCCAACCCGGCCAAAGGCATCCCCGCCGAACTCGCCTTCTCCGACGGTACCCACACAGTCCGCCCCGAGGTTCCCCGCCAGACCTTCGGCTGGCTCCGCGACCCCAAGGACATGGCGGATTCCGCCACCGTCTTCCCCGCGCTCTCCGCCCTCGCCGCCACTTGGGACGTCGACCTTGCCCGACGCTACGGCGAGGCGCTTGGAGAGGAGGCACGCGCCCGCGGCAAGGACGTGCTTCTCGGCCCGGGCCTCAACCTCGCGCGTACGCCCCTTTGCGGCCGCAACTACGAGTATTTCGGCGAAGACCCCCTTCTTGCCGGCAAGATGGCCGCCGCCGAGATCCGCGGCATCCAGTCCCGCGACGTCGCCGCCTGCGCCAAGCACTTCGCCCTCAACAACCAGGAACTCAACCGCCACGGCGTCGATGCCTGCCCTGACATCCGCACCACCCGCGAGCTTTACCTCCCCGCCTTCGAGATGGCCGTCAAGGAAGGCGGACTCCTCGCCGTCATGGGGGCCTACAACAAGACTTGGGGCGTCCTCGCCAGCCACAACGCTTGGCTCAACCGCTCGATTCTCAAGGGCGAATGGGGCTTCCCCGGTTTCGTCGTTACCGATTGGGGCAGCCTCGGCGACACCGTCGCCGGCGCCCTCGGCGGCACCGATGTCGAGATGAACATGGGCAAATCCATCCGCTACTACCCTCGCCTCGCCGAGGCCATCCGCGCCGGCAAGATCCCCGAGGCCCGCGTGGACGACATGGCCCGTCGCGTTCTCTATGTCCAGTCCAAACTTCACCTCCTCGATGGCCGCCCCCGCCATCCCGGCTCCGTCAATACCCCCGAGCACCAAGCCCTCGCCCGCGAGGTCGGCGCCGACAGCATCGTCCTCCTCAAGAACGACGCCAACCTTCTCCCCCTCGCCCCGGACACGCTCAAAAACGTCCTTGTCGTCGGAGAGATCGCCACCAAGACCGACTGTTGGGAGGGATCGAGCGCCATGGGTAAGGCCCCCTATGAGATCCCGATCCTCGCCGGGCTTCGCGAGGCTCTCCCCGCCGCCCAAATTCACTACCGGCCTTGGCCCACACCCCCCACCGACGTCACCGCCATTCCCGATGCCTGCCTCCTCACCGAGAACCCCACCCGGAACGCCGACCGCGGCATCCTTGAGCGCGGTTGGCTCTGGGAGCGCTTCCCCAACGAACGCCTCGAAGGCACGCCCGGCAACAGCGGCTTCACCCGCACCCCCGGCCTTCACCCCGACGAGCGCGGCACCCACTTCTCCCTCCGCTTCCGCACCCGGCTCAAAGCCCCCGAGACCGGCGACTACCGCTTCGCGCTCACCTGCGACGACGGCGCCCGCCTTCTCATCGACGGCAAAACCGTCCTCGAAGACTGGGCGGATGGCCGAGCCCGCACCCGTGCCGTCACCGTGCACCTCCGTGCCGGACAAATCTATGCCCTCACCGTTGAATATCGCCAAGGCACCGGCGCCGCCGCACTCGCATTCGGCTGGCGCCTCCCCTCCGAATCGAGCGTCGACTACACCGCCCTCCGTGCCCAGGCCCAACGTGCCGATGCCGTCCTTCTCGTCACCGGCAACCGCAAAGGCTGGGGCCCCGCCCGCGAGTGTGAATCCGGCGATCGCCCCGACATGCGCCTTCTCCCTCGCGACGACGCCGGCCTCGATGCCCTTCTCGGCGTCAACCCCCGCACCGTCGTCCTTGTCCAGGCCGGCACCCCCGTTGAGATGCCCTGGCTCGACCGTGCGCCCACGCTCCTTCTCTTCTCCTTCCTTGGCCAAGAGACAGGCCACTCCGTCGCCGATGTCCTCCTCGGCAAGCGCGAGCCCGCCGGCCGTCTCTGCCAAACCTGGCCCAAACGCCTCCAAGACTCTCCCGCCCACGCCCTCGGCGATTACGGCCCCGCCCGGGCCCTCCACAAAGAGGGCCTTCTCCTCGGCTACCGTTGGTTCGATGCCAAGGGCATCGCCCCCGCCTTCCCCTTCGGTCACGGGCTCGGCTACGCCACCTTCGCCTACGGCACCCCCGCCCTTGAGACCGATGGCGAGGCCGTCACCCTCCGCGTCCCCGTTACCAACATCTCCCAACGCCCCGGTGCCACCGTCCTCCAGCTTTACGTCGAGCCCCCCAAAGCGAGCGCCGTCCCCCGCGCGCCCCGCCAGCTCGCCGCCTTCGCCAAACTCCGCCTCGCCCCCGGCGAGACGCGTGAGGCCATCCTCGCCTTCGGCCCCCGCGCCCTTGCTTGGTGGGACGCGACGCTCCCCGGATGGCGGCACGAGGCCGGCACCTTCACCCTCGCCCTCGGCACCTCTTCCCGCGACTTCATCGCCCGCCTTCCCCTCCCGCGCGACGCTTGGGAGGTCTACATTCCCGCCGTCCCTGTCCCGGATGCCACCCCCGCATCCCTTCGTCAACTCCCCGGGGAGCCACAGAAGTAAGGAGCGCCCATGCCACAGCCATCGTTCGATGTCGTTTTTCACCTCATTGGCGGGCAGGCGCTGCCCAACGCCTTCGCCATCCACGCCATCCCAGCCGAGCATCACATCCTCTTCGTTACCGACAAAACCGAAGGGATCGCCAAGCGTCTCCAAAACGCCTTCGCCGACAAACGGTTGGAAGCGATCCCCGTGGAGCCCTACAACATCCCCGGCCTCCAAGCCATCTTCACGGAGCAACTCCACCGCTTCGCGGGGCAACGCATGGCCGCCAACATCACCGGCGCCACCAAGCCCATGGCCCTCATGTTGGCGCACGTCGCGGCACAGATCGGGCGAATTCCCCTCTACTATATGGAGACCTCGCCCGACCCGCTAAAAATCGAAATCTGGCCCAACGCGGACAAATGGACGGCCTCCACCTCCTTCCTCGAAACGGCCATCAAGACCGTTCGCGAATACATCGCCCTCCACTCCGACGCCTTGTTCGAGCCCGGGGAGAAAACCTGCTCCGCCCAGACCATCGCCTTGGCACGCACCATCGCGGCTTGCCCGTCCATCCGCAAATCCCTCTCCTTCAAACTCGGAGGTCGTAAAAACAGCCCCGGTTTTACGGATTGCCTCCCGAACGCCAAATACGACTTCTACGAAAGTCAGTTCGACGCCACGCTCGATGACTTCGACCGCGACTTGGTCAAATATACTTGGGACACCAAGGCGCGAAACGCCTGCCGCGCCGGCATCCAAGCCATGATTGAAACCGACGGCAAAGAGGCCACGTGCCGCTTCCTAGGCGGTATCTGGCTGGAAATCTTCGCCTTCTCCGAATTGCAAGGGCGCGACGGTTTCTTTGACGTGCAACAAAGCGCACACGTGAAGTTCAGGCAAAACGAATACGACCGGCAAGAGTTTGACGTCGCAACCTGCACCAAACACCACGTCTACATCGTGGAATGCAAAAGCGGGCGCGTGACGAGCGAGCAAATCGCCGACCTCACCGCGAACGTTACGCAATACGCCGGCACCTTCGGGCGCGGCGTCCTCCTGACGTCAAGTGAATGCATGGGGCACACTAGCGACCGCGAAGCCTACGAAAATCTTAAGACGCGTATCCGCGAAAGCGACAACATCATGTTGGTGGAACTGCCCAAAAAATTGCCTCCCAACTTCTTGGCCAACGCACTCCGCTCCTGGAAAGAAGGCGTCTACACCCCGCCGGCCCAGGGCTTCCCTCCCAAGAGACGTTGATCGCCTCCTCCCAAACACACCCTTCTTTCCCCAAGCGGGGCGCGCGGACGCGCGCCCCGCCTTTTTTGTGCCCACGCGACAAAATGCGGAGGGAGCCCAAACACCTCCAAAAACCGCCTCTCCCTCCACATTTCGAAACTCGTTCGCCTACAATGTCTTGTAAATAAAATCCATTGCGATGTCCCTCCTCCCCGTCCCCAAAAATAGCCTCCAAAACCGTCTCCCTCCGCATCCGCCCAATAAAGCGTTTGACCACAACATCAAACTATGCTACAGTCACACCATCGTTCAAGGCCGAAAGGCTATTGCGACAGTTCCTTGGTGAAGAAGTCCATAATGGAATCCTTTCTGTCACACCATCGTTCAAGGCCGAAAGGCTATTGCGACTGGCGATGAGTGAGATTCATCCAGCAATTGTTTCCGGTCACACCATCGTTCAAGGCCGAAAGGCTATTGCGACTAATGAATGCCCCGATACCAACAAGGACGATTCCGAGTCCAGTCACACCATCGTTCAAGGCCGAAAGGCGCTTGCGATGGTCACGGATGTGGCGTAGGTTGGGCGGGGGCGTTGGGGTCTTGTCCGTGGCTGTTGTGGGGTGGGGGAGTGGGCATGGGCGAGTGGCACCGGCCATGCCTGCCGATGACGGTTGCGTGGGTTGTCGATAACCGGGGCCGGTGCTGTTGAAAACTTGTTGAAAGTCTGCCTGCCTCGGGGAGGGCCAAAACCGTTTTTTCAATCAGGGAGCGGGGTCGTTTTTCGAGACACGCCGTATCTCGCATCGAGGCACGGCGTGTCTTGCCTCGGGATACGGCGTGTTCCGGAATGGTTTGGCCTGTCAATAACCCGGCTTTTGCGTGTCCGCCTTCTTCCCGCTTTCTTTTCTTCCTCCCGCCTGCGCAACTCCATCGTGGACGCTTCAAATACATCACGACGGCCGGTGCGAGGTTGCGGGCGGGGAGGCGGTTTTGCTATACTTGCGCGACTTTCCTGCGACGTGTCTTAGGATACGTTCCCCGTTGCGGGCAAGCCCCGACGTCCGGGGCAGCGGTGGAAGGTGTCAACCCTCAAAGCAAGGATGCACACCATGATTGACAAGAATGCGATTCGCGAGCAGTTCCGTCGCCATGAGCGCGACACGGGCTCCAGCGAGGTTCAGATCGCCACGCTGACGAAGCGTATTGAGCAACTCACCGAGCACCTGAAGGTCAACAAGAAGGACAATTCTTCGCGTTATGGCCTGATTCGCATGGTGAACAACCGCCGCAAGCTGTTGGATTATCTGAAGCGCACGAACGAGGCGTCCTATCGCAAGGTGGTGGCGGATCTCGGCCTGCGCCGCTAAGCGGATGCCGACATGGCATACAAAAAAGCCCCGGCCGGAGCGGCCGGGGCTTTTTTGTGCCGTGGGCATGGGGTATTTGTCAACGCCACCGGCTAATAGATAAGGAGGTCGAGCGCGGTGCGGCGTGGGCCGGGGAGGAGGTCGAGGTGCGCGGCGAGGAAGACGCCGAGGAAGCGGCGCAGGCCGAAGATGCCCGGGAAGGGCTCGGGGCGGCCGAGGGGATCGGTGCGTGCGCCGGCGCGGGCGGCATCGAGCAGGGCGGGGAGGGGGAGGGCGAGGAGACGGCGGTGGAGGGTGGGAATGTCGTCGTGCAGGGTGAGGGTGGGTGGCGTGTGGAGGCGGGAGGGGCGGTGCGGGCAGATGAAGCGGCCTTCCTCGACGGAGAAGCGGTGACGCGGCGAGGGGGGGCAGGAGGCGCAGGGGGTGAAGTCCGGCCCGAGGCCGACGGTGGCGAGGAGGTTGGCCTCGAACCAGAGGAGGGTGAGGGCGATCGCGTGGGGGGCGAGGGAGGGGAGGATGTCGAGCAAGGCGGAGAGGTGTTGGAAGAGGGTGGGGTTGGGCAGGCCGGGGCGGGCAACGCGGAGGGTGAGGTCGCAGGCATAGGTGGCGGCCACGGCGGCGCGCCAGTGCGTGCGGAGGGCATCGCGCAGGCGCAGGGGAAAACATTCGCGAATGTGGTGGACGCCGTTGCGCTCGTGCGCGTAGTAGACGAGTTCGCAGGTGTAGCCCACATCGTAGCGGCCCAGGAAGGCGCCTTTGGGGCGCAAGGCGCCTTTGACGGGGGTGGTGACGAGGCCGCGGTCTTCGGTGAGCCAAGTGACCATCTGGGAGGTTTTCGAGAAGGGGCGCGCGGCGAGGCACAGCGCGTGGGTCTTCAGGAGGGGAACGTGCTGGGTGGGGGCGTCAGGCATTGGGGGCGGCAAAGTCCCGGCGGTAGATGGCGAGCCACTCGGCGAATGCGCGGTCGAGGTAATCGGGCGTGAAGGCGGAGGCATGGGGCAGGAGGAAGCAACGGGGCGCGGCGCGCAGGGGGCCGTGCTCGGGGTAGGGTTCTTCCTTGAGCACGTCGAGGAAGGCGGCGTGCAGGGCGCCGTGGGCGAGGGCGTCGGCGAGCGCGTCTTCGTCGATGGCGTTGCCGCGGCCGACGTTGATGATTACGGCGTGCGGGGGCAGGAGGGCGAGGCGGCGGGCGTCCAGGAGGTTGTCGGTGTCCGGCGCGGCGGGCAGGGCCAGGAAGAGGGCGTCGGCGTGCGCGAGCAGGGTGTCGAGGTCGGGGAGGTTGGCGTGCGTCACGCCCGTCACGCGCACACCCAGGACTTCGAGTTTTGCGCCGATGGCCTTGCCGATGTGGCCGTAGCCCAGGATGACGGCTTGGCTCCCGGCGATGGCACGCCGCCCGGGGAGCGTTTCGGGCCATGGGGCGCCGGGTCCGCAGAGACCCAGCCCGGGGAGCAGGCCGCGGCGCACGGCCAGGAGCATGCCCACGGCCGTCTCGGCCATCAGGGCTCCGTGGAAGGTGCCATGGGTGAGGCGGATGCGGGCGGGGATGCGCGCGCCGAGCAATTCGCGCCCGGCCGCCGGCGTGGCCATCCACTTGAGGCGGTAGGTCAGCGGCAGCCATGCCTCGGAGAAGCGGAAGGTGAGTGCGTAGGTGGCCTTGGAGAGGTTGCGGACGAAGGCCTCTTGCGAATCCGCGAAGACGACGTCCAACTCCGGCACCTGTTCGGCCCAACGATTCACCTGTTCGCGCGTGGCGACGAAGTCGGCGACGCCGCGCAGGCTCAGCCAAACGAGCAACATGGGTTTCATGGGGAATCCTTTGTTTGGGGAAGCGGGGCGCCTTTGCGACGTTCCCGGGTGGAGGGGATGCCGAGCGCCTCGCGGTATTTGGCCACCGTGCGCCGGGCCAGGGGGATGCCTCGGGCGGCGAGCGCCACGGTCAGCGCTTGGTCGGAGAGCGGCTTGGCGGGGTTTTCGCCTTCCACGAGGCTCTTGAGCGCGGCCTTGGCGCGTTGGTCGGAGATGGCCTCGCCCTCGGCCTCGCCCTCGGCGCGAAGGGCGTGCGTGAAGAAGGCGCGCAGGGGGATGAGGGCGCGGCTGGTGGCCACGCGCACCGTCTTGTCCTTTACGGTGCGCGAGACGATGCTCTCGTCGTAGCCGATGGCCTGGGCCACTTCGCGCAAGAGAAGCGGGCGGAGCGTGCCACGGTCGCCGCCGCTGTCGAGGAAGGCGCGCTGCCGGTCAAAGGCGGCCTGTGCCACGCGGAGGAGCGTGTCGTTGCGCTCGTGGTAGGCCTCCACATCCAGGCGAGCGCGATTTTCCAGATTGGCCACGCAGGCGCGTTCGTCGGCCGTGCGCACCGCCGCGCGTGCCGCCCCCACCGCGGCCTCGTCCACGCGGAAGAGCGGGAAGCGCCGCTCGTCGCAGACGGCCTGCCACGAGCCGTCGGGGCGGCGCAGGGCGACGATTTCCGGGCCGTCGAGAGGCTCGGGCGGGGCAAAGGCACGCCCCGGGAAAGGGTTGAGCGTGCGCAGATACGCGAGCGCCTCGCGCAACTCCTCCGGCGTGCAACGCAAATCGCGTGCCAAGCGGGCGGGGGACTCTGTGAGCAGGCTGCCCAGATGGTCGCAGAGGCGCAGGTAACGCTCGCGATTGGGCAGGTCGCGCGGATCCGCGCGCGTTTGCAACGCCAGGCACTCCGCGAGCGAGCGCGCCCCCACGCCGACAGGATCGAGCGCCTGCACCTCGCGGATGGCGCGCGCCACGTCGGCCTCCGAAAAGTTCGCCTCCGGCTTGCCGCCGTTGGCCTGCCACCAATCGGACAACACGTCATGGGGTGTGGCGCGCAGGTAACCATCCGTGTCCAATGCGTCGCAAATCAGGAGCAGCAACCGCCGCCACGGGCCCTCCGGCGTCTGGCGCGCCACTTGGTCGGCCAAGTGTTGGTAGAGCGACGGTCGCGCGGTTTGCGTTTGGATGAGCCACTCATGGCGGCGTTGCGCCACCGCCAACGCCTCCGGGTCGGCCTGGTCGCCAAAGCCCTCCAGCGAGGCGTTGAAATAGTCCAGGTTGCCCTCCTCGTCCGCTTCCCGCGCGGCACCTTCCGAGGCGGCATCCAGCGAGACCGTCCCGAACGCGGGCTCCACGTACTCCAGGAAAGGGTTGTGTTCCGCCTTTTGGCGCAATTCCGCGCGGAGCGCCGGCAAGGGCAACGGCAAGAGCCGCAGGCGCAGGCGCGCCTGCATGGAAAGCGCAGCTTCCTGCGACTGCCGCAGGTTCGCGACAAGGCTTTGCGAGGGGCCTGGCACCGTGCCGTTCAGTCCTTGATCAACGCGTCCGCGAAGACGCGCTTGGCCGTCTCCTCGTCCGCCGCATACTCAATGATGGCGCGCGCGAAGTCCGTGAAGCGCCCCGGGCCCGCGGCCGTGATGAGATGGTCGCCAATCACCGCGCCGGCATTGACATAGCCCGCGCCAAGCGCTTGGACGAACTCGGGCGCCGGGTAACATGTCGCCGGGCGCCCGGGCAAAATCCCCGCCGCCGTCAGCACCAGCGCCGGCGCCGCGCAAATGGCCGCGACCAACTTCCCGGCCCGGTCGTAATCGCGAAGCAACTCCAGCACGCCCTGCGTGGCGGCCAACGCCTGCGCCCCGCCGAGCCCGCCCGGCAGGATCACGCCATCGAACGCCGTGCTGTCCAGTTCCGTCAGGCACAGCTCCGCCTCCACGGCGATGCCATGCGCGCCCAGCGTCAGCGGCGTGCGGTTCAACGTGCACGTCACCGTCTCCACGCCCGCCCGCCGCAACAAATCCAGCGTCCCGAGCGCCTCGATTTCCTCAAACCCATTTGCCAACAACATCACCAAAGCCATGACTCACGTTCCTTTCGCCCCCAGTATAGCAAATGAGTGGACAGAGGACAGTGAACAGCGAACAGGGCGCCCCTGCGGGGCGACGACGGGGGCAAAAGGCGGGGCCCTTGGCGGCCCGTTTTTGTGTCAGGGGGTGGCGGATGGCGTGAGGCGAATGAGGAAGCCTCCGCCGGGGGCGCAGGGGAGGGTGAGGGTGTCTTGGGCGGTGACGGTGCGGGTCTGGAGGATGTAGTCGGTGGGGACGGCGTCTGAGACGGGGCTGTCGCGGAGGATGGTGGCGGTGTAGGTGACGCCGGGGACGAGGTCGGCGAGGGGAATGGCGAGGTCTCGGGCTTGGGGGCCGACGATGGCGGCAATCCAGTGCGCGTCGCCTTTGCGGCGGCGGACGAGGAGGAGGGCGTCGGGGGCGGAGGCGGGGTCGCAGCGGGTGTCGTCCCACGTGAGGGGGAGGTCGGCGAGGAAGCGGGTATAGGCGGGTTCGCGGGCGTAGGCGGAGGGACTGTCGCAGAACACGCGGAAGTTGGTGTCCAGGAGCATGAGGAGCGCGGCTTGGCGGCAGCGGGTGCCCATGGACATGGGGCGGGAGACGTTGGGGCGAAAGGTCTGGCGAGTGGCGTTGCGCATGGCGCCGGGGGTGTAGTCGGCGGGGCCGGCGAGGAGGCGGGTGAAGGGGATGCGCAGGTCGTTGGTGATGAAGTCGAGGTCGTTGCCGGCCCATTTGGCGGTCTCCAGGCCGAGGATGCCTTCGTAGGTGAGGACGTTGGGGAAGGTGCGCGAGAGGCCGGTGGGCTTGTGGATGCCGTGGTAGTCGAGAACCATGCGGTGCTTGGCCGCAAGCGCGGCGGTCTCGCGGAGGAAGTGGGCGATGGCGGCATCGTCGCGGTCGAAGTGGTCGATCTTGAAGCCTTTGACGCCCATCCGGGCGTAGTGGGCGAAAAGCGCGTCCTGGCGGCCATAGAGCGCCCCCCAGTCGGCCCAGAGGACGAGGCCGACGTTCCTTTTTTTGGCGTACGCCAGGAGCGCGGGGAGGTCAAGCCCGGGCGCCACTTTCAAGAGGTCGTCGCCTTGGCTCCAGCCGGAGTCGATGAGGGCGTAGGGGAGGCCGAGGTCCGCGGCGAAGTCAATGTAGGCCCGGTAGGTCTCGGTGTTTATGCCGGGCTTGAAGGGGGTGTCGTCGAGCCCGAAGGCGTTCCATCACTCCCAGGCGCACGCGCCGGGCTTGACCCAAGAGAAGTCGCCCTGGGCCGGCTCGGAGAGTGCCATGACCAGGTCATTGCCATAGAGGCCGGCAGCGTTGTCGGCCAGCATGAAGATGCGCCAAGGCAGGGCGCGGGGGCCGGGCGTGCGCACAAGCCATGGCTCGCGGGCGACGACAAGGCGCTGGCGGCCGGTGGCCTCCACTTTGGCCGGGAAACGCGCCATGGCCGCGACGAGCCGCCCAGGGGGCTCAATCGGGCGGCGTAGGTTCAGCCCGGGATAGTCGCGCACCTCGGCCTCCGCAAGGGCGAGTGCCACGCCATCGCCCAACAGCGTGACGGGAAGGTAGATCAAGTGCTTAGGGTCGATTTTCCCAAGGGCGGAGCGGTTGTGGGTGGACTCGAAGTCGCCTTGGAAGTGGTCGCCGCGGTATCCCGCCGGATTGTAGCCATAGAGCAGCTCGGGCTCGCCCGCGGGGGCGAAGGTGAACGTCTCGTCGCGAATTTCCGCCTCGCCCGCCGCCACAATCGTCCAACGATAGGCCACGCCTTGGTCGGTGGACAGGATGGTGAGCGACAGGTCGCCAAAGTCCGCCGTCGCGCAGTTGGCTTTCAGGTCGATGTGTGCGCGCACGGTGTGGAACGGCACCTCGGCGGAGAAGTCGTGCGCAAAGGTCGTCACCCGCGGCGTGCCGCCGAGCCTTGCCCCTGCCACCTCTAGGCCGATGGGCGCAGGCGCCAAGATTGGCTTGCCCCGGCGGGAGACGGCAAAAAGCAATCGTTCGCCTTCCCGCGAGACGGTGAGCGTATTGGTCCCATCGGGGGAGGTGACGGACATTAGCATGGCAAGCGCGGCCTCGGGCAACATGGCGGCAAAACTCCGTTCCGTTCGCTCCGGTGCGAACCCGCGGCGGTTATGGTCTCATGGCGAGCAAACCGCCCCTCCGGTCACAAAAGGCGCGCGGACTTTCGTGCCGAACGGGGCGGGCGCTCCCTGTCGAGCAATCACTCGGCGTCGTCGAGGAGCCCTTGGCCTTTGAGGATGGCCTTGGCCTCGTCGGGGGAGAGGGATTCGTCCTCGTTGTCGTCCTCGTCTTCGAAATCGATCGTAACGTTCGTTTTCTGTTGCGCCTGCATGGCCTTGTGGAGCGCGATGCACTCCTTGACGATGGCCAGGCCGGTGTCGCGCCGGATGGAGAAGTCGATGGCGACGGTGTCGCCAGCGACCGATACGGGCACCTTGGCGAACCATTTGCCCAACTCAGACGTGTTGGTCTTCATGATCATGGGGATGAACATCTGCCCCCACATCGCCTTGAGGCCGATCATGACCTCCTGCACCTGCTTGGCGGCGTCGGCATTCGTGGCCTGCAACGTCACGGGCAAGCGGAGGATGTCGTCCTCATACCAGCCCGCGGTGCGGATCAAATGCGTCTGCAAGGCCCAGCCCATCGTCAGCAGCATCGGCTGCCGTTGTTCGGGGGGGACCTGCTCCTGCACGCGGTTGAGGATGGATGCCAAGTCGCGCATCGCCATGATGCCATATTGCGCCGCTGGGCACGGCGCTTGGAGCGCCTTGCCCAGCGGCGAATCCGCCTTCAGCGTCGCGCCCTTGCCCGCGAAGAACGCCCGCGTTTCCGCGAAGTCCAGCGTGAGCGCGAAGGCGAGTCCCTCGGGAATCGCCCGCCAGGCCAGGCACGCCGGGTCGTCGGCGTCCCGCAACAGCGTCCAGCCCTCTTGCGTGGACAGCGCCAGTTGCGTAGGCGTGTCTTTGTCTTTGTCATCGTCGTCGTTGTCTGTGTCCTTGGCCTGCGCCGCCTTCTCATTGGCTTGGTCGACCAATTTCTTGATGGCCTGGTTTAGCCGCGCCACGTCCGCCTTCGGGTTTTCCACCACGGCGTAGACCGCCAAGCCCGTGGGGAGATTGCCCTCCTTCATGGCCGCGAAGGTGGGCGGCAGGCAGAGGGAGACGACGATAGACTTCGCCGTGCATGTCTTCATGTCCTCTGAAAAGCCCAAGGAAGCCTGGAGCACATCCTGCCACACGGGGGAGAGATTGAACTTCTTCCAGTCGATGGCCTGCCCCGGGATTTCCACGCCCTGCTCCTTGCAGAGGGCCCGGATGTCCGCGTCCCACTTCTTCTGTGCGGGCGACTGTGTGTCGAGCCCGGAAATCACATAGACCAGATCCGCGTTCTCGGGCACATACTTCAAGTTCGGCGCCGCCCACAATGCCCCCACGGCCAAGCATCCGGCCGCGACGCTCATCCAATGTCTCAACATGGCAATACTCCTTGTTCCAACAGTCGCCCATCGGGTCGCGCCCAACATGAGCCAACCCAACGCGCAACGACACAGTCATCTTATCATAGCCATCGTTGGTTTTCAAGGGTTCAGTGCCCGGGCGGTCACTTGCGCAGATGCTTGCGTTCCCAGACCGCGCACCGTTCCTCGTAGTTCGCGATTTTCGCGTCCAGCCGCCCCAAGACGTCGCGCAGGTTTTCCAAGCGTTTGGCGAGCAAGGCGCGTTGTTGCACCAAGATGGCTTTCCGCGCCGGGAGGGAGGCATCGCCTTTGCGGAAGAGCGCCACGTAGCGCACGAGGGCGCTCACCTGGAGCCCCGCCGAGCGCATGCACCGGATGAACGTGATCCAGTTCACGTCTGTCTCCGTGTAGTCGCGGATGCCGCCCCGCGTGCGCCCGACGGGCGGGATGAGCCCCACGCGCTCGTAATAGCGCAATGTATCCGCCGTGACGCCACAGCGTTTGCAAACTTCGGCAATCGTCATACCACTCCTTTTGTTGGGCGCAATTCTAGCATGTGGAGTGGACTCCAGGTCAAGCATTTTCCCGGCATGACGGGCAATCGGGTCAGCGGCCTTCGTCGAGCATGGCCTCGCCGATGTTCAGGCAGTCTTCCTTGAGGCGGCGGTAGAGGTTGATGACGTCGAGGACGATGACGACGCAGAGCGGGTCGATGGTCGGGTCGTGGTCGGCCAGGCGCGTCATCTGGGTTTTGCGGCATTGTTTGACGCACGCGGAGATGCCGGCCGCGTCCGAACGCATGTGCGCGAGCAGGTCGGGGGCGTGGGTCTTGCCTTGGCGGAAGGCCTCGGAGACGGTCGCCGCGAAGGTGCGGCACAGGTCGTGCAACCCAAGCAAATCCTCGCGCCCGCGGTCGGAGAGTTTCATCGCGTTACGCCGCATGCGGATGAATTGCTTGAGCAGCGCGGCCACCTCGTCGGAGACGGATTCGTACTCGTCGGCCACGCGCAGGAGCATGCGGGCGCGGTAGGCCACGTCCGAGGGGAGGTTGGTGGACATGATGGCGCCCAGGAAGGTCGAGACTTCGTGCTGGAGCACGTCGAGCGTTTCCTCCGAGTGGAAAATGTCGTTCTCGATGGCCTCGGTCGATTTTCCTTGGAGGACGAGGCGGAAGGCATCGATTTGCTTCTCGCAACGGTGGCTCATCTGCTCCACTTCCTTGCGCGCCTGCTCCACGGCCACGACGGGCGCGAGTTTCAGCGGGTTGAGCAAGGTCAGTCGCGGCAGTTCGCGCACTTTCGCGTCCGGGATGATGCGTGTGATCAGCCAGGCGAACGGCTTGGTGAAGGGCAGGAAGATGCAGGTGTTGATGAGGTTGAAGGCCGTGTGCACCCCCGCCACCGCGAAGAGCAACTCGCCCGCGCCCATTGTGTCGATGCCAAAGGCGCGAACGGCCATCGGCAGGAAGAATGGGAAGAGCGGCGCCATGATCAGCACGCCGATGATGTTGAAGAGCGAGTGCGCCAGCGCCGCGCGCCGCGCATCCGTGGGCGCCCCGAGCGCTGCCAGCCAAGCCGTGACCGTGGTGCCGATGTTCATGCCCAGCACCAGCGAGGCCGCCGTGTTGAAGTCAATGCTCCCCATTTGCACCAAGATGATGGCAATGCCCGTGGTGGCCGAGGAACTCTGCACAATCGCCGTGGCTACCGCCCCCACAAAGATACACTTCACCATTCCCCAGGCCGAAAAGGTCCCATCGGCCGCCGTGGCGCTGAAGAGGCTCATCGCCGTGCGCATCCCCTCCGAGTTGGAAATGGGCGCGAGCGCCCCGCTCATGAACTCCAGCCCAAAGAAGATGAGCCCAAGCCCCAGGAAGATCAGCCCCACGAACTTCCAGTGCTCGCGCGTGGCGAAAAGATAGACAATCGCCGCCACGCCAATCAAAAACATGATGGCCGTGATGCCGACCTTCGGGAAGGCCGCCACCAACCACGCGGTGGCCGTGGTGCCGATGTTCGCGCCGATAATCACGTTGATGGCCTGCAACAGCGTCATGATCCCCGAGGTCACCATGCCCACCACCATCACCGTCGTCACCGACGAGCTCTGGATGATGGCCGTCACAATCGTTCCCGTGGCCACCCCCGCCAGGCGATTGGTTGTCGCCGCCGCCACCAACGTGCGCATGCGCGGCCCCGCCACACCTTGCAACCCTTCGGAAATCTGCTTCATCCCCAGCAAAAAGACGCCCAGCCCGCCCAACAGGCACGCCACGACCGCCGCCGCCGTCAGTTCCGTCTCCACCACCGGGAAACGACTCGCCACTTCTGCCAAAATCCACATTGCGCTTACCTCTTGCTAACCAAAACCTAACACGCTTTCCGGAACGAAGCACAAAAAAGGGGCGCCGGGCAAAAGCCCGCGCCCCGCTTGCCTTAGGGATCCGGGATGAACAACGTTTGCCCCACGCGCAGTTTCGTGGGGTCCGTGATCTTGTTGGCCCGCATGATGGCCTTTACCGACACCTTGTACGCCTGGGCGATGGCCGACAGCGTCTGTCCGGCCTCCACCGTGTGGCTGTAGCCGGAGCGTTGCGCCGCCTGGCGTTCCCGCTCGGCCGTCGCGCGTGCCTTCTGCTCACGCTCCGCGATGGCCGCGATGCGCGTGGACAGGTCGTCCACGATTTCCCCGCGTAGGCGCCCTTGCGTGGCGCGCACCGCTTCGAGATCCGAGCGGAGCGCGGCCAGCTCGTCCTTCGTGGCGAGGCCGGAAGTGCCCGAGCCGCGCTCCAAGGCCGCGAGCCGCGCCGCGAGCGATGTCTGGCGCTGCTCGATGGCGTCGAAACGCGCGGCCAACGTCTGCACCTGATACTGCAGGTCGCGCAACGCCTGTGCCTGTTGGGCATAAACCTGCCCGGCCGATCGCTGCGCAGGGGCCGAGGCCGCGATTGCGAGTGCCGCGCCAAGCGCGAGGAAAAATCGCATGGCGCCCCCGCTCAAAGCGCCGCCTGCGACAGCTTCTCGGCCAGCACGTCGGCACGCTGCACGCCGACCATGGTGTCGACGATTTGGCCATCCTTGAAGAGAATAAGGGTCGGGATTGTCATCACGCCGTAGCGCACCGCCAACGCCTGCGCCTGGTCGATGTCCACCTTGGCCACGCGTACCTTGCCTTGCAATGCCGCGGGGAGTTCCATCTTGTCAAGGATTGCGCCCTGCATCTTGCACGGGCCGCACCAGGTGGCCCAGAAGTCAACCAATGTCACGCCGCTGGCAATCGCGGCGTCGAAGGTCTGCTCATCGCTGAAATGCTCAATCGTCATAACCGGCTCCCTTGGGTTGCTTTCAACGCGCCCAGTATACCACAACCGTGCGCAGCACGCTCACTTCGCCCGGTCGGTTTCCAAGAAAACCCATTGGGTGGGGCAGGGCCCCGACAGCGCCTCCGCGAAGGGTGCCAAGTCGCCGACCGTCACGCCGGGCGCGGCGTAGAAGAAGACGACGTAGACACGGCCGGCCGAGACATCGACCCGCTTGAGTGTCTCGGCGATGGTCTTGGCGGTCATGTCCGGGTAGCACTTGCGCGTCAGCGCAGGGTCGGGGCCGTCCACCGTCCAATCTTCCAAAATCTGGCAGAGCGTGACGACCGGCGTTTCCCCCGGCTTGGGCGGCGGCGCGATCTCGACTTCCCAAGGCTGGAAGACGCGCGCCTTGCGGTCGCGCCAGGCATCGTTGGGCAAAAACGCGCGCAGGGAGACTTGCCCTTTGGCGGGGGCATCGATGGTGAAGCCGCCCTCGGCCTCCAAGGCGACCAAGAGCCGCGCGAAAGGGACGACCTTGGCGAGCGGGAGGGTGGGGGCCAGTCGCACATCCAGGAAGACATCGCGCGGATCCTCGCACACCTTTTTCAACTCGGCCAGCAAGGGATCCGGGTTGGTCAGTGTCGCGGTGGTGACGTCCACCCGGTGCTTCAGCACGCGTGCCTGGCCATCGGGCAGACGTTGCCACCTCAGGGCGACGATCGTCGGCGTGCCAGCCTCCTCGTTTGTCTTGGCGGTGAAGAGACCGTAGACCGCGCCCTTCGGCGCGGGGTAGGGCAGGCCGAAGAGCGAATCCGGCTCGGCATAGGCGGCGATGACCGAGGCCGGCATTTCGTCGTCATGCCCGTCCGCGCCGACGTAAGGGAACCCGCGCGCAAAGAGATTTTGCGCCGGGGTGGAGCATTGGTCGTTCACAAAATCCGCCAACGGACGGAATGCCTCGTCTTTGCCCAAGCGCTTCACTTCCACGGTGAAGCGCTCGCCCTGCGCCATGCCCAGCCCGCGCTGGACGGATGCCGCCACGCCCTTGGGCACGCCTAGCGCGGCGACGGCCTTGCCGATGACGGAGGGGGCATCCCACGCGATCGCCAACCCTTCGTAGGCACGGTCGCTCAGGTTGCCCAACAGCAGAAACTCCACCTCATACCCCTCGCCCAGCCCGCACAGCTCGGCCAACGCGAAAACCGTCCGCTCCGAGGGACTGTAGACACAGGTGGGCGAGACGGCCACGCAATCCTGCGGCAACCCCTCGCGCCACGTCTCTTTGGCCTCCGGATGGACAAAGCGGAACGCCGCCGGCGCGGTGTCTTGCGGAGCCGCCCCGAGCGGAGCCCCCAACAACGCGCAACACGCGGCCAACGCCAACAACCACTGCTTGCTCATCGCGAACCTCCCAATGCCCGCCGATAATCCACCACCGTGCGCAACGCCCGGGCGGGCGGGCGCCCCTGGGCCACAAGCGCCTTCCAGGCGGCGACATCCTCGGCGGTCAGCCGTACGCCGAACATTACCTGCGCCGCCGCGCACACCTCCGCCGTCGGCGCATCCGCCCGCAATTCCCCTGCCACGCGGGCGTACGGATCCGGCGGGCGCGGCGGCACCAAACCCGCCAGCCACCACGCGGCGGCCAACAGCGCCACCAACGCCAACGGCGCCACCACGCCGCGCGGACGCCGCGGGAGCCTCACGCGCACCCCTCCTCCAGCATTGCCAGCACAATGCGCGCCGATTGATCCGCCGCGCGCTCCAGAAAATCGTCGTACGTCACGTTCGTCGCGTCGTCCGCGCAATCGCTCATCGTGCGAATCACCAGGCACGGCTTGCCGGCGGCAAAGGCCGCATGCGCAATCGCCGCCCCCTCCATCTCCACGCAATCCGGCGCGCAGTCCGCGACAATCCGCTCCCGCGTGGCGCGATCCGCCACGAAACGATCCCCCGTCGCGATCCGCCCCTCGCGATACGCCGCCCCCCGCAACACTCCCGGCCGCGCGCACGCCCGCCGGCACAGTGCCAGCAACGCCGGATCCCCCTCGAAAAACCGCCGTTTCGGGAAATACTTGAGCATCACGGGATCCTGGTCATGGAAGCACAGTTCGCGCGACACCACCACATCCAGCGTCCGCAACCCTTGCCCGATCGCCCCCGCGATGCCCGCATTGACAATCAGCCCACATTGCCGCGCACACAGCAACCACGTCGCGCACATCGCCGCATTCACCTTGCCCACGCCGCAACACGCCACCGCCACCCGCCGCCCGCGCAACGTCCCAAACGCGAACACCGTGCCCAGCGCCAGCTCCTCCCGAACGTCGCGCATCCCCGCCCGCAACAACGCCACCTCGCGGTCAAGCGCGCCCAAAATCCCCCAAGTCGTCTCGTTCCTGTCCATGCCGCGCATTATAACAAATGCAAGTCGCGAAGTTTGGAGGTTGGGAAGTCTGGCAAACGATCCGGGGAAAATCGCGAGGCCGGGAAAGTGGCGGAGAACTTTTCCGGGGAAGAAAAGGCGACCTTCCCGCCGCCCAATGGCTCCCGGCTTGCTACTTCCGCCGCCTTCGCAACACTCTTTGCACCGTCTATGACAGCTTCGAGGCATCTGCTCTCGGGACAGAGGACCAACCCCCACGCATCACGTTCCCCAACCTCACTCAAGTCGAACGTGCTGCTCTTCCGGGCCGCCCAATCTTCCCCGGATGTTATTGCCAGACGGGCGAGCGTGGGCATTGGTGCCGCGAATCTGTTATACTGGGCGCAACCCTTTATGGAGAAGCGCCGATGAGACGAGTTGGTATCGTGTTGAGTTGCGTCGTGACCTTGGCACTGCTGGGCTGCGATGGGGATTCCGTGGGCGATCGCGAGCGGAGCGAGCGCGGCGATGCGCTTTTCGCCGAGGCGATGGCGGCAGAGGGGCGCGGCGACGTGGCCGGCGCCGAGGCGCTCTATCGGCAGTTGTTGTTGCAGAATGGGGACATGGCTTCGGCGCACCTCAACCTGGCAATCTTGCAGCATGACCTCCGCAAGAATTACATTGAGGCCATCCATCACTATCGGGCTTATCTGGATCTTCAGCCCAACTCGGAGAAGGCCGCGATGGTGCGCGACCGCATCGTCTCGGCGCGTGCGCTCTTGGCCGCGCAACTGGCGGGCGAGACCGTGGCGCGCGAACAGCGTACGTTGCAAAACGAGCGCGACGCGTTGCGCACCCAGATCCACACGCTTGAGGGGGCGACCGGCGATCTGCGCGAGGAGTTGGCCAAGCGAGACCGAACCATCGAGGAGCTTACCGACCGCGTGGCCGCGCTTCAGAAAATCGTGGACGCCATGAAGTCTGCCGAAAGCCAGGAGGTCGCCCGTTTGGAAACGGAGCTCAAGGAGGCGCAGAAGACGGCCGAGGCCGCCAAGGCCGCCTTGCCCGACCCCTCGGGCACGGACGCGCTCATTGACGCGGTGCGCGAGGATGCCAAACGCATGATCGAGGAGCCGGACGGTGGCCAGGCCGCCATCAACGAGGCCACGCGCCAAGCCGTTGAGGGCAAGCAAGACGAGACGCCACTCGCGGTCACCCCCACCTCGGGGCGGCGTTACACCGTGCGTCCCGGCGACACGCTTTCGCGTTTGGCGCGCGAGGCCTATGGCAACGCGGCGGGCTGGACGCGTATTCGCGACGCCAATCGCTCGACCACCAACCCGGACGGCCGCCTGCGTGCGGGCGAGACGATTGTCATTCCTTGAGGCGGCCTGCCCATGCGACGCTTCGGGAGGCGCAAGCCGCTGTTTCACCGCCCGGGAAGCGATGCTTTCCGCTTGGAGACGGAGGACTTGGAGGAGGGGGCACCCTTCTGGGAGCGTCTTTTCCGGCGGCATGAGGCGCGGCGCGGCGGCTTTTCGCGTTACATTTCCGCCGGCGGCGCGCGCGATTTGCACGGCGCGGAGCGGCAGGATGCCGGCGAGCGGCGGTCGTGGCGGCGGTTTTCCGTGGCGCTCATGGTTTTGATCGTGCTTTGGATGTTGGGAGCGTGGCTATGAGCGAGTTTCCGGGGACGCCGAGTTTTGTGGTGGATGTCGAGGCTTTGCGGCGCAACGCGGCCGTCTTGAACGAGGTTGCCGAGGCCGCGGGTGCGCGGTTGCTTTTGGCGTTGAAGGCTTTTTCGATGCCGGCGGCCTTTCCGTGGATGCGCGCGGCGGGGACGTGCGCCAGCAGCGTACACGAGGCGAGACTGGGCATTGCCGAGTTTGGCGGCGAGAGCCATGCTTTCGCCGCTGCTTTTTCCGAGGCGGAGATGGTGGCGCTTTTGGATTTGGGCCTCGGGCACATCACGCTCAATTCGTTCGCGCAGTTGCGGCAATGGCGGCGCGTGGCGGCGGCGCATCCGCGTGGCGGCTCGGTGGCGGTGGGGCTGCGGATCAACCCCGAGCACTCGGAGGGGCAGGTGCCGCTCTATGACCCGTGTGCGCCCCATTCGCGCCTGGGGATTCGCCGGGCGGCTTTCGCGGGGGAGGATCTTTCGGGCGTGACGGGGCTGCATTGCCACAATCTGTGCGAGCAGAATGCCGATTGCCTGGCGCGCACCGTGGCGGCCATCGAGGCGCGCTTCGGGGATTTGCTTGGGCAAATCACGTGGTTCAACTTTGGTGGCGGGCATCATATCACCCGTGCGGATTACGACCGGGATTTGTTGGTGCGGACCATCCGGGACTTCCGTGCGCGTCACCCGAACATCGACACGTGCTACTTGGAGCCGGGCGAGGCGCACGTGCTCAACGCGGGCACCTTTGTCTGCACGGTGCTGGACGTGGTGGACAACGCCGGCCCGATCGCGATTTTGGATGGTTCCGCGGCGTGCCACACGCCCGACGTGCTGGAGATGCCCTACACGCCCCGCGCCTTCGTGGACCCGGCGTGGGATGGCGCGGCCGAACCGAGCCCGGCGGCGTTGCGCGCGGGTAAGCCGGGCGAGAAGCCGTGCGCGGTGCGTCTGGCGGGGCCGAGTTGCCTGGCGGGCGATGTCTTCGGCGATTATTCGTTCGACCGGCCGCTTGTCCCGGGCGACCGTGTGGTTTTCGAGGATATGGCGCTTTACACGATGGTGAAGACCAACACGTTCAACGGCATTGGCCTGCCGTCGTTGTGGTTGCGCTTGGGGCCGGGTGCGTTTCGCCCGGTGCGCCATTTCGGTTACGAGGATTTTCGTTCGCGCCTGTGAGCCGTTTGCGACAAGGAGTCTGCCATGAAACGTTTCGCGTTTGCCGTTTGTCTTCTTCTGCCGATGGCGCTGTTTGCGGCGAAGAAGCCCGAGGCGCTCACGTTGGACGCGCTGGGCGCGGCGCTGACCGAGCCCAACCATGTCTTCGGGCGTGCGCTGGAGGCAGCGGATTTGGGACAGCGCGTGGTGGTGGTCTGGCGCATTTCCTCTTTCGTCGACCCTGTGGCCAAGGCCGAGCAGAACGAGACGAAGCTGGACGAAGGCGACGAGAATGGGCCGTTCGAGAAGCTCAAGGCGCAGACGAAGCTTATTCAGCGTGCCTCCAAAGGCGCGCTGCGCGATGGGCGGCTCTTGGTGATTGCCGTGGATCCGCAGCCGGCCGACCCGGAGTTGCGCCGTTTTCGCACCGATGCCATCCGGCGCCTCAAGCCTTATTTCCCTGTCTATTCCATCGAGGCCGAGAGCCAGTATTTCGGGCCCGATGGCGTTATGCGCGGCACGGTCAGCGATTGGGCGACCTTCACGGAGGGGCGGCTCGCGGACGCCCTGAAGGATACGCCCGAGTATATCCCGGGCCGGATCGTCACTTTCGTCACCGAGAGCCACGAAGCCGTTTCCAAGCGCTTGGTGGAGGGCAAGAACGTGGAGCAGGTGCTTGTCCAGTTGCGGCGCGAGGCCTCGGGCAAGGGCGAAAAGGCCGAGGAGGCCCAGCGCATGCTTGCCGCCGTGGACGCGCATCTGCAGGGGATGGTCGCCGCCATCGAGAAGGACTTGAAGGCCGAGCCTTCACGCGCGTTGGAGCGAATTGCCGTTTTGGCCAAGACGAGCCCCTCTCAGGCGCGCAAGTATATCGGTGCGCTCAACGCCCTGCGGCGCGATCCGGCCATCAAGCAACTTGTCGCCGTGCGCGCCTTTTTGAGCGCCGCCAACCGCGGCAAGGTGGGGCGCGGCGACATGGGGCGCACCGCCGATGCCATGACCAAGCGCCTTCAGCCGCTCACTCAGAACGCCAACGCCGCCATTGCCGCCGACGCCTCGACCCTTATCGCCGCGTTGGAACCCTTTTCCTCCGCCAGTTTGGATGCGGCGCAGGACGACGTCCGCGTACAGGTGCGTGGCCGTCGCGCCAAGGAGGCCGAGGAGAGGCGCAAGAAGGAGGACAAGGCGGATGGGCCGCCGCCGGCCAAGCGCGACACCGCGGGCTCCGTCATGGCGTCGCTTGCGGGGGCCAGCGTCGTCGCGCCGCTTATGGAGGAACTCAATCGTTTGGACGATGCTTCGTGCAATTACGAGACGTTGCGCAACAACTTTGCCAAACACGCCCAGCAGGAAGGGGAGCGTGGCGTGGCCGCGAAGGCCGTCATCGACACCATCAACGGTCAGCGCCAAAGCTATCTTAACGACATGCGGCGTATTCTCAGGGAGGGCAAACCGCTTGACCTCTACATCAAGGGCGATTGGGAGAAGATCCTGACGGTGAACTATCCTTCGCTTGGCCACACCGGCGAGGGGCGCGCCGCGCTCAAGATGCTGCGCGATTCCGAGATCCGCGCCATCTTCGGCATTTACGACGACGTTACCAACGGCAAGGCGCGCCGCGAGGAGGACGAGAGCAACGAGGCTTATGCCGTCTCGCAGACGCAGTATCTTCAGACAAAGTACAAGGCGCTTCGCAAGTATCGCGGAACGCGCTCGGCTTACGGCAAACTCTGTGTCAAGCAACTTGACGAGATGGGGCTTACCGATGCGGCCATCCAGGCCAAGCTGACGGAGCTGGACAATCAGCTGAAGGCGCAGAAGAATGCGCTCAAGGAGGCCGAGAAGCGCCGTGACGAGGCTCGGCGCCGACGCGATGATTGAGGGGAGTGGCGCGCGATGAATCCCATCACCTATTGCATGAACGTCCATCCGGGCGAGGACTTGGAGTCCATCGGCCATGCCTTCGAGACGGTCACGTTGCCGCTTCGCGACGCGCTTGGCGTGGGGGGCGTCTTCCCTGTTGGGTTGCGATTTGGCACGCAGGCGGCCAAGGCGCTGCGCGTGCCCGAGGCCATCCGGCGGATGGCCGGCTTCATGCGGCGCAATCGGTTGGCGACCATCGGCATCAACGGCTTCCCTTATGGCGCCTTCCATGGGCAGACTGTCAAGACGCAGGCATATGACCCGGATTGGGAGGATCCTCGCCGTGCCGCCTACACGCGCGACCTTTTCTACGCGCTCTCGCATTTGCCCGGCGCCGATTTGGGGAACGATCAACGCCTTTCCGTGACGACCGTGCCTTTGGCGTACAACCGCGGACAGGGCGTGACCGAAGCCATGCTCGCCGATCTCTGCGGCATGGCGCTCTTCCTCCGCAAACTCGAGGGTTTCACGGGCTTGCGGATGTGCCTGGCCTTGGAGCCTGAGCCTGATTGCCTCTTGGAGAACACGCGCACCACCATCGACTTTTTCGAGCGGCTGTGGCAGTTTCGCGATTGGAACCCGGCCTATCGCGATCTCATCGGCATCTGTTTCGACACGTGTCATTTTGCCGTGGGCTACGAGGACCCGCTCAATGCCCTGCGCACGTTGGTCTCGGCCAATGTCCCCGTCGCCCGCATTCAGGCATCGGCCGCCATTGAGCTCACGCCCTATACCACCGCCGACGATCTCGCGCCCTTCCTCGACGCTGTCTATCTTCACCAGACCAATCGCCGGGAAGACGATGCCTCGCTCACCTGCTTCCCGGACCTCACGCCTGAAATGCTTTCGCAGATTGTCGGCCGCCGTGGGCGCATCCATTTCCATGTGCCGCTGTCGTGGGAGGGGACGGGGCGCCTGGGCTCCACGCGCCATGCGCTTACGCCAGCCTTTTGGCGCTATGTCCGTGCGGGCGGTTGGCCCGTCGAGGTCGAGGCCTATGCCTACTTTGTCTATCCCGATTACCTGCGTTCGCGCACGCTTTCCGAATCTTTGCTTGCGGACCTGCTTTGGGTGCGCAAGCAACTCGGTAGCGTCTGATGTTGTCTTGGGAGTTGTCTTGGGAGGTGTCGTCATGTCGCGTTTCCGTCTGTCGTTTCGGTGCCTGGCCGCTTGTCTGGCCGTTTGTCTGACGTTTGCGGCGGGTGCCGTGCCCACGGCCGTGCTCCAACGCACGGCCGGCCCCATCGCCGTTGACGGGCGCCTCGACGAGCCCACGTGGCAAAAGGCCGAGCCGCTCTCCCCGCTCCGCGACCTCTCGGGCGCGCCTTCCGCGTACGCCGCCGACATCCGCCTGGCCTACGACGATGCCTACCTCTACGTCGCCGCGCGCCTGCCCGCGAAAACCCTACGCGCCACGCTCACTCAACGCGACAGCGTTATTTACCGCGACGACGATTTCGAGGTCTTCATTGACCCCTTCTGCCGGGGACGCGACTACCTGGAGTTGGAAATCAACCAGTTTGGCACCGTCTGGGATCTCTTCCTCACCGCGCCTTATCGCGACCCGGAGTGCCTCGCGCTCCACGATTGGGACATCAAAGGCCTGAAGACCGCCGTCTCCTTGGATGGCACGCTCAACCAGGGCGAGGGTGACGACCGCGGCTGGTGCGTGGAAATCGCGTGGCCGTGGGCTTCCATTCTTGGCCACTCCAACCACCCGCGCATCGGTAAGCCGCCCGTTCCCGGGACGGAACTGCGCATGAACTTCTCGCGCGTCGACCACCCTGTTCCCGGCCAAGAGACGAACACTGTCTGGGCGCCCACCCGCCAGGCCACCATCCACGCCCCCGAACACTGGGGGCGCGTCCGCGTCTCCGCCAATCCCGTCGGCACGCCCGAAGCCTTTCCGCCTACCATCGGCCTCTGGGGCAACGCCAACGATGCCAACCGCTTCGCCGACGCCACGCTCCGCGCCTGGCGCACCGCCGGCATTGACACCCTCATCCTCGGCGGCACGCCCGCGAACATCGCCGCAGTCGCCCGCCGCGCCAAACCCTTGGGCTTCCGTGTCATTGCCTGGCTCTGGGCCCTCAACCGTCCCGACGACCCCGTGGCGTCGCGCCACCCCGACTGGCACGCCGTCAGCCTCGAAGGCAAGTCCACCTTCCGCCCCGAGGACCGTCCCTTCGTGACTTACTACCAATTCCTCTGCCCCACGCATCCCGGCGTGCGCGAACACCTCTGCGCCCTTGTGCGCGAACTTGCCGCCATCCCCGAGGTCGACGCCGTTCAGCTCGACTACATTCGCCTGCCCGACGTCGTCCTCCCCAAGGCGCTCTGGTCGCACTATGGCCTCGACATGTCCACCCTTCTGCCGCCCTACGACTTTTGCTACTGCCCGCGTTGCGTCGCGGCCTTCGGCAAGAAGCCCGACCCCGCCGACCCGGCTTGGGCGGACTTCCGCCTCCGCCAAGTCGCCGCCGTCGCCAACGCCATGGCCGATGCCGCCCGCGCGGCCGGCAAACCCTGCGGTGCCGCCGTCTTCCCGACCCCGCGCCTCGCCGCCAAGATGGTCTATCAGGACTGGTCGCGCTTCCGCCTGGACTTTGCCTTCCCGATGGACTACGCCTCTTTCTATGCCGAGGGGAACGACTGGACGCTGGCGCGTCTCGACGAGGCGCGTGCCGCGATTGGCGGCGCATTCCCCGTTCTCCCCGGCTTGCATTTGCCCGACTTCAAGGACAATCCCGAAGCCCTGCGCACGCTTCTCCGTGCCATCCTCGACAAAAACCCCGAGGGATTCTGCCTCTTCGACGCCTCCAATCTCCCCCCCGCCCTCATCGAGTGTTTGCCTGCCGCCAAGTAGGCGCGTCATCGACGCGTTGGCGCGCATGGCGACACGCCCCGGAGGCGACCGGGCGAGGAGGCTGTGGCGTGGGACGTTTTGTGGTACACTTGCGGGAACGAAGGAAGGGAGGCGTTATGCCGATTTACGACTATCGGGCGAAGGATCCGGAGAAAGGCTGCGCGCGCTGCCGGGAGCCGTTTGAGATGATGCGGCGGCTAGAGGAGCCGCCTTTGACGAAGTGCCCGTTCTGTGGGGCAGAGCTGGTGAAGCTGATCGCGGCACCGGCCTTGGGGCGGAGCAAGTCGGCGTTGGACGACCGCGCGAAGGCGGCGGGGTTCCACAAGTTGCGGCGTGTGGACAAGGGAACCTTTGAGAAGCAGTATTGAGGAGGTGTGGGCGCTTATGGAGTGGCCGTCGATTGAGGTGCTGAACAAGCGATTCGGCGCGGCGGGGCGGGTTGCCTTCCGTGAGGGGCCGGGAGGCTGGCCGTTGGCGGTGTTGGCGGGGCCGACGGGCGCGTGCGAGGTGTCGCTTTACGGTGGGCAGGTGTTGAGCTATCGCGCGATTGGCTTTCAGGATGCGTTGTGGCTGAGCCCGTTGGCGCGTTTTGAGGAGGGCGTGGCCATTCGCGGGGGCATCCCGGTGTGTTGGCCGTGGTTCGGCAAGCCGTCGGCGGGTTTTCCGGAGGGGACGCCGGCGCATGGTTATGCGCGGGTGGCGCCGTGGCACGTGGAGGCGTGCGAGTATGATGCGCGGGAAACGCGGCTGACCCTGGGGCTTTCGGACGCGGAGGCGACGGGGCCGGCCTTCCCGTATGCTTATCGCTTGACATTGGAGATCGAGTTGGGGGATTGCCTGCGTCTGGATTTGCAGACGCGCAATTTGGATCGTGAGCCTTTCACCTATGGCGAGGCGTTCCACACGTATCTGCGCGTGGCGGATGCACGGCACGTGCGCGTGGTGGGGATCGGTGGCAAGACGTTGCGTTTTGACGATGCGACGACCTTTGACGAGGTGTTCCCGCAGGAGGACGTGGTGGCCATTTTGCGCGACCCTGTGGCGGGGCGCGATTTGGCCCTCAGCGCGGACGACGCGGCCGCAGCCGTGGTGTGGCATCCCTCCCTGGAGGAGGCGCCGGCGGATGTGCCGTTGGAAGGGCCGCGCCGTTTCGTGTGCATCGAGCCCGCCAACCCGCACCATACCGGCGGGGAAATCACGCTCAAGCCCGGCCAGGCGCACACGCTGACCTTGCGTGTGCAACCGTTGGCCATCAAGGAAGAGGAGGACTGACTTGGACACGGACGCATTTCTGAAGACCCTCGATTATGCCATCCTGAAGCCCGAGGCGACGATGATGACACTGCTCCATGCCGCGGCGTGCTGCAAGGCGCTTGGCGTGGGGTGCCTTTGCGTGAAGAGTTGCGATGTGCCCTTCGCGGCGGAGCAGTTGGCCGAATCCGGCGTTGCCGTGGCCGCGGTGGTCGGTTTCCCGCACGGCAACACGGTCGGGGCGTTAAAGGCATTGGAGGCGCAGTTGGCCGTAGCCTCGGGGGCCACGGAGATTGACATGGTCATCAATGTTTCCGCCCTCAAGGATGAGGACGACGAGGGTGTTGAAGACGAGATACGCGCCGTCGTCACCGCTGCCCATCCCGCGCCCATCAAGGTCATCCTGGAGACGGCGTTGCTGACGGAGGCGGAGATGCGGCGTGGCGTGGAATGCGCGGTGCGCGGCGGCGCAGCCTTTGTCAAGACTTCCACCGGCTTCGCCCCGCAGGGCGGCGCCACCCCGGAGGCCGTGCGCATTTTGCTCGATGCCGCGGCCGGCCGCGTCAAGGTCAAGGCATCCGGCGGCATCCGCACGCGCGAGGCCGCGGATGCCTATCTCGCGATGGGTTGCGCCCGCCTCGGCGTCGGCAATGTCCTGCCTTTGCTTACGGAGGCGGAGCGCGCCCGCTTCGGGGTTTAACGGATGTGCGCGTCGATGTTCGCGAAGCCGTAGCGTGGCGGCGCGAAACCGTAGACGGCTGCCCGGCCGGCGGGGACGGTGTCGGCCAAGAGACTGGAGACGTAGGCCTTTGCCTCGACGACCCCCATGAAGGTGGCGTTGCCTCGCGCGAACTGCGCGGCGATTGCGGCGCTGAGTGCGCACCCCGTGCCGTGCGTGGTGAGCGGAGCGGGGATCGTTGGCCCTTTGAGTATGCCGTGGGTGCCGTTGGGCATTGCCCAGAAATCGACGCTCGGGCGCGTGGCGCAATGGCCACCTTTTATCAAAAAACAAGCGCCGTGCCGGCCGGCCAACGTCTCGGCCAAGGTTAGGCACGCCGTCTTGCTCTCGGGAAGCGGGCTCCCTGCCAATGCTGCGGCTTCGGGAAGGTTGGGCGTCACCACCTCGGCCAAGGGCAAGAGGCGCGCCTTGAGTGTTTCCACCGCGTCTTCGTCCAAGAGACGCGCACCGCTTGTCGCCACCATCACCGGGTCAACCACCACGCGTAGCTCGGGGTGCGACTCCAGAAAGTCCGCCACCACGGCAACGAGTGCGGCGTTCAGGAGCATGCCCGTTTTCACGGCGCGCAGGGCGAAGGCCGCGGCCACGCGTTCCAGTTGATCGCGTAAAACGGCCGGCTCCGTGCCCTGCACTAGGCCAACGCCGAAGGGATTTTGCGCGGTGATGGCAGTGATGGCGGCACAACCATGCACTCCCGCGGCCCAGAAGGCCCGTAGGTCTGCCTCGATGCCGGCCCCTCCACCACTGTCGCTGCCCGCGATTGTCATCGCCACCGGAATCGTCGTCGCCATTGCCAAACCTTTCTCCTTAGGATTCCCAAAGACGCAATATTCAGGAACCGTGTTGCCAACTTCTCGTGACAGTGTCCAAAATGATAACACAACCGCGCGATTATGATCATTTCCCGTTTACCGAAAAACGTGCGAGGGGGCGCGACAAGGAATACGCCGTGTCCCGAGTGGAGACACGCCGTGCCTCGGGATGGGATGCGGCGTGTCTCAAAAAACGACCCCGCACACTGATTGAAAACGTGCTTCCAGGGCACCTGCGGGGCGGGAGGGCTTTCAACAGGTTATCGACAGGTTGTCAGCAGGGTTATCAACAGAAATGCGATTGCAAAAATGGAGCCGCAATCGGAGACACGAAAGAAAAACAAGTGAAATATCGGCAAAATTAGATAACGACAGCATACAAACCCTTATCTAATTTAGACAATTGAGAAGAAAAGTTAGCAAAATTAGATAAGAAATGCTATACTAAACGGCAGAAAGAGAGGAAGCCATGTTGGAAGAAGAAGTGAAGAAACTGATCGAAGACATCCAGCGGCACGGCTACGAGAAACGTACGCTGGAAATCAAGACGGCCCGCAAAGCCTGTCCGGAACGGCTGTACGACACCTTCTCCGCTTTCGCAAATCAAAACGAAGGCGGCGTTCTCCTCTTCGGAATCGACGAAGCACAGGGTTTCGCCAGGGTGGGCGTCTACAACCCGCAGGATTTGCAACGCAAACTGATGGAAGTGGGCGAGGCCATGACACCCCTCCTCCGCCCCGTGATTACCATCTACACCGATGAAGCGGGGCGCCACTTCGTCACGGCGGAAATCGCGGGATTGGCCGTCGAGGATCGCCCTTGTTTCAATACCGCGCGTGGGCGGCTCCGCGGCGCCTTTGTGCGCGTGGGCGACGCCGACAAGCCGATGACCGAATACGAGGTCTATAGCTACGATGCTTATCGGCGAAAGATCTGCGACGAGTTGCGCCCCGTGGAGCGGCTGACCGAAGAGTTCGTGGATGAACGGTTGGTTGCGCGGTATCTTGATTTGCGGATGCAAGGGCGCCCCAATATGTGGCGTATGCCTCCGGAAAAGGTGCGCGAGCTCTCCGGGCTTACGAACAAGGGGCAGTTCACGATGTTGGCGCTTCTGCTGTGCGGGATTTTTCCGCAGGCGTTCTACCCGCAATTGGCCGTTTTGGCCTGCCGCGTCGCCGGCAAGGCGATGGGCGAAGTGGACGCGAACGGAGCGCGATTTGTGGATAGCGCCCGCATAGAAGGCACCATTCCCGAGATGTTGGAAGGTGCGTTGGGGTTCGTTCGGCGGAATATGCGCACGGAAATCCGCATTTCCCCGCAGACCGGCCACAGGCAAGACGTGGATGAATATCCGGTCGATGCGCTTCGCGAGGCCATCCTGAATGCGTTGATCCATCGTGATTACAGCCTCCACACGGAGAATATGCCCATCCGGATTGTCATGTACCAAGACCGCATTGAGATTTCCAACCCGGGCGGGCTCTATGGCCGCCTGACGGTCGATACGCTTGGCACGGTGCAGGCCGACACGCGCAATCCGGTCTTGGTCGTGGCGATGGAGGCGTTGGGGGAGACGGAGAACCGTTATTCCGGCATCCCGCGCATTCGCCAAGCGATGGAAGAGGCCGGTTTGCCCGAGCCTGTCTTCAAGGACACGCGCGACACCTTCTTGGTGCGCCTTTACAACCGCGACGCGGAGGCGCGCCCCGCCACGCTTGCCGTGCGCGAGCCGGATGCGGACGCGTATGCCGCGCCGTACACGCCAACCGTTGCCGCGCAGCATACGCCGGCCGCGGTCGCGCCGCGCGGGGAGGCAGAGTTGTTGGCCTTTTGCGCCACGCCACGCACGCGCCGGGAGATCGCGGACTTCTTTGGGATTGCGTCCATGGCTTATGTCATGCGCCGTTACGTCAGCCCGCTCATCGAGCGGGGCGCGTTGTGCCTGACGTTGCCCGAGCATCCCAAGAGCTGTAAACAGCGTTATCGGGCCGTTTGAGCGCGGCCGGAGGCCGGCGGGTGCCCGCGGACATCATGACCCGCCCGTGTTGTGCCAGACGCGGGCGGGTTTCTGCTATACTATGCGCGTTTTTGCGAGGATATTGTTTATGGACAAGAAGGAAGCACCGAAGAGTTCGTTGGATGCCTTGGTTTCGCTGTGCAAGCGGAGGGGATTTATCTTTCAGAGTTCGGAGGTTTACGGCGGTTTCGCGGGGTTTTGGGACTATGGGCCGCTGGGTTGTGAGCTGAAGCGCAATATCAAGGAGCGTTGGTGGCGCTTCATGGTGCGTGACCGTGAGGACGTGGAGGGGCTGGATGCCTCGATTATCATGCATCCGGCCATCTGGAAGGCGTCCGGGCACTTGGATACCTTCTCGGATCCCATGAGCATGTGCAAGGGCAACTGCCGCAAGTTGATGCGCTCGGACCAGGTGTGGGAGGTTTTTGAGGACTCTGCCATCAAGGCGGCGCTCGATCCGTTGGTGGGCAACGCGGGAGCCGTGGCCAATTGGTGCAAGGGCAAGGGCAAAGTCGTCGCGCCCGGGCTTTACACCGTGCAGCACCCCGAGCATTTGGAGGCCATCTTCGAGGTGCTCAAGACCGTGACGGACGTGCGGGCGCTCTTCATGTTGTTGGCGACGCCGCCGGACGCCGCGGGCGAGGTGTTGCCGTGTCCGAATTGCGGCGGTGTGATGACCGAGCCGCGCCCCTTCAACCTGATGTTCAAGACGGTGGTCGGCCCCATCGACGACCCGGACAACGTGGCCTATTTGCGCCCCGAGACGGCACAGGCTATCTTCGCGGAGTTCCCGAACGTGATGGTTTCCAGCCGCCAAGCGCCGCCTTTCGGCATCGGCCAAATCGGCAAATCCTTCCGCAATGAGGTGACGCCACGCAACTACATCTTCCGTTCCCGTGAGTTCGAGCAGATGGAGCTGGAGTTCTTTATCAAGCCCGATGAGGCGGTGGAGTTGCTCTGCGGCCATGTCACCCCGCTCACCGACGAGACGGATTTGAGCGAGCCGCAGCCCGATTGGGGCTGGGCCTGTTGGCACAAATATTGGGTGGAGCAACGCAAGCAGTGGCTTGTCGCCAACGGACTGCCCAAGGACTCCTTCGTGGAATATTGGCAGAGGCCCGACGAGCTGGCGCACTATGCCCGCGCCTGCGTGGACATCGAGTACCGTTTCCCCTTTGGCACGCAGGAGCTCGAGGGTATTGCCGCCCGCTCCGACTTTGATCTTACTCGCCACCAGGAGCACTCCGGCAAGAGCATGGAAGTTTTCGATGAGCCGCTTAAACTTGCCGTGAAGAAACTTTCCGATGACGAGAAGTCTGCCTTCCGTGCCAAGGTCGTGGCCGAATGGCAGAGCCGCGGCAAGAGCGACGAGGCCGCCAACGCCTTCTTGGATCGCCTTTTCGAGGGCAAGTACATTCCGCACGTCATCGAGCCCTCCGCCGGCGTCGACCGCATGGCGCTGGCCATGCTCTGTAACGCTTATGAAGAGCAGAAGCTGGTGGATGACAAGGGGCGCGAGGACATCCGCACCGTACTCCATCTCGCCCCGGCCATCGCGCCCGTCAAGGTGGCCGTTTTCCCGCTCGTCAAGAATCGCCCCGAACTTTACGCACTTGCCCGCGCCATTTTCAAGCGCCTGCAAAAGCGTTGGAATTGCTTCTGGGACGAGACGGGTGCCATTGGTCGCCGCTATCGCCGGCAGGACGAGATTGGCACGCCCTTCTGCGTGACAGTGGACTTCGACACGCTGGAGAAGGATGGCTCCGTCACGCTTCGTGACCGCGACACCATGGCGCAGGAGCGTATCTCGGTGGACGATCTCATCGCCAAGGTCGACGCGGCGGTGAACGCCTGAGCGCCCGTTGCGCCGACGATGGAACGCTTCCCGCCCCCATCGCGAATCGGCTGTCTGCATCGCACCGAGGCGCTCCTCGGCGCGATGGGCATGGCGCGCCTCCAGGCGGCCAATGTGCTTGTCGTGGGCTTGGGCGCGGTGGGCGGCGCCTGCGTGGAGGCGCTTGCGCGCAGCGGGGTGGGGCGGCTCTGGGTGGTGGATGGCGACCGCTTTGAGGAAACCAATCTCAATCGTCAACCCTTCGCCGCGCTCCACGCGCTCGGGCTTCCCAAGGTCGGGGTCGTCCGCGACCGTTTGCGTGCCATTGCCCCTGCCTGCGACGCGCAGGGTGAAGTCCTTCACGTGGTGCCCGACACGGTCGCCGATCTGCTCGAACGTGCCCATCCCGATGCCGTGGTCGATGCCATCGACGATGTCCCTGCCAAACTCGCCTTGCTCGCGGCCTGCCTGCGGCGCGGGCTTCCTGTTTGGTCCGCCATGGGTGCCGCCCGCAAGATCGACCCTGAAGCCTTGCGGGTGAGTGACCTTGCCGACAGCCAAGTCTGCCCGCTGGCCCGCCGCGTCCGCCAAGGGCTTCGTGCGTTGGGTTTTGAGCGCGGCGTGCGGTGTGTCTGGTCGCGGGAGCCTGCCGCACCTTGCCCGCCCGGTATGCCGCTTGGGTCCTTTATGCCTGTCACCGCGACGGCGGGACTTCTTTTGGCCGCCGACCTCATGAAAACGCTCATCGGCCATCGCAATGAGGCGTGAGCCGGCGGCAAGGTTACAAAAAGCGCCCGCGGCCGAGAGGTCGCGGGCGCTTTTTTGTAGCGTGCGTGTTGGCTTAGGCCTTGGTCGCGAGGTAGGCATTGATGGCTTTGGCCGCACGGCGCCCCTCGCCCATCGCGAGAATGACGGTGGCGGCACCGAGGACGATGTCGCCGCCGGCGTAGACGCCGGGGATAGAGGTGGTTTGGTTCTCGTCCACCACGATGTGCCCCTTGCGATCTACATCGAGGCCCTCGGTCGTCTGCGGGATGAGTGGGTTGGATGCGTTGCCGATGGCAATGATCACCGCGTCAACGGGGAGGGTGAACTCGCTGCCCTGGATGGGCACCGGGCTACGGCGGCCTGAGGCGTCTGGATCGCCGAGTTCGTAGCGCAGACATTCGATGGCGTTGACCACGCCGTTCGCATCGCCCAGGATGCGCTCGATGTTGCAAAGGAAACGGAAGTCCACGCCTTCTTCTTCGGCGTGGCCGACCTCTTCGGCCCGGGCGGGCATTTCGGCGCGGCTGCGGCGGTAAATCAGGTAGACCTCCTCGGCGCCGAGGCGGAAGGCCATGCGCGCGGCGTCCATGGCCACGTTGCCGCCGCCGAGCACCGCCACGCGTTTGGCGGGGTAGTAGGGCGTGGCCGCGTCGGCGGTGTCGTAGGCCTTCATGAGGTTGGCGCGGGTGAGGTATTCGTTGGCCGAGAAGACTCCGACGAGTTCCTCGCCGGGGATTCCCATGAAGCGCGGAAGCCCGGCACCCGTGCCGATGTAGACGGCGTCGTAGCCGTCTTTGGCCATGAGGTCATGCAGGGTGCGTGTACGGCCCACCACGAAGTTGGGCTCCACGTCCACGCCCATTGCCTTGAGCCCTTGCACTTCCTTTTCAACGATGGCTTTGGGCAGACGGAACTCGGGGATGCCGTAGACCAACACGCCGCCCGGTGTCTGGAAAGCCTCGAAGAGGGTTACGGCGTGTCCTTCGCGGCGCACATCCGCCGCGACCGTGATGCCCGAGGGGCCCGAGCCGATGACGGCGACCTTCTTGCCTGTGGCCGGCTTCACCGTGTTGTCGATGGGGGCCTCGGCTTCGTGCGCACGTTGCCAATCGGCCGCGAAACGCTCCAGGCGGCCGATGGCCACGCTTTGGTTCACGTCTTTGTGGATGGCGCCGACGGTGCAGAACTTCTGGCACTGGTTTTCCTGCGGGCAGACGCGGCCGCAAATGGCCGGCAGGATGCTCGTCTGGCGGATGATGCCGAGCGCCCCCGTGTAGTTCCCCTGTGCGATTTCGTGGATGAACGCCGGGATGTTGATGGCCACGGGGCAACCCTTCATGCAGGGCGCGTTTTTGCACTGGAGGCAACGGCTGGCCTCGACGCGCGCCTGGCATTCGGAGTAGCCCAGCGCCACCTCGTTCATGTTGTGCTTGCGGACTTCCGGCGCCTGCACCGGCATTTCCTGCTGCGGGATGGCCAGGCGTTCCTTCGGCGCCAACGTCTTGTTCTCGATTTCGGCCCAGGTCTTCTCTGCCTGCGCCTCCAGCTCTTCCTTGGTCACATGGGTCATGGTCGCGTTCCTTCCCTTCTTAGTGCTCTAGCGCGTCGGCCATCTTGAGGAGGTTGCAGTTTTCCTCGCGCTCGCGGGGGACGAAGGTGCGGTTGCGCTTCATCAGGTTGTCGAAGTCCACTTGGTGCGCGTCGAATTCGGGGCCGTCGACGCAGACGAACTTGATTTTGCCGCCGACAAGAACGCGGCACCCGCCACACATCCCCGTGCCGTCGATCATGATGGAGTTGAGGGAGGCGACGGTGGGGATGTTGAAGGGCTTGGTGGTGAGTGCGCAGAACTTCATCATGATGGGTGGCCCGATGGTGACGCATTCATCGACTTGCTCGCGCGCACAGACTTCTTTGAGCGGCTCGGTGACGAGGCCTTTGCGGCCATAGGAGCCGTCGTCGGTGCAGACGATGAGCTCATCGGCGATGGCGCGCATCTCGTTTTCCAGAATCAAGAGGTCTTTGTTGCGCGCGCCCATGATGACGATGACCTTGTTCCCGGCGGCCTTCATGGCTTGGGCGATGGGGTGCATAGGCGCCACGCCGATGCCGCCGCCCACGCAGACCACGGTGCCGCGCTTGTGGATATCGGTCGGGCGGCCAAGGGGGCCGAGGAAGACGGGCAACGCATCGCCTACGTTCATCATGGCCAGACGCTTGGTGGAGTAGCCCACTGCCTGGAAGATGATGCGAACGTCGCCCTTGACGGGGTCGGCGTCCGCAATCGTCAAGGGGATACGTTCGCCGAAGTGGTCGTCAATCTGCAAAATGATGAATTGCCCGGCCTTGCGACCTTCGGCAATCAACGGGGCGTGCACCCACATTGAGTAAACATCGGCGGATAGTTGATCCTTCGCGACAATCGGAAACATGGCTCTCTCCTTGTAAGTGGGCATAGTATACCACAAGCGGTGGCTGACGTGAGTCTGGGAAATCGCGTCTGTTCATGGCGTTTGGCGAGTACGCATGTGCATCGCTTTGCAAACAAAAGCCGGAGGGCGGCGGGGCCGACCTCCGGCTCGGGCCGGGTGGGGCGATTAGGCTTCGGGGCCGTCGTCCGGTTGCGGCGTTTCGTCAGTCGCCTCAGGGACGTCGGTTGTCGCGTCGGTCGCCTTGTCCCCGGTTGTCGCGCTGGCCGTGTCGGCGTCGGTCGCGGGGGTGCCCGTTGCCGCGGGGGCGTCGGGCTCCTCGGCGGGGGCGATGGAGAAGGAGGCAAGGGTGACGCCGTCGTCGAGTCGCACGAAGTTGACGCCTGCGGCGGTGCGGCCGAGGGTGGGGATTTCGGAGACGCGGGTGCGGATCATGATGCCGGCGGTGGAGAGGAGGAGGAGGGTTTCGTCGCCCGTGACGGTGGCGATGCCGATGAGGCGGCCGTTGCGCTCGTTGTTCTGCGGGTTGGCGATGACGCCGCCGGTGCCGCGGTGGCGGAGCTCGAGGGTGCCGTCTTCCTTGTTGCGGTAGAAGTCGGCGAACTTGCTGCGTTTGCCGCGTCCGTTTTCGGTGACCATGAGGAGTTCGGCGTCGGGGGCTTCGACGGCGAGGCCGCAGACACGGTCGGTCCCCGTCTTGAGTTCGATGCCTTTGACGCCCATGGTGTTGCGGCCTTTCTCGCCGACTTCGTTGATGGAAAAGGCGGAGACGTAGCCTTCGCGGGTGGCGATGAGGACGACGTCGTCGGCTTTGGTGAGGGCGACTTGGACGAGGCTGTTGCCGGGCTCGATGTTGATGGCGATGATACCCTTGCGGTTGACGTTCTTGTAGTCGGCGAGGTTGGTGCGCTTGATGGTGCCGTCGGCGAGGACAAAGGTGATGGATTGGGCTTCGTCGAAACCGCGGATGGGGAGAATCTCGACAATGCGCTCGTTGTCTTTCTGGAAGCCTTCAAGGATGTTGGCGACGTGGACGCCGACGGAGACGCGCCCGGTCTCGGGAATCTCGAAGGCGCGCTCGGCGTAGACACGTCCGGTGTCGGTGAAGAAGAGGAGGGTGTCGTGAGCCTTGGGCACGTAGACGCGCTCGATGGCATCCTCGTCTTTGACGAAGACGCCGCGTTTGCCACGGCCACCACGGTTTTGGGCGGCGTACTCGGTGAGGCCGGTACGCTTGAGGTAACCGCGGTGGGAGAGGGTGACGACGCAGGGCTCGTCGGCCACGAGGTCTTCCAAGTTCACATCGCCGCGCATGGCGACGATTTGGGTGAGGCGATCGCCCTCTTTGGTGTAGGTGGCCTTGAGGTCTTCGAGATCTTTTGTAATGAGGGCGAAGACCTTGGCGGGGTCTTCCAGGATGGCCGTAAGCTCGGCGATGCGGGCATTGAGGGAGGCTTGCTCCTCGAGGAGTTTGTCGCGTTCGAGGCCGGTGAGTTGGCGCAGGCGCATTTCGAGGATGGCGGTGACCTGGGCGTCGGAGAAACCGAAGCGCTCGCAGAGGCGGGTCTTGGCCTCGTCGTTGGTCTTGGAGTCGCGGATGATGTGGATGACCTCGTCCAGGTTGTCTTGGGCGATGAGGAGGCCGTCAACGATGTGGAGCCGCTCCTGTGCGCGCGCCAGCTCGAAACGGCACCGGCGGGTGTGCACCTCGAAGCGGTGGTCGACGTAGCACTGGAAGAAGTCGCGCAGGGTCATGCGGCGCGGGCGGCCATGGTCGAGGGCGATCATGTTCGCGCCGAAGGTGGTTTGCAGGTCGGAGTGTTTGTAAAGTTGCTGGAGGATGACCTCGGCAGACTTGGCGTTTTGCTTGAGCTCGATCACCACGCGAATGCCGTCTTTGAGGCTCGATTCGTCGCGGATGTCGGCGATGCCCTCAATGACGCCTTCCTTGGCCAATTCCGCGATTTTGGCGACCATCGCGGACTTGTTGACCATGTAAGGGACGGAGGTGATGAGGATGGCCTCGCGCTTACCTTCCTGGAGAATTTGCGCGTCGCCCCGCACGATCAACGCGCCGCGCCCCGTCTTGTACATGGCTTCGATGCCCGCGCGGCCGCAGATGGTGGCGCCTGTGGGGAAGTCGGGTCCCTTGACGAATTGCATGAGTTCGTCGACCGAGACATCCTCGTTGGCGGCTTGGCGCGCCACGAAGAAGAGAAGCCCATCGCAGAGTTCGCGCAGGTTGTGCGGGGGGATGTTGGTGGCCATGCCCACGGCGATGCCCTGCGAACCGTTGAGCAAAAGATTGGGCAACTTCGCGGGGAGCACGCGCGGCTCTTGGAGCGAACCGTCGTAGTTCGGCAGAAAGTCCACCGTATCCTTGTCGAGATCCGCGAGCATCTCGTTGGAAATCTTGGCCAAGCGGCACTCCGTGTATCGCGAGGCGGCCGCGCCATCGCCATCGATCGTGCCAAAGTTGCCGTGCCCGTCCACCAAGCGCTCGCGCATGCTGAACCATTGCGCCAGGCGCACCACCGTGTCATAAATGGAAGAATCGCCGTGCGGGTGATATTTACCCATCACGTCACCCACCACGCGCGCGGACTTCACATAGGGCGAGTTGAAAAAGTTCTTGTTTTCGTGCATGGAGTAGAGCACGCGCCGGTGGACTGGCTTGAAACCATCGCGGGCGTCCGGCAGGGCACGCGCCACAATCACGCTCATCGAATAATCGATGTAGGAGCTCTTCATCTCCTCCTCGATGTTGATGGACGCCAACCGCGCATCCTTGGGCGTGTTCACATGCAACTCTTCATCCATGGTAATCAGAAATCCTTTCAGACCCCCAGTATACCATAAATGGGGCACAACCGTCGCCCCATCGCCCATGCGCGCCACCGCGGTGCGGCACGGGCAAGGTCAAGGTTTAGGTTTTGGGGCTGTTACCAGAGTGTAGGCCTGCCCATCCGCGGCGGTGATCGTGGCATGGTTCCCGGGAATGTAAAGCTGGAAATCCTCCGGCGGGAACATGACGCGGAAGCGCCCTGGGACAAACCGCCGCCAACCGCTCGCTTGCGGAGAGGACGCGGCAAGCCAGGCTTGCGCCGCCGTGCACAGTGCATCGGGCGGGCGTTCGCCGCGAAGCACCGCCAATCGCGGCGCGCGGGGCGCCACGAAAATGCCGGGCCGCACCTCGCGCGCCATCGCGAAGAAGTCCGCCGGCGCGTGGTAGAGCGTTGCGTACAGCCACGGCGTAAGCGCGATCGGGTCGTGTGCCAACCCGGACTTCCGCCGAAAGAGCATCCAGTGGAACTTGTTGTAAGTGCCGTGGCACGTCGCGTAATGGAAAGGCCCCGTCGGCAATGCGGCAAAAACGGTGACGCCCTGCGGATCGTGGCGATAGACGCGAAGCATGCGGAGATTGTTCAGCCCCAGCACGGTTTGCCATCCCGTCACGCAAAGCATCCATGCCAGCGCCATCGCCACAAAGCCCCACCGCATGCGCGGGCCGAGCGTCCCGAATGCCCGGCGCTCACGCAGCGCCACAATCACGCCCGCGAGCGCAAGCGGCATTCCGAGACGAATACACCCATTCCCGCACGACAGGCTGAACAAGCCCGCCGCCGCGACCAAGTAACACCACCACTCCGGCGCACGCAGCACCATCGCCCACAGTCCCCGCCGATTGCGCCACGCCACCCACATCACCCCAAACGCCAACACCGCCGGCCACACGCACAGCGCCAGCCCCGCCCAGCCCTTCGCCGCCGCGACGAGCATTCCTCCGATCCCCGCCCCCAACGTCTCCCCCGCGCGCGCCCCCGCCGCCGGCCCCAGGCACAAGAAGGCCGCCCCCGCCACCATCAGTCCCCACGCCAACGCCTGCTTCGCCGAAACCGCGATTCTCCGCTCCGTGAGACTCCGAATGACCACGCTCCCCGCCAACGCCGCAACCATCGGCAAAGCGAACGCCTCCTGGCTCCAACCGTAGAAGAAGGCAATCGGCACCATCCACCACGACGTCATTCGCCGCCAGAGCATCATCATGCACACTGTCGCCACAGCCGTCCACAGATAATTCACCGCGAAAGCCGCGTTCATCGAACACGTCTCCGCGTACCACAAGAACCACCACACCACCGCCGCCCCCACAACGAGGCCCCTCACCGTCCGCACCCGAATCCCTCCCTCGCGTAACACCAGCCACACCAGCAAAAACCACATCGCCGTGTTGCATACGTCAAAGAGCCAATACAACCGAAACCCCGCGAACGCCGCCACCACCCCATGCACGAAAACACGCCCGTTTGTGCCCTGCAGATAATCCCCCCACTGTTGGCGGACAATGTCCCACAGCGTCGTGATGCGCGGGCATTCCCCCGCCAACGGCGTATGCTGCCCCGCGAACGCATACGACAGCTCGTCGTGTGCCGGAATGCAGAACAGATTGCAAACCCACACACACGCGACCATCGCCGCCAGCGCGAGCAATGGCCAACGATTACGCAACAGCCACAGTTTCATTTAGTTTTCCTCCTTGATGAAATAGAGCGGGCGGCGCTTGGTTTCCAAGTAGGTCTTGGCGAGATAGGCGCCGAGGATGCCCACGAAGAAGAGTTGGAGCCCGCCGAAGAAAATGACGAGGCAGACGAGCGACGGCCATCCGCCCACCGGGTCGCCAAAGCACAGCGCCCGCACAAAAACAAACAGCAACGCCACGAACGACCCCGCGCAACACAGCACGCCGATCAGCGACGCCAACTGCAACGGCGCGGTCGAGAAGGCCATAATGCCTTCGAGACTGTAGAGAAAGAGTTTGCGGAAGGACCACTTGGTTTGCCCCGCCGCCCGCGCGACGTTCGGGAAGGCCAGCCACTTCGTGCGGAAGCCCACCCACTGATAGATGCCCTTGGTGAAGCGGTTGACCTCCGGAAGCGCGAGGATGGCCTCCACCACACGGCGCGTCATCATGCGATAATCCCGCGCGCCATCCACCAAGGCGACATCCGAGAAATGCCGCATGAGCCAATAGAACCGCCGCGCGAACCACGAACGCACCGGCGGCTCGCCCTCGCGCGACGTCCGCCGCGCGGACACGCAATCATATCCCTCCTCGCGGATGGCGCGGAGCATCTCGGGCAACAGCGCGGGCGGATCCTGCAAATCCGCGTCCAGCGTCGCCACGAGCGCGCCCGTGGCCTTGCGCAACCCCGCCAGCAACGCCGCCTCCTTGCCGAAGTTGCGCGAGAACGACACATAGCGCACCCGCGGATCCCTCGCCGCCAACGCCCGGACAATCTCCAACGTCCCATCCGTGGACCCATCGTCCACGAAGACGACCTCCAGCCGCGCGTCACTCCCCACCCCCGCCGCGTCCACCGCGCGGACAAACGCCTCCACGCATGGCGCCTCGTTGAAA
>CASEMQ010000035.1 GCA_949289005.1 uncultured Lentisphaeraceae bacterium
ATAGGGGTCGTTATGCTCGCTTCCCCGGAGGGCTGCAGCCCGGAAGCCCTCTCCGAATTCAAGGCCCTTTACCGCAGGGATCCCGAAGACGATCTGGGCGATCTTATTTTCCACGCCGTCAAACATGGGCTCTCCCAGGCCGCAGGGAAGGCCGATGGCGGCGCATTCGATGATGGCGTCGCGTTCGGGGTCGAGGCCGGGGGTTTCGAGGTCGAGAATGGCGTAGGGTTGCGGGCGTGGGCGTGGGGTCATGCGGGCGTGGGCGGCTTTGCTGAAGCCGGGGCGGAGGTGTGGCGTGGCGGGGGGCTCGGCGGGGGCGGCGGGGAGGGGGCGGCGGATGAGGGTGATGCCTTCGAGGTCGATGGGTTGCCAGGTGGCGCCGTGGGTGCGGAAGGTGATGCCTTGTTCGCCTTGGGTGGTGTAGACGAGGGTGGCGCGGCCGTGTTTGAGGTGGAGGCGGACGCGGGACCAGAGGGCGTCTCGGACGCGGGCGCTGAGGTGGCCGGCGTAGACGCCCGGGTCGATCTCGATCAGCCATTGTGAAAGATCGCCCCGCAAGGCGGGTGGGCAGTCGGTTACGACGAGGATGACGATGGCGGTGGCTCCGTGTGGGCGTAGTTGGTGGCGTTGGGGACGGCGCCGAGGGTGTCGTCCCAGAGGTAGAGGGTCTCGGGCTCGGCGTCGTCGGGCGGTGGTTTGTCGGGGGCGAGGAGCCAACGGATGTCGCGGACCATGCGTTCGAGGATGTGGTGGCGGACGAGGGCGTCACGGAGGCGACGGCGGGTTTCGGCGGGGAGATCGGCGGGTTCCTCGGCGGCGATTTGGAAGGCGATGGGGATGACGGTCTCGGCCTTGTAGAGGTCGGCGATGTCGTAGACGAAGGCGCGGGCGTGGCCGGCGTGGACGAAGCCGAGGCCGGGGGCGCAGCCGAGGGCGACGATGACGGCGTGCGCGAGGCCGTAGAGGCAGGCGCAGCCGGCGGAGAGGGCTTGGTTGACGGGGTCGCCGGCGGCGAAGTCGTCGGGGTCGTAGTCGCGGCCGGCCCAGGGGACGCCGGTGGCGCGGGAGGCGGCGCGGTAGGCTTGGCGGACGCGGGCGCCTTCGCGGCCGCGGAGTTGCTGGAGGGTGAGGCGGGAGACGTCCTCGCCCGGGAAACGGAGGCCGTACATGCGGCGGACGACCTCGATGCGGCGGCGGACGTTGCTGACGAGGGCGGCTTGGCGGATGAGGAGGTTGGCGCGGGCGGTGAGGGGGCGGCCGTGGGCGTAGTAGCGCACGCCGTGCTCACCGACCCAGACGGCGCCGACGCCGGCATCGCCCATCAGCTCCATGGCGCGGTGGGTGACGCGGGTGCCGGGGCCAAGGAGGAGGACGGTGACGGCGGCGGCGGGGATGTGGATGATGCCGCGCTCGTCGGTGACGGTGATGGCGCCGTCCTGCCGACCCAGGGTGCAGTGCTCCAGGTAGAGGAAGGTCATGCGATCCCGCACCTGCGGGAGGGCCTGAAGGTCGGGGCGTTTGAGGCCGGGGGGCGCGGGCATGGCGGGTCAGCCCTGCGGGATGACGGTGAGCAGGCCGAGGCCATAGGCCTTGCCGCGGCCGACACCGTGGGTGAGCGTTTCGCGGAACCGATCGGGGTCTTTGATGCGCAGGAGCCCCTCGTAGGCGACGGCGAGGATGGAGACGGGACGCCCGGCACCGTGCTTGACGAAGCGGAGCCAACGGCTCTCGGTGACGCGGAAGGTGGCCTCGCCCGCACGGTTTGTCGCCGAGAAGCCGAGCCGCGCGGCGCGCTCGGACAGCCAACGCTCCTGGTGGGCCACGGTGCAATGGGCGCGGGGCTTGCCGCGCGGGCGGGGGGCATCGGGGGTCGCGCGCCCCGAGACGTTTTCCACCGGGTTGGCCGCCAAGCGGAAGCGGCACACCTGCCCCGCGGCGAGATGCCCCAGGAAGGGCGCGTAGTCGCGGGTCGTGGGCGCGAGCCCCTGCCCCGCGCGGGGGCCGAACTGCGCGGCGATGCCCATCAAATCGGGACGCGCCTCGCTCACGATGAGCATGAAGAGGCGACCGTCCAGCCGGTCCAGCCGCCAAAGGCGCCGTGCGCGCTCGCCGGCGAAGGCGGCCTCCACCGCGCCGTGGAAACGTTGCGGGGCGGCCAGTGCGCGCATGGTCACGCGGCTACGCAAATCCAACTCCACTCGGGAAAGAAACATGGCGGGCTCCTTAGGGTTCGTCGAGGGCCGCGAGGGCGTCGTGCGCGGTGGGCGCGGGCGGCGGGGCGTCCTCGGGAAGCGCCTCGGGCGGCGGCGGCACGTTGGTCTCGCGCACGGGGCGGAAGGTGTGGCGGCGGTGGATGGGGCTGAACGAGAGGGGCAGGTCGCCGCGCGGCACGGCGTCCGCCTCGCCGGGATCCGCATCGAACATCACGCGCAGGTTGGCCGGCTCCCCCACCCCGCCGCGGGCACGGCGCGCGGGAGCGGGCGCGGCGCGGAGCGGCTCGGCGCGGAGCGCCTCCAAGAGCCCCGCCTCGCGAATGCCCAGGCAGAGCGGCGGCACGGGCGGGCAGGCACGGCGCCCCAGGAAGAGCGGAAAGGCCGGCCGGCGCACGGCGGCCTCCAATTCCGCCAGCCACGCCGCGTCGTCACTCTCCAGCCCCACCGTGAAGACCGCGTCGGCGAGATAGTGGCGATGGGTAACAAGCGTGTCGGCCTTGTCTTTCTTGTCCATCTTTCCCGCCTTGCCACTTTTCTTCTCCTCTTTGCGCCAGCTCAAGTCTACGGTGTGGAAGTCGTCCACAAGCGCGCCGGGTTGGTCGACGCGCACGCCGAAACGGAGGGCGCAGAGGCGCGCGAGGCCGGCCTCGTCGTCGCGGCGCAGGCCGAGCGCGGCGGCGATCAGGCCCAAGACGCCGCTTTTGGTGGGCTCGCGATGGGTGCGGCGCGTCTCGAACTTCGAGGCGTCGCCCCAACTTTGCAACGGCGCGGCCAAACGCAGGAGCAACGTGGCCATCAATCCTTCTCCGCTTTTTCCGTCGTCTCCGGGGACACTTGCGCCAAGCGCATCGCGACCTCCCGCTCCAGTTCCCCCAACAGCGCCGGGAAGGGCAAATCGGGGCCAACCTTCAAGGTTCGCGCCGGCGCGTCCACATAGGTCGCGTAAAGGTTCTTGGCATAGTCTGCCAAGGCCTGCCCCGACCGCGCCACGAAGCCCTCGACGGAGGCGGGGATGGCGCGCTCGAAGGCGCCGCAGAGGTTCACGGGCTGATCCTCGCGGATCGTGACAATCACCGCGTCCGGGAGCGTGCGGTTGGCGAAGGTGTTTTGTTTGCCCGTGGGCATGGCGCGCACGAAGGCCTCGGCAAAGGCGCGCACCACGCGCGGCGTCTCCTCCGCGCCCAAGTGCTTGCGCAGCTCCAAGGCATTGACCGTGGCGTAACGGTAGAGCGTGGCGGAGTTGAACTCCACGGTGCCCAGGTGCCCCGCACCGGCGTTGTCCTCGGGCATCAAATCATCCACCGCCGTGAAGTAGTCGAACTCGTTCTGCACGGCGTGCGTGGAAATCGCGTGGGCCACCTGCGCGGCCGCGTCGTAGTTCAGCGTCGGGTCGTCGGCCACCATGCGCCCAAAGAGCGCCATGTCCGCAGAGGGCGCGGATTTCAGCGCCTTCTGGCAAGCCTCTTTCGTTACTTTCCCTTTCTTTGGTGCAGCCAACTGCGCAAGCGCTTTGGCTTGGACGCGGCTCATGAAGAAGAGTGCGGCCGTGCCTTTGTTCTCATCCTTGATTTTGAGCCCCGCGATCTCCAACAACTCCTGTGCCCGCTTCATGGCCTCGGGCGAAGGTTGCACCTCCTTGCTGAACAGATCGGCCTGGCCGGGGTCAATCTCGCACGCCACCATCTCGATGATACGCTTGGTGCGCACACCCACCTCCTCCTCGGGGAGCGTTTCCTTGAACATCTCGCGCATGGCGTGCTTCCAAGCCTGGGAGGAGACGCGGGCGCGGGTGGCGCCGCCATAGACGGCGGTCTTGGGGCTGCCGGTGTCGTCGCGGTTCACGCAACTGGGCGGCACCGTTTGCAACACATGGAAATCGATGTACAGATGCTTCTTCATGCTTCAGGCTCCTTTATTGGCAAGTCAGGGTCATTCTTCTGGCTGTAGTAGTCCCTTCCCCAGCGCAGGCGCACGCGCGCCTCGCTTGCGGGAAATTGAAAGTCGTAAAGGTCTTTGGCCAGGAGGCCATAGTCAAGCGCAACGCCATGCGCACGTAGTTGCTGAACGATGGCGCGCAGATGGTTTGCCCGCTCCGGCATGGACTTGGCGGTCATCAACGCGTTGAAGCGCGACAGGATGCCGCTCTCCTCCGGCTTTTCCTTGCGTTTCTTCGCCAAATCGCGAACCGCGCTCCCAAATCGTACTTCGTGTTTGTGCATGGGGTCCTTTTGCGGGTCCCGGCTCTGTTGGTGCACGGCGTAAAGCGTCAGCGCCAAGTAAATCGCCCATTCCGCCGCGGTGGGCGTGCCGCCGTCGCCCTTCCCCCCGCTTAGCTCTTCCGACATCTCCTGCAAAAAGAAGCCAAACAACTCCGGCAAATCACCCGGGGACTTGCCGACGCCTCGACGCAGAAAGGCGAACGTGGCATTGACCGGACGCTCCCGGTTGCGCTTCCTTGGGTCGCCAACCTGGAAGTACGTGGCAATGATTTGGCGCACCGTTTGTTTGATGCTTTCCACTTTGCTCATGACAACTCTTCCTCCTTGGGATAAGTCTTGGACACAGCCCGAACGAATGCCCGATAAGCAGTAGGCGCGGCAATGAGCGTTTTGCCATTCCGACGTCCGACGAAGGCCTGAGGCCCGACCTTGACGACGAGCTCCTCTCCCTGTTGAACCGCCAACATCCGCGCTTGCCGTTGCCATTTCAACAAATCCTGATTGGCCGCTACCGAACCCTTGCGTGGGGAAAACTTTGCCAGCCAGTCGCGAAAAGGCGTATCAAGCCGTGCGTACCACGTCTTTACCGCCCGCTTTTTCCATGCAGAAACCACGGTCTTCTTGTCTCCCCCTGCCGCAACGGCCAACTTCTCGGCAAGTTGCTGAAGCGCTTTCACCATATCGTCGCAACACTTCTTGACCTCACGATTAATTTTCTCTCGCCAGCCCAACTCCATCTTCCCCAAGAGCGAGGCACGGAACGACAACACATCGGTGAACATATCCTCCACCTTGGAATACTGCGAGCCGTAGTCCGAACCGCAAACGCGGAAACGAATCAACAGGTCATCAGCCAAGTAACCCTCCCCTTGCAAGTAATCCAACCACTGGACAACGCCTGGCATATGTTGCTCATTGGTCGACACCAGAAGCGACCCAAACTCTTGCCACAACACGGTGGAAGCATCGTGGCGCTTGGGAAGGCAGGGCGGGGTTGGCTCGGCCTGCGTTGGCGTCTTCGCCCACCAGAGGGTCATTTGCTCGCAAAAGGCATTCTTTTCATCAAAGAAGTCCCCGCCGAGCACACGCAATTCCTTGATGGGCGCGTAAGGTGCCGGCGGCGTTTCATCCACCCCGTAGCGGATGAACAAAACGCGCCGCGATTGTAACGTCAAAAGGGCCATCGGATTGGCGGGCTTTCGGTCGCGGCGCAACATGGCCGCCTCGTTCCGTTCCGGGTCTTTGGCATCCAACACACAGTCCCGATCGCTCGGCCACACCAATGGCGTCCGCTCCCCCACGCGTGGCGCGTCTAATTCCCAATACGGCAAGTAGAGCCAAGGCTTCTCCTCGTCCTCTTTTGGCACACTCCATTCCCACGCTTCCGAGCCATCCCGCAAGAAAGTCAGGTTATACATCAGCGTCTCAAACAACGTGTCGCCCACCGCCTGGACATAGCCAATCTTCCCCAACCAGCCCACTCCCGTGGCCGGATACGTTTTCGTCTTTTTCTTCTTCTCTCCCCCGCCTTGGGGCTCAGCCTCGCTTTCCTCGGACGCCTCTGGCTGCGGCTCGTCCTCCTCTTCCAAATCTCGCGTCTTCTTTATCGAAGAATCATCGCACGCAGTGAAATAGACCAACCACCGTGCCGCCTGCGCATAAGTCGCACGACAACAGGCTTCACCGGAGACAGAGGCGAAAAGCCGCGCTTTGTTGCCGCTCTGCAACAGCTCGACATTGAACTTCTCCAACGAAACTGACGTCCCGGCAAGTTTCTCCGTCCCGTCTTTCGCTACGTAACGTTTCCACTTCTTCTCGGGCACCTGCCAAAAGGGATGGTCGTCGTCGAAGAGCCAGAAGCGGTCGTGCCACGTGGCGAAGTAGGCCTCGATCGGCGCCTCGGGGAAGCGCCCGAGCGCCCAGAGTTCCTTCCAGCGCGCCAACGCCGCCTCGATGCCCGCGTTGCCCGCGGCGAGCGGCGCGGGGCGGCCCGCCGCGTCCACCCGCGCGAAGACGGCGAAGAGCACGGCCAGGAGCAGACGCAGAAGCGCGGCGTCCTGCGTGGGCAGCTCGCCGGCCAGATCCTTCAGCCCGTGGGCGCGCAGGAGCGCGTCGCGGAGCGACACCTCTTCCACCGCGCAATCCCGGTTCATCACCCGGACCCACGGCTCATCCAACAGATTGAACGCAGACGCAGACTTCGCCATCATGGCACTCCTCATTTGTGCCATTAGCATACCACCACGCCGGTTTGCTGTCAAACCCGATGCGGTTTGTTATAGTGAAGCCAAAACGAAAGGAACGTTGGCATGACGCAGGCGGAAGTGTTGGCGAGGCGGTTGGCGGGCAAGTCGGGGCCGGACGGGTCGTGGCTGCCGCTGTGGATGCATTTGCGCGACACGGCGGAAATCATGGCGCGCCTGGTGCGGGAACGTCTGCCGGAGGGCGCGAAGGCGGCCATCGGGTTGGACGACGAGGATTTGGTGCGCGTGGCGTGGGTGTTGGGCGCGTCGCACGACCTCGGCAAGGCGACGGTGGCCTTCCAGGGGCGGATCGCACAAAACCTAGCAGCGGAAGCATACGAACGGCTTGCAATGAGCGTTTGCCTCAAAAACCCCTTGCACGACACACTTCCACACGCCTTAGCTAGCGAAGCCATCCTCCGTGAATTGGGTGCTCCTGCATGGTTGGCCGCGATTGTAGGCACACACCACGGGAAAACGCAGGGTAAAAAGGAGGTCAAGACCGCCTTGCGTAAACATCCTGACGCTTTGATAGGTATAAACGAAGACAAAACGTCGGCGTGGCGGGGTGCGTGGGAGGCGCTCTGGGGCGCGGCGCGGGAGGGCGCGGGCGCGGGGCCGTTGCCTGAGGTGCCGGTGCCGGCGGCGTTGCTGTTGGCGGGCTTGCTGACGATGGCGGATTGGATCGCCAGCAACACGGATTACTTCCCGCTCATCCCGGTGGAGGAGACCGGTGACGCGTTGGCCTACCCGGGGCGCGCGGAGGCTGCGTGGCGGAAACTCGCCCTGCCGCCGCCGTGGGAAAGCCGTTGGGGCGCGGTATCGGACGCGGCGTGCTTCGCCGAGCGTTTCGGTTTCGCGCCGAACAGCCTGCAGCGCGCGGCGATGGAGGCGGCCCACGCGATGGAGGAGCCGGGCCTGCTCGTCGTCGAGGCACCGATGGGCGGGGGCAAGACGGAGGCCGCCTTGGCGGCGGCGGAAATCCTGAACGGGAAGTTCGGCTCGGGCGGGCTCTTCTTCGGCCTGCCCACCCAAACCACGGCCAACGCCATCTTCGCGCGTCTCTTGGGCTGGGCGGGCAAGCAATCGTCCGAGACCGCGCACGCGGTGCGCCTGGCGCATGGGTTGGCCATGCTGAACGACCAGCTCCCCGGCCGGGCGACGACGGAGGAGGACAATCCCGGGACCGGCGTGCTGGCGCACCCGTGGTTCCAAGGGAGCAAACAGGCGCTCTTGGCGGACTTCGCGATCGGCACGGTGGACCAGCTGCTGCTGGCGGCGCTCAAGCAACGCCACCTCATGCTCCGCCATCTCGGCCTCACGGGCAAAGTGGTCGTCGTGGACGAGTGCCACGCCTACGACGCCTACATGAGCCAATACCTCGAGCGCGCGCTGGAATGGCTGGGGCGCTATCGCGTGCCGACGCTCCTCCTCTCCGCGACGCTCCCCGCCGAGCGCCGCGCCGCGTTTGTCCGCGCCTACCAAGGCGGCGCCGCAGGCACGCCCCCCGAAGCCGCCGCCGACGATGAGGCGGCCTATCCCGTGCTGACCTGGACCGACGGCGCGGCCGTGCGCCGCCGCGCCCTCCCGCCGAGCGCCGCGAAACGCGCCGTCGCCCACCTCGCCCTCCGCGACGACACACTGGCCGACGCCCTCCGCGAGCGGCTCGCCCAAGGCGGCTGCGCGGGCGTCATCGTGAACACCGTGCGGCGGGCGCAGGCACTCGCCCGAAGCCTCCGCGCCGCCCTGCCCGAGTGCGACGTCCGCCTCCTCCACGCCCAATTCGTCCTCCCCGACCGCGAGGCGCGCGAGGCGGAACTCCTGGGCAGCCTTGGCAAGGGCTCCGCGCCCGCCAAACGCGACCGCCTCGTCGTCGTGGGCACGCAGGTGCTGGAGCAATCGCTGGACATCGACTTCGACTTCCTGGCGACCGATTGGTGCCCCATGGACTTGTTGCTTCAGCGCATGGGCCGCCTCCACCGCCACCCGCGCGAACGCCCGGCGCCCCTGCGCGAGCCCGTCTGCGCCACGTTGGAAGGCGCCGAGACGCCCTTCGACGCCGGCAGCCTCGCCGTTTACGACCGCTGGCTGCTCTGGCGCGCCCGCGCCCTCCTGCCCGCCACCGTCACCCTGCCCGACGCCATCCCCACCCTCGTGCGCCAAGCCTACGCCTGGGAACCCGATTGCCTCGCGCCCGACGCCGAGGCAATCGCGGCCAAAACCAAGCACGTGGATCGCCAACAATCCCTCCGCGACCGTGCCGACGCCCACCGCATCCACGCCCCTGGCAACACACTCTTCCCAACCCTCGACAATTGGATGGCCTCCGACACCCTCGCCACCGAGGCCGCCGCCCGCGCCGCCGTGCGCGACGGCGACCCCGCCATCGAGGTCCTCCTCCTCGCGCGCCACCGCGACGGCTCCCTCCATTTTCTCCCTTGGCTGGAGCCTGCCGGCGCCGCGCCGCTCGACCCCACGCGCCCGCCCGACCCGCAGACCGCCCGCGCCATCGCCCGCCAACGCCTCCGCCTGCCCGTCCGCCTCGCCCGCGACCACAAGCGTGCCGACCGCGTCATCCGCGAACTCGAGCAATCCACGGGCGGCGCGTTGGCCGCCTGGCAGGAGGCGCCCCTCCTGGAAGGCGAATTGTTCCTGATCCTTGATCTCGGCGACGACGGCACCCTCACCGCCGAGTTGGACGGCGCGGCGCTTGCCTACTCCAAGGAAGAAGGCTTCCTGTTCGCCCGGGAGGCGGAGGCGTAAGCGCGCGGGGCGGGGTCAATCGACGTGGACGGGGAGGGTGCCACGGGCGAGGGTGAGGGTGAGAGGGGCGCCGGGGTGGGTTTGGGCGGGGTCGGTGAGGGTGTGGCCGGCGGCGTCGGTGGCGATGGCGTAGCCGCGGGCGAGGACGGCGTAGGGGCTGAGGGCGGCGAGTTTGGCGGCGCGGGTGGCGTGGGCGGCGCGGGTGGCATCGAGGCGGGCGGCGGCGGCGCGGTCGAGGCGGAGCGCTTGCTCGGCGAGGCGTTGGCGGGCGCGGGGGAAGGTCTCGGCGCCGATGCGTTCGAGGGTGAGCTCGCGGGCGGCAAGGCGTTGGGCGTGGGCGGCGAGGGCGGCGGCAAGGGCGTGGCGGAGGCGGGCGTCGAGGGCGTCGAGGCGTTGGGCGTGGGGCTCGAGGAGGGCAAGGGGGTCGCGAAGGAGGGGCGATGCTTGGTGGCGGCGGAGTTCGGCGCGGGCGGCGGCGTAGGCGACGCGGAGGGCTTTGAGGAGGCGGTCTTTGGCGTCGGCGAGGGCGCGGGCGTAGTCTTCCTGGCGGCCGCAGAGGAGTTCGGCGGCGGCCGAGGGCGTGGAGGCGCGGAGGTCGGCGACGAAGTCGGTGATGGCTTGGTCGGGTTCGTGGCCGACGGCGGAGATGGTGGGGATGCGGGAGGCGGCGACGGCGCGCGCGACGATTTCCTCGTTGAAGGGCCAGAGGTCTTCGAGGGAGCCGCCGCCGCGGCCGACGATGATGGCGTCGAGGGGTTCGGGGGAGCCGGGGCCGAAGTGGCGGTTGAGGAGGGCGATGGCGTGGGCGATTTCGGAGGCGGCCTCGGGGCCTTGGACGCGGCAGGGGGCGAGGAGGATGTGGAGGTTGGGACGGCGGCGGCCGAGGATGGTGAGGATGTCGCGGATGGCGGCGCCGGTGGGGGCGGTCACGATGCCGTGGGGCGGGGGGCGGGGGGGACGGGGGCGTTTGCGGGCGGGGTCGCAGAGGCCCTCGGCGTAGAGTTTGCGTTTGAGGGCCTCGAAGCGTTGGAGGAGTTCGCCGGGGCCGTCGGCGCGGTCGAGGCGTTCGGCGTTGAGCTGGTAGCTGCCGTGGGGGGCGTAGAGGGCGATGCGGCCGGTGACGCGGACTTTGTCGCCGTTGGCGAAGGGGGGGACGGCGCCTTGGGCTTTTTGGCGGAAGGCGAAGAAAGTGACGTTGAGGCGGGCGCCGGCGTCGCCGAGGGTGAAGTAGAGGTGGCCGGAGGCGTTGGGGGGGCGGAGGTTGGAGACTTCGCCCTCGACGGTCATGCGGGGGAGATCGTCGAGGCGGTCTTTGATGATGGCGGTGGCGCCGCTGACGCTGAGGATGAGGTCGTTGGGCATGGCGTTGGGGTGGCAGTGTGGGGCGCGGCGGCGGGACGGCCGGGGAGGGAATGGCGCGCCTGGAGGGATTCGAACCCCCGACCCGCGGCTTAGAAGGCCGCTGCTCTATCCTGCTGAGCTACAGGCGCGTATGGGTGGGTCAGGCCTCGGGGCCGCGGAGGGCGTGCTCGTTGGTGAGGTTGCCCCAGGTCATCCAGTCTTCCTCGTCGTCGTTGGGGAAGGCGCGAAGCCAGGCGCCAAGGGAAATGCGGAAGTCGGAATCGTGCTTCCAGCCGTCCTCGGAGATGTATTTGGGCATGTAGCCGAGGTTGAGGCGGAAGGAGAGACAGTCGAGGTTGTATTGGAGGAAGCCGCCGATTTCCTCGAGGTCGGAAAACTCGATATTGTAGCGGACGTAGGCGGACCAGTCGATGGTGTCGCAGAGGTGGTGGACGAAGCCGCCGTAGAGGACGGCGTCCTTGACGTGGTCGGCCCAGTAGTAATCGTAGACGTCGTGGTTGCGGCGGAGATAGCCGGCGTAGAGGGTGACGGCGTCGAGGCGGAGGCCGGCGTTGATGTCGAAGAAGGCGAGCGTGGATTCCTCGGGGTCGAACTGGATGTCGGAGGCGATGACGATGTTGGGGCGCGGGGTGAAGGTGGCGTTGAGTCCGAGAAGGCGGAGGCCGGTCTCTTCCTTGACGCGGCGGGCGGGGCGGGAGAGGTTGTCGCGGCCGGGTTGGTCGCGGTGGCGCCAGCGGACCCACTGGTCTTGGGTGCTGAAGACCCAGACGCCGTAGAGGTCGGTGTCGAGATAGCGCGAGAGGGTGCGCGTGGCGGGGTGGCGGCGCTGGAGGAGGTTGCGCATGCCGAAGCGGAGCCCGGCGTAGCGGTGGGTGGGGGTGAGGCCGTCTGAGGCGTAGCGGTCGCGCCACTCGTATTCCTGGTCGAGGCGGTCGAAGGCGTAGGGCTTGTCGAGGGCGCCTTCCTGGGAGCCGGGGACGAAGGTGAGGTCGAGGTAGGGCGTGAAGGTGTGGCGATAGTTCGCGTAGTCGCGCCACCAGCGGCCTTGGAGCGTGGCGCCGATCTCGAAGAGCGAGCGGAAGAGGGAATCGTCGGGGGAGTCGGTGTAGTAGGTGCCGCGCCAGCCGAGGCGCGGGGTGAGGGTGATGCCCTCGGCGAGGGTGAAGGGGCGGCGGAAGACGTGGCGGGTGTCGAGGCGGAAGGTGTCGTAGTAGGCCCAGTTGCCGATTTGGTAGGCGTAGCGGTCGCTCCAGGCGGCGTCGTATTTGGCGGGCTGGCGGCGGAGCCAGCCGGCGGTGGTCTGCGACTCGTAGTAGAGTTTGTCGATGCCGAAGACTTGGCGGGGCAGGAGGTCGACGCGCAGCTCGGGGAGTTTGCGCACGCCGGCATAGAAGGTGTCGAGCGGGCCCATGAGGGCGAGGCTGGTGACCCAGGCGTTCTCGCGATGCTCGTAGTTGACGATGCCCAGGGGCTGGGAGGAGGCGCGGAGGGCGGCCTCGTCGTAGTCTTCGCGGAACTGGGAGTCGCTGACCTTTTCGCCGGTGATGGAGAGGGTGTCGCGCGGGGAGAAGTCGAACCACTGCGTCAGGCCGATGGACCAGCGGTTCTCGTCGTAGGTGGAGTTCCAGTTGTAGTCCTCGCCGCCTTGGTCGTCGGTGTCGTAGGCGTAATAGAGGGAGAGGCGGCCCCACTGGCGCGTGCCTTCGCCCAGGAAGCCCTCGGTGCCCCAGGTGAGCTCCTGGCCCACGCCCACGCCGCGCTCGGAGCGAAGGTCGAGCTGGGATTTGCCGTAGAGGTAATCGCCCGCCTCGACGGAGCCGGCGATGGGATAGACGTAGCCCAGGCGGAGGTAGGCGCCCCAGTCGCCCGAATAGCCCGGCAGGATGCGCCACCCATAGCTCGTGTTCAGGTCGCGATAATAGTAGGGCGCCCAGGCGAGCGGCACGCCGAAGAGGCGGAAGGTGGCGTTGCGCAGCTCGATGAACTCGCCATCCTTGTAGCGCCCGGTGCCGGTGACGGACCAGTGCCACGCGGACTCGGTGGCGTTGGTGCAGGTGGTGAGCGTGGCGTTGCGGGCGTGGAAGACGCCGTCGTCGTCGCGCGAGGCGCCGCCGGGCGTGAGCACGGCGAAGGCGCCCAGGCGCAGGAGCCCGGTGCCCATGAGCCCCTCGCCCGTGCGGTGGTTGAAGGCCAGGCTGTCGCCGGCCCACGAGCCGCCCGCCTCCGAGCGGATGCGGACGTTGCCCTCCACGTAAACGTCGCCCGTCTCGCGGCTGTAGGTGGCGCGGTCGGCCGTGAGCGTGAGGTCGGCAAAACGCATGCGGACGTTGCCGTCGAGCGTCACGCGCTGGGTCTCCTGGTCGGCGCCCATGCGGTCGGCGGAGATTTGGATGTCCTCGGCGGCGGAGAGGTTGGGCAAGGCGAACGTCTCGCCCAGCGCCTCGACCCCGTGGCCGGCGGCGACGAGCGCCGGCGCGGGGGCAAGGCTTGCCGCCGCGGCCAGGAGCGCGGCAAGGATGGGGTGGCGGGGCGAGCGGGGCATCTCGGTTCCTCCGGGTCAGACGGCGTGGCTTTCGGAGACGGCGTAGAGCACCTTGCCATTCTTGTCCAGGATGGCGAAGGATTCGGGATGGCGCGCCACCTCGCTCTTGAAGGTGAGCTTGCCGGAATAGCGGCGCTGCATCTCCACGAGCATCTGCTCGTCCTCGTTGCGCAGACGCTCCATGACGGAAGGCGAGACCAGGATCTGCAACTCCGTCTCGCCCGGGTCGCCCTGCAGGCGGCGCATGACGGCGGTGATCTGCCGCTGGATGTCCACCGAGATGGCCAGCGGGCTCTTGATGACGCCATGGCCCTTGCAATAGGGGCAATCCACGTACATCTGCGAGAGCAGGCTCTCCTCCTGGCGTTGGCGCGTCATCTCCATCAGCCCCAGCTCCGAGATGGGGAGGACGTTGGTGCGCGCGCGGTCGCGCCGGAGCGCGGCCTTCATGGCCTTGTAAATCTGGTTCTGGTGCTTGCGGCTCTTCATGTCGATGAGGTCGATCACCACCAGGCCGCCGATGTTGCGCAGGCGCATCTGGCGGGCCACCTCCTCGACGGCCTCGGTGTTCACCTCCAGGATGGCATCCTCCTGCGAGCCCTTGCCGCGGTGCCGGCCGGTGTTCACGTCGATGGAAATCAACGCCTCCGTCTCGTCGATCACCAGATAGCCGCCGCTCTTCAGGTTCACCTTGCGGCGGAAGGCCTCCTCCATCTGCGACTCCACGCCGTAGTGGTCGAAGATGGGCAGGTGCCCCTTGTAGAGCTCGATGACGCGCCGCGCGCGGCGGCTGATGCGCCCGGCCACCTCGCGGATGCGGTCATAGGCCTCCTCGTCGTCAATCGTCACGCGGTCCACGTCCTCCGTCAGCCAATCGCGCACCACGCGCTCCACCAGATCCGGCTCCGAATAGACGCACGCCGGCGCCTTGAGCGTCTGGATGTTGCGCTGCAGCTGCCCCCACACGTCCAGAATGTTGCGCAAATCGCGGCAAAAGGCCCGCTGGTTCGCGCCGCTGCCCACCGTGCGCACGATGATCCCCACACCGGGCGGCAACGGCAGGCGGTCCAAAATCTTCTTCAGGCGCAGGCGCTCCTTCGCGTCCGCGATCTTCCGGCTCACGCCGCGCGTCGCCTTCGCCGAGGGCATCATCACCAGATAACGCCCCGGCAGCGACAGGTTGGCCGTCACGCGCGGCCCCTTCGTGCCGATGGGCCCCTTCGTCACCTGCACCACGATCTCGCTGCCCGGGGGGAACCGCTTCGCGATCTCCTCGTTCGAGATCCGCCGGCGGCGCGAAGGTTGCCGCGACTCGTCGTCCTCGTCCAACGCGCCCTCCTCGTCCGGGATCATGTCCCAATAATGCAAAAACGCGTTCTTCTTCAGGCCGATGTCCACGAACGCCGCCTGCAAATCATGCTCCAGGTTCTGGATACGCCCCTTGAAAATGCACCCCACCAGCCGCTCCTCCATCGGGTGCTCCACCTGAAACTCCTCCACGCGGCCATTCTCCACCACGGCCACGCGCGTCTCCAGCTTCTCGACGTTCACCACGATCTCGCGCTTCTTCGTCTTCCTCTTGAACAACCATCCAAACATCGTAACGTCCTGTCCGAAAAAGTGTTGTCTATCGGTGCCGGAAGACGGCCTCCGCCGTCCTCCCATGAATCGCCACACTCTGCAACACCCCCATCGCCATCATCATCACGAGCATAAACGTCCCGCCCTGACTGATGAAAGGCAGTGGGAGGCCGGTAATGGGCACAATTCGCACTGTCATTCCTATATTAATAAAAACGTGGCAGAAAAGCAACGTCACCACCCCCACGCAGAGCAGCCGCCCCACGTCGTCCCGGCACCGCGCCGCGATTACCGCCCCCGGGATCAAAATCCCCCCCAGATAGACCGCCAGCAACGCCAACGCCCCCGCAAACCCCGTCTCCTCCGCCACCACCGGGAAAATGAAGTCGTTCATGCTCACCACCGCCGGCAAATAGCCCAGCCGATGCTGCACCCCCCGCCCATAACCCTTGCCCCACACGCCCCCGCTCCCCACCGCGATCTCGCTCTGATACGCGTTGTAGCCGCTCCCCGTCCGGTCCCGCATCGGGTACAGAAACGTCTCCACCCGGCTCACCTGATGCTCCCGCAGCCCCGTCCACCCCAACAGCTGCTCCCGCCGCGCCGGCGCCACCCCCTCCGCCGTCGCCAGGCGCACCATCGTCAGCTCATAGCCCACCGCCAGCCCCACCGCCAACACCCCCACCGCCAACAGCCTGGGCGACACCCCCGCCGCGAACACCATCGCCAGCACCGTCGGCCCCAGCACCAACGCCGTCCCCAAATCCGGCTCCAGCAAAATCAACCCCGCCGGCACCCCCGCCAACGCCCCGCACAGCACCAGCCCCCGCCACGTCCGCAACGCCTCCCGCCCGCGCCCCAACACCCACGCCAACAGCACGATCAACGCGATCTTCGCCGGCTCGCTCGGCTGCAACCCGAACAGCCACCGCCGCGCACCCATGATCTCCACCCCGATCCCCGGCACCAACACCAACACCAGCGCCGCCAACACCCCCGCGTACAGCCACGGCGCGAACCGCACCCACCGCCGATAATCCCAAAACGCCAACACCCCCATCAACGCCACCCCGCGCACCGCAAACCCCAGCTGACCCACCCACAACGAACGCAACGCCTCCGTCGGCCGCGAGCTGCACGCCGACTTCACAAACAACACCCCCGCCGCCGACAACGCCAACGTCGCCAACAGCAACACCCAATTCACCCGGCGAACCTTCGCCCATATCCAGCCAAACCACGCGTCCATGCCCCCTATTATAATAAACCCCGCCCCTCCCCGCCAAAACGCGACAACCGCCCCAAAAACCGACGCCCCGCCGCCACGCCGCCAATGGCCGCGGCGCATAACCCTTGACGGGGGGGGGAATATGCTAACTTACCCTCGCTTCGGTTCCGGGAAGAGGCGGCAACACCGGCGGCAACGTCCCCACCATCGCCGAGGCGGGCATCTACGACGGCGCGCTGACGGACGCGCAAATCGCCGCCCTCTCCGACACCGACACCGCCCTCCAATCCATCCCCGAGCCGACGGCGCCGGCGTTGCTCGCGCTGGGCGTGGCCGGGCCGGCGCTCCGCCGAAAGACAAACGACCGGTGAACCGAACGCCCGCCAAGCGGGCAACGGGTCAAACCCCGTGACAAACCGCCCCGTCCGTCCAATGGATGGGGCGCTTTTTTGGCGATGCCGGGGCCGATGCGCGCCAAGACGCACGCGCACCACGCCTGCAAGCCAAAAAGAAGCCCTTTTGCCGAGTGCCGTGTCTTCCCCGGATACACGTGTACAAGAAACCTCGACGCTCGTAATCCTCGACCGTTGTCACGCAAACTCCCAGAAAATGAGGAACGACCACGCAATCGTCCTCCCCGCCAACGCGCCGGGAGCGATGGCGCCCGGGCGATACGTATCCACCACCGCATACAGGCCCCACCGCGTGCCCGCGTCCGTCCCGAACGTGCCGTTCCCCCCGCGCCAGCCTAGGGCCGAGACCGCGCCGCCCGCCCCCGCGAAACGCACCGTCACGTCGCGCGGCGCCGTCTCCCCCCAGCGATACGCGTCGAACGACCACATCGTCCCGCCGCCCTTCACCGGATACGCCACCCCCTTCAGCACCGTCCCCGCCGCCGGCGTCCGCAACACCGTCCCGTCCGAAGCCGTCGCCGACCCCGCCTCCAAAACCAACAGCCGCGGCGCCAACCCGCCCCACGCCCCCGCGCCCCACAGCACCCCCGCCGCCGCCAAAACCATCCGCGCCATCCACCTCATCGTCCGCTCCTTTCGTCTTCTTGCACAGCATTCACAGCTCGAACATCGCGCCCGCGGTCTTTGTGGGGGCGGCGTTGCTGTAAGAAATCGGGTAAAGTTTCCGCAACAGATTGCGATCCGGATCCGGTTCCAAGCCTTTGCTTGTCGCATCCGGGAAGAAGATGGACGTAAAAAGCATGGACATTCTCGGCTTGCCCGGCTTCCAACGCCTGCTACCGTAAGAAAGTGGCCCATAAATCTTGACATAATTGGCTTTGGTCACGTTCCCGTGCTCGTCCAACTCGCTCCGGACACGGAGGAGCAACCACTCGCTTTCGCGGATGTATTCCCCGCCTTTGTCGCGTGAGAACGTGTCCACCAGCATCTCCTTCTCCCATTTAAGCCCGTCCGGGACGGTTTGTGGCGAACGCAACGGCGTGCTCATGTCTTTTTCGAGACGAACAATGCCATCCCCGGGGCGGGGGAACGCAAACGTTAAGGTATAGGCATCCGCAAAATAAGCATCCGGCGCGCATTGACACGTCGCCGTCACCGTCATATCCGCCACCTCGCCCTTGCCATAGGGTGGAAGGAACTCGCCTAGGCGCAGGTCATACCCAAGCGGTCGGTCCAGCACGGGTATCTTTCGGTCATAACTCCTCAAAACACCATAAAAAGGTTGTGGATCGACAATCCTTTTCATTTCCACGATCTTCCTCCGCTCGTAAGGAACCCACCTTCCTCGCTCGCTGTTCAATTGGGTTTTGTCTTCGAAACGAAAGATTTCGGTCTTCTTGTAAAACCCTTCCTTCTCTACGAAGAGTCGCCCACTGATTGGCATCTGCCCCTCCATGTGCCATCGGCCGTTCTTATCTGTCGTACCACTTGGTCGTGGCCCATCCACAACCTCTAAATCTCCCGTAAGGCACCAAATCAATGGACGCTTATACAGATTGTAAGAAGTCTTCACAGAGGCGTCGGAAATGGGGAGCCCGCTTTCGTCAATGACACAGACATTCAATCTTCCCCTTGCCCCAAAATCTGCCAAGTCCCACTTCTTTCTCAATTGGGGCGAGGCTTCGTACTCCGAGCATTGCATACCTGTCAACAAGACACTCGACAGTGTGAGCAATCCAATCCACGAACTACTTTTCCACGTCTTCATCGTTTTCTCCGTTGATCTTCTTCGCCAGTTCGTCAAACAGCGCCTTCACGTAAAAGTACGCCATGTTCTTCACGTCCGAATGAAGCCAACGGTTCGGGAAGGGGGCAGTGAACCGCCCCCATGTCCCCTTTCCCTCACGAAGAGTTTTAAGATCCGTCCATCGGTCTCTCCACATTGGCGTTGCCTCGGCCAATGCACCGGCCGGCGGGGACAGTGCGGGGATGCCCATCGCCAGATACTGATGAATCAACGGCTTGCTCAACTTGTGGCCTGCCGGCTGGTCAATCAACGACCCGCGGTCATTCGCGTTTAACCGAAAGACGACGTTTGTCTTGAGAAAGGTTTGCCAATTGTCGTCAAAGAAGCGCGCGTCCGAGGGTTCATACGTGGTCTCATTGAAGCCCCAGCCCATCACTTGCGTCCCCGCGATACGCTCCGAGACGTTCAAGAAACGCCCTCGTCCTTTGTAAATCTCTTGCTTGTGCCACGCGAAATGCCCCCACGTTTCCCCATCGCGAAGAGGTCGCGGTGTGCGTTCACAGAGCATCAGCACCTCATCTTCGGAAGAGGAATAGTTGTGGCACGTGCATTGGGTGAAGATGTCCGAGAAAAGGCCGGACCAATGCAAGGCATTCCGGTTTTCACCGTTTTCCTCCGGCCAGAGTTTGTACCATTCCGCCGCGAACGTTCGGCGGGGATACGCATGCCAATCCTCGTGAATCAGCGCACGCGTCGTTGGGTTGGCCAGGGTCGCCGGCAATTCATCCTCAACCCCTTCTGTCTCGGCTTGCGTTGCAACGCCATTCTCCGCTTGGATGGCGGATGGGTCGTAGGCCTCGTTCGGGACCGCCGCGTTGAGCATGAGATAATCGTCGGCCGCGAGCCCCTCCTCGACAATCGCGCTGGAGGCGAGCATATTCCCCAAACTATGCGCAATCAGGACACGCCTTCGCGGCTTTGTCCCGAGGAATCGCTTCAAGAATGGCACGGTCAGGAACGCATTGTCCACATTCTCGTGATAATGCATGGCGCCCCCCTCGTCGCCACGCCACGAGACCCCATAAAAGTTCATCCGCGCCCCACTTCGCCACAGACGCTTGAACATTTCCGAAAACCACGCCTCGGCGCCCGCCTCGTCCACGTTGAAGCCATGCAAGAAGAAAACATCGGCATAATCGTCCCGCCTCGGGTTGTTCGCCGGCTCCGAGGCCATGGCCTTCTCGGCATCCTCCAACGCCTTCACGTGAAGATACCCACGCTCAAGGCAATTCCGCAAATCGACGACCGTGAACATATCCCTGACGGACGAAACGGAGAAGGTCGGCGATTGCCCCACCCGCGCGATTGCCTCGCCGGCGCCATCGCGCAATGTGACGGCAATGGCGCCCGACCAAGCCGTTTTCCCCTCGACGAACGCCACGATCTTTCCCTCGCGCAACCGGGAAAGCAAAAGCAAACTCCGCGGAACCTCCACCGTCCCGTCAAATGTCATCGCCTTCGCCGCGTGGGGACTGGAAGATGCCGGCACCCCCACGAACCGCGCGTCGCTTTGATAAAACGCCCCAAACGTATCCACCCCATAATCCGTCCAAATCACATTGAGCGCAGAACCATCGACCGAAAGCCGAAGCGTGCAATCGTTCATCATGGCAAAGGCCGCAAGCGCGCCAAAGTCAAACATCACCGGGAACCAATCATGCAAATCATTGCGCCCGTTCACGCAATCGTCCGCGTAATTCCCGCCGACCCGTGCGCCATCGGCGTTGCCACCCTTCACATCCTCCGCGCAATCCCCCTTGTCGGCATCATCATTGATCCACATCCGAATCGGCTCCCCCGTCTCCGCCAACGCTTCATCTTCCCCGTCAAACGCCCCGTCACGATTGTAATCCGACATCACGCGTACACGCGGGCAAACAAGCGTCAGTTTTTTGTCCCTGAAACTTCCGTCATCCGAATGATTGCCCAACATCCCCTCCGCGTCAATCACAAACGGCACATCAGTCTCCCCTTTCTCAACGTTCAACGACACATCAAGCGAATAATCGTAGTCCGGGGCGTCCTCTGTCGAGGAGAGGTGGCGGAAGGTCACTTCGTAGACCGCGTCGCGGCGCAAGAGCGTTTCCCGCGTCTCGATGCCGTTGGAAATCAGGTTCTCCAGGCGGCGCACGGCGCTCGCTTCCGAGCCCTCCCCGGCGACCTGCCGCACCTCCACCGCATATTTCTCCGATTCGCTCGTGCTCGGGTCGCCGAAGGCAAAGGTCGCCTTCACGTACCGCCCCGCCTTGCCGCCGTCCGAGCCGTCCGCCGGGTCGCTCCCCTGGGCGATTTCATCGGCGTCGCCCACGCCGTCGCCGTCCGAATCCGCGTTGCGCGGGTCGGTTCCCCACTGAGCCTCGACATAATCGCGCACGCCATCGTTGTCGCCATCCGCATCCGGGTCATCGGCCACGCGCGGGTCGTAACCGAACTTCCGCTCCCAACCATCCACCAAGCCATCCCCATCCTCGTCCGGGTCGCACGGGTCAAACCCCAGCGCGCGCTCGGCGGCGTCGTCGAGGCCGTCGGCGTCGGAGTCGGCGCGGGCGGGGTCGGTGCCCAGGCCGAAGTGGTAGACGATGGCGTCGCCGGCGTGGACGCTGCCGGGCGTGTCGTGCGCCAGGGCGAAAAGCGCGGCGGATTGGCCGCCGGGGAGCTGCGCGCCAATCGTCGCGTCCGCACCCGTGAAATCGCCCTGCAACGTCGTGTAG
>CASEMQ010000036.1 GCA_949289005.1 uncultured Lentisphaeraceae bacterium
AAAATTTAGAGGATTTGCTGACTTTTCTTGAGAAAAAAATAGAAAATGTCAGCGCGGAGCTGAGCTGCGCGCCGCCGGGCACGCTGATGCTGATCACGGAGGGCGGCAGGCAGCATTATGTCAACCGCTATGAAGAAGAAGGCGTTTTTCACCGCCGCCGGCTGGCGCCAGGCGCCGGCCCCCATTGACGCCCTGCGCGCCGCGGGCGCCCCCGTGGCCGGCACCCTCACCTTGATTTATCGAAACGTGGCGTGCAACGTGCGCGCCACCGACGGCCCCCGCGCCGGCGAACTCACCCTCGTCTATCGCTTCACGGATGACGAGGTCTACGTGCGCCCATCCCGAAAGGAGACACCATGAGCACCCCCAGCGGCTCCAACGCAAAACTCGCCATCGTGGCGGCGGTCTTGGTAGGCCTCTTCGCCATTGTGGCCCTCAACCGCTACGTCCGAGAGAAGACCACGCTCCCCGAGCCGCCCAAGGTCTGCGTCCTGGCCGCCACGGCGGAGATCCCCGCCGGCGCCGACATCGCGGACGAATGGCTGACCGCCCTCTCCCTCCCGGCCGAGGGCCTCTCGAACCTCCACGTCGTCTTGCCCAATCGCGACGACCCCGCCTTCGCCGCGGCTTTCGCCGAGGCCAAGACCAAGTTCGTCGGCCGGCCGGCCAAGCGCCTCGTGGCCGCCAACACGCCCCTTTTCTGGATCGACGTGGAGAACGCGCCGCAGACGACGCTGAACGACCTCATCGGCGAGGGGATGCGCGCGGTGACCTTGCCGGTGGACACCGTCAGCAGCGTTTGCGGCTTTATCCGCCCCGGCAGCCGGGTGGACATCGTCCTCACCGCCACCGAGGGGCGCCTAGGCCTGATTGCGCAGGGCGGCGAGGGCGAGCCCGACCGCGTCGTCTCGATGGTCATCATGCAGAACGTCCCCGTCATCGCCACCGACCGCGCTTACCGCCTGGGCGAGGAGGCCGACGGCTACGGCACACTGACGCTGAACGTCCCCACCCGCGCCGCGCTCACCCTCGTCCAGGCCCGCACGATGGGCACGCTCACCTATCTGCTGCGCAACGTCCGCGACGACCGCGTGGAGCGCGACCGCGCGCAAAACGTCGTCTACCCCGGCCCCGCCTTTTACGACACCGTCCGCGAGTTGGGCGCCGACGACGGGAAGGAGGAAACGAAATGAGCCGTGCCGCCGCACTCTCCGCCGCACTCGCCGCGCTCGCCGCCTGGGGCACGCTCCAGGCCCGCGTCCGCGAGTTGGAGCCCATGACGCTCCACGAGGGCGAGTCCGCCTACCTCGCGGTGCCCGCCGCCGAGCGCGTCCGCGTCTCCCACGCCGCCATCCTCTCGGCCACATGCCGTGAAGGTGGCGAGGCCACGCTCACCGGGCTGGGCCTTGGCGAGGCCACCGCCACCTTCTTCGATGCCGATGGCGCGCAGGCGGCCACGCTCCGCGTCGCCGTCCGCCCCGCCTACTGGGAGATGCTCGGGCGGCTCTTCGCCGACGACCCGGAAATCCGCGCCGAGGTGGCGGGCGGCCGCGTCGTCCTCACCGGCGCGACGGCCGACGTCGCGGCCCTGCGGCGCATCCAGGAGGCGCGCGCGCTCGACCCCGAGCGGATCGTCAGCCACGTAAGCGTCTCGCCCGAGGCGCTCAAGGCCCTGCTCGACGACTTCCTCCGGCGCAACGGGCTCACGGGCATCACCGCCGAGCTCGTGGGGCAGGAGGTTTGCCTGGCCGGGCAGATGTACGACCAAGGGCAGATTGACGCGCTGGGCAAGAAGGTGCAGGCATTCCTGGGCGAGTTCCCGGGGCTGACGGTGAACACCGGCGCCATGCGCGTCTACAAACAGAAGATCCTCATCGGCATCGAGTTCCTCTCCTACGACAGCACCTTGGCGCGCAACCTGGGCGTGGAAATCTCCGACACCGTCGGGGCGGACTTCGACCTCACCTACACCGTCCATGACAACCTCTCCGGCACCATCGCCAGCAACAGCGGCCTCTCCGCGCGCATCAACACCCTCAAGCAAAACGAGGTCGCCAAACAGCTCTACGCCACCACACTCTCCACTCAGAGCGGTGAAAGCGCCGAGTTCCAGTCCGGCGGCACGCTTTACAAGCAGACCAGCGACCTCTACAAGACCGGCATCACCGAAATCGAGTATGGCTACATCATCCGTGCCCGCCCCACGATCCTCGACGGCAACACCGTGAACCTCGAGTTCGACCTCGACTTGCGGACCCCCGTCACCGACAGCGCCGGCACCGACACCGACGTCTCGCGCTATCAGACCAAGAGCAAATACATCGTCCGCCCCGGCGAGAGCATCCTTCTCTCCGGCTTCAACCATTGGACCGAGGGCCAGCGCAAGCGCGGCCTCCCCTTCCTCAGCCGCATCCCCTTCATCGGCGCGCTCTTCGGCAGCGAGGGGCAGGATAACGCCTCGCGCGAGATTCTCCTCGTCGTGACCGTCGATTGGGCCATCGAGGACACCCAGGGCGTCCGCTCCAAGGCCGACGCCCTGCGTGCGCGCCCGGTCGGCGTGCCCATGCCTTGACCCGGGAGCCTCCCCATGAACGCCTTGGTACTCTACCGCGACGGCAAACGCATCGCCACCCTCAAGCCCTCCGGCAAACCCGGCGAGTGCTTCTACCTCGGCAGCGCCCCGGCCTGCGACGTCGTCGTCGCCGAGCGCGACTGCGCGCTCGCCGCGCGTCAGCTCCGCCTCGTCCCCGGGCCCACCCTTTGGTGGGCCGAGGAACTCACCGGCGACGGCTCCCTCGAAAGCGAGGGCCGCCATGCCGCCAAGGTGCCCATCGCCGGGCGCGTGCCCCTGCGCGTGCGCGGCTTCGCCTTTGAGGCCGAATGTGGCGGCGCGGGGCACGTCGGCCACCGCGACCGCGCGCGCGACTGGCTCTACGAGCGCGCGCTCTTCCGCCTCTCCCAGGAAATCGGCGGCGACGAGGCCGTGGCCGACGCCGAGCTGGAGCGCCGCGTGACGGCGTTTCTCGACGCCACCATCGGCGAGCGCCCGCCGCAACTGGCCGGGCTCGACGACGCGACCCTGGCCGCGCTGCGCGCCGAGACGGTGGAGGACATGCTTCACCTTGGCCCCCTGGAGCCACTCATCGCCGACGACGCCATCACCGAAATCATGGTCATCGACTACCGGCGCATCTACGTGGAGCGCGCCGGCAAACTCACCCTCACCGCCCGCCACTTTCGCGACCCCGGGCACCTCATTCGCGTCATCGAGCGCATCGTCACCCCCATCGGTCGGCGCATCGACGAATCCTCGCCGCTGGTCGACGCCCGCCTGGCCGACGGCAGCCGCGTCAATGCCGTCATCCCCCCCATCACGCCCGACGGCGCCTGCCTCACCATCCGCAAGTTCGGCAAATCCCTCTTCACGCTCGACAAACTCATCTCCATCGGCTCGCTCACGCCCCTCATGGCCCGCTTCGTCGATGCCACCGTGGCGTTGCGCAAGAACATCGTCGTCTCCGGCGGCACCGGCAGCGGCAAAACCTCCCTCCTCAACGCCATCTCCCTCTGCATCGGCGGCGGCGAGCGCATCGTCACCATCGAGGACTCCCTCGAGCTCAAACTCCAGCAAGACCACGTCGTGCGCATGGAGGCCCGCCCCGCCAACGCCGAGGGCAAAGGCGCCGTCCCCATCCGCCGCCTCGTGGCCAACGCCCTGCGTATGCGCCCGGACCGCATCGTCGTCGGCGAATGTCGCGGCGGCGAGGCCCTCGACATGCTCCAGGCCATGAACACCGGCCACGACGGCTCGCTCACCACCGTCCACGCCAACACCCCGCGCGACACCGTCGCCCGCCTCGAAACCCTCTGCCTCATGGCCGGCATGGACCTCCCCCTCTCCGCCATCCGCGCGCAAATCGTCTCCGCCGTCAATCTCATCGTCCAAACCGCCCGCCTCTCCGACGGTTCGCGCAAGGTCATCGCGATTACCGAGGTCCTCGGCCTGGACGAACACGGCCAGGCCCGCCTCCGCGACCTCTTCGTCTTCCGCCAGACCGGCGTCGACCCCGCCACGCGCAAGGTCCTCGGCCACCACGAGGCCGTCGGCCGGCCCTCCTTCCTGGGCGAGTTCGCCCTCCGCGGCATCCCCTTCGACGCCGCCGCCTTCGACGAGGTGCCCGATGCGCGCTGATCTCGCCCTGGCCTACGCCTGCGCCCTCGCCGCCGCGATCCTCGTGGGCGTGGCCGTGCATGCGCTCCTCGCCGCGCACCGAGCCCGCGCCGCACGCGCGAAAACGGACGAGCTTGCCGACCGAGCCGCCGCCGGGGACCTCCCCGTCCAAGCCGTCCGCCAAGGCGTCGCGCTCGGCGCCGTCGCCCTCTTCTTCCTGGGCGCGGTGCCGATGGCCGGCAAGCCCGGCGCGCTCCTCCTCTTCCTCGCGCTCTGCGTGGCCGGCGCGCTCGCCCTCCCCGGCATCATCCTGCGCGCACTCGCCGGGCGCCGGCGCGACCGCCTCCGCGCGGAGTTGCCCGATGCCCTCGACATGTTGGCCAACTCCCTGCGCGCCGGCCTCACCTTGCCCCAGGCCCTCGCCCGCAACCTCAGCCGCTTCCCCCCACGCATCGGCGCCGAGTTCGCCCGCATCCTCTACGACACACGCCTCGGCTATGCCCTCGGCGACGCCTTCGAGAACTTCGGCCGGCGCCTCCCGATCGCGGAGGTCAATTTGGTCGTCATCGCCTCCAAAATCGGCGTCTCTTACGGCGGCAACCTCGCCGAGAGTTATTCCATGCTTTCGTCCCTCATCCGCGACAACCTGGCCTTCGAGGCGGAACTCCGCGCCATGACGACCGAGGGCCGGATGCAGGCGATTGTCATGAGCTGCCTCCCCTTCGCCCTCCTGCTCATCCTCCTGCTCGTGCGCCGCGAGGTCGTCCTCCCCCTCTTCCGGACCGGCGCCGGGATCGCCACGCTCCTGGTCATGGCCGCCATGCAGGCGTTGGCCTACCTCTGGATCCGCAAAATCGTGGAGGTGCGTGTATGAACGTCGATCTGCTTCTGGGGCTGGGCGCAGGCGCGCTCGCCGCCGCCTGTCTGGCCTACGCCGGCGCGCGGGCCCTCCTCCGCGCGCGCGCCGG
>CASEMQ010000037.1 GCA_949289005.1 uncultured Lentisphaeraceae bacterium
GCCTCGCCGCCCTCACCGGCTGCCCGCCCGACGCCTGGCGCGTCCAGCCCGCGCCCGAGGCCATCGACGCCTACGCCGCGCTCTTCGACTTCGAGGCCCTCAAGGCCGGCGCCGACGGCGCCGAGCCCGCCAAGCGCGCCCAGCGCGACGCCCTCCGCGCCCTCTTCGCCGCCACCGACGCCATCGCCCGCGCCCACGTGGGCGGGAAGCCCGGAGGCTTGGATGCTTAGAAGGTCGGAGGAGCCTCACGGAGGCTTGGAGGTTTGGATGCTTGGAGGTTTGGAGGAGCGCCGGAGGTTAAAACCCGTCCCGTCGCCGCAGGCGACGGCGAGACCGAAGGGGCGTGGGGCAACGCCCCTCCCGGGAGCCAAACTTCCAAGGCTCCAAACTTCCAAACTTCCAATCTTCCCCCTTGGGGCTTCGCCCCAAAGGGAACCAAGCCTCCAACCATCCAAACTTCCAAACTTCCGCGCGACTGAAAGGAGCGCACCATGAGCTGGCTCACCACCGCAGACCTTCCCCCCACCGGCGACGAAGCCGGCGCGATGACCCACACCTCCCACGACGTCTCCGCCGGTTACGAGGAGAAAAGCGGCGTCGCCAACGGCGGCGGACTCTCCTACGCATGGGGCGTCGGCCTCACCACCTCCGAGGTCTCCGACGAATGGGAGCTCGACGGCTTCGACCACGCAGCGGCCGTCGCATGGGGCGCGCGGCCGGCCACCCGCGACCTCCAGTCCGCCACCATCAACCTCGGCGACGGCGGCGCCATCATCGTCCTCAACTACCCCTACGTCGCCTCCGAGACCGTCACCTCCCGTTCCTTCTCCCGCTCCTCAGACGCCGGCTCCTACAAACTCGTCCTCCGCAAGACCACCAAGACCACCACCGCCGTCAAACTCACCCAGCTCACCCCGGAGGACTAGGCGCGCCTCCGGCGCGCCGCTGATTGGCTGATTGGGAGATTGGCTGATTGGAGGCGCACGGCAGGCGCGCGCGGGGAACCCGAAGGGGCGTGGGGCGAAGCCCCACCCGTACGGAACCAATCCGCCAAGCCTCCAAGCCTCCAAACTTCCGCGCGACTGAAAGGAGCGCACCCCATGCTCAAAGACGACTTCCGCTCCGGCCAGCCTCTCGCCGCCATCCCCGCACGATGGCTGCGCGAGGTCGCCAAGATCCTCAACACCCTCACCATCGAGATGGTCGACGCCAACGACCTCCCCTCCATCTACAAGCCCCCGATGCCCACCCCGCGCAACCCCTGGACCATCCGCGTCCCGCGCACACAGGGCGAAGGCCTCCCCGTCGGCACCGAGATCTGGGGCAAGGTCCGCGCCGAGCGCCTCACCGGCTCCTCCGCGCCCCAGGGCGACGGCACCTACTTCTACCAGGCCAGGCTCGTCTGGGACGGCGCCGCCTTCGTCCCCAAGGAGACCGAGGCCGGCGAGCCCGTGGAGGAGCTCGTCGCCTTCGTCCCCGACGCCACGCTCCCCGCCTTCACCTTCGTCTCGGGCATCGCGATGGAAAACGGGCGCCTCGTCGCCAACCGGACGCGCTGGGACGGCTCCGCCTTCGTGTCCGACGGCCAGCAGACCATCTCCCCCTCCGCCACCCAAAGCTTCGAGTTCAAGCGCCTGGCCTGGCAGGGCGACGTCCTGCGCCAAGGCACCACCCGCGTCACCATCACCGCCCTCCTCGGCTCCATCAGCGTCACCGACCTCGGCCTCTACGACAACCTCTTCGGCGTGGAGGAGCACCCCGCCAACGAGGCCACCCCCTACGACGCCGACACGGAGAACGCCGTCACCGACACGAGCGGCCTCCCGGAGGACGACGCATGAGCGGCGACTTCTCCGTCCCCTGGAAACGGTGGGGCCTCCAGCTGACCCGGGCCGGCGACGCCATCGAATGGACGGCCATCGGCTTCCGCGTCGTCGACCCGCCTGGCCTCTTCCCCTATCGCGGCCTCGGCTCCGTCGGCGCCATGATCTGGGGCGTGCAATGGCTCGGGGGCGAGCCCCCCGCCATCCCCGAGTTCCCCAAGGAGATCTACGACTACCTCGTCGCCCAGGCCGGCCCCGCGCCCGCCGGCCACCCCTTCCACGACCTCGAACGCAACGGTTACCGCCCCAACCTCGCCGACGCCGGCGTCTGGCAGCCCGGCGTCACCTACGGCCTCTTCGTCGAGGAGGCCCGCTTCGTCCGCATCCTCCTCGCCAAGCCGGGCTCCGCCACCCCGCCCACCATCCTCGTCCGGGGCGACTTCCACCTCGGCGACGCCGGCAGCTCCTGCATGGCCGACGCCTTCCGCTGGCGCCAGGCCCGCGTCGCGCTCTTCCTCCCCGGCGACCTCCAAGGCTTCCGCCTCCACGTCAATTCCCTCCGCCTCGCCCCCGCCTGGTACTACCTCCCCGGCGAAGGCCAGGGCACCACCGTCGGCATGGACCCCGACGCCCAGCGCGCCCTCCTCGCCCCCTACGGCGCCGACGGCGTCTGCGACGACCCCACCGGCCCCGACGCCTCCCCCCTCGGCGCCACGCGCATCCAAGCCACCCCGCTCTGGGGCCAAGACCACGACCGGTTCGCCAACCGCGCCGTCATCGCCGACGCCACCTTCCGCTGGGACGGCAACGACAAGGGCGACATCCGCGTCGACTTCTCCGGCTGCGACCACACGCCCAACGGCATGGCCTTCGCGCTCGCCAACCCCTTCCCGAACCCGGAGACCGGCGAGGAGGGCCCGTTCCCCTACCACGCCGCCCCCATCTTCACGGTGCCGGGCGACGGCACGATCGCCTTCCAAGACTTCCTCGCCTGGGCGCGCTCGTGCGGCGTGGAGGCGGACGAAGCCGCAGGCCGCCTCGACGTCACGCTCTGGGTCTGGCTGGACTACCTGGAAGACACGCCGCTCTCGGTCACCGGCGGCCTCAAGACCCTCGACATCCACTGGGAGAACAACGTCACCACCCCCTGATCACGCCTGCGTCAGCAGCCGCTTCAGGTCGTCGCGGATATACTTCAGGTTCTCCGTGTTCTGCTTCAGCAACGTGATCATCCCGTCGGCGCGGAGCGTGACCTCCTTCGCGCTCTGCTGCGCCATCAGCCACTCCCGCACGCGCCGCTGGCCGTGACCCAGGCGCTTCACGTCGAAATCCTCGCGAAGCAACGCGTTCGGGTCGCCCACCGTCGCGAATTGGCGCAGGAGTCGCTCGCCGCGACGGCGCAGCCGACGTTCCTCGCGCTCCTGCCGCTTCCGCTCGCGCTCCTCGCGCTGGCGCGTCTCGCGCTCATAGTCGCTGTCGGTCGCCCGCTTCCGCGCCTCGGCCAGCTTGGCCTCCGCCTTCCGCTTCTCTTCCTCGGCAAGCCGGATCGCGGCCTGCGCCGCCTCCTTGCGCTTCCTGGCCGCCTCTTCCTCGGTCTCGTCCGCCTCTGTCTCCGCCGCCTCCTTGCGCCGAGCGTCCGAGGCCTTCAGATCCTCCGTCGCCTTCGCCAGCCCACCGTCCTCCGGGAGCGGCGCGGACGCCGTCTCCGCCGCCGCGGAGACCCGAGCCTTCGCGCGCTCCGCGGCCGCCGAGGTCACCTGCGAGAGGCGCGCCCCCGCCGCCTTCACCTCCTGCCCCGCCTCCAACAGCGTGCGCTGGAAGGTCAGCCGCGCCAAAGCGTTCGTATCCTCCGCCCGCTTGCGATAGACGGCGGCGGAGCTGTCAAAGCCGAACGCCCCGGCGATTTCCGCCGCCGCGCCCAACGCCGCCGCGCGCATCTTCGTCCCGGCGTAGTCGAAGGCCGCCACCACCACCGTCTTCACATAGTTCGCCACCGACTTCACGTAGTCCCACGCCGCCTTCAGCGCCTCGCCGCGCGTCTCGCCGTCCCCGCCCAGCACCGCCTGGATCAGGTTCTTCACTGGCGTGAGCGCCTTCACGGCCGCCTCCGCCCACCGCTGGATCGTCCCATCCGCCTGCAGCTTCTGGAGCAGCTTGATGAGGAACGCGATGGAGTCCTTCGCCGCCCCTTGGAAGGCGTCGCCGAACTGCCGCACGCTGGCCGACCACGTGTCCCCCAGCGTCGCCGTCAGGCCGTCGCCCGTCTGCGACAGGTGCGCCATCGCCCCCGAGAAGGTCTCCAAATGCTCCTGCAGCACCTGCCACACCTCAAGCGAGCCCGCCCCCGCGGCCTGCAGCGCCTCCATCTTCCGGCGCACCTCCGGCGTGATCGCCCCCAGCTCCGAGAGCCGCATCGCCGCCTCGCCGAACGGCTGCCCGCCCTTGATCATCGCATAGGCGCGCCCCACCCAGAAGGCCAGCTCCTCCACCTGCCCCCCCGTCGCCGCCGCCGTGTCCCCCACCAGCAGCAGCGCCTCCCGCGTCCCCAGCGCGTCCCCGCTCATCACCGAGAGCGTGCGGTTCGCCTTCGCCACCCCCTCCAAGTCGAACGGCGTCTCCTCCGCCACCCGCGCCAACATCGCCATCCGCTCCTCCGCCGCCTCCGTCGACCCCAGCAGCGTCCGGAACTGCCCCGTCAGCGTCTCGAACTTGAAACTCTCCCGGATCGCCCCCCACAGCCCCGCGAAGACCCCCTGGATCCGCCCCGCCGCCCCCTGAAAGAGCGACACCCACCCCTGGATGTTCGCCCCCTGCGACAGCAGCCCCTTCGCCACCCCCGCCACCGCCGACCCGATCCGCCGGATCGCCGAAGACGCCCGGTCGATTGCCCGCAGCGTGAAACTGACCACCGTGTTCCCCGAAGCCATCGCCAGCGCCCTCCTCAATCCCGCAGCCGAAACACCGCGTCCACCCCCAGATCCACCGACCACCCCGCGACCCCCACCGTCCCGCCATCCGCCGCGGGCTGATAAAACGTCACCGGCGCCACCGCCCCCAACCCGTCATCCCGCACCCGCAGCTGCTCCAACGCCCCGCCCGCCGCCACGAACGGGAACGCCGCCAACGCCAGCGACAGCAACCGGCACACCTCCCCGCGGCTCGGCGACGCGAGGCGCAGCGACCCATAAAGCGCCACCCGCTTCAGTTGCCGCGCCGTCTGGAACTGCGCCCCATACTCCCGCGGCGCCTCGTCGAACTGGAACGTCACCCCCACCACAGCCCCCTGCGGGTGCCCGACGAACCCCTCACGCCCCGGCGTCACCCCAAGCGCGCCGAACAGAAACCGCGCCGCCTCCTCCTCCGCCAGCCCATACGCATCCCGCTCCAACGTGTCCGCCATCGCTCACGCCTCCGACCGCCGGGCGAAGACCGAAACGCACCCGCCGCCCGGCACGGCGCCACGCGGGCGCGCGCCCGCGCGCCCACCTCCCGCGCACCCCGCTGACAGGGCGGAGGCGAGGGCGTGGCCATCAGAGGGGCTGCCAGTTGGAGAGCGGATAGAGGGAATAGTTCCCGTTCATGATTTCCCATTGCCCGACTTCTTTGAGGTAGGCAATCGCGGACTTTTCGTCGGGGAAGGGTTGGAGCACCTCAGGCTCGGTCTCTTCGTCGGAATCGTAATTGTCGAAGCGCCAGTGCCGAATGTATCGTATCGCGGCCGCAATGTATCGCACGTCGCGACAATACAAAGGCACTTCGCGACCGGCGTCAGGGTCGAACATTTCCCCCAAAAACAGAATGGTCTCTTGATAAGAGCGGAGAATATTGTCAGTCTTCGCGACCGTTCGCCCATTGACCGCTAAAGCGACACACGGAAGATTTCGGTTCTTTGGCCGATAATTCATCGTGACCACATCGCCCTCGCCAAGCTCGCAGAGCAGGGCGAATTCGGGGAATGTGGCTGTGTGCGTCTCTTTCACGCCTTTAACTATAGCAAATGGTGGAATTGATTGACAAGGTCGTGATAATTGACTTGCCCAACGAAAACCTTGCGTAAGCCGATGGCGTCCACGTTGAACTCATTTTCATCTTCGCCTAGGAAGAGCTTGTCGTTTCTCCCTGGGGTTCTTTCCATGAAGTACGCAGCGTTGATGCGAGACCAGGGGACGTTTACGATGGTTCCATGCGAGCCGTTCACGCTGACGGCCTTGAATACGGAGAAGCTTTCGGCTGGGCCGACGGCAAAATCCTTTCCGGAGCCGATTGTCATCCCGCTAACGACGCTTGCGCTTTCCGTTCGGAAAAGCTTTGTGGCGCGCGCAGATTTATCGTTTCCGTTGAAGTCGGCGTTTTCCAGGAGGAGCTGGACGGCTGCCTTGTATTGGGCGACGGTCTCGACGTCTTTGTCGAGTTGCGCGGGATCTTGTTTGTAAAAGTCTGCTGCGCCCTTGTAAGCGGATTCTCTCTGCTTGTCGCCGGTGCCGTACCAGACGCCGGGGGCTGGCGGGGGCGGGTCCCAGTTGAGCCCGCGCGCGGCGAGCTGAACGACCTTGCGGCGGCAGGTCGCTTTTGGGCCGTTTTCGCTAGGCTTGCCCTTCCAGCTATCGCGAGACTGCGAGTCGCACCACTTGCTGATGAAGCCGTAGTCGGCGCCGTGCGCGGCCATGTATTGGGCGATGTGGTCGGTGAGGGAGGTGTATTTGGTTTTGGCGGGGGCGGACGTTTGGCGGACGCGGATGGAGGTGTCGATGTGCGGGAGGGTGGCGTGGTTGGCGACGGCGGCCTTGATCTGCGCCATGACGTCGAGGTAGTGCTTGGCGCCCTTGTTCTTGGGGTCTGCCTTGAGAATGGCTTGGAGCTCGGGCTCCTTGGCGTAGAAGGCGTCGAGGGTTTTGGTGTTGTAGGCGTGGTCTTTGGCGTGGGTGCCGACGGTCTTGGCGGCGGCGAGGGCGAGGGAGCCGAACTGCTCGCCGGGCTGGCCGCCGACGAGGCCGGCGGTGGTGGGCTTGCTCCGGCAGAAGCCGTAGTTGCCGTAGGTGACGGTTTGGGGGACCTCCTCGCGGAAGCCTTCCTTGGAGAGGTTGAAGGAGTGCTCGATGACGCGGGCGGTGAAGGCGTCGTCGTAGCCGCCGCGGTCGAAGTCGTCGGTGCGGGCGGCGAGCTGGCGCATCTCGGCGACGCGTTTGGCGAGGGCGTCCTTGTCGGCCTGGCCGGGGAGGGCGTCGAGGATCTTCTGCCAGTCGCGCTTGGCGGCCTGGCGGATGAGGGTGGTGGGGGTGACGCCTCCGACGTAGGGGGCGTTGTTGGGGGAGCCCGCGATGGTGAAGAGCTCGTTGGGCCAGCCGTCCTTCCAGTCGGCGTCGGCCTTGCGGGCGCCCTGCGCGCGGAAGCCGAGGGAGCCGCCGTTGTCGATGCGCCAGGGCTCGCCGCCCTTGTCCACGAGGATGTTGTCGCCGGACATGCCGATGACGTCCCAGTTGCCGAGCATGGCGTCCACGTCGAGCCCGGCCTGGAGTTTGGCGCGCAGGACGTCGCGCTCGGCCTTGGTGCGGCCCTTGGCGTTCCACCAGGCGGCGAGGTCCTGGCCTTCGGTGAAGTCGGCGAGCTTGAAGCGCTTGCCGGATTTGGAGGTGACGGTGCGCTGCTCGGGCACGTTGAGGCCTGCGGCGCGGTAGGCCTCGTCGGCGGCCTGCTCGCTGGCGAGGTGCTCGGGGCTGGCGCCGCCCTTGAGGACGAACTTGCGCCCGAGGAGCTCGACGAGGCGTGCGCCGGTGGAGCCGCCGAGGCGCTTGCCGAGGGTTTCGGGCTTGTCGAGCGCGGCGGTGAAGTCCTCCCATTCCTTGTCGAGCGCGTCCGTGATGGTCTTGACGGCGTTCGCGGCGAGCGCGCCCGCGGCGTCCTGCGCGGCGGCCTGTGCCTGTGCCGTGCGCGCCGCGGCCTCGCCCGTGAGCGCGTCCACGGCGTGGGGGACGAGGGACTTGATGAGCTCGAGGGCGTCCTTGGCGGCGGCTTCCTCCTCGGCCTCGCGCTTGGCCTTCTCCTTTGCGGCCTGTGCGGCTTGGGCGGCGCGTTTTTTGGCGGAGGCGGCGGTCTCGTTGAGGGCGTTGGTCTTGAGGGGGTCGCCGAAGGCGCCGGGCTCGCCGACGCGCCCGGCGAAGGCCTCGTAGGCGCCCTTGGGGTATTCGGTGGGGGAGAGGTATTCGAGGCGGTGGGTGCAGTTGGGGTGGAAGACGCCGGCCTCGCGGGCGGCGCGGAGGGGGACGGCGCCGTATTTGCGGAACTCGTTTTTTGCGGTGAGGTCGATGAGGCGGCCTTCCCACGCGGCGCAGACGCCGCAGTCGCGGGAGCCGCTGTCGTTGGAGATGCGGGCGAGGGGGTAGCCGCCCTGGAGCATGGAGTCGCAGAAGGCGGCGGTCTGGACGCGCTGGGCGGTGGTGCGCGCGAGCATCTGGACGTAGCGGGCGTTCTCCCAGCGGCGGCCGGCGCGGTCGACGAAGCGGGCGCCTTGGGTGTCGCCGGCCCGGAGCGCCCAGTTCTCCTGGAGGAGCTTCATGCGCTCGCGGGTGGTGAGGCCGGCGATGGCGGCGGAGCGGAAGGTCTCGACCACGGCGGCGCGGAGGGCGGCCTTCTGGCCGGCGGCGAGGTTTTGGGTGAAGACGGCGGCGAGGCCGGGGGCGTTGGCGGGGGAGACGCGGGCGAGGTAGTCGCGGAGGTAGTCCTCGGAGAAGCGCGGGAGTTCCTGCCCGGCGGCCTCGGCCTGGCGCCTGGCCTCGGCGTTGCCGCCCTCGGCGGCCTTGGAGGCGAGCGTGGCGAGGGCGGACTCCATCTTGGCCTTGAGGGTCTTGCGGAAGAGGGCGTCGATCCGCGCGTTGGCTTCGGCGCGGCCGGGCTCGGTGAGGCCCGCGGGTTTGGCGAGGGTGTCGGAGACGGCCTTGTCGGCGTCGCGGATGGCCTGGCGTACGAGGCGGAGGAGGGCGTCCGCGGTCTTGGCCGCGGTGCGCCGCAGGTTGCGCGTGGCCGCGCTCTCGCCCTCCCGCCTGGCCATGCGCGCGCCCCGTCAGACGATGCCGCCGAGGGCGGCGAGGTGCTTGGCGAAGCGCGCGGGGAGGGTCTTGCGCACGGCCTCGACCGCGCGCCGGATGTATTTGTCGTCGGCCTGCGTGCCTTTGGCGACGGTGCCGGGGCCGCGGCGTTTCCAGGTCTTGCCCTTCTCGTCGTGGATGCGCCTGGCGTATTTGCCGGCCTCGGCGTTGGCGGCGACGAAGATCTCGGCGTCCTGTGCGAGCCCGCGGCCGGTGGCGCGCCATTGGATGGAGCGTTCCAGCCCGCCGGGGGCGTGGCGGGAGTGGGAGTTGGCCTTGCGGCGTTTCTTGCCGGCGGCCTGCGCCTTGGCGAAGCCCTTGGCCGAGCCGCCGTGCTTGGCCTTCCAGGCGGCCTTGCGCGCGGCGCGGGCCTGTGCGGCGGTGGGGGAGCGCGGGGCGTTGCGGATGGCGTCGCGGTGCGCCTCGCGCGCGGCGTCCTGCAGGGTCAGGCGCAGGGCGCGCTCGACCGTCTTGGAGCCGCGCGTGAGGGCGGCGGCGAAGGTGCGGAGGTCCAGCTCGGCCATCGCTCACTCCTCCGGGTAGCCGAGGGACTTCCAGGCGTCGTAGATGAGCTGGAGGGTGGTGTCCACGGCGCATTCTCCAAGCTCGATGCCGGCCTCGCGGAGGGCGACGACGAGTTTGTTGCGGGCGCACACCCAGGCCTTCTGGCCGGTGAGGCCCTCGTGCGCGGCGGCCTTGATGGCCTCCAGCGCGAGGGCGGCGACCTCCTTCTGGTCGAGCACCTCCTTGGCGCGGTCGAGCACCTTGTCGAGCACCGCGTCGAGCAACTTCTTGGCGGCCCCGACGAGCCAGTCCCAAACCTTCCTCAACCAGTTCATTCCTCGTCCTCCTTCTTGTCGCACCCGCGCCAAATCGCGAGCGTCATGATGGCGTAAGCCGCCAAATCCTTCAGCGTGTCCTCCACGCTCTCGTCGTCGAGAGGGAACGCGCTCGTCGCGAACGTCCCAAGCCGGTTCACCTTGTCCATCATCCGCACCGTTGGCGCGGCAATCCCGAACCGCTCGAACGTCCGCGCGAAGCTATCCCCATACGCCGCATTCTTCCGCGCGTGCAACTCCGCCAGCTCTTTGCAAATCCCCTCAAAGTCTTGCGCCTTGTTCTCCATAGACAAGTTCCCTTTCCTAAGCCGCCCGTTCCCGTTCCGTTGCGAAAGAAATCGGGCACTTTCTTTCGCAAGGTCGCGCTCACTCCGCCTCCAGCAGTTCGAGCATCACCGCGTCGGGCACGTACCATCCCGTCGCGTCCCTGCCCTCGGTGCGGTAGTAGACGTCGGCGGAGACCTCGGGCGCGTGGCGCACGGGCACCAGGCGCCGGTCGGCCGCCACCACCGTGTAGGTGGAGCAGCCGCAGAGGAGCAGGGCGGCCACGGCCACGGCGGCCATGAGCGCCGAGGCGAGCCACGCGCCCGCCTTGCCCTTCAACCATTCATCATCCCAGCTTTTCATTTCGACCTCCAAGTCAGTGTTCTGTCCCTGTTTTGCCACGCGTAGACCGCCCAGCCGACGAGCGCGGCGAGCACGAGCGTGCCGATGAAGATCAGGAAGCCTAACGCCATCCCGTCAGCCTCCTCTGGGGTGAGCGGCACCTGCTCCGCCCGACCGAGCGAGAAGCCCATCCAAAAGTCCCAGCTCATCGCCTGTCCCTCCGCTGTTGCCACAGCCGGTTCATCTCGCGCTCGTCGTGCTCCACGATCGCCTCACGCAGCTCCCGCCGCTCCCGCGCGCGCCGCACGGCCGGCAGCCACTCCGCCGCCTTCAGCAGGAGCGCCAAAACCTTCTTCAGCAGGTCAATCACGGCGTGCCCCCCAGGGCGAAGAGCTTGCCGAGCAGGTCGCCGAGGTCGGCGGCCTTGACGGCCAAAAGAAAGGTGACGATCCACTGGTAGTTGCACCGCAGCCAGCCGAGCGGGTCGTCGCGGAAGCGCGGGCATCCGTGCAGCTTGTCGATCTGCTTGGCGAGGGCGGCGAGCCCCCTGGCCAGGTCGGTCTCCAGCGTCTTGATGTGCATCCGCGCGGAGACGTTGCAGAGGCCGGTGGCCTCCAGCTGGTCTGCCAGTGCGTCCAGCTTGGCCTCGGGCGTCGCCGCCTCGCCGTAGCGGGCCCGGAACGCAATCACGTCCTCGGCCTTCATAGAGTCACCTCCTCGTTCACGTCAGATCTCCTCCACGGCGGCACCGAGGGTTTGGGTGGCCCAGTCGCAGAACGCCTGGAAGGGGATGAAGAGGCGCTTGCCGCCGATGGCGAGCATGAGGTGGTAGGGGTCGCCCGCGAGGCCGCCCATGCCCAGGGTGATGGCCGCGGGCTTGTCGCTGCTGCCGGCGGTGGGGCCCTTGACGAGGCCGAGGTAGGGCTCGCCGAGGTTGTAGTCCGCGCCCTCGCCGCCTTTGCCGAAGGCCGCGACGAAGGCGGAGAAGGAGGCGGCGCCGAGGAGGAGATAGCCCGTGTCGTTGAAGACCTCGGAGGCCCAGGGCACGCCGTCGCCGGAGCCGCCGCCCCCGCCGCCGGAGCCGTCGGCGCCGCGTGGGATGCCGAAGTTGAGCACGGCGGCGGTGGACGTGCCGCTGTTGGTGACGGTGGCGTTGCTCCCCGCCGGGAGGGTGGTGACGGAGCCCACGGTGACGGTGGCGGCGGTGCCGGGCGCGCCGCGCGCCCCCTGGGGGCCCTGTGGGCCTTGCTCGCCCTGCGGGCCGGTGTCGCCCGTGTCGCCCTTCGGGCCTTGCGCGCCCTGCGGGCCGGTCTCGCCGGTCTCGCCCTTGAGGCCGGAAAAGGCGAAGGCGAAGGTGCGGGCGCCGGGGGTGCCGCCGAGGGTGACGGCGACGGCGGGGGTGCCGGAGGTGCCGTCCACGGTGGCGGTGGCGCCCGTGATGGTGGCGTCCGCGCCGTCTTGCCCGTCGGCTCCGGCGGGGCCCTGCGGGCCCGTGTCGCCGGGGTCGCCCTTCGGGCCCTGTGGACCCTGCGGGCCCTGCACGCCCTGGGGACCCTGTGCGCCGTCGGCGCCGTCCTCGCCCGGGTCGCCCTTGTCCCCCTTGGGCCCTTGTGGGCCGGTTGCGCCGTCCTGCCCGTCCACGCCGTCCTTCCCGGCGGGACCCTGCGGGCCGGCGTCCCCCTTGTCCCCTTTCTCGCCCTGGGGGCCCTGTGCGCCTTGGGGGCCCTGCGGGCCCGTGTCGCCCTTCGCGCCGCGGGGGATGGCGAAGGCGAGCACGGCGGCGTTGGGCGTGCCCGTGTTGGTCACGGTGGCCTCCTCGCCGGGGTCGAGGGTGGTGACGGAGCCGACGGCGACGGTGGCGGCCGCGCCGGGCGCGCCATCCTGACCGTCTTGGCCGGGGTCGCCCTTCGGGCCCTGCGGGCCGGTGTCCCCTTTGGGGCCCTGTTCGCCGGGCGCGCCTTGGGGTCCTTGGGGGCCCGTGGGGCCTTGGGGGCCGGGGTCGCCCTTGTCGCCCTTCTCC
>CASEMQ010000038.1 GCA_949289005.1 uncultured Lentisphaeraceae bacterium
CACCCCGCCGCCCGCGCCCCAAGGCGCCCGGCCTGCCCAGGAGGCCCAACCCACCCAGCCGCGCGGCAATCCGCGCGACCAACGGCGTGAATGGCGCAACGAACGGCGCACCGAGCGCGACCGCCGGGATGGGCGGCGGGAGGAGCGGCGCGACGGGCGGCGCGAGCCGTTCGCGCGCGAGCCGCGCGCCGAGGAGCCCCCGCGCCCGCAACAGCCCGAGATGGGGCCGCCGACGCGTGGTTTGACCCTGCTGGGCGCCAAGACGACGGTTTACAGCGACCGTTACACGCCGGCGGTGTTGGAGGCGTTCGAGAACCGTCACCAGGAGGCGGACTTCTTTGTGAAGTTCAATTGCCCGGAGTTCACCTCGCTCTGTCCCATCACGGGGCAGCCGGACTTTGCCACCATCACCATCAACTACATCCCGGACAAGCGGATGGTGGAGAGCAAGAGCCTGAAGTTGTACCTTTTCGGCTTCCGCAACCACGGGGCGTTCCATGAGGATTGCGTGAACATCATCCTGAAGGATTTGGTGAAGCTGTTGGCGCCGCGCTACATCGAGGTGTGGGGGAAGTTCCTGCCGCGCGGGGGCATCTCGATCGACCCCTACGTGAATTATGGCCGCCCGACGACGCGTTGGGAGGAGTTCGCGCGGCAACGGTTGCTGATGCATGACCTGAACCCCGAGCGCGTGGACAACCGGTGAGGCTTGGCATGGAACCGATTCTTGTCGTCTTCTCGGGCGGGCAGGACAGCACCACCTGCCTCATGCTCGCCATCGCCGAGCGCGGCGCGGCAAACGTGCATACCGTCACCTTCGACTATGGGCAGCGCCACAGGCTGGAGGTCGAGCTGGCAGCGTCCATCGCGCGCGAGCAGGGCGTGGCCTCGCACAAGGTTATCCGCGTGGATTGGTACAGGGACATCACGCACAACGCGCTCATGGACGCCACGACGCCCATCGGCCGCGACCCGGGCGCGGCGACGCCCAACACCTTCGTGGACGGGCGCAACGCGCTCTTCCTGCTGACCGCCGCCATCTACGCCAAGGGCAAGGGCATCCACGACCTGATGATCGGCGTGAGCGAGGCCGATTACAGCGGTTATCCCGATTGCCGCGAGGCTTTCGTCAGGTCCATGAACCAAACGCTCAACCTGGCGATGGGCTGGGACTTCGCCATCCACGCGCCGCTCCAGCATCTCACCAAGGCGCAGGAGTGGGCGCTGGCCGACAGGTTGGGCAAGCTGGACTACATCCGCGCGCGGACGCTCACGTGCTATGAGGGCATCCCGGGCGACGGGTGCGGCAAGTGCCCGGCCTGCGTGTTGCGGGCGCGGGGATTGGCCGACTATCTCGCCGAAAAGGCCGGGGGGCGGCCGTGAGGGCGCGGCGGCTCGCGATGGCGGCGGCGTGCGCGCTCGCCCTCCTGGCGGGGGTGGCGGGCGCGACCGGGCGGGAGGCGGACCTGACCTTCCGGCGGGCGCAGCCCTCGCTGAACACGCTCGACCCCGCGCAGGGCAGCGACACGAGCGTGAGCGCCGCGATGATGTTGATCTTCCAAACGTTGCTGGATTATGACTACACGGCGCGCCCCTACAAACTCGTCCCGGGGGCCGCGGAGGCCATGCCCGAGGTGAGCGCGGACGGGCGGGTCTACACCTTCCGTCTGCGCGAGGCTTGGTACGCGCCCGACCCCTGCTTTGGCGGCAAGCGCCGCCAAGTGAAGGCACAGGACTTCGTCTTTGGCTGGAAGCGGCTGGCCGACCGCAAGATCGGCGGCTCCGGCGAATGGCTGGTGGGCAACATCAAGGGCATGGAGGCCTTCGCGGAGGCTTCGTCGGGCGAGGCGCCCACCGATTATGGCATGGACGTGCCGGGGTTGCGCGCGGTGGACGACCGGACGCTCCGCGTGGAGCTGGTGCGCCCCAGCAACCAGTTCCTCTGGTTCCTCACGATGTGCTACATGGCGCCCATCCCGCACGAGGCCGTGGAACATTACGGCCAGCGCGGCCTGGCCGAGCACCCCGTCGGCGCGGGCCCCTACACGCTGCGCACGTGGTGGCGCGGCTATGAGATGGTCTTCGACCGCAACCCCGAGTGGTTCGGCTGGGCGGGGCTCGACCCCGACGCGGAGGAGGTGCCCTTTGAGACGATCCGCTATCTTATCGTGAAGGACGCCTCGACGCAGTGGCTGATGTTGCTCACGGGGCAACTGGACTTCCTGGAGCAGATCGACCGCAACAACATGGAAATCGCGATCGACCCCAAGATGGGGCTCTCGCCGGAACTCAAGGCGCGCGGCATCCGCCTCTTCACCTCCCCCACCCTGAAGGTTTACTACCTGGGCATCAACCTCGACGACCCCGTGCTCGGCCCCAACAAAAAGTTGCGCCAGGCACTCAACGCCGCCTTCGACACCGTGCGCTGGGAGGCCTATTACCGCGGCCGCGTGAAGGCGCTGAACACCGTCGCGCCCAGCCATCTGCGCGACGCGAGCCAGAAACCTTTCCCCTATGCCTTCAATCTGGGAAAGGCGCGCGAACTCTTGGCGGAGGCCGGCTATCCCGGCGGCATCGACCCCAAGACGGGCGACCCGCTCACGCTCACGGTGGAGGTGGGCAACGCCACGCAGGACACCACCGAATCCATGGAACTCGTCGCCTCGTTCTTCGCCGCCATCGGCGTGAAACTGGAAATCTCCGTGAACACTTGGCAGGCCCTGCTCGAGAAAATCCGCCTTCGCCGCGCGCAACTCTTCCTCATGGGCTGGGTGGGCGACTACCCGGACTTGGAGACGTTCATGCAGCTCTTCATCTCGCGCAACCAGTCGCCGGGCCCCAACCGCTCGAACTATGTGAATGCCGAGGTGGATCGCCTCTACGACATCGCCGTGGCCTCCAAGGACCCCGAGGAAATCGCGCGGTGCTGGGCGCGGATTCAGGAGATTGTGCTGGAGGATTGCCCTTGGCTGCTGTTGCATTACGCGCTCGACTTCTCGCTCGTCAACGAGCGCGTGCGCAACTACATCCCGCACAACTTCCCCTATGGCATGGAGCGCCACTATCGCGTCAGGCGCGCCCCGGCGAAGCCCGCGCGGTGACGACGCGTTTGCGCCACGCCGCATACCCTTGTTTGCGAAAAGGACCCTTATGGACACGACGACGGAAATCGCATACGGCTCGGACGTCTTCAACGAGAAGGCGATGCGGGACTATCTGGCAAAGGACACGGCCGAGGCGTTGCTGCACACCATGCGCGACCACGCCCCGCTCGACCCCTCCATCGCCAACGAAGTGGCCCACGCGCTCAAGCAATGGGGCATGGATCGCGGCGCGACGCACTTCACGCACTGGTTCCAGCCGCTCACCGGGAGCACCGCCGAAAAGCACGACGCCTTCTTCGAGCCCGCCGGGATGGCCGAGACCCTGGCGCGTTTCTCCGGCAAGAACCTCATCATGGGCGAGCCCGATGCCTCCAGCTTCCCCAGCGGCGGCCTGCGGCGTACCTTCGAGGCCCGCGGCTACACGGCGTGGGACGTGACGAGCCCGGTCTTCGTCAAACGCCACAGCAACGGCGCCACCCTCTGCATCCCCACCGTCTTCTGCTCCTACACCGGCGAGGTGCTCGACAAGAAGACGCCGCTCCTGCGCTCCATGCAGGCGATGGAGCGCGCCACGCGCAAGCTGATGGCCTGCTTCGGCGAGCCCGACGGCCGCACCACCATCACCCTCGGCGCCGAGCAGGAATACTTCCTCATCGACAAGGCGCTCTGGTTGCGCCGCCCCGACCTGGTGCAGTGCGGCCGCACGCTCTTCGGCGCCTCCCCCGCGCGCACGCAACAGCTTGAGGACCACTACTTCGGCTCCATCAAGCCCCGCGTCCTGGCCTTCATGGAGGACGTGGAACGCGAACTCTGGCGCCTGGGCATCCCGGCGAAGACGCGCCACAACGAAACCGCCCCCGCGCAGTTCGAGATGGCCCCGATGTTCGAGGAACTCAACCTCGCCGTCGACCACAACATGCTCATCATGGAGACCCTGCGCAACGTCGCCGACCGGCACGGCTTCGTCTGCCTCCTCCACGAAAAGCCCTACGCCGGCATCAACGGCTCGGGCAAGCACAACAACTGGTCCCTGGCCTACAACGGCAAAAACCTCCTCGAGCCCGGCAGCAACCCGCAGGACAACGCCATCTTCCTCGCCGTCTTGGCCAGCATCGTGCGCGCCGTGGACTTGCACGCCGACCTGCTCCGCGCCGCGACGGCCACCCTCGGCAACGAAAGCCGCCTGGGCGCCCTCGAGGCCCCGCCCGCCATCATCTCCATCTTCCTGGGCGACGACCTGCGCGAGGTCGTGCGGCGCATCGAGGAAGGCACCTCCGCCCAAAGCGAAAACGGGAAGGCCGCGAAACTCCGCATCGGCGTGGACACCCTGCCGCCGCTCCCGCGCGACGTGACCGACCGCAACCGCACGAGCCCCTTCGCCTTCACCGGCAACAAGTTCGAGTTCCGCGCCCCCGGCTCCAGCCAGAACTGCTCCAGCGTCTGCATGGTGCTGAACACCATCGTGGCCGAATCCATGGAAACCTTGGCCGCTTCCATCGCCAAGGTCCCCAAGGCCCGCTTCCACGAAGGGCTCGGCAAGATCGTGCGCGCCGTCTTCAAAGACCACAAGCGCGTCCTCTTCAACGGCGACGGCTACTCCGAGGCATGGGTGGAAGAGGCCGCCGCGCGCGGCCTCCCCAACCTCCGCCGCGTGCCCGAGGCCCTCGCCGCGCTGGTGGACGAGCGCAACCTGGCGCTCTTCGCCGCGCAAGACGTCCTCATGCCCACCGAAATGCACGCCCGCCACGACGTCTTCCTCGACGAATACGACCGCAAGGTCCGCCTCGAAGGCAAGGTGGCGCTGGAAATCGCCCGCGGCATGATCGAGCCCGCCGTCGCCCACGAGCTGCGCGGCCTCGCGCAGACCGTCAACGCCATGCGCGAGGCCGGCATGGCCGAAGGCACCGAGAGCCTCCTCGGCACCGCGCACGGCCTCGGCAAATGGCTCGACCGCCTCCACGCCGCCACCGCCGCGCTCGATGCGCGCCTCGAGGGCGAAGCCGTCGACATCCAAGACGCGATGGCCGACCTGCGCCGCATCGCCGACACCTTGGAAACCCTCATGGAAGACGCCCGCTGGCCCCTCCCCAAATATCGCGACATGCTCGCCATTCACTGACTTGCGCCGGGCGGCGACACTTTGCTAAACTGTCGCCATAGCCAAGGAGGTCCCCCAATGGAAGACGAGAAGTTGGACGAAAAGCCCATCGACGCCGCGCCCGAGACGGACGAGGACGTCGAGATCATGCCCACGGACATCGTGTTCGACTGCCCCGTGTGCGGCCACAACCTCGTGGTCGACTACCGTGCGGCAGGCTTGCAGGTGCCGTGTTCCTCGTGCGGCAGCATCATCCAGGTGCCGATCCCCGAGAATATGCACTTGGAGGATCTGGACTGCGATGCCGGCGAGCTGCTCCAGCAGTTGCTCCAGACGCGCCGGATGCTCGTCAAGGCCGAGGCCGCCGCGCAACAGGCCGGCGAAAAAGTGGTGGAGCTGACGCAACAGGTGGCGGAATACCGCAAGACGCTGCTGGCCGTGAAGGGGCGCGTGGAAACCCTGCAGGAGGCGGCCGACCTCGCCAACGCGACGCGGCAGGACGTGCTCGACATCATCGCCTCCGTCGGCGGAGGCAAATGATCGGCATGGCGAAACCCATCCCATTCCGCTACCGCCTCGAATATCTCGGTCTGCGCACGGTGCAGATTTTCGTCACGGCCCTGCCCATCCGGTGGGTAGGCGCCGCGTTGCGGGCGCTCGTGGCCCTCACCTTCCGCCTCGTCTGGCCGCTCCGGAAGGAGACCGTCTCGCGCATCCGCGAAGTCTTCGGCCCCGAGACAAGCGAGGCGCGTTGCCGCCAAATCGCGAGCGCCTCGGTGTGGAACCTGCTGATGAACTTCGTGGAGCTCTTCCACGCGCCGCGCATGGATGCGGACTATCTCCGCGCCCACCTCGAGGGCACCGATGCCGCCAAGGTGCGCCTCCAAGCCCTCATCGACAAATACGGCGGCGCGGTCATCGCCCTGCCGCACATGGGCAACTGGGATCTCGCCGGCGTGGCCTGCTCGGCCTTCGGCTTCCCGCTCATGGCCATCGGGCGTGCCCAGAACAACCCCCTCTTCGAGCGTTGGCTCCGCCACGCCCGGCTCAACTTCCAGACCGTCGACCGCCGCCTCCCCAGCACCTTCGTGCGCATCGCCCACCATCTCAAGGGCGGCGGTCTCTTCGCCATCCTCCCGGACGTGCGCCACAACAAACCCGGCGTGGGCGTCACCGTCTTCGGCAAGCCCGACGTCCAGCTCGGCAAAGGCCTCGCCAAGTTCGCGCGCATGGCCAACGTGCCCATCGTCCCCTTCGTCATGGAGCGCCTCGACGCCTCGCACCATCGCCTGGCGCTGGGCGACCCGATCCTGCCGGACTTGGAGGCCGACGGCGACGCGGACGCGCGCCGCCTCACCCAGGCCGTCTGGGATCTCTTCGAGCGGCGCATCCGCGACAAACCCGAGCAATGGTTCTGGCACAACCGCCGCTGGATCCTCACCCCGCTCTATACGCAAACACGACACACCCACCACTGACGCCATGATTCTCGCAAACGAAAACTACGGCAAACTGCAGGCTTCCTACCTCTTCTCCAACATCGCCAAGCGCGTCAAGGCCTACCAAGAGGCCAACCCCGGCGCCGATGTCATCCGCCTGGGCATCGGCGACGTGACGCTCCCCCTCGCGCCCGCCTGCCTCGAGGCCATGCACAAGGCCGTGGACGAACTCGGCCACGCCGCCACCTTCCGCGGCTACGGCCCCGAGCAAGGCTACGCCTTCCTCCGCGAGGCCATCGCCCAAAACGACTTCCGGGCACGCGGCTGCGACATCGCCCCCGACGAAATCTTCGTCTCCGACGGCTCCAAGTGCGACTGCGCCAACATCCAGGAGCTTTTCGCCCGCGATGGCCTGCGCATCGCCATCCCCGACCCCGTCTACCCCGTCTACGTCGACACCAACGTCATGGCCGGCCGCACCGGCCCCGCCGCCGATGGCCGCTACCAAGGGCTCGTCTACCTCGAAGGCAACGCCGCCAACGGCTTCGTCCCCGCGCCCCCCGCCGCCGGCGCGCCGCTCGACCTCATCTACCTCTGCTTCCCCAACAACCCCACCGGCGCCGTCGCCACCCGCGAACGGCTCCAGGCCTGGGTCGACTACGCCCGCGCCAACAAGGCCCTCATCCTCTTCGACGCGGCCTACGAGGCCTTCATCCGCGACCCCGCCATCCCCCACTCCATCTACGAGATCCCCGGCGCGCGCGACTGCGCCATCGAGTTCCGCTCCTTCTCCAAAAAGGCCGGTTTCACCGGCGTGCGTTGCGCCTTCACCGTCGTGCCCAAGGGCCTCCTGGCCTACGCCGCGGACGGCACGCCCATCCCGCTCCACCCCATGTGGAACCGCCGCCACACCACCAAGTTCAACGGCGTCTCCTACCCCGTCCAACGCGCCGCCGAGGCCGTTTACTCCCAAGACGGCGCTTGCCAGACCACCCAGCAGGTCGATTACTACCTCGGCAACGCCAAGCTCATCCGCGCCGGCATCCGCGCCCTCGGGCTCGACTGCGTGGGCGGCGACAACTCCCCCTACGTCTGGGTCAACGTCAAGGCCGACTCCTGGGACTTCTTCGACACGCTCCTCCACAAGGCGCAGGTCGTCACCACCCCCGGCGCAGGCTTCGGCAAATGCGGCGAAGGCTACATCCGCATCTCCGCCTTCAACGACCGCGCCCGCGTCGAGGAGGCGATGGCCCGCATCGCCTCCGCCCTCCGCTGACCCGCCCCGCAAGCCCCTCCTTTCCCCGGGAGGGGCTTTTTTCGTATCCCCGCCCCACCCCCTCAGGAACGCGCCATGACAGGAAACATGCTCATCGCCCAAAGCGGCGGCCCCTCGATGGTCATCAACCAAAGCCTCGTCGGCGCCGTCCTCGCCGCCAAGGCATCCTCCAAAATCGTCGAGATTTACGGTGCGCTCCACGGCATCCAAGGCATCCTCGACGAAGCCTTTGTCGACCTCCGCGCCGAGCCCGAGGAGGTCCTTCTGCGCGTCGCGCAGACCCCCAGCTCCGCGCTCGGCTCCGTCCGCCGCAAACCCACCGCCGAGGATTGCCGCGCCATCTTCGCCATCCTCGCCAAGCGCGACATCCGCTACTTCTTCTACATCGGCGGCAACGATTCCGCCGAGACCGCCAACATCATCGCCGAGGAGGCCGAGCGCCAAGGCTACGACCTGCGCTGCTTCCACATCCCCAAGACCATCGACAACGACCTCCTCTGCAACGACCACACCCCCGGCTACGGCTCCGCCGCCCGCTTCGTCGCCTGCGCCGTCCGCGGCGACGACCTCGACAACCGCGCCCTCGGCGGCGTCAAGATCGATGTCATCATGGGGCGCAACGCCGGCTTCCTCGCCGCCGCCGCCGCCCTCGCCCGCCAAGACCCGGACGACGGCCCCCACCTCATCTACCTCCCCGAACGCCCCTTCACCCTCAATCGCTTCGTCGCCGACGTCGCCGAATGCATGAGCCGCCACGGCCGTTGCGTCGTCGCCGTCTCCGAAGGCATCCGCGGCCCGGACGGCGTCCCCATCGCCGAGGCCTTCTCCACCGAGACCGACGCCCACGGCAACCGCCAGCTCACCTCCGGCGCGCTCGGCGAAAACCTCGCCGCCGCCATCCGCGCCCGCCTCAAGGTCGCCCGCGTCCGCGCCGACACCTTCGGCTTCATCCAGCGGTGCTTCGTCGGCTGCGTCTCCGAGACAGACGCCAACGAAGCCCGTCTCGTCGGCTCCGTCGCCGTCCAGTCCGCCGTCGGCGGCAGATACCAGAACGGCACGGTTACCATGACCCGCCTCCCCGGCGCCACCTACCAGATCGACTACGCCATCGCCCCCCTCGCCGCCGTGGCCAAACACACCCGCGCCCTCCCGGACAAATACATCAATGCCGAGGGCAACAACGTCACCGGCCTTTTCCTCGACTACGCCCGCCCCCTCGTCGGCCCCCTCCCCGTCACCGCCCGCCTCAACGCCCTCCGCGGCCGCCACGCCTGACCCCGCCAGCCCACGAAAAATCGCCGCCCGAACCGACTTGGCTCGGGCGGCGCCTTTCGTCTCGACCGCTCGCGCGACGCATTCACGGCGCGATGGGGAGCGAGACGGCGACCTCGGGCCGGACCGTGACGGCGCGGATGACGCCCTTGGCCTCGGCTTCATTCTTGGGAAGCGCCTCTTTGGGCAACCCCCTGACCGAGGCATTGAAGGGCGCGACGCGGAAGGCGAAGGTGTGGGGCTTGCCATCCCGGAGGAAGCGCCGCAGGGCGATGTGCCACAACTCGCCATTGTAGAGATTGTCCGTGTACGCCTTGCCATCGACCGAGAAGACGGCGTTGTCGCCCACGTAATCCACCGTCAGCCACAGGTTGTCGGCGCCCTTGGGGAGCGCGTCCACGGTGAGCGACCACTCGCCGGGGGCCTTCTTCTCCCACTTCGACTCGAAAATCGGCGCGGCGGGGACGGACGCGGGGCGCGCCACGCCGAAGAACCCCTCGCGCGGGGCGCCGGCGGGCGCGGGGAAGACACGTGCCACAAGTTTCGCGGGGTCGGCATCCGTGAGCGTGAGCGTCTTGCCGCCGTCGAGCGTGTAGGGCGAGGCGGCGGTGAGCACGAGCCGCTCGGCGCCGCCGAGATTGAGGCGCCACGCCTGCTCGGCCTGGGCGCGGGTGAGCGTGACGTAGGTGGCCGTGCCGACTGTGAAGGCGGAATCGAGCCCCGGCTCGGGGCGGACGGTCACGCAGCCCTCGTGAATGCCAAGGACGGGTCGTCGCGTCATGCCCTTCACCGCCGTGCCGGCCGGGAAGGCGAACTCGGGGACAATGCCCTCGCACGCGTAGAAGAAGAGCGTGTCGCCGAGGCGCGCGAAGGGCTGCGCCGAGGCATAGACAAGCGGAACGCCTCCAAAGGTTTGGTTATAGGGGAAAAGCAACGAGGCTCCCGCCTTGAGCGTGAAGGGCTCGGAGGGGAAGGTGAGCGACTTGCCGCCGGGCAGGGCCAGGCGGAAGCGGACGTCGCGTTGGTCCGCCATCGCCACGTAGTTCTGGAAGGTGCTCATGAGCACGAAGCCGGCACCGTCCTTGTCGCGCGCCACGGCGCGGAGGGACTCCGCGTCGCGCGGGTCCTTGGCGATGCCCTTCACGTAAACGGGCTGCGTGGGGACGAACTCGGGCGCGAAGTCGCGCACAAAGCTGTGGATGAGCTTGAGCCCCTTGCCGTTTTCGTTGTAGCGGCCGAACGCGCTGACGGGCGCGCCGTCGTAGTAGGAGATGGGGCCGCCGGGATCCTTGAGCGCGTGGTCCTGCGTGCCACCGTGGAACATGTAGTAACCGAACTGATTGCCGCCGCGGCCGAGGGTGTCCTGCGCGAGCGCCTCGGCGTTGCGGGTCTCCACGCGAATACGGTGGTTCCAGGCGCTGTCCATGCTCGCGCCCATCTCGCAGAAACCGACCATGAAGCGTGCGGGGTCGTAGTAGTCCTTGTACTCATTGAACATCGCGCCCCACGTCTCGCTCTTGTAGAGGAAGTCCTGCGTTGGCCGCCCAAAGTTCCCCCAGAAACGGTAAGGATAGGCACCCTGGAGCGGCAGGTAACGGCCCGAGGCGAAGTCGGCCCGCGTGTTGGCCGTAACCGTGTAGTACGGCGTTACCATGCCGAAGCCGCGCGCCGTCTCGTAGAGCCAGTCGATGTGGTCGGGCTTGCCGGAGGCGAACTCATTCTCCAACTGGATGCCCACGATAGGGCCGCCATCCTTGACGAAAAGCCCCTTGACCTGCTCGGCCACCTGGCCGTACCACCGCTTCGCGGCCGCGCAGTATTCCTTGCCCGCGTTCGAGCGTTGGTGCGGGTAGGCCATCACATAATCGGGGCGGCCGCCGTGCTTGGCTTCCGCGTTGCAATAGGGCCCGAAGCGCAACCACACCATCAGCCCCTGCTCCTGCGCCAGTTGGATGAAGCGCCGCAGTTCCTCGCGCCCGTCCCACTTCCATTCCCCCTGCTTGCGCTCGTGATGGTTCCACAGCGCGTACGTGGCCACCACGTCGCACCCCAGCGCCTTCATCTTCGCCAACCCGCGCGCCCACTCCGAGGGGTCGTCGCGCAGATAGTGATACTCGCCCATCACGGGAAACCACGGCTTGCCGTCGCGCGTGAAATAGCGCCGGTTGATGCCATAGTCCGTACCGTCCGCGGCCTTGCCGCCCATGTTCGCCTCCGGCTCCGGCACGGGCGTCGGCGCGGTGCAATCGAACTCCGCCACGCGCTCCGCCCCAAGCGTCCCGATTGCCGCCAATACCAACGCCACACCCGCAATGCATTTCATGCCACGTTCCTTTCCGATCCAAGTCAGCACAATCGAACGCCCTTCAGTATAGCCGCCCATCCCCTTCACCCACCCCTCTTTTTCATGCATTTTTCCCCTGCGTCCTATGCTATGCATTGGCGCACCTTGGGATACACCTCTCTTCGTCTTGCGCGGGCGGTGGCGGAGTTTCCCCTTTGGCAGAACGATCGCCCCCCTCTTCTGCCTTGCCTCGACCTCTGCCAGTCCGCCTTCTTTCCGCTTTCTCTTCTTCCTTTCGCCTGCGCAATTACATTGTGGACGATTCATCGCCGCGGTAGGCAAAAATAATGCTGGCGTTTGGTTGGGCGTTTTGGTACAATTTATGGCCAAGTGATACGGTTTCGTGCCCTTCGCGGGTGTAGCTCAATGGCAGAGCCCCAGCCTTCCAAGCTGGTCACGAGGGTTCGATTCCCTTCACCCGCTCCACTCTTGCCGGGGTGGTGAAATGGCAGACACAGCAGACTCAAAATCTGCCGCCCCTAAAGCGTGAGGGTTCGAGTCCCTCCCCCGGCACCATTCCAACTTCTTTCATGACAATAGGTTGCACTTGGCCACGACGCCCGGCTGTGCCCGGTTGCGCCTTGCCCGCGCCGATGCGGCTCGGGGGCGGTCTGGAGAACGTGGGGAAACGGCGGTAGGCAGGGGTGGGTTTTGGGGCTGGGGCGAGGTGCGGGGGCGTGGCGGCTGTGTTATACTGGGGACGTTTTTTGGAAGAAAGGATTGCTGTATGAGCCTGATGAAACCGATGTTCGCTTTGTTGTCGATGGTGTGCGCGGCGGCGTTGATGGCCGAGGATGTGCGGTTGCCCGCGCCGCGGACGACGGGCGGGATGCCGTTGATGGAGGCGTTGGCCAAACGCGCGACGAGCCGCCGCACGGCGGGCGAGGCACCCACCCCGCAACAGTTGTCCGATTTGCTGTGGGCGGCCAATGGCATCACCCGAAAGGACGCGACGGGGGGCGATGGCAAGCGCACCGCGCCTTCGGCGATGGACAAGCGCGAGATCCAGATCGCCGTCCTCACCGAGAAGGGTTTGTTCACGTGGGATCCGGTGGCGAACACGCTCACGGAGACGCCGGCGTGCGTGGATTTGGAGGATCAGCGCCGCGGGGCCTCGGTCTTCTTGGTTTTCTTCTATGACAAGGCCGTGCAGTCGCGCGACGCGGCGTTGGCGGACGTGGGCTTTGTGGGGCAGAATGTCTACCTTTTCTGCACGTCGCAGGGGTGGAACAGCGTCTTCATGGGGTCGATCGACCGCGCCAAGCTGGCGACGGCGTTGGGGCGCGAGAAGGACGAGATCCTCTTTGCCCAGCGCATTGGCGTGAAGTGAGCGGGCGCCGGGGCGGCGCGGGCATGCTGGAGACGCGGTTCGAGAACGAGCGCGGGGGCGGCCCGGCGAACTTTCGCCTGGTGGCGCCCTTTGCGCCGATGGGTGACCAGCCCGAGGCCATCGACGCGATTGTCGGCGGCTTCGCGGGCGGGGCGGGGCGTGCCATCCTGCGGGGGGTGACGGGCAGCGGCAAGACCTTCACGATGGCCAACGTCATCGCGCGCTTCGAGCGGCCCACGCTTGTCATCTCGCACAACAAGACGCTGGCGGCGCAACTCTACGCGGAGTTGAAAGCGTTTTTCCCGGACAACGCGGTGGAGTACTTCATCTCGTACTACGACTACTATCAGCCCGAGGCGTACATCCCGCAGACGGATACGTACATCGAGAAGGACGCCTCCATCAACGAGGATTTGGAGCGGTTTCGACTGGCGGCCTCGCACGCGTTGCTTGGGCGCAAAGACGTGATCATCGTGGCGTCCGTCTCGTGCATCTACGGTTTGCTTTCGCCGGAGGACTACCGCGGGTTGATGATTGCCCTGCACGAGGGGCAGGCGATCTCCCGCGAGACGCTCATCGCCCAACTAACGGAAATCCAGTACCAGCGCAACGATTACGACCCGCATCCGGGTGTCTTTCGCGTGCGCGGCGACGTGGTGGACATCTTCCCCTCGTATTCCACCGAGGGCATCCGCGTCTCCTTCTTCGGCGACGAGATCGAGGGGTTGCGCGCGGTCAACGCGCTCACGGGCAAGGTGGGCGGGGCGATGCCTTCGTGCCTGCTTTCGCCCGCCAAGCAATTCGTCATGCCCAAAAGCCAGCTCATGGGCGGCGTGGAGCGGATCAAGGCCGAGCTGAAGGAACGCCTGGCCCAGCTCGACGCCGCCGGCAAGTTGCTCGAGGCGCAACGGCTCCGCCAACGCACGGAGTATGACCTGGCCATGCTCGCGGAGATGGGCTACTGCACCGGCATCGAGAACTACTCCGCGCCTTTGGCCGGCCGCGCGCCGGGCGTGCCGCCGCCCACGCTCATCGACTACTTTGGGCCGGACTTCCTCTGCATCATCGACGAGAGCCACGTCACGCTCCCCCAGATCCGCGCGATGTACAACGGCGACCAGGCGCGCAAGCAAGTGTTGGTGGACAATGGCTTCCGCCTGCCTTCGGCCAAGGACAACCGCCCGCTCACCTTCGATGAGTTTGACGCGCGCGTCCCCCGCATCCTCTACGTCTCGGCCACGCCCGGCCCGCACGAGCGCACGGTCGCCGCACTCGAGGCCGAACAGGTCATCCGCCCCACCGGGTTGCTCGACCCCGTCGTCGAGATTCGCCCCCTCGCCGGGCAGATCGACGACCTCATCGAGGAGATCCGCGCCAACGCCGAGCGCGGCGGCCGCACCCTTGTCGCCGCCCTCACCAAGCGCGCCTGCGAGGACCTCTCGCAATATCTCGCCGACATCGGCATCCGTGCCGAATGGCTCCATTCCGACCTGGACGCCATCGCCCGCGTGGACGTCTTGGGGCGGCTCCGCCGCGGCGACTTCGACGCGCTCATCGGCGTGAACCTGTTGCGCGAGGGGCTCGACCTGCCCGAGGTCACCCGCGTCGCCATCCTGGATGCCGACAAAGAGGGCTTTTTGCGCTCCGAGACCTCGCTCATCCAGACCGCCGGCCGCTGCGCCCGCAACGTCGAGGGCAAGGTCATCCTCTATGCCGACCAGGAGACCCCCGCCATCCGCGCCGTCTTGGAGGTTACCCGCACCCACCGCGCCAAACAGCGGGCCTACAACGACGCCCACGGCATTGTCCCGCACACCGTCCGCCGCGCCATCAACGAGGATCTCGCCGCCGAGGGCACCCCCGGCGCCGCCTCCGCCGCGCCCAACGCGCACGATGCCCCCCGCAACAAGCGGGGCCGCGGCGCCGCCGCCAAAGGCCGCCCCACCGCCCCCGCGAACGGCGGGCTCCTCGTCGCCGAGGGCGACCTGTCGCGCGACGATCTCTTGGCCGCCGTCGCCGCCTTGGAGCGCGAGATGCGCCAGGCCGCCGAGGCGCTCGAATTCGAGCGCGCCGCCATTCTCCGCGACGAACTCCGCGATCTCCAGCGCCGGCTTGGCTGAGGGGAGGCGCTTGGGCGACGGACATTCCTCAGGGGGGACGAAGCCGGGGGCGGCTCGCCCCGGGGTGTTGTTTTTCGTGGGTGGCAGCGGAGCGTGCGTGAAGCGAAAAGCGAACGCTGTAGCGAAGGGCTTGGGGAAAATCGGGGACGCGGCCGAAAGTGGACTGCAAATCATCAAACACCCTGAAACGGCCGTACATTTGCGCTTGACTCTATGGGGGGGGGTGGTATTATCAATGCGTTTTGGGACACGATTCCCATGAGCGGGCATGGTTTTGCGCGAAAGGTTGAGGCATGGGCGACGGAGACGAGAAGCGGGTGGACGGGATGGCACTCTTTATGTCGTTGGGGGTGCCTTCCTCCGGCGAGGAGGGGCGGGGCATCGAGGCGGCGACGGGGGCGGCGACGATCGAGGTGGCGCGGACGATGGCGGTGGCGCGGTCTTCGCGGGCGGGCGGGCGTTGGGAGCCGTTGTTGCCGACCACGAACGAGGCGACGGACGTGGCGCCGCTTGAGCCGCGCGACCCGGAGGGGTTCGCGGGGGTGTTGGCGCGGACGGATCGGTTGTTGGGGCGCACGTATCTGGAGGGACTTTCCGCGCGTTGGCCGGTGTTGGGAGAAGGCCGGGGGTCGTGGGAGGATTTCTTCACGGAAGGGCGGAGGCAGGTTTCGCTTTTTCGGGTGCGGCATTTGGTCTTCCGGCCGGACGAGGATCCGCGCGAGCGGCTGAAGCCGTTTTATCTGGGGCTTCATGGTTTCGCGGGGAGCCCGTCGGTCTTTTTTGTGTTGGATAGCGACTACGACCCGCTGACGCGCCGGACGACGGTGTCGTTCTATTTGGGCATTCGGACGCACACGCGGGATCGGGAGGCGACGGCCGGGCAGTTTCGCGATTTGGCGCAGGGGTATTTCCCGGGGACGGACTTTTCGGCTGAGTTGCAGGGCGAGGAGACGGAGGAGTTGCAGCGGCGGATTTTGCGCCGTGGGCAGTGCGAGATTGCGGTGGTCTCGGCCATTCCCTCGGCGAAGCGGGACGCGAAGGGCGAGCCGTTGCGGCAGGGGCTGGAGAGCCTGGTGGACGTGATGTTGGGGCACAGCTACACGGCCATCTTGGTGGCGCAGGCGGTGCCGCCCGAGGCCGCGGCCCGACGTCGGCGCGTGCTGGAAAATCTCTACACGGAGCTCTCCCCCGCGCAGAAGGTCAGCCAAAGCGTGCAGACCAGCGAGAGCAAGGCCATCGGCCTCTCGTATTCCAAAAGCACGGGGCGCTCGGAGACGGATTCCTATAGCGTCACGCATACGCGGGGGACGAGTTGGTCCGAGACGGAGAGCACGGGGCACTCCTCGAGTTACACGAGCGGCTCGTCGTCGTCCTCGTCGTTCTCCGGGAGCCAAGGCGGCTCGTCGTCGTTCGGGTCGAGCAGTTCCAGCACGAGCAGTTCCTCCTATTCGCACAGCGTCACGCAGGGTGTCTCGGAGTCCACCGGGGAGACGCGCGGCAAGAGCGTCGGTGTCTCGGTGACGGCGACCGAAGGCTCCAGCGAGACGGACACGCGTGGGGTCACGCGCGGGGTGACGTTGGAGACGACGAACAAGAACGTGGCCGAGCTGATTGCCCGTCTGGAGGCGGCGTTGGAGCGGATGCGGTGCGCGGAGGGGTTCGGGCTCTGGGAGTGCGCGGCCTATTTCGTGGCGGACAACGCGACGAACGCGCTTTTGGCCGCGAACGCCTACAAGGCGTTGGTCTGCGGCGACGAGAGCGATGGCGAGCGCGCTTATCTGAGCCTATGGGACGGCGCGGCCGGGGCGCGCGCCTACGACGGCACCAAGACACCGCGCCAAGCGGCGCTCTTGGCCTCCATCCTGAACGGCGAGCACCCGACGTTGCGCGGGGGGCGTGAAGGGTCGCCCTATTGGGAGATGACGCCCGGCTCGCTCGTCAGCGGCAAGGATTTGCCGTGGTTTCTGCCGTTGCCCATGCAATCGGTTCCGGGGCTGGTGGTGGACGAGATGGCGGCCTTCGAACGTTCGGTGCTGACGGTGGACACGACGCATCGCGGCGCGCGGCGGACGTTGCGCCTGGGGGACGTTTATCATTTGGGGCGGCGCGACGGGGCCCACGCGAATGCCGGGCAAGGTGGGGGGCGGGCCGTGGAACTGGACTTGGACGCCTTCACGGGGCATTGCCTGGTCACGGGCGCGACGGGGTCCGGAAAGTCGAACACCGTGGGCGTGCTTTTGGACGGGTTCGTGCGCGCAGGCGTGCCCTTCCTGGCGATCGAGCCGGCCAAGGGCGAGTACCGCAATGACTTCCGGTGGGTGCGCAACGCGGATGGCTCGCCCATCTCGGTCTTTTCCACGCACCCCTGCGTGGGGCAACTGCTGCGCATCAACCCCTTCCGCTTCCCGGCGAGCGTCCACGTGCTGGAGCATATCGATCGTCTGCTCTCGGTCTTCTCGTCGTGTTGGGAGATGACGGAAGCGCAGCCGATGTTCCTTAAGAAGGCCGTGGAGCGTGCGTATGTCGATTGCGGGTGGAACCTCTTCCATTCCTGCTTCACGCGTGATGGGGAGCCGAGCTTCCCAACCTTCGCTAGGCTCATCGGCTGTCTGCGCACGGTCATTCAAGAGTCGGATTACGACGAGCGCGCCAAGGGCATCTACACCGGCGCGCTTGTTACGCGCGTCGAGTCGTTGGCCAGCGGTTTGTTGGGCGCGGTTTTCCGGGGCACGCAGGACATCCCGGCCGAGACGCTCTTTGCCTCGAACTGCATTGTGGACCTGAGCCGGCTTGGGTCGGCCGAGACCAAGGCGCTCATCATGGGCATGCTCGTGATGGCGCTTTCGGAGTACCATGCCGACGAGGCGCTCCGCACCGGCATCCGCAATGCCGCGCTCCGCCACGTTACCGTGCTCGAGGAGGCGCATAACCTCCTACGCAACGCCAACACTGTGACCGAGGGCAATGGCGCGACGGTCGCCAAGGCCATCGAGACGCTCGGCAACGCCATCGCCGAAATGCGCACCTATGGCGAAGGCTTCCTCGTCGTCGACCAATCCCCCGGCGCGCTCGACATTTGCGCCACGCGCAACACCAACACCAAAATCGTCATGCGCCTGCCCGAACAGCAGGATTGCGAGGCGATGGCCAAGGCGTTGGCCTTGGACGATTGGCAGAAACAGGAAATCGCCAAGCTCAACCCCGGCGTCGCCGTCGTCTTCCAGAACACGTGGCGCGCGCCCGTGCTCACCTTGGTGGATCGCGCGCCCGAGCATCGTGCCGAGAAGGCGTGTACGCCCGAGGAGCGTTCCACGCCGGATGCCTATCGGGCGCTCCAAAGCGAAATCGCCCACCGCCTGGCCGCGTGGGCCGCGCTCGACGACGACAAGGCCGAACGCGCCGCCCAGGACCTCCGTGCCTGGGTGGCCGGCCCCGCCCGGAAGGAAATCTGCGAGCGTCTCGCGCCCGGCGCGTGGGACGCCCAACAGGCCGCCATCGCGGCCATCGAGGCCCGCTTGGCGCGGGCGCATGAAGCCGAAAAACGCGGTGCCGCGCTCTTCGGCGCCTTGGCAAAGGACGAGGCGGAACCCTTGCAGGAGGTCCCGCCCGTGCCGCTCTCCGAGGCGGCCATTCGCGAAGCCTCCGCCCGCTTGGCGCGCTTCTTCGAGGGGCTCACGGAAAAGACCCGCCTCGATCAGCTCGGCGGCACGATCGTCGAGTTGTTGGGGTTGCAGACCTATTGGCGGGAACTGGCGGCCGGCGCGGCGTGGGCGCGGGGCGATCGCAAGCCCACGAACGCCACCCTCTCGGCAAAGGGGCAGCACGGTCTCTGCGACTTCGTCCTGAGAACGGTGGGCAATCTGGGGCTTGCGACGGGGTTGTCTCCGGAGACGGCAACGCTTGTCAATCGCAACGTGGCCGCCGGGCTCTTGGCGCATTATTTGGCAAGCGGCTGCATCGCCTCCGGCGGGACGAAACAAGACGTCAAGGATTTGCGCGCGTTGCGCGATGCCTGCTTCCCTCCCAAAACCAACGTGAAGGAATCCACACATGGCAACTAACGTTTGCACCATTCTTTTGGATGCCTACGTGCCCGAGCACCATCTGGTGGCCGTGGACGGGTGCCTGCAAAGCCAGGCAAACTTCCAAAACCTGAGCACGGTCCGCCGCCGGGTCTACGCGCTCCCTTTGCATGAGGGTTGGGGTGCGCTCCTGAGCGCCAGGGGCCGCTCCGGTTATGCGGTGACGCTTTACGGCGATACCTTCGAACGGCGCTATTTCGAGGGGATGCTGCGCTTCCACCGGGCCGCCAACGATGGGACCTTCGGCGAATTGACGGCCAAACCGTTGCCGAACGCGGTCGACCTCCCGCTGGAACAGCGTTTCGCCGAACTGGACCAAGCGGCCGGCCAGGCGCCCTACCTGCAACGCACCGTCTACGTGGCGCTCTTCGGGGAATACGCGACGCGCGAGCGTCGCGAATGGCTGGAGCGGGCACTTGGCGAGGCGGCGGACGAGGGTTGGCGCGCGGCGCTGAAGCATGGCTTGGGGGTGGAGTTTGTCCTGGCCGAGACCATCGAGGCATTGGCCGCGTATGCCGCCGAGGGCGCGTTGAGTGCCGTCGTGGCCACGCCTGAGGGGTGGCCTTCGGTGATTCAGGCGCGGAGCGTGTCCGTGGCCGATGGCACGCGCGGGGCGTTGATTGCCCCGGGCGTCACCCAAGGCGGCCCGGAGATGGTGAACGATGCAATCGGCGCCGATTGGTTCCTTTGGGGCTTGCCCGATGAGCAAGACGTGCCGGGGGCGCTCGCCGCCTTCCTGCGCCACGCCTGCGCCAAGACGCACTTCCGGACTCTGTTGGAGAGCGCGAACCTGCCTTGCGTCACGCCGGACGACCAGGCGCGCCTGGCGCGTTTGGGTGGGTGCCGGCCGACGTTGCTCCTGGAGCCGCCCGCCAAGGTGGAGCGCGACGCCGAATGTTATCGGCCGTTGCGCTGGAGCGTGCCGTGGGCGGAGACGTTCCCGGAAATCACGGGCGGCACCGCCCCGACCTTCGCCGTCCATCCCGGCGAGGACTCCATCGCCGTCCGCGTGGAGGGCGACCGGGCGATTTGGCGTGGCCTCGCCATCTATGGCACGGCCGAGGTCTCGTGCGTCTGGAACGGCGGGCTCGACCAACGCCGCTTCGAGGTCTCCTGCGTCTCCTCGTCGCAAGCCTCCACGGAGAGCCGCGTGCGCGTGGCGAAAAAGTGGTTGGACGCGAAGTGGGTCACGGTTCTTGAGGAAGAGGGGCGTATCACCGACGTCGTGCTCTTTGCCGGGACGAGTGTTTGTTTGGACCCCATTTGGCTCAATCCGCACGGCGAGCGGCTCTCGTCCGAAGGGATGCGTTGGGAGGTCGAGGCGCGTACGCCTGACGCGCACCACGCTTTGCCCAAGGTAACCGATGCCGCGGGGCAACTCACTATCGAAGTGCCGGAGGCGGATGTTTACGACGTGACGCTGACGCATGGCGGGCAACAGCTGTGTTTCGTGTTGCGAGTTTACCCGCAACCGATTGGAGTGGACGTTTCCCTGGCCTCCGAGGATAGGCAGACGCGCATTTCCGGCGAGGGCGATGCGTGGCGCGTACGCCTTTGCCCAAGGCGGAACCTGCGCATTGTCCCCCGCTATCGCTATGCGATGGATCGACACAAGGGGCTCGCGAAAGTCTTGAAGCGGTTTCCATACTTGAGTTTCTCGACCGATCCGGACGGGCTCCCCAAGGTCTTCGGCTCTGCCGATTTTCCCGGTAAACTCGTTGAGAAGGTGCCAGGCGAATGGGTTTTCGCCGTCACGCAGGAATCAACGCGGCAACTAATCGTGTTCGGGGTGTCCGACTTCGCAGGCGCTCGTTTGGGTGTCACGACGCACACACCGTGCAAGGATACGTTGATTACCGTGAAGGTCGTGGCGGATTGGACAGCGCGGTTGACGATGGTGTCGGTGGTGGCCACGGTGGTTTGCGCGCTGTGCTTCCACCTTGCCGATTATGGCTTGGACAATGCCCGCACGGCGGTTTATCTGGTCGCCGGCGGCGCACAGGGCATTCTCTTCCTCACGCGGCTTTTCGTCAATCGGGCGCGCGTGGTGCAGTTGCTCGGTGCGCTCGTCATCCTTGGGCTCTTCCTTTACGAACTCTGGCAGGAGATGCTGTGATGGCTATCGACGACACCGAGAACGCGGAGAACACCCGGGCCGAAAGCGGCTTGGCCGAGCGGTACGTGGAGGCGCGCGGCGAGGAACTGCGCGCCGAGGCCGACGACACGGACACCACCTTCGCCGAGGACAAGGCGGAGGAAATCCAATCGGCCATCGACAAAGGCGAAACCTCCCGCGAGGACGTTGAGGCCAACTGGGACAAAGAGGCCGAGGCGCAAGACAACCGCATCGAGGACCTCTCCCGCGAGTGGGAGATCGACGAGGGGCTCATCGAACGCTTCGATGCCATCCTGGACGATCCCGACGCCTCGCCCGAACGCGCCGCGGATGCCGCCGACCTCAAGGCCGACGCCGAGGCGCGTATCGAGGACTACAAGGCCGAACTCGACAAAATCGCAGCCGACCGCCAGTCCGTCTCCCTGACGCGCGAGGCGCTCGGCTGGGCCGACGAAACGCCGCAGGCGGACGATACGGACGACGCCGGCGATTGGATTCCCGAGCCCGAGGTCGACACAGGGACGGAAGGTGCACCCGAAACCTCCGGCACGGAGGTCGCCACCGCCCCCGGGGACGGCGTGGAAACCCCGCAGAATGAGCGAACCTATGACAATGGCGACACGCACACCGAGGAAACGGAGCCCGCCGCCGAGCCCGAGCGACAGGAACACGCGGACGACTCCGGGGTGAAGCGTACCGACGCGCACCTCTTTCAACAGTATATCCAACGCCAATATGGGCGCTGAGGAAGGGAATGTGAGCCATGACGCCAATCGACGGCATTGAGCAAGCCTCCGACACCACGGAAACTGCCCGGGCGGAAGACACCCTGAGCGCGGAGGACTTCGCGGACCATCCGGCCTCCGCCGAACTCCAGGCCATCATCGATTCCGTGGAGGATGGCTCCTTCTTCGCCCCCGAAGGCTCGGAGGAGGCCGCCTCCGGGGAAGGGTTCTGGGAGGGTGTGAAGGGCCTTTTCGACGACTCCGAAACCGAACTCTCCGGCATCGCCGACGTCTTGCTCGGTCGCGCGGATGCCTTCGAGAAATGACTCTTGCGAGAAGGAACCGAACCATGCGTAGAACAATCCTCTTGGCCGCCTTGGCGGCGCTTGTCTCCCTCTGTGGCTGTTTCGATTACACCCCGAAACTGGAGGCCATGATCGAGAAGGCGCTTGGCGGGGTCGATTGCGACATCGTCGCCGTCGCCGACAACTGGGAAGACCTCGGCAAAATGCGCCGCCACACCTTCACCGTTACCTACCGTCCGCGCGAGACGCTCTACCGCAAGGCGCTGTTGGGCGACAAGAAGACCGTGGAGTTGCTCGTCAAACCCACCAAACAGCTTACGGCGACCATTCGTTGGGAACGCGGGCGCAACGCCTCCGCCCCCGCCATCCTCAAACTCTCCGAGGATGGGCTCCTCGATATGTGGCTGATGGACGCCATCCCAAAATCCCCGAACCTCTGGAGTGGCGTCGTTCCCGAAAGCCGCCTCAAATCCATCCAGGAGCCCTACTTGATGGAAGGTACCGCCGCCTACGCCGAGCAAGCGCTCGTCGTGAAGGAACAAGAGGCCGCGCAACGCGCCAAGGAGGAGGCCGAACGTCAAGCCCGCGAACGCGAACTTGCCGCGCAACGCGCCAAGGAAGAGGCCGAACGCAAAGCCCGCGAGGCCGCCCTCGCCGCCCAACAGGCCAAGGAACAGGCCGAACGCGAGGCCAAGGAAAACGCCGCCCTTGCCGCCCGTATCCATGCCCGCTTCGCCGAAATCGGCTGCACGGACAAGCTGACGGTCACGAAAATCGTCTCCGTCCAGGGCGACTTCACCACCTTGGAATGTACCGCCTCCGCACCCCTGGTCACGAAGGAATCGGAGGGCACCTCGTGGATTGACGGCGACACGGTCGTCAAGAGCCTGCCCGACGTCGTCATCCTCAAGCCGGTCGTCCCCGCCGGCACCCCCTTCACTGCCGTTTTCAAGGAAAACGGTTTCGAGTGGCGTTTCGATCCTTCGCGTCCGGAGAAACTCGCCAAGGCATTTGTTGGCCGGTACGACATCGGCCTCGTCCAAGGCACCCCCGCGCATGAAGAGTTCGTCGCCTATGTCACGCGGCTGGCCGCATTGGAGCGGAAAATCGCCGCCGATCGCGCCCGCATCCGGGAAATCGGCGACGAGAAGACCCTGGCGCGCCGCAACAAAGGGCTTTTCCTCTCCGCCACGCTCAATCGATTGGACAAAGAGCGCGACGCGGTTCAGGCACGTGTCAAGGCCAATGAAACGGCGTTGCGTGGCGCGAAGTCGCTTCTCGACACGCGCTACCGCTCCCTGCGCGGCCGCGTCCTCGATGCCGCCCTCGGCCTCTCGGCAACCTTCGGCCAATTGTAGGGCACAACGAAGAAACCCTTGCGCGGGTGGACGGCCGAGCCATCGGGCCGGCCACACCCGCGAGTGGCATCCTGGCGCGCCGTTTTCCACGGCGGGCGGCAGGGTGTGGTATACTTGTGGGCAAGACGTTGTTGAGGTGCCAAGATGATTGAGGCGTTGACGTTTGCTTGGGGCAACTTTGTGAAGTTGTTCTTTCTGTTCTGCCCGTTTTTCGTGCTGAACATGTTTTTGTCGCTCACGGAGGGGGTGGGCAGCGCGCGCAAGCGCAATGTGGCGGTGCGGACGACGATGGTGGCCGTCATCGTGGCGGCAATCGCGTATTTCGCGGGGAATGGCTTCCTGAAGCTGTTTGGGTTGGATCTGGAGGGCTTCCGCATCGGGTCGGGCATTTTGCTGATGCTGATGGCGAAGGATTTGGCGTTGGGGCATGAGACGCCGACGGCGCAGAGCCGCCCGCGCAACGTGGACGACATCATCGTGGTGCCGTTGGGGATTCCGATCATCATGGGGCCGGCGTGCGTCTCGCCCATCATCATCATCGGGGCGGAGTCGCTGACGGGGGCGCTGTCGGGGGCAGGCGGGTGGTTCACCTTTATCTTTGGGTTCTCGGGCTTTGTCTTGGCGACGTTGGCATTGGGGACATTGCTGTATTTCGCGGAGGCGCTGGAGCGGATCTTCGGCAAGAGTGTGATTCGGATCTTCTCGAAGGTGTCAGGCGTGATTTTGATGGCGATGGCGGCGCAGATGATCGCGAAGGGCTTTTTCACGTATCTGGACAATTCGGCGATTGGGGCGCGGGTGCTGGAGGTCCTGGCGAAATGAAGACGTGGACGGTGGAAGTCGCCGGGCGGCCTTGGACGGTGGAGGAGGGGCAACAGTGGGTGGTGACGGGGCCGGCGGAGAGTGGCAAGACGTGGCTGGCGACGCGCCTGGCCGCGCAGTTCCCCGACGAGGCTGCCTTGGTGACGGTGGGGCGGCAGGCGGCGCAGGCGGGGGGCGACTGGGCGGCCGCGCGTTGGCACACGAGCGTGGGCTACGAATCGAAAACGGTGGACGAGGCGCTGACCTATGAGGCGGTGAACGACATCTCGCCCTTTGAGGTGCGCGACCCGGAACCGAAGCGGCGCGCGGCCTTCGCGCGGCTGCGGGAATGGGCGGTGGAGGCGTTGGCGCTGGGGCCGCTCCTGGGGCGGCTGACGCTGCAACTCTCGAACGGGGAGCAACGGCGCCTCATGGTGGCACGGGCGGTGTTGCGGATGACGCCGCTCGTGGTGCTGGACGATCCCTTCGCGGGGCTGGACCCGGTGATGCAACGGCGGTTCCGGGAGACGCTCGGGGCGTTGGCGGGGCAGGGGCGGACGTTGGTGCTGACCACGCGCAACGAGGACGAGATCCCGCCCTGCGTGACGCACCGCCTGTGGTTGCGGGCGGGCTCGATCGCGCGGCAGGGGGCCTTCCGCGCGGTGGGCACGCCGCCGGGACTGATGGCGGTGGGCAAAAACCCGCCGCCGTTGGCGACGCCCGAGGTGCTGCGCGTGCGCGATTTGCATTACGCGGTGGAGGGGCGCGACCTCTTCGGCGGGCTGGATTGGGAGGTGCACGCGGGCGAGCGGTGGCTCGTCGTGGGGCCCAACGGCAGCGGCAAGAGTACGTTGCTCTCGCTCATCGTGGGCGATTGCCCGATGGCCTACGCGTGCGACATCCTGCGTTTCGGCGAGCGGCTCGGCCCGGGCGTGCCGCTATGGGCGCTGCGCTCGCGCATGGCCGTGGTCTCGCCCGAGATGCAGGCCTATGCCGACCCGTCGCAGACGGTGGAGGCGCTCATCCACTCGGGTCTCTTCGACCGCGAGGGCGCGCGGAAGCGTCCCACACCGGCCCAACGCAAGCGCGCCGTGGCGCTGGCCACCGCATTGGGGCTGCACGAGCGGCTGAAGAACCCCGTGGGGACGCTCTCGGACGGGCTCGTGCGCCTGGCGCTGGTGGTGCGCGCGCTCACGCCGGGGCCCGACCTGTTGTTGCTCGACGAACTGTGCATGAACCTGGAGGACGACGAACGCAAGCGCCTCCTGCGGCTCTTGGGGCGCTTGCTCGACGAGACGCCCGCGCTGACGGTGCTCTGCGTGGCGCACCGGCCCGACCATGTGCCGCCGGGCTTCGACCGCGTCCTGCGCCTGGGAGGGAACGACCATGCTTGAGACCTTGAAGGCCCTGTGCGCCCTGCATGCCACCCCCGGCGACGAGGGTGCCGTCTTTGACATCCTGGAGCAACATTGGCACGGGCAGGGGCTCGACATCCGCCGCCTCGGCACCTACGCCATCCTGGCGGAGCCCGGCGAGCGCAAGAAGAGCGACACCCTCCTCCTCGTCGCCCACGCGGACAGCCCCGGCTTCATCGTCAGCGCCGTGCGTTCGCCCACCGAGCTGGAGGCGCTCCCCCTCGGCGGCATCGCCCCCGAGGGCGGCGAAACGCTCCTGCTCAAGACCGACGGCCGCGCCCGCCCCGCCACCCTCCAGGCGCCGGGCGAGGATTGGACGCGCCGCCAGCCCCTGATCGCCCGCCTCTCCGAACCCTACGCCCGCGCCCGAAAGGGCGACCGTCTCTGCTGGGCGCCGTGGTGGGAGGCGAAGGACGGCCTGGTCACGAGCCCCTTCCTGGACGACCGCGCCGCCTGCGCACTCGTCGCCCTCTGGCACGAACGTTTCGCGGCACTCTTGCCGGCGTTCAACGTCATCGTCGCCGCCACCGCCATGGAGGAGGTCAACGGCTTCGGCGCGGCCGTGCTCGCCCGCCACGCCCGGGCCGACGCCGTGCTCGCGCTCGACGTGACCTATGAGAACGCCTCCCAAGGCGTCGCGCTCGGCCAAGGCCCCGTCGTCACCCTTTCCGATGCCTCGTGCCTGCTGGCGCCCGCCCTCCGCGACAAACTGCTGGCCTGCGGCGTGCCGCTCCAGACCGAGGTCTACAATTACTCCGGCACCGACGCCCGCGCCTTCCCCATGCAAGGCGCGACGATGCCCGTCGTCCCCCTGCTGTTGCCCACCCGCGGCAACCACTCCCCGCGCGAAACCCTCGCCGTGGCCGACCTGGAGGCCTGGCCCCGAGCCGTCGCCGCCGTGGCGCGCGCGCTCTTCGCGCTGAACCTCCCCCCGAACGAACCATGAATCCGCTCGACAACATCCACATCGTCCTCGTCGGCACCCTCTATTCCGGCAACGTCGGCAGCGTTTGCCGCGCCATGGCCAACATGGGGCTCAGCCGCCTCACGCTCGTCGCCCCGCGCATCCTCGACGGCTGGGACGAAGGCCGCCGCCTCGCCGTCCACGCCACCGATATCCTCGACGCCCGCCGCGAATGCGCCACGCTCGCCGAGGCGCTCGCCGACTGTGCCGCCGTCGTCGGCACCACCGCCCGCGGCGGACTCTACCGCGCCACCGTCCAGCCCCCGCGCGTTTTGGCCCCCGCCATCCTCCGCCTCGCCGCCCAGGCTCCCGTCGCCATCCTCTTCGGCCGCGAGGACCAAGGGCTCCACAACGACGAGATCGCCCGTTGCACCCACCTCATCCGCATTCCTGTCGCCCCCCGCTACCAGAGCCTCAACCTTGCCCAGGCCCTCCTCATCGTCGCCTACGAGCTCTACACCGCCACCGGCACCTACGTCAGCCCCGTCGAGGAGGCCGTCTCCCTCGCCACCCAGGCCACCAAAGACGCCCTCATGGCCAAGTGGCGCCAGGCCATGCTCGACATCGGCTTCATGGACGAACAGAAGGCCGACCACATGATGCAGGGTTTCCAACGCATCTTCTCCCGCGGCGTCAAGACCGATCCCGACGCCAGCATCCTCCTCGGCGCCGCCCACCAAGCCTCCTGGGCCGGCAAAAAAGCCCACGCCGCCAAGGATTGACCGCGCACGCACACGAACCGCCCCCGGGACTCGCGCGATGGGGCGATGTGATAGAATAGACGGACAGTTTTCGGAAGGAGCAGATTGCGATGACTTGGGGCTTTTCCTCGTACGAGACGCGCTTCCGCTGGGCGGCGGCGATCTGGGCGATCCTGATGACCGTGTGGTGCATGGCGCCGACGCCCTGGGCGGTGCGCTTGGCGGGCGCGGCGCTGTGGGTGGCCATCACGCTGGCCGTCTCGGCGCGGTTCGCGTGGTGGCGGCCGCGGCTGGCGCGTGACGTGCCGCTCTTTGTCCTGGCGCCGCTGGAGCCGGCGTTGCTGGGGCCGTTGGTGCGGAGCCTGTTGGCATCCGGGTACCATTTCCAGACGGTTTCCGAGGCGCTGGAGCGGCCGGCGCGCAAGGCGGTGGCGCTCACCTTCGATGGCGGCACGCGCGACGCGCTCTCCACGCTCCTGCCATTCCTGCGCGGGCTTTCGGTGAAGGCGACCTGCTTTGTCTCCGACCAAGGCATGCGCGATGCCGAGCACCTCAAGCCGCTGGAACTGCAGGAGATGGCGCGCTCGGGTTTGGTGGAGTTCGGCGGGATGCTCCTCGACCCGCCGGCCGACGCGGAGGCGTTGCGCTCGGCCGTGCTCCGCGAGCGGCACTGGCTGACGGGCGTGTTGGGGCAGCTGCCGGCGGCCTTCGCCTATGCGCCCGGCCCGAACGCCGAGGCTTTCGCCCGGGCGGCCCAAGCCGCGCACTATCGCCTCGCGCTGACCGAGGGAGCGCGCGTCGCGCCCATCGCGCAGGATCCCTATGCCGTGCCGCGGCGGCGGCTGGACCCCACGCTCAAGCCGTGGCAGGCCTACCTCTTTGTCACGCGCGGGCGCCACAGGCTGTAAGGCCGCGCCCGTGTGGTTTGTCAAATGGGTGTATCACATGGGAAATGTCGGACGACGACGAAGGAGTGCCATGACAAGACGCGCGTTTTTAGGTTTGCTCGGGTGCACGGTGGCAGGGCTCGCCACGGGAAACGGCACGCAGGCAAAGTTGCCGAAGTTGCCCAACATTGTCTACATCCTAGCCGATGACATGGGTTGGGGCGATGTCTCCTGCAACAACCCCAAAGGCAAGATCCACACCCCGCACATCGACCGCCTGGCCGCGGAGGGCATCCGTTTCACGGCGGGATACGCGGGGGCGGCGGCCTGCACCCCCACGCGTTACGGCCTGCTCACGGGACAGTATTGTTGGCGGACGCGCCTGAAGCGGGGCGTGGGCTGGTGTTTCGACCCGCCGCTCATCCCGCGCGACCGGCTGACCGTGCCGCAGTTGCTCAAGGCGCATGGTTACGACACGGCCATGTTCGGCAAGTGGCACCTAGGGCTCACCTTCGCGACGACCGACGGCAAGAAGCCCTCGCACAGCGTGAAGCCCACGAACATCGCGTGGGACAAGCCGATGACGGACACGCCGCTCGACCACGGTTTCGACATCTTCTTCGGCACGGCCGCCTCGCTGGACATGCCGCCCTATGGCTGGATCGAGAACCGCCGCTTCACGGCGCCCTGCACCGAGACGGGGACGCTCCACAAAATCGTCGGCCCCATGCAGAAAGGCTTCCGCGCGGACGAGGCCATGCCCACGCTCGTGCGCAAGACCGTGGACTACCTGAAGGCGCGCAAGGGCGCCGACCGCCCCTGCTTCGTCTACATGGCGCTCACCGCGCCCCACGAGCCGCTCGCGCCCTCCAAGCCCTTCCGCGGGAGACACCCGCTGGGGCGTTACGGTGACTTCTGCCTGGAGGTGGACGATGCGGTGGGGCAAGTCTGCGCTGCCCTGCACGAGGCCGGGCTGGAGGACAACACGTGGGTCGTCTTCACCGCGGACAACGGTTGCTCGCGCCTCATCGGCGTGGACAGGATGGCCAAGCTGGGCCACCTGGTCAGCGGCGGTTTCCGGGGATACAAGGCCGAAATCTACGAAGGGGGCGACCGCGTGCCCTACGTGATGCGCTGGCCGGGCGCCATCCGCCCCGGGCGCGTCTGCGACGAACGCGTCTCGCTCACCGACCTGATGGCCACCTGCGCCGAATTGGTGGGCGCGCCGCTCCCCGACAACGCGGGCGAGGACAGCATCAGCAACCTTTCCCTGCTCCTGGGGCGTCCCCACCCCACGCCGCTCCGCCCCGTCATCATCCACCAGGCGAACAACGGCGCGCTCGGTATCACCAAAGGCAAATGGAAGCTGGAGCTGTGCAAGGGCAACGGCGGCTGGTTCAAGCCCTACGATGGGAAAGACCCCAAGACGCTCCCCGACATCCAGCTCTACGACATCGAGGCCGACCCGTACGAGACCCACGACCTTCACGCGGCGCACCCCGACGTCGTCGCCGAACTCCGCGCCGAGCTCAAGCGGTGCCAAGATTCCGGCCGCACGCGCCGCTGAGTATGCATCCGAGGCCATTCTGCCGCACGCTGACGCATGAAAGGCAACTGGGACAGCTTCGCTTTCGCCGACCGCCTGCTCGCCGAGGGTGAGCGGGTGGCAAACTTCGTCGTCACCGGGCCGCTCGGCATCGGGGCCTCGGCGGAGGTGTGGTGCGCGCGCGAGGCCGGCTCCGGGCGCATGGCGGCCCTAAAGGTCTTGCGGGTGGACGATGCCGGCGCGCGGGCGCGGTTCACGCGCGAGGCCCGCCTGCTCGCGGGGCTGAGCCACCCGGGCATCGTGCACATCTTCGCGCATGGCGAGCACCGCGGGCGGCCGTGGTTCGCGATGGAGCTGTTGGAGCCATTGCCCGAAAGCGCGCCCGAGCCCACGGTGCGCCGGTGGGCGTTGCAATTGTGCGACGCTGCCGAGGAACTCCACCGCCGCGGCGTGTTGCACCGCGACATCAAGCGCTCGAACGTCATGCTGCGGGGCAACCACGCGGTGCTGGTGGACTTTGGGGTGGCCAAGGCCCTGACCGCGGCGGGCGCGGAGGCGATGGGCACCCTGCCCAACCCCACGCTGGCAAGCGTGCCGCAAGGGCTCGGCACGCTGGGACGCTCCGCGCCGGAGCAATTCGAGGGGGTACCGCTCTCGGCGGCGGCCGACGTCTACGCCATCGCCATGCTGGTGCGCGATCTGCTTCCCGATTGGCAGGCCCATCCCCTCTGGCGGCGCGTGATGGCACGGGCCTTGGTGGGCGCACCCTCGTTGCGCCTGCCCACGCCGCGCGCGCTCGGCGCCCTCATCAGCCGCGGCGCCCGCCGCCCCTACCTCGAGGCCGCGGCGCGATGGGCGCTGCCTTGGGCGGTGATGGGCGTGGCGGTGGCTTGGGGGCCGGTGCGCGACTGGGCGCGTCTGCGGGGGTGGACCTTCTCGCGCACGGGCTTCTACGCCAAGGACCACGCCGCGCTCAAGGCCAAGACGGTCTACGCCACCATCATGCTCACCGAGCGCGTCACGGAAATCGCCCTGCCCGACAACCCCGGCGGCGTGGTCTGGTGCGGCGCCTTCAGCTTCGCCGACGAGAACGAAGGCCCGCAACGCATCATCCTCTGGAGCCCCTCGGGCAAGCACAAACTCGCCATCGGCCAAGTCTACGTGGGCGTCGAGCGCCGCCACGAGGTGGTGCTTGTGGGCGACGTGGACTACCACTGCACCGACGTCCACGGCTACGTCCCCTACCCCACGCCCACCGATGGCCACCTCCTCGGGCGCGCCTTCTCCGAGGAATGGGTCGACCACGTGCGCCCCGTCTCGCCCGAGCCCCTCGTGCGCATCCGCCGCGTTGCCACCTTGGCCGAGGCGCGCGCACTTCCGCCGCCGGGAGCCACCCCGTGAACCTCGCCCGCCTGCCCACCTCCACACTGCTCGTCCGCCGCCTCGCCGCCGGGGAAACCGACGCGCGCGCCCTCTTCGCCCAACGCTACCGCGACCCACTCCTCGCCTTCGCGCAAATCCGCGGCCTGCCCTCCGATGACCTCGAGGCCGCCGTCCACGACACGCTCCGCCTTGCCGCCGAGCTCCTCCCCCAAGGCCGCTACGACCCTGCCAAAGGGCGCTTCCGCGACTGGCTCGTCGGCATCCTCCGCAACCGCCTGCGCACGACCCGCCGTGCCGATGCCGCCCGCCTGCGCCGCGAACGCCGCTACGCCGCCGACCTGCTCCTCGACACGCTCCCCGACCCCGCGCCCCTGAGCGATGCGGCCCTCTGGCGCAAACTCTGCCTCCGCCACGCCATCCGCCTCCTGCTCAACGACCCCGCCTGGCAAAGCCGCACCCGCGCCGTCTTCGTGGCCTACGTGCTCCGCCAACGCCCCGCCCCCGAAGTCGCCGCAGCCTACGGCCTCACCCCCAACGCCGTCCACCAAATCAAGGCACGCGGCATCGCCCGCCTCCGCGCCCTCATGCGCGACATGCGCTAGACGCGGACAAAAAAGCCTGCCGTCCCTTGCGGGGCGACAGGCAGATGAAGCGGCGGGCGCGCGGCGCCAACGGCATCGACAATGGCGCGGCCGATCACATGGGGCCGCCGCCGGGGGCGCCACCTCCGCCGCCGGAAGTGTTGGTCACGCTGCGGGAGTCCTTGGTGGCGGAAGAGCCGAGGGATGGGTTTTGCGAGAGTGCGGCCATGGGCACCTCGATGATGCGTTTGCTCTCGATGGGATCCTCGCCATCCTCGTTGGGCTTCATGTAGAGGGTGAGCTCGATGGCGGAGGGCAGGGTGTTGGTCTTGGCCCACTCGTCGATCCAGTTGAGCTCGTCATTGACATCGCGCTCCTGGTCGGGGTCAAGCAGGCGGCAGTTGATGCCGACGACGCGGGGCGAAAGGGTGAGTTCCACGGTGTCGATCTCCGGGTCGAAGTCGTCGAGCTGGAGGTCTTGGCGCCAGGCGCGCACGGTGAAGCCGCCGGGGAAGTCGCCCTCCGGCTCGGTGACCGAGACGCGGATGCGATGGGGCACGTCGGCGAATGCGGCATCCTCGCCCACGAGCGCGGGGCCGACCTTGGTCCACTCAAAGGTGTCGTTCTCGTCGCCGTCGTCCACCAGGATGAAACCGTATTTCTCGCCCTCGCCGGGATAGTAGGCAGAGCGAAGCGCGGCGGTGAGCTGCTCCATGAGATAATCGGAGTGGCCGATGGAATCGATGGCGGAGCGGCCGCTCGTCCACGCTTGGGTGACGGAATAGAACGACGTGGCGAGCATCCCCACCAGCAGCCCCAGCAGGGTGAGCGCCACCAGCAACTCCACCAGAGTGAAGCCGGGGCGGCGGCAAAGACGTTGGGTGCGCGGCTTCATCATTCGGTCTTGCGGAGATAGCGGACGATTTCCTCGCGTTCGGAGCCATCGCCCCAGGAGACGATGGTGCGGACAACGTAGAGGCCGTCGTCCTCCACATCGTCGGGCGGGTCCTCGCGCTCGTCGACGGTGCGTTCGTAGGTGTAGCCCTCCGCGAGGGAGTCGTCGGGATCCACGGGGCCATCCTCCTCGATGTCCTCGATGTCGCGCCACGGGTGGGCGAGTTCGCCGAGGGAAAAGACGTAGGCGACCTCCTCGCGTTGCTTGGCGAGGGTGACCATACGGGCGCTGACGATGACGGAACGGTAGAGCACGGCAAGCGAGCCGCCCAGGATGATGACGGCCAGCACCATCTCGACGAGCGTGAAGCCGGCGCGGCGCTTCCCGGCGCGGCGTGTCATGGGGCGACCTCCGCGTCGTGCGCCTGAAGCACCTGGGCGACGGTCTGGGAGAATTGGCTGTCGAGCATTGCGCGGAAGCGCTCCTCGATGGCGACGAGCGAGGCGTGGATGTCCGTCGCGCCCGTGCGCTCCAGGAGACGGTGGCCCTCGTTGTCGTCCAGGCAGGCATTGATCACGTCGGCCACGTGGAGAGTGGTGGCGCAACGCGCCAGCACGTAGCCGGAAATCGCGGGGGGATCGCCCTCGGCCACGGCCAGGAGGATTTGTTTCGCGCACAGGCGCTCGGCCACGTGGAGCACCTCGCTGCGCGGCAGGCGCAGCTTGTCGACAAACACATCGAGGGGAAGCGCCTTGTCCTTGTGGCGGACGTACCACGCCGCGCCGAGCGTCAGGGCCAGCGCCAGGACAATCCGGTCGCGCTGCGAGGAATCCGCGAAGGCGTTCTCGCGGCACAACTCGTGATAGTGTTGGTGGACGAAGCAGATTTCGGCGCCGATGAGAATAATCTGCCAGCTGGCGTAAATCCAGAAGAGCAGGACGGGCAACGCGACGAGCGAGCCATAAAGGCTGCTGTAGTTGGCAATGCCGATCTGCAGCACCATGCAGAGCTTGAAGAAGACAGAGAGCGCGATCACGGTGAGGAAGGCCCCGATGAAACACCCCGAAAGACGCACGCGCGTGTTGGGCAGAAAACAGAAGAGGAAGGCAAAAAGGAGCGTGCCCAGAAAGAGCGGAACGAGCGCGTTGAAAATGCCCAGCGCCTCGACGAAGGCACGCAGCCCCCAGAGATCGGGTATCGCTTGGGCGATGGAGTCGAGCACCGGCAGGGTGGTGGCCGCGAGCACCAGGAGCGGCGCGATGATGATGACGCTGAGATAATCGGTGAACTTGCGCCACAGGTTGCGACCCGTCTTGATGCCCCAGATGTCGTTGAAACTGGACTCTATGCGCCCCAACACGCTGATAACGGTGAAGATGAGCGCCACGGCGCCGATGATGCCGATCTGCGCGAAGTTGATGGAGTCGATCTGGTCGAAGACGGTGCGGCAGACCGACCGGAGCGCCTCGGAGGTTTGCGCGGCGTCTGCCGGGGCAATCGGCTCCGCGACGGCAGCGGAGGATGCCTCGGCAAGGGACGGCGTGACCGTCTCCGGCTCGGCGTTGGCCATCTTGCCGACGAAGACCTCGATGTTGTTCATGATCTTCTCCTCGGCCAACTCGCCCGCGCCGAAGGCTTTGAGCGAGGTGAGGCAGAGGGTCAGCACCGGCACGATGGCCAGCATGGTGATGTAGGTGAGGGCCGAGGCATGAAGCATGGTGCCGTCGCGCACGCAGCACCGCACCGTCAGCGTGCCCAGCCGAAGGCACCCGTAGAGGAACCGGCGCGGGAAACCCGCGGGCTCCGTCTCCCACAGCGTGCGCTTGAAGAAGTGGCGAAGCGCGCCGCACAACCAATGAACACGTTCCTGCATGGCAACCTCGGCGGGGTCAGGCGTTGAGCACGTCCGGCGCGAATTTGCGTATCACGGCCTGGCTGCGGAGCGCCACCTCGGCGGCCGTGGAGAGATCCTCGCGGCGCAACGTGTCCACCAAACGTTGCATATCGAAATAGGCGATGCGGCAAATCAGCTCCTTGATGCGCGGAATCAGGTTGGCCGACATGCTCAGGCGGCGGATCCCCATGCCCACCAGCAAGAGCGCGGCCAAGGGGTCGGAGGCCATCTCGCCGCACACACAGACCGGGATGTCGTGACGCCGCGCGGCCTTGGTCACCTCGTGAATCATCGCCAACACCACGGGATGAAGCGGCTGATAGAGGTGCGTGACGGCCTCGTTGCCACGATCGACGGCGAAGGTGTACTGCACCAAATCGTTCGTGCCCAGCGAGAAAAAGTCACACTCACGGGCCAGTTTGTCGGCCTGGAGCGCGGCAGCGGGCACCTCGATCATCACCCCCTCGGGCACGTTTCGGCGGAAGGGGAGCCCCTCGTCCTCCAGCTCCCGCTTGCACGCTTGCACAAAGGCGCGGCAGGCACGCAATTCCTCGATTGTCGTGATCATGGGATACATCAACGAACACTCGCCCACCACGGCGGCGCGGAGGATGGCGCGCACCTGCGCCCGGAAGGTCGCGCGGTTGTTGAGCAGATAGCGCACCGAGCGATTGCCAAGGAAGGGATTGGCCTCCGTGGCGTGCGCGCGGCCCACCATCTTGTCGCCGCCGATGTCCAGCACCCGCAAGGTCACCGGCTTGTCGCCGCACGCGCGGATGACCTCGGAATACGCGCGATACTGCTCCTCCTCGGTGGGCTCGCGCCCCAGGCCGATCCAAAGATATTCCGTGCGGTAGAGGCCGATGCCCTGCGCGCCATGCTCGCCGATGCCCTCGAAGCCGACGCTGTGATCCGCGTTGGCCAACAAGGTCACCTCCACGCCGTCGGGCGTGCGCGCGGGGCGGTCGGCAAGCGTGCGGCGATGCTCCTGCGTGGCACGCTGCTGGGCGGTGTCGGCAAGCAGCTCGGCCTTGAGCGCGTCGGTGGGCAGGTGCCACAGCAGGCCATGGAAGCCATCCAACGCCACCTCGTCGCCGGCATGGATGGCATCCAGGCTCTGCCCGATGGCCACCACCGCCGGCACGCCGAGCGCACGCGCCAAAATCGTGACGTGCGCGGTGAGCGAGCCCTGCTCGGTGGCCATGCCACGAATGTAGCGGCGCGGCAAGGAGACGGCATCCGAGGGCGAGATGTTGTCGGCGACGATCACGGAGGGCCGGTCAATCACCGGCACGGTGCGCTGGCCGCCATCCCCCAACAGATTGCCGACAATGCGATTGCGCACGTCCAGGAAATCCGCCTCCCGCTCGCGCAGGTAGGGATCCCCCGCGTGCCGCATCATCTTGAGCATATCCTCGAAGACGACGTGGACGGCCCACTCGGCGTTCCCGTGGTCGTTGCGGATAATCTTGACGATTTTGTCGATGAGGAAAGTGTCCATCAACATCGTCAAGTGCGCGTCGAAGATGCCCGCCTCCGCGGACGAGGCGTGGCTCTCGGTGATCTTGGCCAGCTCCATCAATTGCTTGCGCGACTGGTCCAAAGCCGTGTAGAGCCGCGCGATCTCGGCATTCGCGCAGTCGGGCGGAACTTCATATCGCGGGGCCTCGCGAAACGTGTTGGCCTCAAAGCGCACCACGGGGGCGAAAACCAATCCCCCCGAGGCCGCCAAGCCGCGATACAGCGTTGGCCCGCATCCGTCCATCACGCCTCCGTCATTCGTCGGGCAGGTCGAACTTGCGCTCCACCAAGGCCACCAGCTCGTCCACGGCCCGCTGGGCCTCCTCGCCGGTCGCGCGGATGGTGAGCTCCGTGCCGTTGACGGCCTCGAGGGTCATCAGCGCCATGATGCTTTTGCCGGGGACGACGACGCCATCCTTCTCCACCGTCACGTCCGCGCGATAGCGGGCGGCGGTCTTGGCAAAGAGCCCGGCAGGGCGCACGTGCATGCCATACTTGTTTTTGAGGACAACCTTAACCGAAGCTTCGTTAGTCATGTTTCTGCTCCACAGTCTGGTAGTAATTGACAACCTGTTCATCGAGAACCGCCGCCGCGTCCACCCCCGAGCCACGCATCTTGAACGTGGCCGCGGCAGTCTCCACCACGTTCACAAAGTCGCGCCCCGCCGCCACCGGGATCAGCAGCCGCGGCACCGGGACACCCAGCACCGCGCACGTCTGCACATCGGAGCCCACGCGGTCGACGTCCTCCTCCGTCGTGCACCGGCGCAGGGAGACGATGAGATCCATACGGCACTCCGGGCGCACCGCCGAGATGCCAAAGAGCGTCGGCACGTGCAGCAGCCCCAGCCCGCGGATCTCCATGAACCCGCGCAGATGGTTGGGGGCCGTCCCCCAGAGCACCCCGTGCGCATCCAACGACAGCAAGGCCACGTCGTCGGCCACCAACGCGCACCCCTGGCGCACCAAGCCCAAGGCCGTCTCGCTCTTGCCGATGCCGGGCGGCCCCTCCAAGAGCACGCCCACCCCGCGCACATCCACCAGCGTCCCATGCATGGAGGCGCGCGGCGAGGTCAGCTCGTGCAACAGCAACGAGCCCACGCGAAAGACGGCGAAGGACTTCTGGCGCGTGGCCAGCACGGGCACGCCCGCGCCGTCGGCCATCGCCAGCAACTCCCCGTCGATCGGTTCCTTGTCGGCCGCGCACAGGATGATGCACGGCACGTCGCGGCGCAACAGCTCCTCCCAGCGCGCCCGCCGGCACTCCGGCGCCAACGTGCGCAGATAAGCGATCTCCGACCGCCCGAAGAGCTGCATCTGCCGCCACGCGAAATGGTCGTAGAAACCCGTGAGCGCCAGCCCGGGCCGGTGCAACACGGGCTCCCGGATCTCGCGGTCGAGCCCCGTCTTGCCCGCCAACGGCTCCAGCCCCAGCGGCTCGAAAGCCGCGAGCAGGAACGCCCGCACCGTGAGCGACGCGTGCGGGAGTTTGTTGACGGTCAGCGTCCGGGGCGCATCTGCCATCTGCCGATGTCTCCGCTTACTTGGCGGCCTCCGCGGCCTGGGCGGCCTTGCGGGCGGGCTCCACGTAGGCCTTGGCGCGTTTCTTGCGGATCTGCGTCTCGACCTTCGCGGCGGCCATGTCCACCGCCGCGCGCATGGAGGTGTCGGTGTTGGCGGTGCCGACGAACATCTCGTCTTTGCGTTGGGCGATGATTTCGGCCGCGCACAACTTGTTCTGGAAGTCCATCACCACACGCACCGACTCGACCATCGGGAAAGCCTCCCCGATTTTCTCGCCGCGTTGCCGGGCGTACTCCCGGAACTCCTCGGAAATGTTCTTGTGACGGGCATTGACTTCGACTGTCATGCTGCACCTGCCTTTCTTTCGTTGGTTTGGTGTGGCCTTGGCGTCATACGCTTCACATGCGGAAGTTCTCGCCAAGGTAAGAATGTCTGGCCTCCGGGTTCTCGATCAACTCCCGGCTGGTGCCCTCGCAGAGCACCCGCCCCTCAAAGACGATATACGCGCGGTCCACGATGTCCAGCGTCTCGCGCACGTTGTGGTCGGTGATGATCACGCCCAGCCCCTGCGCCTTCAGCCCGCGCACGATGTTCTGAATGTCGTCCACCGCCAGCGGGTCCACCCCCGCGAAGGGCTCGTCCAGCATCAGGATCGCCGGCCGCCGCACCAAGGCCCGCGCGATCTCCAGCTTGCGCCGCTCGCCGCCCGAGAGCGTGTAGGCCGGCTGCCGCGCCACCTTCGTCAGCCCCAGAGACGCCAGCAACTCCTCCAGCCGTGCGCGTTTCTCCGCCCGCGTGGGGCGCATCGTCTCCAGGATGGCCAGGATGTTGTCCTCCACGCTCAACTTGCGGAAGACGCTCGGCTCCTGCGCCAGATAGCCCAGACCGATGCGCGCGCGCCGGTAGACCGGCATATGCGTCACGTCCTGCCCGCGGAAGAAGACCTGCCCGCCATCCGGCCGCACGAGCCCCACCACCATGTAGAACGTGGTCGTCTTGCCCGCACCGTTGGGCCCGAGCAACCCCACGCACTCCCCGCACCGCGCGTTGATGGAGATGCCGTCGACGACCGTGCGCGCGCCATAGACCTTCTTCAGGCCTGTGGCCACCACATCGGGCGTCCGCTCCTGGGTCGCTTCCGTCATCACAGCAAATCCTTCATGTCTTTCGAGGAATCCGCCGGCAGGGTCACCGTGGGGCGCGGGTAAACCTCCATCCGCCGGTCATCCGTCCAAATCGTGATCTTGTCGCCCGCGACGGTGCTCGCCTTGCCCGCCTCGTCCAGGTTCGTCAGCTTCGCGTTGCCCACCATCACCAGGCGCTTGTCCGCCCGCGTGTAGACCGCCTTGTCGCAGAAGGCGCGGCGGTTCTCGTTGGAGACGGCCACGCGGCCCATCACCACCAGCTGGCTCAGGCTGTTCGTGCCGTCCATGAAGACGAAGAGGCGATCGGCCGTCAGCAAGAAGCGCGCGTCGTCCACCACCACGTTGTCGGTCATGATGGCCACGGACTCCTTGTAGTTATACTCCATCCGGTCGGCGGTGATCTTGGTGTCGCGCAGGGCCACCGCCTGCTTGGCGGGCGGGTCGGCCGGCTTTGCCAGCGCCTCGCGCGCGGCGGCCATGCCGTCGTCATCCTCGGCGGCCATCGCCGCGGTCGCCGCCAACGCCAAAATCCAAGCGAACATCGTCTTCATGTCAATCTCCGTTCCCGTCAAAACATGCCGCGCTCCGTAAGCGAGACCGCGCCCAAGCGCCGCGTCCAAATCGTGCCGCCGCGCAAAATGCGCACATACTGCGCGTCCAAATCCATCAAAGCCCCCACGCCCTCCAGGCGGTCGCCCCCTTGGCGCGCCACCACCCGGCCTTTGGCCACCGCCAGCTGCCCGGCGCGATCCACGGCCGCCTCCTCCGCCTCCACCGAGGCTTCCACCGTGCCATCGGGTGCCAGCGTCTCCACCCGCACGTTCCGCCCGCGCAGCCACTGCATGTCGCGCGAGACCCACGCGCGCCCCGCCCGCACCATCACCTTCGGCCGGCCGTTGGGGTGGCTCTGCACCGGCAGGCGCAAACGCTCCGCCGGCGCCCCCAACTCCGCCTCCGGCTTGAGCAGGCTCCGGATCAGCTCCGCATAACGCGCCGGCTCCCCGGGCGCCGAATAGCGCGCCAACGCCGCCGCGGCAAGCCGCCCGCCGCCCTCCTCGGGCGGGAGCGTCTCCCCGGCCATGCCCACGCACGCCAAACCAAGCGCGAAAATGAAAGCGACCTTCCTCATCGATTATCCGTGAACCACCGCGTGAATCCGCAACAACTTCGTCAGCAACTCCTCCAGCGCACTGAAGGCAATCGCGTTCGCCGCGTCCGAGAGCGCCTCGGGCGGGTTGAAATGCGTCTCCAGGAAAACGCCATCCACCCCCGTGGCCACCGCCGCCCGCGCCAAGGCCGGGGCCCAGCGCCCATCGCCTCCGCTGCCCGTTCCCAGCCCCCCCGGCCGCTGCACGCTGTGCGTCGCGTCGAAGACCACGGGATAGCCCAGCTCGCGCATCACCAGGAGCGAGCGCATGTCCGCCACCAGATTGTGATAGCCGAAACTCGCCCCGCGCTCCGTAAGCACGATGCGATTGTTCCCCGCGCTCTCCACCTTGCGCACCACGTTCACCATGTCCTCGGGCGCCAGGAACTGCCCTTTCTTGATGTTCACCACGCGCCCCGTCTTCGCGGCGGCCACCACCAAATCCGTCTGCCGGCACAGGAACGCCGGGATTTGCAGCACATCGCACACCTCCGCCACCGGCGCGCACTGCCACGGCTCGTGCACGTCCGTCACGATCGGCACCCCGAACCGCGCCTTTACCTCGGCCAAAATCTCAAGCCCCTGCTCCAGCCCCGGCCCGCGATAGGCCGAAAGGCTCGTCCGGTTCGCCTTGTCGAACGATGCCTTGAAGATATACGGCATCCCCAGCGACCCCGTCAGCCCCACCAACGCCTCGGCCAACGCCAAGCACGCCTCGCGCCCCTCGATGACGCACGGGCCCGCCATCAGCGTCAGCCTGCCATCCCCGAACGCGACACGCTCGTTCACCTGCACAATCTTGCAATCGGCCATCTCAATATTCCTTCCGTTACGGACACACTCTACCAAAACCTTGCCCAAAAAACCACCACAAACCATAAGTTGAATCGTCCACCAAAAAGTCCACTTTTGACATCCACACGACAGGGGTCGAAAAAAGTGTTGCACGATTGGTTGGATTTGCTATAATGAGCCGCGTTTCAGACATTCTCCTACACACAGACACACAACCCCACACCCACCACGGTCATTGACCGGGTGGGTTTTTTCGTTCCGGGAGGGGGCGTCGTGCGCGAACGCCGCGCCGGAGTTTCCGCAATGCGCTATAATGGGCGCATGAGACAGGGTTTTTTCGACAAATTTGTGGAGCGGCTGGATCGGATCGACGCGCCGGTGGTGGGGGCGCATCTGGCGGAGTTGTCGCGGGAGCGGGGTTTTTTGGAGACATTGTTCCAGTCGATCGACGAGGGGCTGCTGGTGTTGGGGGAGGGGATGCGGTTGCTTTACGCGAATCACGCGGCGGAGCGGATGATCGGGTTTTCGGCGGAGGAGCGGCGGGGGAAGTCGCTGGCGCGGTATTTGCGCGATTGGGGGGTGGAGGGGCTGTTGCGGCGGCAGATCTCGGATTGGGAGCGGATTGAGACGCGGGCGGTGGAGTTGGCGTATCCGGAACGGCGGGTGGTGAGTTATTACGCGCGGCCTGTCGATGTGGAGGGGCGCACGGAGCTGTTGTTGATTTTGCGGGACGTGACGCGTGAGCGGCTGGCGGAGGAGAATGCGTTGGCGGACGAGCGGCTGGCGGCGGTGAAGACGTTGGCCGCGGGGGTGGCGCATGAGATCGGCAATCCGTTGAACGCGCTGACCATTCATTTGCAGTTGCTCACGCGGGAGTTGCGGGGTGTGCGGGAGGAGGCGTTGCGCGAGAGTCTTTTGGGGCTGGCGGCGGTGGCGGAGCGGGAGGCGACGCGGCTGGATGGCATCATCCGGCGGTTTTTGGCGGCCATTCGCCCGGCCAAGCCCAATTTGGCGCGCGGCAATGTGGTGGATGTGTTGGAGGCGACGTTGCGGTTGGTGGAGGCGGATTTGCGCCAGCGTCGCATCACGTTGGAGCGGACGGTGCCGAAGGCGGTGCCGGAGATTTTCCTTGATGCCCAGCAGTTGGAGCAGGTCTTTTTCAACCTGATTCGCAACGCGATGGATGCCGTGCCGGATGGGGGGCGCATCGGGGTGGCGGTGACGGTGGACGACGCGTGGGTGAACGTCTCGGTGCTTGACAATGGCATGGGCATCCCCGCGCGGTTGCTTGGGCGGATTTTCGACCCGTACGTGACCACCAAGGAGAAGGGCACGGGGCTGGGGCTGATGATCGTGGGGCGCATTGTCCAGGCGCACGGGGGCACCATCGACTGCGCCAGCCATGAGGGGGAGGGCTCGTGTTTCACCGTGCGCCTGCCCCGCGCCGAGCGCCGCGTCCGCGCGCTCGGGAACGCCAAGACGGAGACCAAGCCATGAGCAGCATTCTGATCGTGGACGACGACAAGGCCACGCGCGACGGTCTTGCCCTGGCCTTGCGCGGGGAGCATGACGTGCTGACGGCGGCCGACGCCGAGACCGCGCTGCGCACGCTGACCGGCAGGCCCGTGGATTTGGTGCTGACCGACCTGCGCATGCCGGGGCGCGACGGGCTGACCTTGCTGCGCGACATCATGGCCTCGCACCCGGGGTTGCCCGTCATTCTCCTCTCGGCCTACGGCTCGGTGGAGAGCGCCGTGGAAGCCATGCGCGACGGCGCCTACGACTTCCTTACCAAGCCGGTCAACCTCGACCATCTGGACCTGGTCGTCCGCCGCGCCCTGCGCCAGAAGAACCTTGAGCGCCAGAACGCCCGTCTGCGCACGCAGCTGGCCGGGCGATCGGCCCTCGACCGCCTCATTGGCTCGTCCGAGGCGATGACCGCCATCCGCGAGCGCATCGAGCAGGTGGCGCCCACGCCGGCCACCGTGCTCATCCAAGGGCCCAGCGGCACGGGCAAGGAACTTGTGGCGCGCGCGCTCCACGCGCTCAGCCCCCGCGCGAACAAGCCGTTCGTGGCCGTCCATTGCGCCGCGTTGGCGCCGTCGTTGCTGGAGAGCGAACTCTTCGGCCACGTGAAGGGCGCCTTCACGGGCGCGAACGAGGACCGCAAGGGGCGCTTCGAGATCGCCGACGGGGGCACGCTCTTCCTGGACGAAATCTCGGAAATCGACCTGGCCACGCAGGTGAAACTGTTGCGCGTGCTGGAGACGCGCACCGTCGAGCCGGTGGGCTCCGCGACGCCCGTGCCCGTGGACATTCGCCTGGTGGCGGCCACCAACCGCAACCTCCGCGACTGGGTGGCCCAAGGCAAGTTCCGCGAGGATCTCTTCTTCCGTCTGAACGTGGTGGACATCAATCTGCCGCCCCTACGCGCGCGCCAAGGCGACCTGCCGCAACTCTGCGATGCCTTTGTGCGCGAGTACAACCCGCAGTTGGGGCGCAGCATCCTGGGCATCGAGCCCGAGGCCATGGCCGCGCTCGCGGCCTATCCGTGGCCCGGCAACGTGCGCGAGTTGCGCAACGTCATCGAACGCATGATGGTGCTCGCGCACGGCGACCGCCTCACCCTCGCCGACGTGCCCCCGGAAATCCGCGCCGCGCCGCCGCCCCCTGCCGCGCCCGCCACGCCGGATACCACGGGCGCGGCAGGGGGCGCGCCCGACGAGCCCGTGGAGCCCGAGGAGGCCACGCGCATCCGCCGCGCCCTCGCCGAGACCAAAGGCAACCGCACGGCGGCCTCCAAGCGCCTGGGCATTCCCCTGCGAACCCTTTATCGCCGCCTCAAAGCCTATGGATTGGAGGATGCAAAATGACACTTCCCGCCCGCCTTGTCGCCTTCGCCCTCCTCGCGGCCGCCCCGCTCGCGGCCGCGCCCGAGCCGCCCGCCGACGCGACCGAGCCTTCCGCGGCCTTGCCGGCGGGGTTTTACCCGCCGCCCGCCGACGCGACCGCCCAAGGCGAAGGGCTTTGCCCCGACTGCGAGGGCAAGGGCAAGCGCGAAGTCGCGAGCGCCATCGATTCCGGCGAGAACGGCACCTCGCTCACGCGCCCCTGCCCCCGGTGCGGCGGCCGCGGCCGATGCGTGCGCCCCCTGACGCCGGACGAACGCCAGGATCTCCAGCGCCGGCGCCTCAACGCCTACGAGCGGGAGCAACGCGCCGCGCGCCGCGTCCCGGTCGGCGCCGGCTTCATGGACATCGAGGCCGAGCGCGCGCTTGACCCGGCGGCGCGGGCCTCGCTCGCCGCGCGTTTCCCCAAGCGGTGCCGCACCTGCCTCGGCCTCGGCAAGGATTCCTGCCGCAAGTGCAAGGGGCTGGGCAAGATCGCGCGCCGCGAGCGCGTCGAGGAGAAGGATGGCTCGTCGCGTTACGAGGAGGTGCGCGAGGCCTGCGCCTCGTGCGGCGGCACCGGCGCCCAGCCCTGCCGCCGGTGCGACGGCTCCGGCCTCGCCAAGGTTTGCTCGCGGTGCAACGGGCTCGGCACCGTCGAGGTCGAGGCCAAGCGCGACACGCCCGCCCACACCGAGCGCTGCCGTTCCTGCAAGGGCGACGGCCGCCGTTGAGGCCGCAGGGCAAGGCAGGGGCAAGGCGACATGGACGAACGCGAACTTAAAGCCTGGCGCGACACCTACCGGAGGCTGACGGACTTGGACCGTGGCTGGGGCAAACCGCGTTTCCGGGCCGCCGCCATCGCGGACCTGGCGCGCTTCTTGCGCGAGCGTTGCGCCGACGTGCCGCACCTGGGCGTGCTCGCGCGGTTGGCGCGCCCGGCCATGACGCGCCAGGACCTCTTCGCGCTCCTGGTGCCCTGCGAGCGGGTGCTGACGCGTGTCACGATGACGGACGTGGAAATCCTGGCCGACGATTTGCCGGGGGACGCGCCCGCGCCCGCGCCGCCCCTGCCGCTGACGGTGATCGCCGACAACTTTCGCTCGGCCATCAACGTGGGCACGCTCTTCCGCGTCTGCGACTGCTTTGGCGTGGGGGAGGCCGTGCTCTGCGGCTACACGCCCGCGCCCGACGATGGCCGCGCCCGGCGCGCGGCGCTCGGCGCGGAGGCCTGGGTGCCCTGGCGCCGCGCCACGCGCACGCTCGATGCCGTGCGCGACCTCCAGCGCCAAGGGCGCCCCGTGATCGCCTTGGAGACGGTGCCGGACGCGCCCGCGCTGGAGACCTGGCGGTGGCGTTTTCCCTGCGCCGTGGCGCTCGGCAGTGAACGGTTCGGGCTCGACCCGGACGTGGTGCGCGCTTGCGACGCGGTGCTACGCATCCCGCTCTACGGCCACAAGAACTCCCTGAACGTGGTGATGGCCTTCACGCTCGTGGCCCACGCCGCGCGACTCGCTTTCGAGGACTCCCGCCATGACTGACCCCACCCCCAAGACGCTCCGGCTGACCATCGCGCTCGTCGGCCGCGCCAACGTCGGCAAATCCACCCTGCTCAACCGGCTGGCCGGCCAAGCGGTGGCCATCGTCTCCCCCCAGGCCGGCACCACCACCGACGTCGTGGAAAAGGCCATGGAACTCCCGCCCGTCGGCCCCGTGCTCTGGCTCGACACCGGCGGCTGGGACGACCCCACCGCCCTCGGCGCCGCGCGCCGCGACCGCACCGACCAAGCCATCGCCCGCGCCGACATAATCCTGGGCGTGGCCGCCGACGACGGCCGCCCGCCGGATCCCGACCTGCTGGCCGTGGCGCGCACCACCCGCAAGCCCCTGCTCATCGTCGTCACCCAGACCGACCGCCACCCGCCGCGCGAAGTATTCCTGGAGGCGCTCCGCGCACCGGGCGCGCCCGTGGTGGTGGCCCCGGAGGGGCGCGATGCCCTGTTGGCCGCGATCAAGCCCGCGCTCAAGGCGCTCCTGCCCGCGGCCTTCGTGGCGCCGCCCGCCCCGCTCGATGGCCTCGTCCCGCCCGGCGGCACGGTGCTGCAAATCATCCCCATCGATTCCCAGGCGCCCAAGGGCCGCATCATCCTGCCGCAGGTCAACGTCTTGCGCAACGCGCTCGACCGCGATTACCTCTCCGTGGTCGTCACCGAGCGGCGCATCGCCGAGGCCGCCCGCCGTCTGCGCCCCGACCTGGCCGTCTGCGATTCCCAAGTGGTCCGCCGCATGATCGCCGAGCTGCCGCCCGATGTCCCCGCCACCACCTATTCCATTCTCCTGGCGCGCCTGAAGGGCGACCTGCCCGTGCTCGCCGCCGGCGCCGCCGCCATCCGCCGCCTGCGCGACGGCGACACCGTGCTCATCGCCGAGGCCTGCACCCATCATGCCGCGGACGAGGACATCGGCCGCGTCAAAATCCCCGCATGGATCCGCCAGCGCACCGGCAAAACCCTCGCCTTCGAGGTCGCCTCCGGCAAGGACTTCCCCAAGGACCTCTCGCGCTACGCCCTCATCGTCCACTGCGGCGGCTGCATGATCAACCGCGCCTTCATGTGCTGGCGTATCGACCAGGCCCGCGCCGCCGGCGTGCCCATCACCAACTACGGCGTCGCCATCGCCGAGACCCAAGGCGTGCTCGACCGCGTCCTCGCGCCCTTCGGGCTCACGCCATGACGATGCGCCCATGCCCCGCCGAGCACCCCCGCCTGCCCCGCGGCGTCCCCTGGATGGCCCTCGGCAACCTTGAACTCCTCGACACGCCGCGCATCGAGCCCGTCATCCTCTCCCGCGCGCTCGCCCCCGATGCGTTGGGGCAGGCCATCGCGCGCCTGCTCGCGGCCGCCCGCGCGGGCGCCGCCTTTGTCGGCGGCTTCGTCTCCCTGGGCGAATGTGCCGCCGCCCGCCGCCTGGCCGCGGAGGTGCCCGAAGCACCCATCGTCCGCCTGCTCACGCACCCCATCGCCCGTTACCGCCCCAACCCCACCGCCGCCGCGCGCATCGCCGCCGGCCGCACGCTCATTCTCTCCGGTCACCCGCGGGGCGATGGCCGCCTCACGCGCGCCGCCTGCGTCGCCAACAACCGCTGGGCGCTCGCCATCGCCGGCCGCGCCCCCGAAGACGCCACCCCCGCGCCACTGCCGTTGGCCGAACGCGCCCACCCCGCGCCGGATGCCGGCGACCCTGCCGCGATTTTCCTCTGAAGCCCCCCACCCCGCAACGAAAGCCTGCCATGGACGACCTTGAACGCCGCATCGTCAACCTCGAATCCATCATCGCCGAGCAAGACCGCCTCCTCGAAGCCCTCAATGCCGAGATACTCCGCCTCAACCGCCTCCACGAGACCCTCACCGCCCGCCTGCAGGCCCACGAGGCCCGCCACGAGGCCGACGCCGCCCCCCTCATCACCCCCCTCCCCGAAGAACCACCGCCACCCCACTACTGAGCCCTCGCACCGGGCGGGATGCCCCGTTCGCCATTTCCGCCCGTGTCCAAGCTTTGGCGTAACGTCATTTCATTTTGTCCACGCAGCCATTCCTAAAGGCGTGGCCCAAGTCGCCTCCTTCGGTTCAGTTTGCCATGACACATCACGCCCTTTTGGGGGGTGGTTGCGTGGAGGGCGGGATTGTGGCATACTTTGCGCGTTTATCCATAGAAGGAGCAGGCAGTGATGGCTGAAGGGACAGTCTTGGAAGGCGGCGTGACGGCCGCGCCGGGTTTTCGCGCCGCGGGCGTGGAGGCGGGCGTGAAGTACGCCAATCGCCGGGACGTGGCGTTGATCGTGGCGGATGTGCCGTGCGTGGCGGCGGGGGTCTTCACGACGAACTTGGTGGCGGCTGCGCCGGTGGAGCATGACCGTGCGAAGTTGCGCGGGGGGCGGGCACAGGCCATCGCAATCAACACGGGTTGCGCAAACGCGTGCACGGGGGCCGCGGGGTTGGAGGCGGCGGAGGCCGTGGCGCAGGCGACGGCGGAGGCGTTGGGGATCGACCCGGCGTTGGCATTGGTCTCGAGCACGGGAGTGATCGGGGCACCGTTGCCGACGGGGCGGGTGGTGGCAGGTGTGCGCAAGGCCGCGGCGGCGTTGAGGCGCGGCCCGGAGGCGGATGAGGCGGCGGCGCGGGCCATCATGACGACGGACACGCGCCCGAAGCGCGCGATGACACGTTGCGTGATCGATGGCAAGACGGTGACGCTGGGGGGGATGTGCAAAGGCGCGGGGATGATCGAGCCGCAGATGGCGACGATGTTGGCTTATGTGACGACGGATGCGGCGGTGGACCCGGCGTGGTTGCGCAAGGCGTTGAAGGCGGCGGCGGACGTGAGCTTCAACCGCGCGGTGGTGGATGGGGATGAGTCGACGAACGACACCCTCATCTGCCTGGCGAACGGTCTGGCGGGGAATGCGCCGTTGTGCGAGGGCCATCCGGAGGCGGAGGTCTTCCTGGACGCGTTGAAGACGGTGTGCACGGCCCTGGCAAAGCAGATCGTGATGGACGGCGAGGGGGTGAGCAAGTTCGTGACGGTGCGGGTGACGGGGGCGCGGACGGATGGGGACGCGCATTTGGTGGCGCGCGCGATCGCGCGTTCGCCGTTGGTGAAGACGTCGTGGTTCGGGCGGGACCCGAATTGGGGGCGGGTGCTGTGCGCGGCGGGCTATTCCGGCGCGGAGGTGGATGGGGGAACGGCGCAGGTCCTGTACGCGGGAATCGCGGCCTATGACCGAGGACAGGTGGCGGATGAGGCGACCTTGGCGCGGATCGCGGAGGCGATGCGCGCGCGCGCCTTTGACGTGGAGGTGCGGCTGGGGTTGGGGCAGGGATCGGACACGGTTTACACCTGCGACCTGACCTTTGAGTATGTGAAGATCAACGCGGAGTACACGACATGACGCCGATGGAGCGTTACATCGAGAAGGCCAACGCGCTCATCGAGGCCGTGCCTTACATCCAGGACTTTCGCGGGAGCACCGTGGTGGTCAAGGTGGGCGGCAGCGTCATGGAGTCGCCCGAGAATCTGTTGCGCCTGATGAGCGACGTGGCGTTCATGCGGACGGTGGGCATCAAGGTGGTGCTCGTGCATGGCGGCGGCAAGGCCATCAGCCGCGCGATGGATCGGGCGGGCATCCCGCCGAACTTCGTGCGCGGGCTGCGCGTGACCGACGATCGGGCCATCGAGGTGGTGGAGGATGTGATCAAGCACGAGGTGAACGCGAATCTCCTGCGCCTGCTCAACGGCAATTTCCATGTGTTGGCGCGCCCGCTCCACGGCGATTGGATCCTGACCGTGCGTAAGGAGACGGGGGTGGACCCGGAGACGGGGGCAACGTTGGATTGGGGGTTCGTGGGCGTCCCGGTGAAGGTCAAGGCGGCGGCCGTCACGGAGATGACGGACGCGGGGGTCATCCCCGTCATCACGCCGTTGGGGTTGGGTGAGGAGGACGGCCAACTCTACAACGTGAACGCCGACGTCGCGGCCGTCGCCATCGCCAAGGCGTTGCGCGTGCGCAAGCTCGTTTTCATCTCGGATGTCCCCGGGCTTCTGCGGGACGTCTCGGAGCCCGACTCCCTTATCTCCACCCTGCGCCTCGGCAACGTGCGCAGACTGAAGGAGGAAGGGGTCATCAGCGGGGGCATGTTGCCCAAGATCGACAGTTGCGTGGAGGCCATCGAGGCCGGCGTCCAGCGCGTCCACCTCGTCGATGGGCGCATGCCGCACTCGCTGCTCCTCGAGATTTTCACCAAACAAGGCGTAGGAACGGAGATCAAAGCCGATGAGTGACAAGACCAACGACATTGCCGACCTGTACAAGCAATACCTCATGCACACCTATTCCCCCGCAGTGGCGCTCCTCGAGGGCCACGGCAGCAAGGTCACCGACATTGACGGCATGCAGTACATCGACCTCACCTCCGGCATCGCCACCCTGGCCTGCGGCCACTGCCACCCGGACGTCACCGCCGCCATCGTCAGCCAGGCCAAAATGCTGCCCCACTGCTCCAACCTCTACTACAACACCAACATGGTGCTCCTCGCCCAGCGCCTCTCCAAACTCGCCGGCGGCTACAAAGCCTTCTTCGCCAACTCCGGCGCCGAGGCCAACGAAAACATGGTCAAGATCGCGCGCCTCTGGGGCCGCGACACCGGCCGCTACGAGGTCATCACCTTCAACAAAGGCTTCCATGGCCGCACACTGGCCATGTGCGCCGCCACCGCCCAAACCAAAATCCAAGACGGCTTTGACCCCATGCCCGTCGGCTTCGCCTATGCCGACTTCAACGACATCGACTCCGTCAAAGCCGCCCTTTCCGACAAAACCGTCGCCATCCTCCTCGAGCCCGTCCAGGCCGAAGGCGGCGTCTTCCCCGCCGACCCGGACTTCCTCAAAGCCGTCGCCGCCCTCTGCAAGGAGAAAAACCTCCTCCTCCTCATGGACGAGGTGCAGACCGGCATGGGCCGCACGGGGACCATGTTCGCCTGGGAAGGCTACGGCGTCAAGCCCGACCTCTTCACCCTCGCCAAGGCCCTCGGCGGCGGGCTTCCCCTCAGCGCCGTGCTTGCCCGCCCCGACATCGCCGCGCTCCTCCATCCCGGCATGCTTGGCTCCACCTTCGGCGGCAACCCCTGCGCCTGCGCGGCCGCGCTCGCCGTCCTCGACGTCATCGAAAAGGAAGGGCTCCTCGCCCATGCCAAGGCCGCCGGCGACCAATTCCGCGCCGGCCTCGAAGCCTTCATGGACACCTATCCGCAAATCCTCGAGGTCCGCGGCAAGGGCCTCCTCATCGGCATGGCCGTCGAAGGCGCCGCCAAAGACGTCGTCGACGCCTGCCGCAACTACGGCGTCCTCTGCACCACCGCCGGCGAACACGTCGTCCGCTTCCTCCCGCCTCTCAACATCACCGAGAAGGATCTCCAGGAAGCCCTCGAAATCATCGGCGACGCCCTCGACGAACGCTACGGCCAAAACGATTGACCCTTTGCACACAAACCCCAACCCCACAAACAAAAAGCCGCAATGTCGGCTTCCGCCCTCCCCCAAGGGCGGTTTTTTTTGCCGAGCGAACGCTGGGCGGGGCCCCACGCCTTGATTTCGACAGACTTCCGGCGATGCTTTGGGGAAAAGCTCGGCCCCACCCGTCGCCCCGCAGGGGCGCCCTGTTTTCTGTTCACTGTCCTCTGTCCACTCATTTGCTATAATGGCGCGGTTTTAGCGAGAGGATTGCGCGAGATGGATTGGCCGATTCGGATGGTGATTTTGGGCGCGGGCGACCGCGGGCGGACGTATGCGTCGTATGCGGAGGCATATCCGGGGCGCGCGCGGGTGGTGGGCGTGGCGGACATCGATCCCGCGGCGGCGCGGGCGGTGGCGGCGAGGCATGGCCTGCCGCCCGGGGCGGTGTGGGGCGATTGGCATGAGGCGGTGGCGGCGCGGCCGGATTGCGACGTGATGGTGATTGCCATGCCGGACGCGATCCATGTGGAGCCGGCGTCGGCATGTCTGGACGCGGGCTATCATCTGCTTTTGGAAAAGCCGATGGCGCGGCGGTGGGCGGCGTGCGAGGCGTTGGCGGCGAAGGTGCGCGAGAAGGGCGACCGGCTGGTGATGGTGGGGCACGTGTTGCGCTACACGGTCTATTTCCGCAAGATCCATGATTTGCTGGCGGCGGGCGCGATTGGCGACGTGGTGAGCATCCAGCACATCGAGCAGGTGGGCTACATGCACGCGGCGCACAGTTTCTGCCGGGGCAATTGGGGCAACACGGAGCGGGCGACGCCGATGATTTTGCAGAAGTGTTGCCATGACTTCGATCAGTTCGTCTGGTGGCTGGGCGGGCGCAGGTGCACGGGGGTGAGCAGCTTCGGGGGGACGGCGCTCTTCAACGCGGCGCACCGGCCGGCCGGCGCGGCGGCGCGGTGCCTGGATTGCCCGGCGGCCATCGAGCGCACGTGCCCCTTCTCGGCCAAGAAGATTTACCTGGAGCGGCAGGATTGGCGATATCCTTTCGTGGACAAAAGCGATGCGGCGATGGAGCGGATGCTCCGCGAGGGGCCGTATGGCCGGTGCGTCTACGCGTGCGACAACGACGCGGTGGATCACCAAATCGTGAACCTGCGTTTCGAGGGCGGCGTGTCGGTGGCGCACCAGATGGAGAGCTTCACCTACGCGGGAGGGCGCCACACCAAGATTTTCGGCACGCGCGGCGAAATCGTCGGCGACGGCCGCCACCTGACCATCCATCACTTTGACACGCGCACGACGGAACTGTGGGACGCCGCGCTCGAGGCAGGGCTCGCGCAAGGCTCGGGGCACGGCGGCGGCGACTATGGCCTGATGGATGAGCTGACGCGCCTGTTGCGCGAGGGAGACCCGGCGACCTTCCCGGGCATCTTCGAAGCATCGCTGGAGAGCCACCGCATCGCCTTCGCCGCGGAGGCCAGCCGCGAGGCCGACGGCGCGCTCATGCTCGCGGAGTGAGAAAGGAACGGCACTCATGGACAAGCGGAAAATCATCGTGACGAGCGCGTTGCCGTATGCGAACGGCGCGTTGCATTTGGGGCATTTGGTGGAGTATTTGCAGACGGATTTCTGGGTGCGCTATCAGCGGATGATGGGGCACGACGTGGTCTACGTCTGCGCGGACGACACGCACGGCACGCCAATCATGATCCGCGCGCGCAAGGAGGGCATCACGCCCGAGGCGCTCATCGCGCGCTCGTACGAAACGCGCGTGAGGGAGTTCGACGCCTTTGAGATGGGTTTCGACCGCTATGGCTCGACCAACTGCGAGGAGAACCGCATTCTCTCCGAGCGGATTTACCTGAAGCTGAGGGAGAAGGGGCTCATCTCGTCGCGCCCCGTCAACCAATTGTACTGCGAGCGGTGCGGGATGTTCCTGCCAGACCGCTTCGTGAAGGGCACCTGCCCCAAGTGCGGCACGCCCGACCGCGACGGCGACAATTGCTCGGTCTGCGGCGCCACCTACAACCCCGCCGACCTGAAGGAGCCGCGCTGCGCCATCTGCGGCGGCACGCCCGTCATGCGCGCGAGCGAGCAACTCTTCGTGGAGTTGGAACCTTGCCGCGACTTCCTCAAGGGCTGGTTGCCGCGCCACACCGACAAAGGCACCGCCGAGAAGTTGCTGGAGTGGTTCAACGAGCCGCTCCGCGGATGGAACATCTCGCGCGACGCGCCCTACTTCGGCTTCAAGATCCCCGGCTACGACGACAAGTATTTCTACGTGTGGCTCGACGCGCCCGTGGGCTACATGGCCACGCTCTGGGCCTGGGCCAAGGAACGCGGGCAGACGCTCGAGGATTGGTGGCAGGATCCCAAGGCCGAGATTTACCACTTCATCGGCAAGGACATCGTCCGCTTCCACTGCCTCTTTTGGCCGACGGAGCTGGAGGCGGCCGGTTGGCGCACGCCCACGCAAGTCTTCGTCCACGGCTTCCTCATGGTCAACGGCGCCAAGATGTCCAAGAGCGAGGGCACCTTCGTCTCCGCCGCCACCTACCTCAAGCACCTCCCCGCCCAAGCCCTCCGCTTCTACTACGCCTGCAAACTCAACGGCACGGTGGACGACCTGAACCTGGACCTCAAGGACTTCGTGGGGCGCGTGAACTCCGACCTCGTCGGCAAAATCACCAACCTCGCCTCGCGCGGCGCGCAAATGCTCAACAAAAACTGCGGCGGCCGCCTCGGCGACCCGGACACCGACAGCCGCGACCTCCTCGCCGCATGCCGCGCCCAATTGCCCGAATTGCTGGAGGCCTACGAGCGGCGCGACTTCTGCCGCGCGCTGGTCCTCATCCGCGAATGGGCCGACAAGGCCAACCAACTCTTCGACGCCAAGACGCCGTGGAAGCTGGTCAAGGAAGACATCGAGGCCACCCGCGCCGTCCTCACCGGCACGCTCAACCTCTTCCGCCTCATGGCCATCGCCCTCAAGCCCATCCTCCCGGCCTACGCCGCCAAAGTCGAGGCCCTCTTCGGCGAGGCGCCCTACGCCTTCGCCGACGCCGCGCGTGACGTGACCGGCCGCGCCATCGCCGCCTACGAGCGCTTGGCCGACCGTATCGACCCCAAGGCCATCGATGCCATGATCGCCGAATCCAAGGCCGAATCCGTGCCCACGCTCCCCAAGGGCGTGACGCCGCAAGACGTCAAGAAAGGCATCCGCCAGCTTGCCCAGGCACCCGCCTCGGCCCCCTTCCCCCCGCCCCCCGCCGACACCATCGCCATCGACGACTTCGCCAAGGTCGACCTCCGCGTGGCCACCGTGGTCGCCGCCGAGGCCGTCGAGGGTTCCGAGAAACTCCTCCGCCTCACCCTCGACGCCGGCGAGGGCCGCACGCGCACCGTCTTTGCCGGCATCCGCAAAGCCTACGCCCCCGAGACCCTCCCCGGCAGGCAGGTGGTGTTGGTGGCCAACCTCGCGCCGCGCAAAATGCGCTTCGGCGTCTCCGAGGGCATGGTCGTGGCCGCCGAGGACGCCGATGGCACCCTCCGCCTCATGCAGCCCGCCGCGCCCATGGCCCCCGGCGCCAAACTGCGCTGACCCCATCCGCGCCGAACCGAAAGGACCCGCATGGAAACCTTCACCTCCCCCGACGAGCTGCACGCCTGGTGCGCCGCCCAAAAACGCCTCGGCCGCGTCATCGGCCTGGTGCCCACCATGGGCAGCCTCCACGAAGGCCACCTCTCCCTCATCCGCCTGGCCAAGGAAAAGTGCGACATCGTGGTCGTCAGCATCTTCGTCAACCCCACCCAATTCGCCCCCAACGAGGACTACGCCGCCTACCCCCGCCACGAGGAAGACGACCTCGCCCTCTGCCGCGGCGTCGGCGCCGACGCCGCCTACCTCCCCACCCCCGCCACGATGTACGCCGAGGACGCCTCCACCTGGGTCGCGGAAACCCTCTTGGCCAAAACCCTCGAAGGCGCCGAGCGCCCCACCCACTTCCGCGGCGTCTGCACCGTCGTCGCCAAACTCTTCAACATCGTCCAGCCCGACATCGCCGTCTTCGGGCAAAAGGACTTCCAGCAGGTCGCCGTCATCCGCCGCATGGTGCGCGACCTCAACTTCCCCATCCAGATCATCCGCGCGCCCATCGTCCGCGACCCCGACGGCCTGGCCAAATCCTCCCGCAACGCCTACCTCACCCCGGACGCGCGCGAAGCCGCCCTCTCCCTTTCCCGCGCCCTGCGCGAAGCCGCCGCCGCCGTCGCCGCCGGCGAACGCGACGCACGCCGCCTCGAAGCCGCCGCCCGCGCCGCCACCACCGCCTCCGGATGGATCCCAGACTATGTCCAGGTCATTGACGCGGAAACGCTTACGCCAATCCAAACCGTTCTCCCCGGTGCCTCCGCCATGCTCTTGGCCTGCCGCCGCGACGGCCTCCGCCTCATCGACAACACCCTCCTCTGAACGCCAAGAGAAAGGTTTTTCGCGTTTCCCTGCAATTACCGCTTGCAACTCCGCAACCGTTCCGCTAAACTAAGAGGTGTTGTGAGAAATTACAACCGACACATCGAGGAAAAGACATGAACATTCTTTTGCGTATCCTGGTCATCCTGACCCTCATCCTCAACGGCGTGGCGCTCTGGTTCGCGCTCTCCCTCTACGGCAAGCGCAACCTGCTCATCGACCGCAATGACCGCTACCGCGACTTCGCGGAGCAGATCGCGCAAACCTTCGAAGCCGACGAGCCCGAGCACGTCAACGTGGCCGCCGACCACGAGGCACGCGACATCTCCGCCGTCACCCTCGCCAACGCCGACATCAACCCCGACCGCTCCGACTTCTGGGAAAGCTACAAGCAAGAGCTCGAGAAAATCGACGCCCCCAGCTACAAAATCCCCAACGTCGCCGACCTCGATGAAGTCTACATCCTCACCCCCGAGGGCAAGCCCGAGCTTGACAGCCGCGGCGAACCCAAGAAAGCCGGCTCGCCCATGGACCTCGCCCTCGAAAAGGTCGTCGAGAAAGCCATCGCCCAACGCGCCCGCATGAACAACGTCCGCGCCCAGCTCACCGCCCTGCGCAATGAATACGAGGACACCGTCGCCGAACTCAACCAAGTGAAAAAGCAAGGCCGCGAGTCCCTCAAGACCATCGCCCAGCGCGACGAGACCATCGCCGGCCTCGAGGCCGACAAATCCCGCCTCGAAGGCGAAGTCGCCGACCTCAAAGGCCAAATCGAGACCCTCGAAAGCGAAAAACAGTCCCTCCAGGCCGACCTCGACAAATCCAACGAAGAGCTCGAAGCCGCCCGCGCCGAGATCGAGACCCTCAAGAAAACCCTCGAGGAAATCGCGCTCCGCGGCACCGGTGGCGTGAACGCCGATGGCGTCGCCGCCGTCGCCAACGTCACCGCCGGCGTCAAAGGCTCCATCGTCCGCGTGAACAACGAGTACAACTACTGCCTCGTCAAACTCTCCGACGAAGCCCTCGTGGAGCTCATCGGCGAAAACGGCGACAAGCCCCTCCCCGAACTCGACTACCTCGTCCGCCGCCCCGACGACGAAAACGGCATCGTCGGCAAAATCCGCCTCCGCACCATCACCAAGGACGCCAAGACCATCGTCTGCGACATCCTGGCCGACTGGAAGCAAGGCGACCTCCAGAAGGGCGACGAAGTCTTCTACCTCGACTAAGGTTTTCCTCCCCTCACAACCAGGCGGCCGCCCATCGGGCGGCCGCCTTTCTTTGTGCACGCCCCAAGCGGGAAATATGGTATACTTGCGCCGTTTTACGCAAGGAAGCACCGTCATGGAAGAGAAATATCCTTTTCACGCGATCGAACCCAAATGGCAACGCTACTGGGATGAGCACGGCACGTTCACGTGCGACACGCGCGACGACACCAAGCCCAAGTTCTATTGCCTGACGATGTTCCCCTACCCCAGCGGCCACATGCACGTGGGCCACGGCCGCAACTACATCATGGGCGACGTCATCACCCGCTACAAAAAGATGCTCGGCTACAACGTCCTCTCCCCCATGGGCTGGGACAGCTTCGGCCTCCCCGCCGAGAACGCCGCCAAAAAGTTCCACGTCCACCCCCACAAATGGACCATCGAAAACATCCGCGAGATGAAGCGCCAGGTGCGCAGCTGGGGCGTTGGCTACGACTGGGAACGCGAGATCGCCACCTGCCACCCCGACTACTACAAGTGGACCCAGTGGGTCTTCCTCCAAGCCTACAAACTCGGCGTGGCCTACCAAAAGGAAGCCCCCGTCAACTGGTGCCCCCTCTGCACCAACCTCGCCAACGAGGAAGTCACCGCCGACGGCCACTGCGTCCGCTGCGGCCGCCCCGTCGAGAAAAAGAACCTCAAGCAATGGTTCTTCCGCATCACGCGCTATGCCGACCGTCTCCTCAAAGACCTCGACCTCCTCGACGGCTGGCCCGAGAAAGTCCGCCAGATGCAAGCCAACTGGATCGGCAAATCCGAAGGCGCCAAAGTCACCTTCAAGGTCACGGAGACGGGCGACGATTGCCCCGTCTACACCACGCGCCCCGACACCATCTTCGGCGTCACTTTCATGGCCATCGCGCCCGACCACCCCCTCCTGAAAAAGCTCCTCCCCGGCACCCCCCGCGAGGCCGAGGTCAAGGCCTTCTGCGAACGCCTCGCCAACATCCCCGCCGCCGAACGCTTCTCCGACGCCCTCGCCAAAGAAGGCGTCTTCACCGGCTTCCACGTCACCAACCCCTACAACGGCGACAGCGACATCCAGCTCTGGGTCACCAACTACGTCGTCTCCGACTCCGGCACCGGCATCGTCATGGCCGTCCCCACCCACGACCAACGCGACTGGGACTTCGCCACCAAATACGGCATCCACAAGAAACTCGTCATCCAAAACCCCGAAGGCACCCTCCGCCTCGAGGACATGGCCGCCGCCTACGTCGAAGACGGCACCCTTGTCAACTCCGGCGCCTTCGACGGCCTCCCCAACCGCGAAGCCATCAAGGCCATCACCCAATACGGCGCCGAACACGGCTTCGCCGAGGCCACCACCAACTTCCGCATCCGCGACTGGAACGTCGCCCGCCAGCGCTACTGGGGCGCCCCCATCCCCATCGTCCACTGCCCCCACTGCGGCGCCGTCCCCGTCCCCGAGGACCAGCTCCCCGTCCGCCTCCCCGACGACGTCGACTTCAAGAGCGACCAAGGCAACCCCCTCGCCCGCCACGAAGGCTTCATCAACACCACCTGCCCCAAATGCGGCGCCCCCGCCAAACGCGAGACCGACACCCTCGCCCAATGGCTCTGCTCCTGCTGGTACTTCCTCCGCTACATCGACGCCCGCAACGACAAGGCCCCCTTCGACAAAGCCCTCGTCGACAAATGGATGCCCGTCGACCAATACATCGGCGGCATCGAGCACGCCGTCCTCCACCTCCTCTACTCCCGCTTCGTCGTCAAAATCCTCAACGACGCCGGCGCCCTCGACTGCGTCGAGCCCTTCAAGGCCCTCTTCACCCAAGGCATGATCTGCAAGCGCGACGACCAAGGCGTCCTCAAAAAGATGTCCAAATCCGTCGGCAACGTCGTCTCCCCCGACGAGCTCATCGAGGCCTACGGCGCCGACACCGTCCGCCTCTACACCCTCTTCATCGGCCCCCCCGAGCTCGACGCCGAGTGGCAGGACACCGCCATCCAGGGCCCCTACCGCTTCCTCTGCCGCCTCTGGAAAAAAGCCTACGACGCCAAGCCCATCGTCCCCCCGCACGACGAACCCATCGACGGCGCCGCCCTCGCCCCCGCCGAGCGCGCCCTTTGGCGCAAACTCCACCAGACCCTCCAAGGCGTCACCGACTCCATCGAGCACGGCTTCCGCTTCAACACCGCCATCGCCCAGCTCATGGAGCTCATGAACACCCTCGACAAAGCCAAGATCGACGCCGCCTCCACCCCCGCCGCCAAAGCACTCCTCCGCGAGACCATCGTCACCATCGCCCGCATGATGGCCCCCATCACCCCCCACATCGCCGAGGAAATCCACGCCGAGTTCGGCGGCCAAGGCTCCATCCTCGACGCCGGCTGGCCCACCGTCAACCCCGAGGCCCTCAAGGAAGACGCCCTCGAAATCGTCCTCCAGGTCAACGGCAAGATGCGCGGCAAAATCACCCTCCCCGCCGGCCTCGACCGCGCCGCCCTCGAGGCCGCCGCACGCGAAGCCCCCGAGGTCAAACGCTTCACCGAGGGCCTCACCGTCGCCAAGGTCATCGTCGTCCCCGGCAAACTCGTCAACATCGTCGCCAAGTAAGCGCCTCGACACCCCAAGGCCCCCACCCGGGGGCCTTGGGGTGTAAAAAAACGAAAGAAGGTTACGCTCACGCGCAAGAAGAGAGGACAGTTGTTGTGAAGTCTGGCAATGCCGTCATCGCCGTTGGCTCAATTGTTTTTTCCTATATAATGGGCCTTGTTTGGACAGTGGCGATGTTTACTGGCCTTACCCATTGGTTAGGGTGGCCTTGGTGGGGGATGGCTCTTGCCTGGATCTCTATCTGTTTGATTTGTAAAGGTGTTGGATGGGTGTGCATTCTATTTTGCTCACTCGTTTGCGCAGACGAAGACATCTTTTTTGGTATTGGCGCTGGGTTATACTGGGCATTGTTCTCTGTTTTGGGGGCTTGGACTGGGATTGTTGCCGCGCACGTGGGATGGGGGTGGGAACTAAAATCCGCAGTCCTGCTCTTTGCGTGGTGGCCAATTGTCGCGACGCTTTCGTTTGTTTATCGCCTGATTGCGGCGAAGCGTAAACGTTGAATTACGTGGCAATTCACCTTCATCTTCAATTTTAATTCTCACCTCCGCCATCAAGCTTGGCTTGGAGGTGCGCGGATGTGGTCATCCAAATCCTTGTCGAAGACGAGACCGATTGCAGCTTTCTGAAGACACGCTTGGCCCGTATGCCAGGCTTTCTCTTCACTCTTCCGCCGACCTCGGCCAATGTATGGCAAAAAGCCGCCCGCTTCGAGAAACGGGCCGCCACCCGAAATCAGCTCTACGAATCCACCTTCGCGGATGAATCCATGTGGGACTGGGAGTCCCCGGCACTTGGCCCGCTCAAACGTTTCCTTACCGCGTTTCTCTCCCTCAAACCCTGATTTAACGTAATCCCTCGCCCTTCAAGTGTCGAGTCAAATCAATTTCACACCCTCCAAAGTGCCGATTTGACGCAATTTCGGCGGGGCGATCGACAAGTCGCCCGATTGCCCTTGGGAGGCGGCACGCCGCGCCGTGCGGGGCGATGGGGCGGGCGCGCGGGGGTGTCGATAACTTTTGGGGAACTGTTGAAAACCTGTTGAGAACGGGAGGGGCCGGAGGCGGGGTAAAACCACGTTTTCAATCTATACAAGGGGTCGTTTTCCGGGACACGGCGTACCTCGGGTCGCGACACGGCGTGTCCCGGGGTGAGGCACGGCGTGTCCCGGATGAGGGGGGAGGGGGACGGGTCGCGAGGGTTCCGGAGTATGCAGGGGCGGGAGGGGGCGGGTTTTCGTTTTGTCCGGGCGGGTGGTTGTGGTATACTGGGCGTATCCGTTGAAAGGAGTGTACATGAGCACGATAGCGATTGGATGCGACCACGCGGGCGTGGCGCTGAAGGCAAAGTTGGTCGAGTTTCTGCGGGCACGTGGCGAGGACGTGCTGGACGTGGGGTCGTTCGACTCGGCCGCCGCGGACGATTACACGGACTTTGCGGTGCCGGTATGCGAGGCGGTGCTGGAGGGGCGCGCCGCGCGCGGCGTGTTGCTGTGCACCACGGGCATTGGCATGAGCATTGTCGCGAATCGCTTCGTGGGCATCCGTGCCGCGATCGTGACGGATGACGCGGTGGCGAAGCTGTCACGCGAGCACAACGACGCGAACGTGGCGATTCTTTCGGCGCGCGCGTTGGACGCGGCGGCCGCGGCGCGCGCGTTGGACGTGTGGTTGGGGACGCCTTTCTCGGGGGCGGAGCGCCATGTGCGGCGTCTGGCGAAGTGCGACCGTGCCGGGCGCCTGGCCGAGTGCTCCTTGCTGGCCACCGCCGACCCGGAGGTCCATGCGGCCATCGTGGCGCAGACTGAGCAGGAGGACACGACCATCAACCTCATCGCGTCCGAGAATTACACGTCGCCCGCCGTGCGCGAGGCGCAGGGATCCGTGCTCACCAACAAGTACGCGGAGGGCTACCCCGGGAAGCGCTGGTACAGCGGGTGCGAGCCGGTGGACGCGGTGGAGCGCCTGGCCATCGCGCGCGTCAAGGAGCTCTTTGGCGCGGAGGCGGCCAACGTGCAGCCCCACTGCGGCAGCGCCGCGAACATGGCGGTCTACAACGCCGTGCTCAAGCCGGGCGACACCATCCTTTCGATGAGCCTGGACCAGGGCGGGCACCTGAGCCACGGCTCCCCGGTGAACTTCTCGGGCAAACTCTACAACATCGTGCCTTATCCGCTGAACCGCGAGACGGAGCGGCTGGATTACGACGCGATCGAGGCGTTGGCCGCGGAGGCGCGCCCGAAACTGATTTTGGCGGGGGCCTCGGCCTACCCGCGCACGATTGACTTTGAGCGTTTCCGCGCCATTGCCGACAAGGTGGGCGCCTATCTGATGGTGGACATGGCGCACATCGCCGGGCTCGTCGCCGGCGGCGTCCACCCCTCGCCCGTGCCTTACGCGGACTTCGTGACCTCCACCACGCACAAGACGCTCCGCGGGCCGCGCGGCGGCCTCATCCTCTGCAAGGCGCAGTACGAGGCGGCCATCAACAAGAGCGTCTTCCCCGGCCTGCAGGGCGGGCCGCTGGAGAACGTCATCGCCGCCAAGGCCGTCTGCTTCGGCGAGTGGCTCAAGCGCGACGCGCACGCCTACGCGCGGCAAATCATCGACAACACGCAGGCGTTGGCCGCGACGTTGCAGGAGGCGGGCTTCCGCCTGGTCTCGGGCGGCACGGACAACCACCTCTTCCTGGTGGACGTGAAGGCCGCGGGGCTGACGGGCAAGGTGGCGGCCGCGGCGCTCGACGCCGCCGGCATCGTCTGCAACAAGAACACCATCCCCTACGACACCGAGAGCCCCTTTGTGACCTCGGGCATCCGCATCGGCGCGGCCGCCGTCACCACGCGCGGCATGGGCGTGGCCGAGATGCGCACGTTGGGCGATTGGATCGCCGCCATCCTCCGCGCGCCGGAGGACGTCGCCCTGCAAGCTCGCACGCGCGAAGCCGTCAAGGCGCTCGCCGCCAACTTCCCCGTGCCGTGAGCCGCCGTCCCCCGCAAGCCGAAGGCCGCCCACCTCGGGCCGCGCGCCGCGATCGACCCCGCGCCCGGGCCGGCCGCCGGGTCAGCCTCTTGGTCACGCTCGCCGCCGCGGTGGGCGTGGCCATCGGCTTCCTTTTCGGCAATTTGGGGCGCGAAAGCAAAGAACCCGGCGAGGCCATCCGCACGGACGACGCGACGGGGCACTGGACGCGCCACGCCGAGCCGGTGGCGGACGTGAACGCGGAGATCCTCACGAACACGCGCATCCGCCTGGTGATGCAGGCGTTGCCCACCTATGCCCTGCTCAACGCGGGCGAACTCCCCGCGAGTCTGGGCGACCTTGTTTCCGACGGGCTTCTGGGCAAGGAGGCCGTGCGCGACGGCTGGGATCGCCCGTTGGTCTACACCGTGGACGCCGAGCGGGGCGTCTTCACCGTGCGGTCGCTGGGCGCGGACGGCGTGCCCTCCGAGGACGACATCCCGCACGACGAATGAACGGACCGGCGGGGCGTGGCACGCCGGGCCGCGCGCGGGCAAGGGGCAGGCAGACGATGAAGAAGGTTTTGGTGCTTTCCGTGGCCGCGTTGGGCGCGGATCTCGTGCGGCGCGCGGGCATGACGGAGCTGGCGGGGCTTCCCCTGCGGGCGATGGCGCCCGTCGGCCCGGCGGTGACCTGCGTGGCGCAGGCGACGTTGCGCACGGCGCTCCCGCCCGAGGCGCACGGCATGCCCGCCAATGGCGTCTACCTGCGCGACACCTTCCAGAGCCAATTTTGGTGCCAATCCGCGCGGCTCGTCAAGGGGCGGCGGATTTGGGAGGGTTTCCGGGCACGCGGCGGGCGCGTGGGCGTCTACTTCTTCCAACAATCCTTGGGCGAGGCGGCGGACGAGATTGTCTCGCCCGCGCCCATCCACACGCACGGCGGCGGCATGATCATGGCCACCTACCAGAAGCCCGGGCGGGCGTTGGGGGTGGACAATCCCGTGGCGTTGTGGCGGTATTGGGGCCCGCTGGCGCATCCCAAGGTGGGGCGCGGCATCGCCCGGGCGCTGGCCGCGCGCATCCGCCGCGGGGACGCGCCCGAGGCGCTCTTCGTCTATCTGCCGACGTTGGACTACGAACTGCAGCGTCACGGCACGGCGCACCCCAAGGTGGCCGCGAGCCTCCGCGAGCTGGCGGCGCAGGCGGCGACCTTGGCCGCCGCCGCGCGGGAGCAGGGTTACGCCCTCGCGCTTGCGGGGGACTATGCCATCGCCGACGTGACCGGGACGGTCGCCTTCCCCAACCGTGCGTTGCGCGCGGCGGGGCTCTTCGCCACGCGCCCGGTCAAGGCCATGCGTTATCCCGATTTTTACCAAAGCCGCGCAATCGCCCTGCCCGACCATCAGGTGGCGCCCGTGTGGTGCGCCGACGCGGCGGCCCGCGAGCGCGCGCGGGAGGTGCTCGCCGCGCTCCCGGAGGTCGAGGCCGTGCGCCCCGGGGTGGGCGGCGCGGAGTGGGAGGCCATCGCGCGGCCGGGGTGTTGGTTCGCGTGGCCGTGGTGGGAGGACCCGCGCGAGGCGCCGGACTTCGCCACGCATGTGGACATCCACAACAAGCCTGGCTTCGACCCGTGCGAACTCTTCTTCGGCCGCAATCCCTTCCACTGCTCCGACGACGTGGCGCGGGTACGCGGGACGCATGGGCGCGTGGAGGCGCCCGTGGCCTGGGCGGCGGACGACGCGTTGGGGTTGGGCGAGCCGGCGGACGCGGTGGCCTTCGCCAAAGGGCTCGAGGCCTTTCTCGGGGAGTGAGCAATCATGTTTGGGGAAGTCGTACACGCTTCGGACCACAAAGACACCAACGGTGCGCAGGCGGGCGGACGCTCCACCGGTCGGGCTGCGCCCTTCCTACCGCGTCCGCCGTCTGCGCATCGCTGTTCGCCTATGCCGAAGGGCAGTCCTTTTTCGAAGAAACGGTTCGGCGTGGAAGGTGTGCGCGGTAGGGAGCGAAGCGACCGGTGGAGCGCACAGCCTTCCACGCCTGATTGGTGTCTTTGTGGTCTGTGCGTGGGTTTCTTGGGAACGTTCGGGGAGTGAGGCGCGGGGTGGCGGAGCGGATACGGCGAAGCCTGGGCTTCCATGGGGCGGATGCGCGGCTGGCGGCGCGGGCGGAGGCAATCGTGCGCAGCCTGCGCGAGGCCGGGCACGCGGCGGTCTTCGCCGGCGGGTGCGTGCGCGATGCCTTGCGCGGCGCGCCGGTGAAGGACATCGACATCGCCACCTCGGCGACGCCCGGGCAGGTGGCCGCCGTTTTCCCGGGGCAGTGCGTCGGGGTCGGGCGGGCCTTCGGGGTCATGCTCGTGGTGCAGGAGGGCGTGGCCTACGACGTGGCGACCTTCCGCACGGACGGCGGCTATCAGGATGGCCGCCACCCGGAGACCGTCGCCTACGACACCGCCGAGCATGACGCGCAGCGGCGCGACTTCACGGTGAACGCGCTCTTCTACGACCCGCTCGCGGGGGAAGTCGTCGATTACGTGGGTGGCGTGACGGATCTGCGGGCGGGGTTGTTGCGGACGGTCGGCGACCCGGCGGTGCGCTTCCGCGAGGACCGGCTGCGCCTCTTGCGGGCGGTGCGCTTCGCGGCGGTCTGCGGCTGGCGCATCGACGCGGCCACGTGGGCGGCGTTGCGGGTGGAGGCGCCAAACCTGGGCTGCGTGAGCGTGGAGCGGATCCGCACGGAGTTTTTGCGGATGCTGTGCGAGGCGCCGGCGCCTTCGGTGGCGCTGGGGCTCTTGGCCGAGGGCGGGCTGTTGGCGCGCTTCCTGCCGGAGCTGGAGGCGTTGCGCGGGTGCCCGCAGGACCCGGGGTGGCACCCGGAGGGGGACGTCTGGGCGCACGTCGCGAAGATGCTCGATTTGGCGCCCGCGCCGCCGCGCGACCCGGAGCTGGTCTGGGCCGTGTTGTTGCACGACATCGGCAAGCCGGCGACGTTGGAGGTAGGGCGCAAGCCCGATGGCGCGCCGTGGTATCGCACGCCCAACCACGCGGCCGTCGGCGCGCCGATGGCCGAGGCCATCCTGCGGCGCATGAAGGAGAGCCGCGCGACCGTCGAGCGCGTGACCGTCGCCGTGCGCCAGCATATGCAGTTCGTGGAGTTGCCGAAGATGAAGCCGGCCACGGCGCGGCGGATGTTGGGGCGGCCCACCATCGGCCTGGAGCTGGCGCTCCATCGGCTGGACTGCCTGGCCTCGCACGCGAAGCTGGATCTCTATGACTATGCCCGCGCACGGCTCGACGCCTTCGCGCACGAGCCGGTGTTGCCGCCCAAGGCCGTCACGGGGCGCGACCTGTTGGCGCTGGGGATGCGCCCGGGGCCGGCGATGGGACAGCTTCTGGAGCGGCTTTACGCGCGGCAACTGGAGGGCGCCTCGCGCGAGGATTTGCTCCGAGAGGCGGCGGAGGCGCTGGCATGATCGTGTTGCCCACCGAGCGCAAGACCTTCCGCGCGCGGGTGCTCCTGGCCGCGCTCTACCTCTTTCTGACGTTGGGCGCGCTGACGATGGTGGCGCCCTTTTTGATGATGGTGGCGGGGTCGATGTCCGGGCGCTTCGACTACCAGCGCCATTCGCCCGTCTTGGCCTCGCTCTGGACGCCCGAGGGGCGGTTCATGCGTGTGCTGGCCGCCTTTCACGGCAGTTTCCCGCACGAGGTCTTCCCCGAGGCGCCGGCCGCGTGGGGCGGCTGGGCCGCGCTGACGCACGACGCGCCCGGCATCCGCGCCTTTGCCGCGCCCTGGCTGGCGGGGCTGCGCGACCCGGCGACTTTGGCCGCGTGGCGCGCGATGGCCGCGGACTACGCCGCCTTCAACCGCGCCTACGACCCGCGCGACTCCGTCTGCTTCTACGACGAGCGCGAGGTGGCCCCCTATGTCCGCGCCGTCTTCGAGGCCAAGACCGGCCACCGGGGCCCCGAGGCGGCCTTGGAGGCACTCAACCGCGCGTGGGCCATCCGCTACAACAGTTTCCACGCCATCCGCTTCCGCGCGCAGGCCCGCGCCCCGCTCCATTATCCCGATTGGGATTGGCCGGCGGACGACCCAAAGACCGACCTGTGGCAGGCGTTCAAGGCGCATTGCCGCGACACGCCGTGGCCCTACGCGCGCACGCGCCCCTTCACGATGGCGCCGCTGTGGCAACGTTGGCGCGCGGCGCGCGGCTTGGGCCCTGCCCTTTTCCCGGGCGACGACGCCGACCCCGCCTGGCAGGACTTCGTCCGCACCGCCTATCCGCGCCGCCTGCTCCGCGTGCGGGTGGACGCGGCGACGCGCGCGGCCTGGGCGCGCCACTTGGAGACGACCTGCCGCACGCCCGCGGACTACGCCCGCCTCACCGGCGAACCCGCGCCCGCGCGCCTGGCCGACGTGCCGCTCTTGCCCTACGCGAACACGGCGCTCTGGCGTGCCTTCGTCGCGACGTTGCCCTACGCCTCGTTGCGCGCGCTGTCGGCGGAGGCGGCGTGGCAGGACTTCCTGCGGCAGCGCTATGGCACGCCCGCCGCGCTCAACGCCGTCTATCGCGACCGCCTGGGGCGGCCTTTCGCGGCAAACGATTGGCGCGAGGTGCCCTTGCCGTTGGCGCAGGCCTTCGCCGTGACCTACGCGGAGGCGGGCGGGCGGCTCCTGTGGCGCGACGTGACGGCCAGCTACCGCACGGTCTGCGACGTGCTCTTCCTGCGGGGGCGGGCGTGGTGGAACACGCTGGTGCTGGTGGCGCTGACCATCCTGGCGACGCTGACGGTCAATCCCCTGGCGGCCTACGCGCTCTCGCGTTTCCGCTTCCGCCACACCGAGGCCATCCTCCTCTTCCTCTTGGCGACGATGGCCTTCCCGGCGGCGGTGACGGCCATCCCGGGCTTTTTGCTCATCCGCGAGCTGGGGCTGCTGAACACCTTCGCCGCGCTCGTCCTCCCCACGGTGGCCAACGGCCTCTCCATCTTTGTGCTCAAAGGCTTTTTCGATGCGCTCCCGCGCGAACTCTACGAGGCTGCCACCATCGACGGCGCGGGCGAGTGGCAGATCTTCCGGCACATCACCCTGCCCATGACCACGCCCATCCTGGCGGTGAACGCGCTCAACGCCTTCGTGGCGGCCTACAATTCCTGGGAGTGGGCCCTGCTCGTCTGCCAACGCCAAAGTCACTGGACGCTCTCGGTGTGGCTCTATCAGATGAGCCAGACCTACGCCGGGAGCCCGTGGGTCATCATGGCCGGCTTCGTGCTGGTCTCCATCCCAACAGCCGCCGTCTTCCTCCTCTGCCAGCGCGTCATCCTGCGCGGCATCGTTCTCCCCTCCATGAAATGAGCGCCAATCCCGCCGCCGCTCGTGCTATAATAACGGTATGGATTTCTTCATCGCAGATACGCATTTTGGCCACGAGAAGATGCGCGTGCGGCGCGGGTTCCCCTCCGTCGCGGCGATGGACGAGGCGCTGATCGCGAATTGGAACGCGCGCGTCGGCGACGCGGACGATGTTTACATCGCGGGCGACCTGATTTACCGCAACGAGCGCCCGGCCGCGGATTACTTGCGCCGCCTGCGCGGGCGCAAGCACCTGGCCATCGGCAACCACGACCGCCAGTGGCTACGCACCGTGTGCCCGGCGGATTGGTTCGTGGAGGTGGCCTTCGTGCTCGAGGGCGAGCGCAAAGGCACCATGTTCACCGTCTGCCACTACCCGATGATGGATTGGTATCGCCGCCGCCACGGCGCCCACCTGATCTACGGCCACATCCACGAAACCACCGTCGAGCCCTACTATCCCTTTTTGCAAACCGTGCCGCGGGCCTACAACGCCGGCGTCGACGTCAATGGCCTCAAGCCCGTCACCCTCTCCGAACTCATCGCCAACACCGTGCGCCGGCGCGAGCGCCGCGCCGTGAAAGGAGCCCCCCGCACATGAACCGCCGCGACTTCCTCCTGGCCTCGGGCGCCTTTGCCCTCACCCCCGCCCTGCTCCGCGCCGCGCCAACGCCCGCCGATACCGCCGATGTCGCCGCGCCCGTCGCGCCTTCCGCCGCCAACCCCTTCGGCCTGCCCGGCGTGGGCACGCGCCCCAACATCATCCTCGTGCTCTGCGACGACCTGGGCTGGGGCGACCTGGGCTGCTTCTGGCAGAACGGCCGCAAGAGCGAGCTGAAAATCAAGACGCCCAACCTCGACCGCATGGCCGCCGAAGGCAAGCGCTTGGACGACCACAGCACTTGCGCCCCCGTCTGCGTCCCGGCGCGCGCCAGCATCTTCACCGGCAAACATCAGGGCCACTGCAACGTCCGCGACAACGCCTTCGACGCGCCCATCGACCCGCACATGACCCTGGCCACCGTGCTCAAGGCCGCCGGCTACGCCACCTGGCACGTCGGCAAATGGGGCATCGGCGGCGGCGGCCAAGCCGGCCTCCCCCGCGTGGCCATGCCCACCCAGGCCGGCTTCGACCGCGCCTACTACTATCCCGCCCACCTCCACGGCCATAGCTACTACCACTGTTACATCGAGGGGCAGACAGACCTTGACGCCGCCAACAAGCAATCCCCCCTCGTCGACGCCCTCTCCGACGCCGCCTACCAAGCCGCCGGCCGCCCCGCCGGCTACGAACGCGACCAAGACGCCGGCGCGGCCGCCCCCCAATGGCGCCGCCCCGTCCCCAACGCCGAGGCCCGCTTCGTCTACGACATCGACCTCTTCACCGCCAAGGCCAAGGCCCTCATCCGCGAGCACCTCGAAGGCCCCGCCAAAGCCACGCCCTTCTTCCTCGCGCTCTGCCACACCGCCGTCCACGGCAGCGGCAACCGGCAGGTCGCCGACCCCGCCATCGCCTGCAAGCGCCCCTTCCAAGTCCCCGGCGCGCCCTATCCCGCCCTCACCGACGACCCCGCCACCGGCGGCGGCGCCGACCTCGCCGGCTCCGTCAAGGCCACCGCCGACACCGCCAACACGTGGATCCATCCCGACTGCCGCGCCTTCAAGACCCCCTCCCAACGCCGCTACGCCACCACCGTCCGCCGCCTCGACGACGCGATGGGCGACCTCCTCCACTACCTCCGCCTCCGCGGCATCGACCGCGACACCCTCGTCGTCTTCACCTCCGACAACGGACCCGCCGGCGAATACCTCGACCCGGCCGGCATCCAATGGGTCGAGGAAGGGTTCGACTCCAATGGCCCCTTCCGCGGCATGAAGCGCTGGTCCTACCAAGGCGGCCTCCGCGAGCCCACCCTCGTGCGCTGGCCCGCCGCCGTCCCCCCCGGCGTCAGCACCCTCCCCTCCACCCACGTCTGCTGGATGCCCACCTTCGCCGAGGCCGCCGGCCTCCCGCCCCCCGCCCACGCCGACGGCGTCTCCCTGCTCCCCGACCTCACCGGCATGGGCCGCCAGCTTACCCCGCGCGTCTACGCCGAATACCGCGACGGCGGTTCCGGCCAAAACTTTGGCATCGAGCAAGCCGTCCGCCAAGGCGACTACGCGCTCGTCCGCAACAGCAACAAAAACGGCGGCAAACCCGAACTCTACGACCTCCGCGCCGATCCCGGCCAAACCCACGACCTCGCCACCGAAAAGCCGGACGTCGTCGCCGCCCTCGAACCCCTCTTCCTCACCTGCCGCATCCCCATCGACAAGGTCAAGGACGCCTGCGGCGCCGCCACCGTCGGCGGGGGCGGCGGCCGCGCCAAAACCCTCGACGCCGCCCCCCTCCCCGCCCTCCCCCCCGACGCCCCCTCCCCTCAGCCCGCCCTGTGGGTCTACCAAGGCGACGGGCCCTGGGTGCCCGACTTCCGCGCCCTCATGCCCGTCCACCAAGTCCCCCCCGCGCGCATCGCCGCCGTCCTCGCCAAACTTCCCCCGCGCGGGTGCGGCGTCCTCGTCCACGGTCTCCTTGACCTTCCCGAGGAGACCGAGGTCGCCTTCCGCGCCCAAGGCGCCGGCGGTTGCCAACTCTGGCTCCACGAGGCCCACATTCTCGAATACGAGGCCGGCGACTGCGCCCAAGGCCGCGCCATCGCCCTCCGCCTCGCCAAAGGCCGCCACCCCTGGCGCGCCTGCCTCACCGCCCCCTTCGTCACCCTCACCGCCAACGGCGCCCCCCTCCTCGCCTGAGCGGCCCGCGCGTGAACCCCGCGCGTGAACAAAACGGCCCCGGATGCCATCTTCGGCATCCGGGGCCGTTTTCATGCCCGGTGGCCGCCGGGCGGGTCATGGCGCGTCGTCGGCGTCAGGGGCGGGGCGGCTTTGGGAGGTGCGGATGCGGAAGAAACGGGAGGGCGCGTCCGGGGAGGCTGGGCAAGGAAGGGTAAGGGTGCCGTCCGAGGCGACGTCGAGACCGTCAAGGGGGAGGGTTGGGGCAGATCCGGCGAAAGTGTCGAGATCCTCGCCGACCTCGATGGCGAAGGCGAAGCCCTCGCGGCCGATGATTTCGGCGGCGGAGGCCGTGCGTTCCGCCTCGGTTGTCTTGGAGGCATCGAAGAAGCGGAAGCGGAGCGCGTCGGGGCCGACCGCGAGGATATCGATGGCGGGCTTGGGGAGCGTGGCCGCCGGTTCGCGGACCAGGCCCAGGACGGTGTCGTAGTCGTAGCGGAAGTCGGCGAGAGCCTCAATGGTGGCGAACGCCTCGTCGGCGGGGGTCTCGGGACGGTGACTCGCGAAAGCGCCCATGAGGGTGTCCAGCGTGGCGGCGGACCAGCCGGCGATGGACTCGCCGGTGAGGGATGCCTCGGGGATGCGGTTGGCCAGGCGGGCGTGGGCCCAGACGCTGTTGCCGGCATCATCCATGACGCGGACGGAGAGGATGGCATCGTGGCCGATCGCGGCGTAGGAAGCGAGGGCGTCGGGATCCAACGCGAGGGTCAGGGTGTAGGCGAGGCTGCCGTCTTCGTCCGTGCCGGCATACGCCACGGTGCCGATGTCGCGGAGGAAGTCCTCGGCGGCGTCGCCGTCCAGGTCGGGGTCGTCGGGGTCGATGCCGGCCCACAGGCCGTCGCTGACGGTGGCGGAGAAGGTGAGCGCGTCGGGGTCTTCGGGGCCGGAGACCGTGAAGGCGATGGGCGCGGCGGGGTCTTCGCCGAGGAAGACCGTCTTGGGGAAGTCGAGGGTCGGCGGCACCGTGCCGGCCTCGGCGAGCGTGATGGGCGCCCAGAGCAGCTCGCCGGCGGCCAACGTCTCGTCGGGGGTTTTGTCCACGGCGACGGCCAGCCAACAGGGGGAGCCCTCCTGCTGCAGGGCCAGGAAGGCCGCGCGGTCATCCTCCGAGCGGAAGGTGCCGGTGCCCATGCCATCGTCGCCGATGGCGACGGCGTCGAGCGGGAAGGCGGCGTCTCGCGGGGTGTCGGTGTTTTGGATGGTCACGGCGGTGATGTCGAAGGCGGGGCCGAAGTGGGGGGCTACGCCTTCCTCCGCGTCCTCGTCAGAGTCTTCCGTGGCGATGACGAGGCGGAAGGCCTCGTTCGCGCCGTGATCGGGGAGGGGCAGGCTGCACGTGCCGGAGTCCTCGCCGTCGGGGAGGGCGAGCGGGCCCAGCTCATCGTAGTCGCCCGAGGGCTCGTGCTGGATGAAGAGGGTGAGGGTGCTCGCGGCGGCGGCATTGGGCACGGCCTGGCCGTCGGGGTAGGCGACGCGGCGCAGGTCGATGGCGACGGCATCGCCGCCGCGGAAGAGCCCGGGGAGGAGGACGCCGGTGGAGAGCAAGACGCGCTCCTCGCAGGCGAGGCGGGCGGGGGCCGTCTCGGTGGCCGGCTCCCAAGTCCAGTTGGGGTCGCTCTCGGCGGCGACGGCGAGGTCGACGGCGAGATCGGCGGTTTCCGTGCCGAAGGTGCGGGCGCGGAGGGTGCGCACGGGGGGCGTCTCGCCGCCCTGCGCGGCTTGGCGTGCCAGCCAGTAGGGCGATTCGTACCAGCGGAAGGCGTCGGGCAGGGGGCCTTCGGCGGGGAGGCCGACAGGCTGGCCGCATTGGAAGGGGAGGAAGGCGGAGTTGTCCATCGGGAAAACCATGCCGTCGCCGGAGAGGTCCTCGCCATCCTCGCCGACTCTGTCGCGGATGGCAAGCCAGCTGTGGAAGCCTTTGCCCCAGCCGTAGTTCATCTTGGCGTAGCTCACGCCCGCGCCGAGGCCGCCGATGCCCGTGTCCACGGCGGTGCTGTCGGCCCAGCCGTAACAGACGATTTGGTGGCCGGAAATGGAGGTGGGCGCGGGGATGGCGTAATCGAAGATGGCCGCGCGGAAGGTATCGTAGAGGCCGGGGTCGAGCTCGTCCGCGGTCGAGGGCTCGCCGGCGGAGTCGGTGAGGCGGATGTTCTCCTTGAAGAGCATCTTGTAGCCCATCGTGAAAGCGAGGATGGGGCGACACGCGACGGCGAAGGCGCCGCCCGAGCCGCCGTCGTCATACTCCATGTCCAAGATCGTGGCCCAATGGTAGGCCAGGCGGGCGACCTCGGCGCCGTCGCGCGTGAAGGATCCGCCGGAGTCGGAGACGGGGAACCACGTCTTGCTGTGGATGGCCGCCCAGTCGTAGGGCGCGCCGGGGGAGGCCACCAGGACCGAGGCGAGCGTCCCGGTCGTCGCGTCGGACCGCCGGGCCCGGACGGTGGTGCCGCGCAGGGTATAGGGCCAGCGGAACCACGCGCCGACCTGGGCCATCGCCACGGCCACGCAGCCGATGGCGCACCGCCTGCCGTATCCGGTGAGAAAGCCCACTTCTTCGTCCCCCACGTCCACCGCGGGGGCGTAAAGGTTCCAAGGGAGCGCCTGGTCCCACTCCAAGGTGAAGGAGTCGATGGCTGCCGCGTGCCCCTCGAAATCCTCGGGCAACGTGGCGGAAGACCTGACGGCGAGGAGACGCGCCAGCCCTGCACCTTGTTGCCCCAGGAGCGCCCCCCACGCCGGGTGACGCGTCTCGGGCGCGGCCCACGCGCGCGCCGCACGGAGGAAGGCGGGCTCGACCTCGGGCAGGCGCCAGAGCGCGCCGGCCAAAGCCGGCGGCAGGGCGTCCGTCGCCGGGAAGTCGTTGTCCGCGGAGAATGCCGCCACGGGGAAGCGCGCGTCGTCGGCCTCAAGCGCCACGTAACCGCGCGGCAGGAGCGGCACCACCCAGATGCCCGCGCCGTAGGCCTGGGGCGTGCCCACGCCCGTGACCCGCCCGCGCAGGAGCGCGTTCTGGCTGGCAAAGGCTTGCGCGGCGGCCCGCGCCGTGTCGGCGGAGATCTCGGCGCCGTGCGCCGCGAAAGCCGCGAGGATCGCGAGCAAAGTGACCCAATGTCGTCGCTTCATGGTGTCGTCTCCCTCATCCAATGGCAAATACGTGAACAATGAACGGAAAACAGTGAACGGAACGCCCTTTGGGGCGATGGGGTGGGCATTGTACACGACTACTCGACATTCCTATGCTCCAAAGGCTATCCCGTGCCGTCAGCGTAGGCGGAGCCGATAGCCAAGTCGCGGCCAGGGAAGAAAGCGCATGGGCTCGGCGGGGTCGTTGGAACGGATGTAGACGCCGCGCACGGCGGGCGGGATGCCGGCGGCGTACCGCAGGGTCGCGGCCCGCTCGCCGCCTCCTCCCAGGGTGAGCGTGAAGGTGGTGGGCGCGACCTCGCCGGCCTCACCGGGGCACCAGACGTCACGCCCCGTGAGGGTGACGGTGCGGATGGCGTAGTGGTCGTCGTCGCCGATGGCCTCGCCCAGTTGGAAGTGGAGGCCCGTCGCCGCGGGGTAGGCAGCCGGCACCGTGATGTCCGCCGTCTCCACGTCGTCCCAGCGGGGGTCCACGTCAAAGTCGACCAACGTCTTCTCCCCATTCACCGCGTAGACGATCGGCGTGAAGAAGAGGTCGTCCCCAACGTAATCGTAGGTGAAGGTAACCATAGTCCCGGCGGTGAGGCCGCTCAGCCAGGGCAGGGGCCAGGTGAAGGAGGCGTCGGCCGTGACCGTCCGCGGCGGGTCGAACGTCCAGGAGCCCACCTCCTCGGCGTGGAAGACGGCGGGGACGACCTCCGCCTCCAGCGTCTCCTCGCCGAGGTTTCGGAGCGTGAGGGTGCCATCCGCGGCGAGGGTCGCGACCAAGCGCGGGCGGGGGTCGACGCACGCCAGCGCGTAGACGTCGCCCCAGACGACGTGGTCGGCGCGGCCGCCGGGCTTGCCGTCGAGGAAGGCCACGCCCAGCGCGTCGGCGACGCCCACGCGGTATTCGGTCTCCGCCCCAAGGGGGACGATGCGCAGGCCGACCGTGCCGGAGCGCGTGGGGGCGCCCCAGGCTCCGCCGGGCAGGCGGGTCTGCACCAGCAGGGTGCGGGCGCTCTCGCCGTCGGTGCCGTCGAAGCGGGCGAAGCGGCCGGCCCAACTGTCGCAGGGGGTCTGCGCGGGCGGGTCGGCGAGAAGGGTGAGCGTGGGCGGCGCGGGACGCGAGGCGGGGTCGTGCGGGTCGGTGAGGTCAAGGGCCTCCTCGGCGTTGGCGTAACCGTCTCCGTCAGGGTCGGCCTTGGGGTCGTAGTCGCCGCCGCCGAAGTGGGCCTCGGCCCAAGGGAGGCGCTCGGCGGCGAAGGTGACGTCCGCCGTGACGGGGCCGTAGGCGTCGCCGGCGCGGTGGCGCGTCCCGTCCTCGGCCACCCAGACACCGGTGACGACAAGGCCTTGGGCGGGCTTCGGGTTGGGCGCGGGCAGGACGAAGCGCCCGCCCTCGCGGCAGAGCATGGTGTAATCGTCGAAGGCAAGGGTGCGCCAGACCTCGGGGTCGACCGCCTCGGCGGTCCAGGTGAGGATAGCGGGGACGGCGGGCATCGCAAAGGTGGCCGTGCCGCCGACGCCCAGGTCGAGGACACGCCCCTCCGCGTCGGTGAGCAGCCAGCCGCCGGCGGGGGTCGCCACGGAGGAAATCAGTCGTTGCGTGGCGTCGTAAGACCACGCGCGAACGGCCAAGGCGGTGGCGGTGACGACCTCCCCGGCGGCGAAGGTCTGGGTCTGGCCGACGGCGGGGGTGGCGGGGAAGAGGGGGCCCTCCGTGGCGACGGTGAGGGCGACGGGCGCGCCCACGGTCACGGCATGGGGGCCGGAGACGGCCTCGCCGGCGCGGAGGCGGTAGAGGAAGCGGCCTGCCTGCGGGGCGGTGAGGGCCAATCCCTCGGCCGGCGCCCACGCCGCGCCGTCCGCGGAGGTCTCCAAGGTGAGGGCATCGCCCTCGGACGCCGGCCACAGAAGCCCGGCCCGGAGCGCGACGGTCTCCCCGGGCGCGAGGCGCGCGACGGGGTCGTGGGCGATGCAGGGCGCGGGCGCGCCGCCGGGCAGGCCGATGGTCAGCGCGGCCTGCCCGCCGGGGAAGGGCACGCCGTGACCGCGCACGCGCAGGACGTAGGCGCCGGGCGCGACCGCCGCCTCGATGCGCTCGGCGACGTTCGCGCGGTCGGGGCCGTCCAAGCCGTTGGGATAGGCGACGACCGCGCCCGTGGCGTCGAGCAGCTCCAGGTCCAAGTCGTTGACCAGCGTGCGCGCGGCGTAGAGCTGGGCGGGATAATCGACCCACGTGAGGACGGCGCGGAGCGTGCCCTCGGCCTCGACCGCGACGGGGAAGTCGCGCACGAAGCCCGTCTCGCCGTAGTCGAAGGTCTCCGCGCGGGCGGCCGACAGGGCGCGGCGCAGGGAGAGCAGGCCGAAGCCCTCGGCGCCGTTGGGCGCGGGGGAGGGGATCTCACGGTTCGGCCCCTCGCCGAACTGCCCGGGATAGACGGAGGCCGCGCCATGCAGGAGCAGGGCGCGCAGAAGCGCCTGCCCGGGGTCCGCCACGCCCAGCGCCTCGCGGCACCATTGGCGGGCGACGGTCGCCGCGCCGGCGGCGAGGGGCGTGGCCATCGAGGTGCCGTTCATCGCCAAGTAATACGCCTGCTCCTCCTCGGTGGCGGGCGCGCCCAGGAGGGAGGTGTCGCTCCCCATCCCCGCGCGGCGCGTGGAGACGATGTGCGTGCCGGGCGCGAGGAGGTCGGGCTTGACGCGGCCGTCCGGGAGCGGCCCGCGACAGGAGAAGAAGGCCACGCCGCGGCGATCGGGCTCCTCCCCGGGCGCCGTGCCGAGGGCGTCCGCCAAGAGCGCCGCATGGCCGGTCTGCAAGAAACGCGAGCACAGGATGGGGACCTCGACGCCATCGGCGTCGCGCCCGTCGCCCACGGGCGGCCTGTAGGTCTCCGCCGCGCCAACGGTGAGGATGTTCTTGGCCAGGGCGGTGCTCGAGGTCAGGGTGCCAAGGTCGCCCACGCCGTCGCCGTCGGCATCCGTGCCGTCGTTGGCGGCGGCGAAGAGGGGCAGGAAGTCCTGGTGCGACCAGACGAAGCGGTCGATGGACCAGGCGGAGAGGGAGTAGACCGCGCCCACGGTGCCGAAGGCGTCGATGCCGCCCCAACTGTTGGAGTGGATGCGCGCGCCCGCGTCATAGGCCTCCTCGAAGACGGGGTCGAGGAGGGGCGGGACGTAGGCGCCCCCGGTTATGAGGCCGTCGGCGGTGCCGTGTGCCTGGAAGAAAAGCCGCGCGCCGGGCGCCACGCCGCGAAAACGGCGGTTTTCGCTGCCCGCGCCGTCGCCCAGGACGCTCCCCGCCACGTGCGTGCCGTGGCCGCTCCGGTCGTTGCCGTCGCCCACGCGGTGGGTGATCGCGGGGGCCGACATGGCCTCCCAAGGTTGCGGGGAGATGCCCATCACGCGGCCGCGCAGGCCGGGGTGGAAGGCCTCGGCGCCCTCCTGCCCCAGATAGCCGGGGATACCCGAGGAGAGGCCGCTGTCAAAGACCGCCACGACCTCCCCCGCGCCGGTGAGCCACGCGCCCTCGCCCTGCAGGGCATCCGCGCCGAAGAAGCGCTCCCCGCGCGCCACATTGTTGTAGAAGCGAACCTTGTGGGCCACATCCGCGCCCAAAATGCCACCCTCCGCCGCGAATGCCCCGGCCAAGGCATCGGCGGAGGCTTCCGTCCGCAGGGCCGTGTCCACGCGCAGGCCACCCAATCGCGTCTGCAGGCGTGCCGCCGTCGCCGCGTCGGCGCAGGCCAGCACGACGGGGATCGCCTCGCCCGTCTCGACGGCGCGGCGGAGGGCAGCGGTCACCGGGAGCGGCGCCGGGGCCACCCGACACCCCGCGGCGCGAAGCGCGGACAAGGCATCGCGCGGGAGCATCGCGTCATAGCCACCGGCAGGGTTCCAGCCCAGCGCCTCACCCCCCACCTTGGCAATGGCCGCACGGACCTCCGCAACCGCCAAGCCCGCAACCGGGAAAACCGTCCGTCGCACCCGGCCGGTTGCGTCCTCGCAATCCATCGGCACCGCCGCCGGCAACGGCGCCCCGGGCTTTCGCGACGGCGTGGGTGACGACGACGATGACAGGACGGGGGCAGCCCCCGACGCCCCGTCCGACGCATCCGCCACCCCCGCACCCTCGTTCGATCCGCCCCGAAAGGCAAACCACGCGACCGCGCAAACCCCCACCGCAAAAATCATTCCCGCGCCCCAGGCAAAACCGCGCTTCATCGCAGCGGCCGGCTTTTTCGTGCACGCTTTCGGGTTGGCACGCCCTCCCCCAGGAGAAGGATTGGTCATTGCTTTCTTCTTCATCCAAGAGCCTCCTTAGATGCGCAAACGCATGATACACTTTCCATAACCGGCTTGCATTATAACATAAAGATCGGCCACGACTTCCCGAGGGACCGCAGTTTGCGCGGATTTGAGCGAACTTTTCCCCCGATGCGTTTCGCGAACGTCCGGATGGAGAAATCGGGGGTCGTTCGCCTGCAACGCTTCCAGAGCTTGATGCACAGCGCCGCGTCGGACTTGCCGCCTTCGCGGATGAGCGATTCCTGCGTCCGCCGCCGTTGGACCGCGCCGCCCCCTAGGGGGCGCCCCCCTCTTCTGCTTTGCCTCGACCTCTGCCAGTCCACCTTCTTTCCGCTTTCTCTTCTTCCTTTCGCCTGCGCAATTACATTGTGGACGATTCACGTCGGCCGCGCCCGAGGAAATCGCTTGCGGGGCGGGGCGGAAATCGGGTAAACTGGGTGTATCGAAGGAGAGAGCATATGGTGAACATCACGATTTGCATGGGCAGCTCGTGTTTCTCGCGCGGGAACAGCAAGAACCTGGAGGCGGTGCGCGCCTGGCTGGCAGCGCATGGCCATGAGGCGGACGTGGCGCTGAAGGGGTGCCGCTGCGGCGGGAAGTGCGGCGAGGGGCCGAACGTTTGGATCGACGGGGCCTGCCACAGCGGGGTGACGCCCGAGGGCGTGCCGGCGTTGTTGGCGGCGGCGTTCGGGGAGGAGGCGTGAGATGGATGCGTTGGCGCCGATCTATTCCGTGGAGGCACAGTGCCGCGATTGCTACAAGTGCGTGCGGCGGTGCCCGGTGAAGGCGATCCGCGTGGAGAATGACCATGCGGTGGTGTTGCCGGAGGCGTGCATCTTTTGCGGGACGTGCGTGGGGACGTGCCCGAACCACGCGAAGATGGTGCGCGACGACCTGATGGGCGTGCGGAACCTGGTGGGGGCGCGCAGGGACGTGATCCTCTCGGTGGCGCCGAGTTTCGCCTCGGAGTTCCCGGGGGTGGACCCGGCGCGCTTCGCGGCGGCGATGAAGAAGCTGGGCTTCGCGCAGGTGCGGGAGACGGCGGTGGGGGCGAACATCGTCTCGCGCAAGGTGGCGGAGCTGATGGCGCGGAGCCCGGGGCACCGGCTGCAGATTTCGTCGGCGTGCCCGGTGGTGGTGGAGCTGATCCAGCGGTATCACCCCAAGTTCACGGCGTATCTGACGCCGGTGGACTCGCCCATCGTCGCGCATTGCAAGGCGTTGCGGCGGGAGTTTCCGGACGCGCCGATCGTCTTTGTGGGGCCGTGCGTGGGCAAGAAGCACGAGAGCGACCTGCAGCCGGATCTGCTGAGCGCGGCGCTGACCTTCGAGGAGTTGCGGCGGTGGATGCTGATGGCGGGGGTGGACGACCCGAACGCGTTGGAGCCGGACCCGGAGTACCGCCTGCCGGGCGACGGGGCGTATTATCCCATCGAGGGGGGGATGTTGCGGAGCGTGGAGCGGAACTTCCGCGCGTTGGCGCCGCAGGGCGAGCTGCAGCCGATGACGCTGACGGGCGTGGGGACCATCCGCACGATGCTGGAGACGCTCGACCCGAAGACCTTGGAGCAGCCGGTCTTCATCGAGGCGCTCGCCTGCCCGGGCGGTTGCGTCTGCGGGCCGAAGACGCGGACGCGGTGCGCGGCCGGCGGCATGCTCGACGTGCTCCGCCACGCCAAGCGCACGGCGCCCGACGACCCGGAGGATTTGCCGGACGTGGGGCACCACTACCGCCCGGCGCCCGCCGCGCAGGAGGCCTTCCCCGAGGAGGCCATCCAGGCGACGCTGCACGCGTTGGGCAAGTTCCGCAAGGAAGACGAGCTGAACTGCGCGGGCTGCGGCTACGACTCGTGCCGGGCGCTGGCCTGCGCCATCCTGGCGGGCAACGCCGAGCCGCAGATGTGCGTGAGCCGCATGCGCCAGATCGCCCTGAAACAGAGCTCGGCCATCGACCGCGCGTTGCCCTATGGGCTGGTCGTCGTCGACCGGCAGCTGCGCATCATCGAGTGCAACGAGCGCTTCGCCACGCAGCTGGGCGAGCCCGCGCGCCTGGCCTACGAGGCGAAGCCGGGCCTGCGCGACGCGGACCTCGGGCGGCTCGTGCCGCAGACGCACCTCTTCCTCAAGGTGTTGGAGACGGGCGAGGAGCTGATCCGCCGCACGGTGGAGATCGAGGGTCGGCTCTTCTCGCTCTCCATCTTCAACGTGGACGCGCACGAGGTGATCGGCGCGCTGATGCTTGACGTGACGGAAAGCGAGCGCAACCGCAAGGCGCTCATCGAAAAGGCCCGCACCGTGGTCACCAACACCGCCAAGACCGTCCAGCAAATCGCCTTCATGCTCGGGCGCAACGCCGCCGAAAGCGAGCTGATCCTGGACTCCGCGGTGGAGATGTTCGCGCCGCTCGACGCGGAGGGCGAGCCATGAGCGCCGGCACGCCCCCGGCGGCGGCCGAGGGGGGCGGCGCGCCGCCCCCGCCCTTCATCGAGGTGGATTGGTTCAACCGCCACAAGTTCCGCAAGGTGTGCAGCGGCGACATCTTCCTGAGCGAGCGCCAGGCCGACGGCTCGGTGGTGGCCGTGCTCACCGACGGGCTCGGCAGCGGCCAGCAGGCCAACGTCTGCGCCAGCCTCACCGCCACGATGGCGATGGAATACATGCGCGCCGCGCTCGGCCTGCGCCGCGCCGCCACGCTCATCATGGACGCCCTGCCCATCTGCCCCGACCGCCACATCTCCTACTCCACCTTCACGATGATCCACGCCAGCCCCGGCGGCGAGGTGCGGATGATCGAATACGAGAACCCGCCCGCCACGCTCCTGCGCGGCGACTGCCCCATCCCCATCGCGCGCACGCCCCTCACGCTCCCGCGCTGGGAGGGGCGCACCCTGCGCTACGCCACCTTCCGGATGCAACTGGGCGACCGCCTCTTCTTCTGTTCCGACGGCATCACCCAGGCCGGGCTCGGCGAGCCGGGGACGCCCTTCGGCCAAGGGCTCGAACGCGTCGTCCCCTGGCTGCGGGAGACCATCCGCATCGCGCCCGACGTCTCCAGCCACGTGCTCTGCAAAGGCGCCGCCGACCGCGCCACGCGCCTGGACGGCGGCCGCGCGGGCGACGACACCACCGCCGCGATGCTGCACTACCGCCACCCGCGCGTCACCCAAATCCTCACAGGCTGCCCCTTCGACCGCGCGCAGGATGCCGCCTACGCCGCGCTCGCCACCCGCCCGGGCGTCACCGTCATCGTCTCCGGCGGCTCGACGGCCGACCTGGTCGCCCGCGAGCTGAAGCGCCCCATCGAGACGCCCCTCACCGCGCTCGACCCCGAGGTGCCCGCCGGCTCCGAAATGCCGGGCATCGACCTGGTCACCGAGGGCTGCGTCACCCTCTCCAAGGTCATCGCCCTCTTGCGCAACCCGGGGCCGGACGTGCGCATCAACCCCGCCACCAAGATGCGCGACCTGCTCCTGGCCTCCGACAAAATCGACATCGACGTGGGCACCGCCATCAACCCCGCCCACCAAGACCCCAACCTGCCGATGGACCTGGACATCCGCCGCAACATCGTCCGCGAGTTGGCCGACGTCCTCCGCACGCAGTATGTCAAAGACGTCACCGTCAAGTTCCACTGATTTCGCCACGCCACCGCCCCACCCCCGAGGCTCGCCATGCGCACCCTTCTCCCACTTCTCCTGATTTGCCTTGGCGCCGCGGGGCTCCGCGCCGCCGTGCCGGGCTTCACCCAAACCGTCCCCTGCCCGCCCGTGCGCCTGCGCCTGCCCAAGGTGGAGGCCGCGCCCATGCCCGCGCTGGAGGCCTACCGCATGGTCGCGCGGATGCCCGACGGCACGGCCAAGGACTTCGACGCCTACGCCCCCGAGCAACTCTGGCGCCGCGCCCAACGCCTCGGCGCCTGGACCGACGCCGCGGGCAACCGCTACGAACTCGTCGCCCCCAAAACCTTCCTCGGCGGCCCCTACCCCCGCGCCATCGTCCTCCAAGAGGAATACGACAAAGTCCAGGCCCAGGCCGGCGCCGTCACGCCCGCAGGCCTCGGCAAATGGCTTGGCGAATGGGTCGGCGCCACCTGCGGCAAACCCCAGCGCCTCAAACCCCTCGGCGGCGTGCGCATGGCCCTCTTCGCCGAGGTGGGCAACGTCGCCGCGCTCGTCTTCACGCTCAAGGAGAGCCCCGCGCACCCCTACGCGCTCCTGGTGACCCCCGCCGCCGACCCGCCCGCCAAGTGGCGCACGGCCCTCTCCCGCGCGCTTGCCGGCTTCGGGGCGGCAGGGCGCGGGCTCAGCGGGCAAACCGCCCAGGCCGAAGGCTGGATCACCATCGACCGCCCGCCCTACCGCCTCCACACCGACCTGCCCGCCCGCGACCGCAAGTGGCTCGACAGCCTGTTGGCCGACATGCTCATCATCCGCCACGCCTACACCCAGGCCTTCCCGGAGCCCTCCGGCACCGAGGTGCCCACCAGCGTCATCCGCGTCTTCGCCAACCCCGCCGCCTACCGCGCCTATGCCGGCCAAGGGCTGGAAAACTCCGCCGGCCACTTCTCCAGCCTTCAACGCGAACTCGTCGTCATGGGCAACGCCGAGGAAAAGTCCAACAAACGCCGCCGCGACGACATCCGCTCCATCACCTTCCACGAGGGCTTTCACCAATACCTCTTCCTCATCACCCCGCCCCAAGCCGACGTGCCCACGTGGTTCAACGAAGGCCACGCCACCTACTTCGAGACCTTCCGCATCCGCGGCAACGCCGCCGCGCCCGCGCTCTCGCCCCGCCTCGAGGTCGCCCGCCGCGCCATCGGCCTCCGCACCGCCGAGGGGCTTGCCCGCATGATGGCCGCCTCCCAGCCCGAGTTCTACGCCTCCGCCAACGACCACTACGCCGTGGCCTGGCTCCTCGTCCACTGGCTCCGCACCGAAGCCCCGCCCGATCTCGCCAAAACCCTCGGCGACTACTACGCGCTCCTCTGCCGCGGCAAGCCCATCCTCGAAGCCAACGAAGCCATCTACACCAAACCCATCCTCGAACGCATCGCCGCCGGCCTCGCGGACTACCTCGACAAACACAAATGGGAATAGCCACGCGCCCGCAAGGCGCCACGTTCGCCGTTCACTGTCCTCTGCCCACTCATTTGCTATAATGCGCGCATGGTTACGATTTTGGATTATGGCGCGGGCAACCTCACCAGCGTGTGCTTGGCCTTTGAGCGGCTGGGCGAGACGCCCCGGTTGATTGCCCGGGGCGACGAATGGCAGGGCGGACGCGTGGTCTTCCCGGGCGTCGGCTCCGCGCGGAGCGGCATGGAGGGCGTGTGCGCGCGCGGTTTCGACGATGTGTTGCGCCGTGCCGCCGCCCACGGCGTCCCCGTCCTCGGCATCTGCCTGGGGATGCAGCTGTTGCTGGAATCCTCCGAGGAGGATGGCGGCGTGGCGGGGCTGGGGCTTATCCCCGGGCGGTGCGTCCGCTTCGACCCCGCGCGCGACCCCACGGCCAAAATCCCCCACATGGGCTGGAACACCGTCCGCCAGACGCCTCCCGCCCATCCGCTCTTCGCGGGCGTGCCCGACGAGGCCGCCTTCTACTTTGTCCACTCCTACCACGCCGCGCCCGGCACCCCCGCCGCCGCGGGCCTGACGGATTACTGCGGGGTGGCCTTCCCCTCCGTCCTCGCCCAAGGCACCCTCTTCGCCACCCAGTTCCACCCCGAGCGCAGCGGCGAGACCGGCGCGCGCATCCTGCGCAACTTCCTCGCCTGGGCGCCCTGACGCCCCGCCCGCGGGGACGGAACACCCGAACCGAAAATAAGTCTTGCCCCCCCGTCGCTTGTGCTACATTAGGAAAGCGTCAGGGGGCGATGTGTCCTCGCGGACGGCCAGATTCAGCTCGAGGCTACCTGGACGGCGAGCGCGTCTATGCGCCGTTCTGGACGCGCGGGACCAACCAGCTCAGCTCGTCCGTGACGATCAAGTTCTTCAACTGGAGCGACAACGACGGGCTTTACACGCTGAGCGAGGTCTCCGGGTATGACACGGCGCTTTCCGCCGACCAGATTGCCTGGCTGAGCACGAACGAGACGACGGTGCTCCCGGAGCCGACGGCGTTGGCGTTGTTGGCGCTGGGCGTGGCGGGGCTGGCGCTTCGCCGCCGCGCGGCGTGAACACGTGGGCACAAAAAAAGGCCGCGACCTTACCGGTCGCGGCCTTTTTTTGTTTTTGTGCCGGGGGTCAGAGCTCGAAGTAGGTGTAGCCGCGGAGGCCGTTGGCGTAGGTGGAGAGGATGCGGCGGCGCTCGGCGGGGGTGAGGCGGCGGGCCTTGACGGCGGCATCGGTGAGGCGGCGGAAGCGGGAGACGAGGTCGGCGGTGTTGTATTCGACGTAGGAAAGGACTTCCTCGACGGTGTCGCCCTCGACCTCGTCGGGGAAGTCGATGTCGCCGTCCTCGTCGAGTTTGACGGAGACGATGTTGGTGTCGCCGAAGAGGTTGTGGAGGTCGCCGAGGGTTTCTTGGTAGGCGCCGACGAGGAAGGCGCCGAGGATGTAGTCCTCGCCTTCGTGGAGGGGGTGGAGGGGGAGGGCGAGTTTGACGTCGTGGAGGTCGATGAACTTGTCGATGCGCCCATCGCAGTCGCAGGTGATGTCGGAGAGGTGCGCGCTGCGGGTGGGCTTTTCGCAGAGGCGGGTGATGGGCATGATGGGGAAGAGCTGGTCGATGGCCCAGGCGTCGGGAAGGGATTGGAAGACGGAGAAGTTGCAGTAGTAGATGTCGGCCATGGCTTCGTCGAGGCCGAGGAGGTCTTCGGGGACGTATTTGAGTTTGGGAACCTCGGCGCGGATGCGGGTGAGGATGGACCAGAAGATGCGGTCGGCGGCGGCATGTTGGCGGAGGGTGACTTGGCCTTGCTTGAAGGCTTTTTGGATTTCCTCGCGGTAGTAGAGGGCGTCGTTGAAGTATTCGGGGAGATTTTTGGTGCGCAGGTGTTTGGCGACGTCGAGGAGGTTGGCGATGCAGTCGGGAAGGTTGGCGTCTTCGAGGACGGGGTCGTGCTCCGGGGCCTCCACCTCGAAGCGCGCGGTGCCGAGGACGTCCACCAGGAGGACGGAGTAGTAGCCGATGAGCGCGCGGCCGGATTCGCTGATGATGGTGGGGTGGGAAACGGCGGCGTGATCGCAGGCGAGCATGATGCCTTCCACGACGTCTGCGCAATATTCGGCGATGTCGTAGTTGGCGCTGCTTTCGAAGTTGGTGTGGCTGCCGTCGTAGTCGATGGCCAATCCGCCGCCGATGTCGAAGATGCCCATGGGCGCGCCTTCCTTGACGAGACCGACGTAGAAGCGGGAGGCCTCTTTGATGGTGTCGCGGATCTCGCGGATGTTGGGCACCTGGGAGCCCAGGTGGTAGTGGAGCATTTCCAGGCAATCGAGCATGCCGGCCTCGCGGAGGCGGTCGACCACGGCGATCATTTGCCCGGCCGTGAGGCCGAAGACGGAGCGGTCGCCGCCGCTTTCGCTCCATTTGCCGCCGACCTTGCTGCTGAGTTTCACGCGGATGCCGATGCGGGGGCGTACCTTCAGCTCCTCGGCCACCGAGAGGATGATGTCCAATTCCTCGGGGTTTTCAAGCACGAGCATGGTTTGCAGGCCCATCTTGAGCGAGCCGAGGGCCAGGCGCACGAACTCCTCGTCCTTGTAGCCGTTGCAGACGATGTAGGCTTCCGGGTCCTGCATATAGGCCAGGGCGGCGATGAGCTCGGCCTTCGAGCCGGCCTCCAGGCCGTGGTGCCAAGGGCGGCCGTAGGTCACGACGTCCTGCACGGCCTGTTGCTGTTGGTTGACCTTGATGGGATAGACGCCGCGATAGTTGCCCTTGTAGCCATAGTCCTTGATGGCTTTGGCGAAGGCTTCGTTGATCACGCGGATGCGGTCGGCCAAGATGTCGCTGAAGCGCAGGAGCACCGGCAGGCTCATCCCCCGCTCGCGCAGTTCGCGCACGATTTCCGCGAACGGCACCTCCACTTTTTTGCCGCCGTGCGAGAGTTTCACCGTGGCCAGCCCATCCGGCGAGACCCCGAAGTAGTCCCGCCCCCAGGCATCCACGCCATAAAGTTCCGCGCTCTTCACCGCGTTCCAACCGCTCAAGGCATCCGTCGCGCCCTTGCCCATGCGTTCTCTCCATCAAAGGTACGCGGACGACCGCCGCGATTGCCCATAGTGTACCAAACTCCGCCCGGGAAGGGGAGCGCTCACCAGAAACCGTAGGCATCCAGCAGCAGGACATGCAGCCCCAGGAGCAGGTTCGTCGTCACGTGCGCCACGATGGGCGCGCAGAGGCTGCCCGTGCGGACGGCCAGCCCGCCGTAGGCCACGCCCGCCAGCAACCCGCCCACGAAGCGATCGTGCTCGAAGGCGAAGACCAGCGCCGTCGCCCAAAAGGCGTTGCGCGAGACGCCCCCGAGCGGCAGGGCCTGCCAGTCGCGCTGCGTCAGCCAGCGCATCAGGAGCCCCCGGAAGAAAAACTCCTCGATGGGCGCGATGACGAAGGCCGAGCCGATCAGCTTGGCGACGGCGAGCGCCGGGCTGTGCCCCCACGCATAGCACCACGACGCGCTGTAATCCGGCAGGCTCCCCGGCATCATCACCAGCCACCGCCGATACCACCCCGTCACCTCCGGCCACGGCGTGCTCTCGGGCAACGCCCACAGCACGTAGACCGCCACGCCGATCAGCGCCCCCCACGCCACCTCGCCCCGGCGCCCCCCGCACCGCACAAAGCGCCACGGCCGCAACGCCACCGCCAGCGCCGCGCAAATCGCCGTCTTCCCCGCGTAGACATAGGCCGGCGCGTAGAAACCCAGCGGCAGGAGTGTCACCGCGATGCCGCCCAGCCACACGAAAAACGGCGCCGCCAGCGCGAAGCCCGCCCGCGTCATCGCGCCACCGCCCAGGCGCGCTTGCCCTTGCCGTCCAGATACAAATCAAAGCCCTTCATCGCGTCCGCCCCCACCAGCGGCGGCAGGCCCGCCCCCAACAGCGGCTCCACCTCCAGCACGAAATCCCCCAGCCGCAGCGTCCCCCGCCTGCCCTTGCCAAAGTCCCGCGCGCGGCCCTTGTTCACGTCCACCGTCTCCAGCGACGCCTTCTCCGCCGCGCCCGGCCACGCCTTCGGGCTCATGATGGTAACGTTCGCGCCCGAGTCGAGCAACACCGGGAAGGTCTCCTCCCCCTCGCCCGCCCGTGCCCGCACATGGAACGAATTGTCCTCAAAGCCCCTGTCCACCGGCAACGCCTTCGCCCCCTCCGGCAACGCCTGTCCCGGCCGCCAGGCCAGGCGCCCGTCCTTCAGCGACAGGCGCAACGGCACCTCGCCCATCACGTTCATCCCCAGAATGCCCGCCACCGACTTCCCCAGCCCCCCCTCGAGGTGCCCCAGCGGCGCCGCCACCCCATAGAAGTCCTTGAAGGCCGTCCCCCCCACCTCCAGCGCCTCCACCGTGAAGACCGCGAGCGCGGCCTCCACGTTCGTCTCCCCCTGCACCGCGATGGGCCGGAGCGTGCACGCGGGCAGATGTTTCGCCAAAAACGCCTTGTCCAGCGTGGTGTGCGTCGCCCCCGTGTCCACCAACAGCTCGCACGGCACCCCGTTCAGCACGGCCCACACCGTCGCCAGCCCCGTCTCGGGGTGGACGGTCAGCGGCACCTCCTCCGCCTTGGCCGTCACCGCCTTCGGGCGAAAAAGCGCCTCCTGCGCCCCCGCCACGGCGGCCGCCACGCACAACGCCACGCAAAACCAAACACGCATGGTCAGTTCCCTTTCAGATGAAACAACGTGAGGAAAAGAATGTGGAAATCGAACGCCGCCGAGCGCCGCGCGATGTACTCCAAGTCATAACGCACCTTCTCCGCGCGCGTGATGGCGTTGCGCCCATGCACCTGCGCCCACCCCGTGATGCCCGGGCGCACGTCGTGCCGGTGCGCCTCCTCCGGCGTGTACTCCGCCAGATACGCCATCAGCAACGGCCTGGGCCCCACCAACGCCATTTCCCCGCGCAAGACGTTCACCAACTCCGGCAGCTCGTCCAGGCTCGTCGCCCGCAACAGCCGCCCCAGCCGCGTCACCCGCGCCGCGTCGCTCCCCGGCCCCGGCCGCATCGTGCGGAACTTCAGGATCGTGAACGGCACCCCGTGCAGCCCCGGCCGCGTCTGCCGGAACAAGACCGGCCGCCCCTCCGCCAGCGCCACCGCCAACGCCACCACCCCCAGCGCCGCTCCCCAGAGCGGCGCCGTCGCCAACACCAACGCCAGTTCCAACGCCCGCGGCATGGCAAAAAACAAGGCAGAACCAAAGGGGCAACCGCCCCCTTGGCCCCGCCATTGACCCGTGCCCGGCGCCTTAGGCCGTGCGCAGACGCGCCGCCTTGCCCGTGCGCGAACGGAGGTAGTAGAGCTTCGCGCGGCGAACCTTCGCGTGCCCCGTCACCTCAATCTTCTCGATGGCCGGCGAGGCAAAGGGGAAGACCTTCTCCACGCCCACGCCAAAGGAAATGCGGCGCACCGTGAAGGTCTCCGTGATGCCGCGGCCGTCGCGGGCAATCACGTCGCCCGCGAAAACCTGCACGCGCTCCTTGTCGCCTTCCTTGATGCGCACCGAGACGCGCACGATGTCGCCCACCTGCAGCTCGGGGCACTTCTTCGGGTTCTTCTCCGCCGTCATGGCGTTCACTTTTTCAAGCGCTTTCGCGATCATTGTCTTGTTCCTTCCACAAAGGATGTTCTCAAATCCGGCCTCTGGCGGGCCGTCCTGTCCAGCATCTGCTGTTTGCGCCAACGCTCCATCCGGGCATGGTCGCCGTTCAGGAGCACCTCCGGCACGCACTGCCCGCGCCAAGCGGGCGGCCGCGTGTACTGCGCCTGCTCCAAAAGCCCCGCCGCGAACGATTCGCGCGCCGTGGCCTCCGCCCCCCCGCCGAGCACCCCCGGCAGGAGCCGCACCACCGCGTCCGTCACCACCGCCGCCGGCAACGCGCCGTTCGTCAGCACGTAATCGCCGATGCTCAGCTGCTCATCCGCCAACAGGGCCAGGGCCCGTTCGTCGATGCCCTCATAGTGCCCGCAGATGAAAACCAGGTGACGCTCCCCCGCCAGGCGCTTGGCCACCTCCTGGCGAAAGGGCTCGCCCTGCGGCGACATCGCGATCACGCGCGTCCCGGGGCGGCGCAGGCTCTCCACGGCCTCGAAGAGCGGCTCGGGCTTCATCAGCATGCCCGCGCCCCCGCCGTAGGGCTTGTCGTCCAGCGTGCCCCGCGCATCGTGCGCAAAGTCGCGCAAATCCACCGCGTGGAGCTCCGCCGCGCCCATCGCCACCGCGCGCCGCATGATGCTCTCCCCGAAGAAGCCTTCGAGCATCCTCGGGAAAACCGTCAGCACATCGACGCGCAACGGCATCGCGCGGCCTCCCGGCGCGGCCTTACGCCTCGGCGGGCGCCGGCGCGGCCTTCTGCGCCTGCTTCACCAGCGAGGCCACCGTCTCCGAGAGTTGCGCGCCCTGGCTCTTCCAGTAGGCGATACGCTCCAGGTTCAGGCCGAACTTCTCGCTCGTCTTCCGGGGGTCGTACCACCCCAGGATTTCCAGGAACTTGCCGTCGCGCGGGCTGCGCGAATCGCACGCCACCACGCGGAACGTCGCCACGCGGTTGCACCCGGTCTTACGCAATCTGATCTTGACCATTTCTGCTCTCCAAGACCCTGCGCCCGCTACTCGACGCAAAGTCGGTTGTGTTGCTCAAACCATTCAACAAGGTGAATGAGTGATATAGTATGCCAAAACATCCCCCGTTTCCGCAACACCCTTTCGCGTTTTCCGTGCGCCGGGAAATCGCGCAACGTATATGGGCCGGGGCGAGGCGGGCGAAAAAAGCCTGCGCCCTTGCCAAGACGAAGGGGGGCCGTTCCTGGCCGGGGCGGCTTTTTTTGGGGGGCGGCGGCACGTGGTGTTGGCGGGGCGGGGAAAAGCGGCGGGGCTGTCGATAAAGCTGTCAGGAAGTTGTTGAAAACCTGTCGGGAACGGGCCGGGCCGGGAAGGGGTGCGTTTGGCTTTTTTCAATCCATACGCGGGGTCGTTTTTCGAGACGCGGCGTACCTCGGGCCGAGACGCGGCGCACCTCGGGCCGAGACGCGGCGTGTCGCGCATCGCGGCCGGGCGGCGGGCTTTCCGGCAGGTTGGCGGGGCGCACGCGCGGGGCATGGCGGAAACATGGTATAATGGCGGGCATGGATTTGATTGCGCAGCTTTACGTGGTGGCGACGCCGCTGGGGAACCTGGGGGATGTGTCCCCGCGGGTGCGGGAGGTTTTGGGGGCGGCACCGGCGATTGCGTGCGAAGACACGCGGCGGACGTGGCAGTTGCTTTCGGCGCTGGGGATCCCGCGGCCGGAGCTGTTCTCGTACCGTCAGGGGAACGAGGAGGGGGTCTCGCGGCGGATCGCGGGCTTGGTGCGGGAAGGGATACCGGTGGCGTTGTGCTCGGATGGCGGCTACCCGGGAATCAGCGACCCGGGCTACCGGGTGTTGCGGACATTCGCGGAGGAAGGGTTGCCGTGGACGGTGATCCCGGGGCCGTGCAGCGTGGAGCTGGCCTTGTTGCTGTCGGGGTTGCCGACGTCGAGCTACACGTTCAAGGGTTTCCCGCCGCGCAAGGCGGGAGCGTTGCGGCGGTGGTTCGAGGAGGAGGCGGCGGCGCGGCACACGTTGGTGGGGCTGGAGTCGCCGTTCCGGATCGGGGCGACGTTGCGGGCGGCCTTGGAGGCGCTGGGGGATCGCGAGGCGGCGGTTTGCCTGGAGATGACGAAGGCGCATGAGCGGGTGGCGCGGGGAACGCTCTCGGCGCTGGCGGGGCAGTTCGCGGGAAAACCGCCGAAGGGGGAGCTGACGTTTGTCATCGCGGGGGCAAACCCGAAGTTTGACCATTCTTTTGACCATTCCGGCAATGAGGAAACGCAATCGGGCGAGGAGGCGCATGAAGCGGCTTATGAGGGGCGATAAGGCTTGGGTTCTGTTGGCGGCGGCCGTCGCGGCGGCCGTCGCGCGGGGCGACACGATCCACACGGTGACGGACGACGTGATCCATGGCACCATCCAGCGGATCCGCGGGGGCAAGGTGGTCATCGACACGGCGTTCGCGGGCACGTTGCGCATTCCGCGCGAGCAAATCAAGAAGATGGAATACGCCACCGACAAACCGCTTTTTGCCCGGCTCGACGCCGAGAAAAAAGAGAAGGAGGCGGTGCGCCTCGCCACCGATGCCGAGGGCAACCCCGTGCTCATCCCCGAGGGCGACAAGCGCAAGGCGCTGGCCTTGGGCGAGGTGGCCACGCTGTGGCCGGCCGACGCCGAGGACCCGGATTACCCGCCGATCAAGCGGTGGGCCTTCAGCCTCAGCTTCGGCCTCACCGGCAACTCCGGCAACACCAAGGACTTCTCCGTCTCCGCCTATGCCGATGCCGTGCGCACCACCGAAAGCACCACGCTCAAACTGTACGGCTCGTTCAACAAGACCCGCAGCGAGCACACGCTCACCGCCGAGCAATACATCGGCGGGCTCGACTTCGAGCACCGCCCCACGGACGTTGTCTCGTGGTATGTGCGCGACGAGGCCCAGCACAATCGCTTCAGCGACTACTGGCTGCGCAACGTCGGCGCCGCCGGCTACGGCCACTATCTCATCAACCGCGACGTCCACGGCCGCGCCACCAAACTCCGCCTCCGCCTGGGCCTCTCCTACGCCACCACCATCCACTACACCAAGGAAAACGCCTTCTCCAACGACCGCCTCACCGAGAACAACCTTGGCCTGGACATCGGTTTCCTCTTCCATCACGACTTCGCCGGCGGCCTGGGCTGGAACACGGAGATCACCTACACGCCACTGACCGACGACCTGGGCAACGGCACCATCATCCACGAGACCCGCCTCACCTACACCCTGCGCGAACTCCGCCGCATTTCCCGCCGCCTCACCGACATCGCGCTGGAGGCCGGCATCCGCAACGAATACCGCAGCGACCCCGACCCGGGCTATTGCAGCACCGACACCTCGTGGTATATCCGCCTCAAAAAAACCTGGTAAGCAAAGGAGCCCCGCCATGAACCCCATCAAACTCGGCGTCAACATCGACCACGCCGCCACCCTCCGCCAGGCCCGCGGCGTCGATTATCCCGACCTGGCCCAAATCGCCGCCCTCGCCGAAAAGGCCGGCGCCCACGGCATCACCATCCACCTGCGCGAAGACCGCCGCCACATCCAGGACGCCGACGTCTACCGCCTGCGCAAAACCCTCACCACCCGCATGAACCTCGAGATGGCCAACAACCCCGACGTGCTGCGCGTGGCCCTCGACGTCGTCCCCGACGAAGTCTGCCTCGTCCCCGAGCGCCGCCAAGAGCTCACCACCGAAGGCGGGCTTGACGCCGCCGGCCAGCTCGCCACCCTGCGCCCCACCGTCCGCGCCCTCGCCGCCCAAGGCACCCACGTCTCCCTCTTCGTCGCCCCCGAGCCCCGCCAACTCGAGGCCGCCGCCGAACTCGGCGCACCCTACGTCGAGCTTCACACCGGCGCCTACGCCAACGCCGCCGGCGACGCCGCCAAGCGCGAGGTCGAGGCCCTCCACGCCGCCGCCGCCCGCGCCGCCGAGCTCGGCCTCAAGGTCAACGCCGGCCACGGCCTCACCATGTCCAACGTCGCTCCCCTCCTCGACATCCCCAACCTCGACACCCTCAACATCGGCCACGCCATCATCGCCCACGCGCTCGTCGTCGGCATCGAACAGGCCGTCCGCGACATGCTCGCCGCCATCGCCCGCTGACCGCGGGCATGGCCACGAGACGCGCACGGCACGGAAGCGCCCCAGGAGCCGCGCCCCACCGCGCCGATGCCAAGGCCACCCACCGCTTCGGCCTCGCCTTCGACCCCGCCAAACACCTCCTCGCCGACGCCGCCCACGCGCCCCCTCCCGTAACGCACGGATGCGCGCGACGGGCGACAGGACAATGAATCATAGGCCCATCGCACGCGCCCCAAAGACGCAATAGCCGCCTCTGCGCCAAATATCCCCGCCCCACCCAAAACTGACCCGCCGCCCCCTGCGACCCCCACGCCGCAAACACCCCACCGGAAAACCGACAGGCGAAGCCCAAAACGGCCCCGCCTGTCGGTTTCGCGTCTTTTGACGCAACACAATCTTATGAAAGTGGTTTGCCAAGATCCACCGCGGCCGCCCGAATGGCATCGATCAGCGCATTGACATAGTCCGCGCCCTTGATGGAAGGATGTTGCGTGTCCAGTAAAACTTGGTCGCCATGTCGCAAGTAACGAACGCGATTGTTCGTATGCTTTGGCACCTCTTGGGCATCGGCAAAATCCGTGTTCATAACCCAAAACGTCTTAGCAAAGACAATCACGTCCGGGCCATAAAGCGCCAATTGCCGAAGGACATAGGGGCGCCACGTCATTGCGTATGCGGTGCGGAGAACATCATGCCGCGTCGAGGTGTAGCCCGGCAACTTGCTGACATTCAGCCACGCCACCTGCTTGACGGTCTCCGCCACCATGGGGTCCCGCGCCGCGCTCGGGATGTCATTCCAATGCAAGTCGTTGAGCGATCCATACATCACGTAGGCAAGGTTGCGCGCCGTGGAAGAACCCGCCACATCATTGACGAACTTCTCCTGCGTGTCCTGCGTGAAAAGTCGCCCCCCACCGCCACAAGGACGCCCAAATGCATCAAGGCCATCATAAGGCTCTTTCAGCACCCACGCCACCCGAATCGGTTGCCGCAGATACCCCTCGACGTCCCGCACGCCGTCAAGAATGGGTTTGATTTCCTTAAACGCCGCACCGAGTTTGGCCTTGGCCATGGCCATGATCTCATCGTTCAGTGCCGTTTCCTTGGCCGTCATCTCGGCAACTTGTTTACGAAACGTTTCGTCATCGCTCATGGATCTTCCCCGTGGATTTTGCAATCCATCAACAAAAAAGCGCGGGATCCGGTCACCCGAATCCCGCGCTTAAACATGCACCCTTACGCGCGACGCCGACGCAACGCCAGCCCCGCCACCCCCAGCGCCAGCAACGCCAACGCCGTCGGCTCAGGAATGGCCGTGGCGACGGTGCCAGTAGTCCATTCAGTTCCAGCAAAAGGATTAAAGGCCGCATTGTAAACAGGCGTTCCGTCTGGTAATGGCTGATTAACAATCGTTCTGTCTGAACTGATTACGAATTGTCCATCAGCTGTGAGGATAAGTGTATAAAACTGTCCCAACGATGCCAAAGGATCGGTTGACAGATTTACGCCGCTGGCTCCCAAGTTTGCTGCGGATGTCAACGAAGTGCTTCCAATCAAGGCGAAATCTGTTCCGGAATAAGATGTGCCCGTGTTGGAGAGATGATCCGCGATAACTTGCGCGGACATTTCCTCGGTGCCACGGTATTGGATGAGATAAGCGACACCTGTCACATTCCCGCTCCAACCATAACCGGACCAATTGAGTGCGGCGGCCATCGAGGTGCCTGCACCAAGAAGTGTCACCACAAGTGCACAAAGAAAACGTTTCATTTCCGATTTTCCTTTTTCTACGTTTATTCGGCTTTCACTTGGACTGAAGCTACGCCAGTGGCTTTATTGATAAACAAAGCCTGACCAATTGGAATAACCTGCGAGTCAAAACTGCCATCGGCAACATTAAACCACCCCGTCTTGTCGCCGATGGTTGCCCACTGACGCTGTGGCAGATATGTACCGCTCGACGAGTCATAAATGTAAAGCGTATCACCAGCAGACATCCCATCCCAAGTCAAATCATTGACGGAACAAGCCTTGGGATAGACATTCACAACTTGAGCCCATGACGCGGAATCCGGCTTCCCAAACGTCACAACTTCCTGCGCCGAGACCTTGCCTTTTACAGTTACTGTCCCGGCGACCTGCTTGGAAATGAACACTGCTTGGCCGACCTTCAATGGGTCTTCGTCATATTGTCCATTCGCTGTATTGAACCATCCCGTTTGACCATTGAGAGAAGCCCATTGCCTGGGAGGCAAGTAAGCCCCCTCGTCCGTCAAGACATAAAGCTGATCGCCGTTGGAAAATCCGTTCGCAAACACCGAGTTCAACGTGGGAGTCGTGCCATCGTCCAGTTCCACGAAGGGGTTGCCGACCTGGTACCATTTTCCGGCGTCCATTTGAATGGTGGTGTAGCCGACGATGTCGCTTTCGACCGAGGCATCTAGACGAGGGTTTAGAAACACCACCCCGCAGAGGAGGGTCGCGTATGCCAAAAACCATTTAGCATTCATTTCGGTAAGTCCTTTGCTAAGGGCCGAACCCAGATTTCATCAGCATTTCCGAAGGGTTCGCGCGAACCCGTTGTTGTCTTGCTGACACCGAGACAACACCATCATAGTAGCACCTCCCCCAGTTGCACGCAAGCAAAAAAATGCACAAATCAGAAAAAAGATACTTTTTTAACGAAAACCGCCACGAATCCCTTACGAAGCCCCGAATGTGCCGAGAAACCTGTCTTCTGCACTATTTCGCTCATTTTCAATGGATTGTGCACGCGTGCACGTTCTTTCCCGGGTTGTGACAAAAAAGGGTGCTTTGTTGTTTTTCGCGTTTTTCGCGCTTTTGACCTTTCCGCCTCAGCGGCTCGTCGCATTGCCGAATTCATTCCGCCGCAAACGGTTATATCGAAAATCCCATGCCATTCTTTGTGCTTGCGCACCCCCGCCGAAAACTACTTTTTCGCACCCTTACAGAACTCAATCCCAGAGCCACTTTTCTCCCGATTTTGACCCAGACAATCTAGACCCTCGTCTAGATGCCTCGGTCGAAAGCGACATCGTCGGCTACACCACCATCGAGCTGAAGACCGGGTTTAACTTGTATTCTTGCGCCTTCAACAACGTGAATGGCTCCGATGCGTCCCACGACCTGCAAACACTGTTTCATGGCGATTTAGAAGACGGGGACGTGATTATGTTTCATCGCGAAGGTGGTGGATACGACACGTTCTACTATCAAGACAATGTTTACGATAGCGATTGGACTTCTCTGGATCGACCCGGTTGGGCAACGGCGCAGGGTTCTATTGCCGTAAAACAGGTGAAAGCAGGGGAGCCGTTTTGGTTGAACGTTTCACGTGACAAGGCCGTACAAATCACCGGTTCGGTCAGCACTGAGCCGCAAAAGATGGAGTATGCTTCCGGGTTATCTTTGTGTGCTTTCGCAGCACCGCGAAAGGAGACGGAGTCCAAAGCCGATTTGTTGGGTTCTAACTTTACTGACGGCGATGTCTTGATGGTTCATAACAACACCGGAACTTACACAACTTATTATTACCAGGGCAATGTGTATGATGCGAACTGGAATCCGCAAAATCGTCCAGGATGGACAAATGCCCAAGGTGTTGAGACTAAAGTTGAAATTCCTGAGAACGCTGCGTTCTGGCTTTCTACGCAGAAGGCCGGGAGTGTGACGATTGCCTCGCCAATCCAGAAAAACTATCAGGACAACAACTAAAACCCTTTATTGAGGATTACAGTTATGCACAAGTTTGTACTTCTTTTCTTGGCATGCATATGTTCGATGATCGCCTATTCGGCATCGGTGAACTGGAGAATTCAACCCCAAAGCATCAAGACGCCGTCGGGTGATGGTAACCTTAGTGGTGGTCTTGTTTATATTGTTCAAGGCGACACAAGCTTAGCCAACCAAGTAGTGGCGGACATCAAGGCCGGAACATGGGATTCCTCCATTGCAGTTGGTTCTAGCACAACGACCCCCATTGGCGGTGCACCCATGGGCTCGGATTTGGTCTCATCGGATTCTTGGACAGCGGGCTCTTCATACGACTTTTTTGTCGTCATCTTTGACGCTGCAACAATGGATACCGCCTCTCATTTCTTGGTCAGCGCAATTGCCCAAGCAACCGCAGGAAATGGGAACATCATTCCGGGCACTCCTGCGACATGGGATAATGATGCAATCATGAACGGTATCACTTCCGGTTGGCAGTCGATGGCGGCCATTCCTGAGCCGACGGCGTTGGCGCTGCTGGCGCTTGGGGTGGCGGGGCTGGCGTTGCGCCGGCGTTGCGCGTAAGTCTGTACGTTTGGGCGAGGAGCAGGGTTTCTGCTCCTCGCTTTTGCTTTTTAGATAGTCGTTGTTTCTGTCAGCGTGTCGCCGTTTGGTTGTTTGCTTGGAGGTTTTTCATGGATACTGTGAAAATCGTGCCGCATCGGGTTTGCTGGAAGGTGAATTCGCGTTGGGACAAAGAGTCGGTTTTGTATATTTTCTATGCGGAGAAGTTATTGTTTGTGGGGAGTGAGAATGGGAAGGCGGCTGGGTTTAAGTCGATCCGTGAGGGGGATTTGATTTTGGTTTTGGATGGATTCAAGGTGGTGGCGTTGGCGGAGGCTCTGGGGCCGGCTTCGGAGGAGATGAACTTTAAGTGGCGGAACGCCGGTGCGCGGAAGATGGTGGAGGGGGTCTTTGACTTGGGGGCGAATTGGGTCTTGGCTGTGCGGGTGCGGCTGATTGGCTTGGACGAGAAGGATTGTTGGGATTATCGGGATCGGAAGCGTTTCAGCGCGGTGCAGAATAATGAACATCGGGCGCGTGCGGAGCGGTTGTGGGCGGAATATATGGCGCGGGAAAAGAGGATCAACCGGGGATTGTTTGATTGGGCGACGCGAGAGTTGTCGCAGGATGCGTTTTTCTGTTGGCTGCTGAGCTTTTTGTCGAGTGCGGAAGCTTCGGCGGAGCGTAATGTGGCGGCGCGGCTTATCGCGGCGCTGACGGAGGATGAAGGGTTCGCCAAGGGGGCGGTAACCGTCCATAAGCAATGGGCGAACATCGATGTGTTGGTGGGGGTGAACGAGAAGGCGGAGGATAAGTCGCAACGCCAGTTCCTTGTCATTGAGGATAAGGTGGGGGCGCAGCTTTACAATGATTTGTCCAAGTATCGGCAGGCAGTCTGCGCGGGATTTGATGTGCCGCCGGAGCAGGTAAAGTGCGCGGTGATCAAGACGGAGGACGATGGGTTGTTGGACGAGGTGCTCAAAGGCATGGAAGAGCAAACCTGTCCCCGCAAGATGTTGCGCAAGGAGTTGCTGTCGATTCTGGATGAACCTTCGGTCACATCCGGCCATCTGCGTGAGTTCGTGGATCATCTCAAGGAGATTGACGCGGAATATGACACGTGGCGCACGGTGCCTTACAAGGAGTGGAAAGCCGATTCCGATTTGACGTGGAATGCCTGGCGCGGCCTCTATTCGGCGTTGTTGGAGGCCCAATGTGGGTTCACCAAATGGTTCTACGTAAACAACCCATCCCAACCGTTCAACGCGATGCTTCATGATGATTGGTCGCCGGTTTACGATGGAAAGTATTCCATTTATCCGCAGACGGATAGCAGTCGCGCGGAATTGCACCTGAAGGTGGGCGAGGTGCCGGCCGAGGATCGCTATGCGTTGCGCAGTCGGTTGTTGGCGGACATCGAGGCAATCCGAGAAGCCGGCGAATTGCCGCCCGTGCTCAAGGCGATGCATCGCCCTGCGCGATTGGGCTCCGGATGGTACATGACGTTGCAGATTTTACCGGATCAGACAAAAGATGGCCAAGGCTGGATTGTTCTTGATGACAACGGGATGGTCGATGTTTCTGCCACCGCCGCCCGCCTTCGCAACATCCTTGCCTCCATCGGCAAACTGGCCACGACAATCAACACACGAGCCATCACCCAAGAATAACACATCCAGCATTTCCAATGACGATGCGCCTGCGGCGATAACCACAGGCGTGCCGTTTCTTTGTGACCCGCCACTATATATGCTTCCTCAAGACACTTTTAGACCACGGACTCTTTGCGTAACGAACGGCATGGATTTGCTATACTCACGGCATGCAAAGGAACCACGAGCCCATCACAAGCGACCCCGAGGCGCAGGCACAGTGGGAGGCCGTCGTCAGAGCCTTCCACGCCGATGTTTTGCGCAAACAACAAGCCGCCCAAGCCCGCCTTGAAGCCGAACGCCGTCAAGCGATTGTTGATGCCGTGACCAAAGAAAGACGTAGGCAACCGTGAACACACCCCGACCACGACTGATTGTTGTCGCCGGTCCAAATGGTTCCGGCAAAACATCCATTACCCATCAAATGCGCGACCTACGCCATAAATGGATGGTCGGGTGCGCCTATATCAATCCGGACGACATTGCGGAGCATGAACTCGGCGGGTGGAATGACCCCGACTCCATTAGGCAAGCCGCCGCGCTCGCCACCGAACGCCGCGAAACCTGTCTGCGCGAACGGAAAGACTTCGCCTTCGAAACGGTCTTCTCCACGACGGAGAAACTCGACTTCTTGCGCCGCGCACATCACTGTGGCTTCTTCATTCGCCTCTTCTTTGTTGGCACCGAGGATCCCACCATCAACGCCAAACGTGTTGCCGCTCGTTATCTCCAAGGTGGTCACGCGGTTCCCATCGAGAAAATCGTTTCCCGCTACGCCCGTTCCATGGCCAACGCCGGAGCCGCCGCCGAATTCGTCGATCGCGCCTACTTCTACGACAACTCCATTGACCTCGCCCTCGGTCAAGAGCCCGCCTGGACTCCCCTTTTTCGTACTGAAAACGGCCATCTCTGTGCCAAATATTCCCGCCCTTCCCAACGTTGGGCCGCCGACCTCTACGACACACTCGCCACAACCCAAGTCAATACCATTACTTAAGTTCGAAAAACTCTCAAGGTTGGATTTTGCTTGCAGGTGCCGGTGGTGGGTGCTATTATGATGATAGCGAGCGAAAGCTCACGAGATATGGTGAGTCTATGTACTCACGAAACAAGACTTTGCGCCGGTTGTCGGCTTGCTAGTGCAACGTCAGTTTGTTAAGCCGACAAAGGAGCGAGTTATGCTCACAGACTACTATATGTGGACGCAAGCCACAGTAGATTTAGATGATATTGCCGAGGTTTGCGACCTCTACCGAGCGTTGCAATATGGCCAAGGTTATACCTATCGCCTCAAGCCGTTTCAAGGAAATCTGTTGCTTACGGGACCCGCACCTAGGGCTCTTATCCTGACGGAAAAATCGCGCCAAGCATTTAGCAAATACCTCGACGCGCTTTATGTTGATGGCGTTGAAGCGCAATTCGCCTGGGAACAAGCATTGAACGGAGACTAAAAACTCAACAAAAACAGGCGGTGCCTCGATTACGAGACGCCGCCCAATTTTTGTTCGTGGCACAACCTTAGCATTGCTTTCGGCGCAACGCCAGCCCCGCCACCCCAAGCGCCAGCAGCGCCAACGCCGTCGGCTCAGGAACGACAGGCTCCTCTCCCCCGCCAAGCGTGCCAGAAGTCCATTGAGTCGCGCCACTCCCCCAACCTGGGTAAGTGACTGTAAGCGAAGTTCCGTTCGGCCCGCTTATCGGATCTACCTGCCGCAAATCCGACAAGATAAAGGAGTCGTCCGCAAGAATCAGCATGAAGTAGTTCGCTCCTGCGCTTAGCATTCCATCATAGTTGAATGCGTAATTAGAGAAACTTGTCTCAGCCACAAGTTCTTTCGTTCCAAGTAACGTATATCCCTCGTATCCCTCGCTAGGATTTGTTGCCCCATATTTCGAGAGATAACTGGAGATATTATCAATAGTAGCATTCGAAGCAGCTTGTACGAGATAAGCCGTCCCCGAAACAGCGCCACCACCTGTTGCAAAACCTCCAGCCGTCCACGTCACGCTCGCAGCAGAGAGTGTGAAGGTACCAAACAGTGTGGTAACCAGAGCCAATACTTTTGCACAATGCATTTTCATCGTTTACCTCGTTCAACCTGTCGCATTCTTACTTACTGGGAACGGACGGCAAAAGCGTCGCCGAACCCGCAGACTTCTTGTTAATGAACATAGCCCGACCAGGAGTGAGTTCCGCACTACTCAACGCGCCATCAGCGAGATTGGTCCATCCAACCGTACCTTCTCTGCTTGTCATCCATTCATACGGCCCATCATAACCGTTTGTCTCAGGATTATAAATGTAAACCTGGTCACCTTCTGCGATATTTGCCCATCGCATTCCGTTCAACGCGCGTGCCACAGGATAGACGCAGACCACCTGTGCCCAAGAGGAGCCACTCTCGGTTCCAAATGAACATGCCGTTGTCTCTGAAACGGCACCTGCGACAGGAACGGCCCCTGCAGTTTTCTTATGAATGAACACAGCCTGACCAGGTGCAAGTTCCGCACTGCACAACGCACCATCAGCGAGATTGGTCCACCCAACCGTACCCTCTCTGCTCGTCATCCATTCGTACGGTCCATCATATCCATTTGTTTCAGGATTATAGATGTAAACCTGATCGCCATCTGAGAATCCTTGGCCGAAGGCGGTGTTGAGCGTCGCGACTTGGCCATCCTTCAACTCCACGAAGGGGTTGCCGACCTGGTACCATTTTCCGGCGTCCATTTGAATGGTGGTGTAGCCGACGAAGTCGCTTTCGACCGAGGCATCTAGACGAGGGTCTAGATTGTCCGGGGGCAGGCGGGGATGGTGCAGAAGCAGGCAGTGGGTGGGAGGATGTCGGCAGCGAGCGGTGGACAGAAGCCCCGTCGCCCCCCCCCCGCATGGGGCGTTCAGACGGATGCATGAGTGCGCATGTTTTCTGACGCCGTCGCCCCCCCCGAATGGGGCGTTCTGTTTTCTGTTCGCTGTTCTCTGTCTGCTTGTTTGCTATAATGGGCGTATCGAAAGGATTTCACGTATGGCCGAGAAGAAAACCGTAGCCGCGCAGGCGCCCTCCGCGGGTGAGAAGCTGAATGCCGTCCTCAACCAGATTCGCAAGGAGTTTGGCTCCACGGCCATCATGAAGATGGGCGAGGTCAAGGTGCAGGAGGTGCCGGTGATCTCGACGGGGGCGTTCTCGCTGGATTTGGCGCTGGGCGTCGGCGGCGTGCCGAAGGGGCGCATCGTGGAAATCTTCGGCAACGAGTCATCGGGCAAGACGACGTTGTCGTTGCATATCGCGGCGAACGCGCAGCGGCAGGGCGGCATCGTGGCGTTCATCGACGCGGAGCACGCGCTGGATGTGGCCTACGCGCGGCGCATCGGGGTGGACGTGGACAATCTTTTGCTTTCGCAGCCCAATTCGGGCGAGGAGGCACTGCAAATCACCGAGCAGCTGGTGCGCTCGGGCGCGGTGGATGTGGTGATTGTGGACTCGGTGGCGGCGTTGGTGCCGCAGAGCGAGCTGGATGGGGACATCGGCGATTCGCACATGGGTGCCCAGGCACGCTTGATGTCGCAGGCCATGCGCAAGCTCACCGGTCTCTTGGCCACGACGCAGACGCTCTGCATTTTCACGAACCAGATCCGCATGAAAATCGGCGTGATGTTCGGCAGCCCCGAGACCACCACGGGCGGCAACGCGCTCAAGTTCTATGCCTCGGTGCGCATGAAAATCGCCCGCGTGGCGACGCTGAAGGACAACGCGGGCAAGGCCTATGGCAACCGTACGCGCGTGAACGTCGTCAAGAACAAGGTGGCGCCGCCCTTCACCGAGGCGGAGTTCGACATTCTCTACTCCCGCGGCATCTCTTGGGAGGGCTCGATCCTCGATGCCGCCCTCGCCGCGGGCGTGGTGGCCAAGCGCGGCAGCTGGCTGAGTTTCGACGGCGAGCAAATCGGGCAGGGCGCCGCCGCGGCCACGGAGTTTCTCCGCGCCAACCCCGATGTGGTGGAGAAGATCAAGGCCAAGGTTCTGGAGCACCGCGAGGCCTTCGCCCCCGGCGCCACGGCCACCCGCTCCGACGCGGCCGATGCCACGCCCGCGCCCACGCCGGGGACCGCCGCGGAAACGCCCGCCCCCGCCGAATAATCCAAGCCGGATGACCGCCGCGGGCTCTCCTGCAGTCCGGGAGCCTGCGTTTGGGTCTGCAAAGGCACCACCCGGGCTTGGGAGGCCGTGCATATCCTACGGGCGGCAGCCCGCAGGCAATTCGTTTCAATCCCGCGCGAACCGTGACCCTCGACGTGACCTTTACCCGGACACTGTTGCCGACGCGCCGCATGGCGCGTTCCGCCTTTGTTTTCCTGTCTGGGTGTCGCGCTTAGCCGATGAGCCAGACGGCGAGGGAGGCCGCCGCGGCGGTGAGGAGGAGATTGACGCCGAAGAAGGCCAGGATGCCGGCGACGAGGAGGCCGGCGGCGCCGGCGAGGGGATCGGGGGCAGAGACGATGGCCGCGGGCACGGTCATGGCCGTGAGCGTGGCGTAGGGGACGTAGCGCAAGAAGGCGCGAAAGTGGGGCTGGCGAATCTCGCGCCGCAGGAGCACGAAGGGGATGAGGCGGATGGCGTAGGTGACGGCGGCCATCACGGCGATGTGCAGCCAGACGCGTTCAGGCATGGGCGGCCTCCCGTTCGGGGAAGAGGAGGGCGGCGGCGCCGGCCACCACGAGCGTGACGAGGATGGCGCGCGTGCCTTCCGAGAGCGCGCGCAGACCGGGCGCGAAGGCGCAGAGGCACGCGAGCGCGGCGGCGGCGAGCGCGGCACCCAACACGCGACGGTCGGCCCTGGCCGCCGGCACCACGATGGCCACAAACATCGCGTAGAGCGCCATTGCCAGCGCGGCGGTGAGCGCGGGCGGCAACAGGTCGCCCGCCAGCACGCCCAAGAGGGACCCTCCGGCCCAGCCCGGCCAGGAGATGGCGATGAGGCCATAGGAATAGGCGGGGCGCAGGGGGCGAGGCGAGGCGACGGAGACGGCGAAAATCTCGTCCGTCACCCCAAAGGCAATGAGGAAGCGGTGCCAGAAGGGGACGTCGCGGGCGAGTTTCTGGGCGAGCGCGCAGGACATGAGGCAATAGCGCAGGTTGATGACCAGCTGGGTGGCGGCCATAGCCAGGAGCGTGCCGCCGGCCTTGATGACGGCGAGCCCGGCGAATTGGCCGGCGCTCGTGAGGTTGCTGCCCGAGAGCGCGAAGGTCTGGAGGGCATCGAGCCCGATCGCGCGGGCCTGAATGCCAAAGGCGAAGCTGACGGCGAAGTAGCCCGCGCCGATGGGGAGCCCATCGCGCAGACCGCGCAGGAAGCGAAGCAGGGAGGCGCGGCGCATGGGTCAGAAGCCTTGGATCTCGGGCGTGGGCACCACGCCGGTCTCGGCGGCGAAGGCATCGCGCAGACGCAACATGAGCGCCAGGATGTCGGAGGCGGTGCACCCCTCCTCGGCGACGATGACGTTGGCGTGGCGGTCGGAGACGACGGCGCCGCCCACGCGCCAGCCCTTCGCGCCCAAGCGGTCGAGCGTGGCGCCCACGCTCAGCCCGGGCGGGTTGCGGAAGACCGAGCCGCAGCAGCGCAATCCGGCCAAATCGGCGCGCTTGGCGGCGAAGGCCTCGCGGGCGGCGCGGATGGCCGCGGGTTCGGCGGGGTCGAGCGCGAAGGTGACGGCGATGACGGCCATGCCGGTGAGCCCGCGGACGGCGCGGTAGCCTGCCTGGAAGGCATGCGCGGGGATGTGGCGCAGCTGGCCGTCGTTGAGCACGGCGCGCACCTCGGCCACGCGTTCCCAGAGGGCATGGCCGTGGGCGCCGGCGTTCATGCGCGCCCAGCCGCCCACGGTGCCGGGAATGCCCTGCATGAACTCCAGCCCGGCGAGCCCCTCGCGCTCCAGGCGGGCGAGCAGTGCCGGGCCGGCCATCCCGGCGCCGACGGTGACGCGCCCTTCGCCCTCCCGCACAAAACCCTCGAAGTCCGGCCCCTGCAGGGCGCAGAGCACGCCGGGCAGCCCCAGGTCGGAAAACCACGTGTTGGCGCCGGCCCCCTGGAAGCGCAGGGGCACATTGTAGGTCTTGCACAGCAGGCAGAGCGCCGAGAGCGCCGGGATGTCCGCGGGAATGGCAAAGAGTTCCGCCTCGCCGCCCACGCGAAAGAGGGTATGGCGGGCGAGCGGCTCGTTGGGGAAAAGATCCACCTCGTCGGGCAGGATGCGCCCCAACGCGGTGGGGAGCGACTGGGGCGCTGCGGGTGCGGCGGTCGCCTCGGTCGCCCCTTCGGGCTTGACGCCGGGGAGCGCGTCGCGCAGGGCATAGCCGATGGCCTCGACGTCGCCCGCGCCCACGGCCAGCACCAAATCGCCGGGCACGACGGTGCGGGCGAGGTAGGCGGAGACTTCGGCGGCGTCGCGAGCCAACAGGATGCGGGCGGCGGGCGCGTGCCGGCGCATGGCCATGTAGAGCTCGTAACTCTCGCTGCCGGCGGAACGCGCCTCGCTGGCGGCGTAGACGGGCATGAGCACGAGTTCGTCCACCCCCTCGAAGGCGCCCACGAATTCATCCATCAGCTTGCGCGTGCGGGAGTAGCGGTGGGGCTGGAAGACCACGCGCATCCGCTTGGGCGCCTGCAGGCGGGCGATGGAAAGCATGGCCTGGATCTCGGTGGGGTGGTGGGCGTAATCGACCACCACGCGCACAGGCGCGGCGGGCGAGGTGAGCCACTGGAAGCGCCGCTTGGGCAACTCGTCGCACGCCAGGGGAAGCGCGGCGGCCAACCGGTGCGCGTCAAGCCCCAGGAGCATGCAGGCGGCCATCGCGCCCAACGCGTTGCGCACGTTGTGTTGCCCGGGCACGGGCAGCGCCACCTCGCCCAGACGCTCCGCGCCATGCCAGAGCGTGAAGCGCGTGCCCTCGGCCGTGCACCGCAAGTCGTCGGCGCGCAGGCTCGCATCGGCCCCCAGCCCAAAGGTGAGGACCGGCCCGCGGTAGCGCGCGGCCACGCGCATGGCCCACGGCGCGTCGGCGCAGACGGCCACCCCCTCGCGCGTGTTGTCCACCACCGCCGCGAAGCACCGCTCGATCTCCGCCTCGTCTTGGAAATGGTCCAGATGGTCGCGCTCGATGTTGGTGATGAGCGTGACGGCCGGGTGCTCGTAAGCCAGCGTGCCGTCGCTCTCGTCCGCCTCCGCCACCGCGATTTGGTCGGGCGGCAACTTCCCGGCCAGCTCCCCGTGGCGCGGCCCTGCGTTCGTGAGCAGGCGCGGCGTGTAGCCACCCAGGCACCACAGCGGCCTCTGCCCCACGCACTGGAGCAGCCGCGTGGCAAAGCACGACGACGTGGTCTTGCCATGCGTGCCGCAAACGGCGATCGAGCGCAGCCCGCTCACCCACCCCGCCAGACACTCCCCGCGCGAAAGCACCGGCATCTCCCCCGCCCGCGCCAACGCCAGCTCCGGCTCGTCCGCCCGGATCGCCGCGCTGTGCACCAACACATCGCACTCCGACAAATGCGCCGGATCGTGATCCTGCAGGATGACGATGCCGTTGCGCGCGAAAAAGCGGCTCAGCGTCGGCGGCACATGCCTGTCGCAACCCGACACCTTCCAGCCGCGCAGGTGCAGCATCCACGCGATGCCCGCCGCCCCCACGCCGCAAATGCCCATGATGTGCACCCGCCCCGGCGGCAAAGTGAAAAGATTCAACGGCGCATCCATCGCAACCTCCCTCCGCGACTCACTCGGTCTCGAGCAACTCAATCAAAAACGGCCCATGCCCCGCGGCGCAAACCTCCCGCGCCCGCGCCAACGCCGCCGCGAATGCCGGCGGCCGCACCCGCGCCCCACGGATCCGGAAACACGGCGCCAAATCCACCAGGCACGGATTCGCCAACGCCAGCGGCAGCGGCACCCCGTCCGCGAACCCATCGTTGTGGATCACCAACACTCGCGGCGCGTGCGCCAACGCCAACGCGTTCAGCCGCCGGAAAAAACCCTCGGCCAACACATCCCCCGGGCGGAGATCCTCCACCTCCACCGCCTCACTCAACGTTCTGCACCTGCTCACGGAACGTCTCCAACAACGTCTTGAACGCGATCACCAGCCGCGGGATCGCGCTCCCCGCGCACTTCGAGCCCGTCGTGTTGATCTCCCGGAACAGCTCCTGGCACAAAAAGTCCAGCGACCGCCCGCACGGCCCCTCCCCCGCCAACAACTGCTCCGCGTGCGCGAAATGCGCCCCGATCCGCGTCAGCTCCTCCGAAATGTCGCACCGATCCGCGAAAAGCGCCACCTCACGCTCCAGCGCCCCCTGCTCCAACGCCATCCCGGCCGGCAACAACTCCGCCAGCCGCCGCCGAAGCGCCTCCCCCCACAGCGCCGGCAGCCCCGGCGCCAACGCCGCGATCTCCCCGTGCAACGCCCGCAGCCGCCCCAGCCGCTCCCGCAAATCCGCCGCGATCCGCTCCCCCTCCAGCAGCCGCATCCCCACCAGCCGCGCCAGCGCCTCCCGCGCCGCCGCCTCCACCACCCCCCACAACGCCTCCGTCGGCTCCGGCGCCGCCTCCTCCGGCTCCGCCGCGCACAACGTCAGCCAATCCGAAACCGTCGGCTCCCCACGCAGCCCCAAGCGCTTCGCCGCCGCGCACAGCTCCCGAAACCGCGCCTCCGCCCCCAACGCGCCCCCGGCCTCCGGGCGCGCCGTCACCTGCACCTTCACCGCCCCCCGCGCGATCCCCTCCCGCAACATCCCCACCAACCGCGGCTCGAAACCCAGCCACCCGCGCGGCAACCACACCGTCGCGTCAAACTGCTTCCGATTCACGGTCGACAGCTCCACCGTCACCGCCAGCCCGGAACCCGCCGCCGAGCCCCGCCCAAATCCTGTCATCGACTTCACCATAATGCCCCTAAGATACCATAAATCGGCGACGTCTCGCCCCAACCGAACCGCGCCATCTCCCCCTCCCCGCCGAAAACGGCGTGAAAAGGCCGGGCCGCCGCAAGCGACCCGGCCTTTCGTGCCCGCGCACCCCGCGCGGACGAAGCGCCACGGCCTCACGCCGCGCGGCGGCGAAGCGCCAACCCCGCCACTCCCAGCGCCAACAACGCCAACACCCCAGGCTCGGGAACAAGCCCGATGGTATTCTCGGCGATATCCTCGGGGGAAAGCGGGGTGCCATTCAAGACATAATCCTGATAGGTGGCCTCCCCCGTGAACAAATCGCTCGCATTCCCGTCGAACGCCTTGCCCCACCAAAAGTTGCGAATCGGGCCATACGTGAAATTCCCCTCAACAGTAGCCAGCGTCGCACCATCCAAACTGATTGTCACCGTGGAAATCGCATCGTTTGCCTTACGGTCGATCGAGAACGCAAAGACATGTTTGCCGGTGGTGGGCAACGGTGCATCCTGGACAAAGGTCGTTGTCGCATTTTGCAAATTGGTCGTGACATTCCAAGCATAACCGCCCCCCTCGGAAGCAGTCACGCCGAACGACACCCGATTGTTCGAACCATTCGTAGTATCCCCGAACGACATGAGCGTCCCGGTGCCCATCGAAGAAAAGTCCACAACCAACGCAAGCGTGCCGCGCATTCCCGCGCCAATGGTCGTTCCCAAAGTGTACTTTCCCGCGGATGAGGAAACGGAGCCCGTGTGCGTCCAATTCACCTCGGCCGCTTGGGCGGCGAGGGCGAGAGTCGCGGCGAGCGCGGCGAGAAACGTTTTCATGCGTGTTCCTTTCCCACCCGGCTTTACGCCCGGGGAGGCGGGTGGCCTACCCCCCCCGTGGCGGGCGCGGGACGGAAACCTCCCACGCCTGACTGACATCAAAATAACACATCCCTGACACGGCCGCAACAGAAAAGCGACATCGCCCGGGGAAATCCCATCCGGAACCGCGGATCGCACGGATTGGGGACAGGCCGCCGGGATTGGGGACAGCACGGCACACAAAGGCAAACCGCAAGCGAAAACGGCCGCGGCCCCGTGCGTGGACTTTCCCCGGACGGCGTTCGGCGGCGGGCGGCGCCCCTCAAGGCCCCCGAATCGTTGTCACAATCCGGCAAAACGTTTCCCGGGCACCACCGTTGGCGGGGAATGTGGTAAACTGTGGGCATTTTCAACTCACATAGGAGTGCATCATGGCAATGGTTTTGGACGATCTCAAGGGCATGGTCGCGGGCACCTGCGTTTCGGGCGGGCTGGATTCGCGCACCATCGCGAAGGTGATGATGGAAGCCGGCGTGAAGGTCATCGGCTTCACGGGCGGCATCGGCCAGCCCGACGAGAAGGACATCAACGACGTGGCCAAGCGCATGGCGCCGACGGGCATCGAGACGGTGATCGTGGATTTGCGCGACGAGATGGCCGATGCCTGCCTGGAGGCCGTCAAGTGCCAGGCGATGTACGACGGCGGCTACTGGAACTCCACCGGCATCGGCCGCGCCGTGACCATCAAAGGGCTGATCCCGGAGATGAAGAAGCGCGGCGTGCAGGTGCTCGTCCACGGCGCCACCGGCCGCGGCAACGACCAGATGCGCATCGAGCGCTACACCAATGTCTTCGCCCCCGAGATGAAGGTCTACAGCCCCTGGCGCGACGCCGGGCTGCTCAAAAAGTTCCCCGGCCGCACCCAGATGGTGGACTACCTCGCGCAATTCGGCATCGTTGCCTTCGCCGGCGGCAAGAAGAAATACTCCACCGACGCCAACATGGCCGGCCTCTCCCACGAGGCCGAGGACCTGGAGAGCATGGAGACCTCGATGACCATCGTCGAGCCCACCATGGGCGTCTGGCCCTGGCAGGCCCCCGACACGCCCGAGCAGGTGACCATCCGCTTCGCCAAAGGCCGCCCCGTGCAGATCAACGGCAAGGACGTCACCCCCCTCGAGGCCATGATGCAGGCCAACGAAATCGGCGGGCGCAACGGCATCGGCATGAAACACGCCCTCGAAAACCGCATCATCGGCACCAAGAGCCGCGGCGTCTACGAGGCCCCCGGCATGGAACTCCTCGGCGCCGCCCTCCGCTACGTCTACCAGGCCACGATGGACCGCCGCGCCACCCTCTTCTTCATGCAGCTCTCCAAGCTCATCTCCGACCAGATTTACGACGGCCGCTACTACGACCCCGCCACCGTCGCCGCGCGCAACGCCGTCGACACCCTGGCGCAATACGCCGACGGCACCGTCACGCTGCGCCTCTACAAGGGCAACATCCTCTTCGACGCGCTCACCGGCTGCCCCCACACCATCTACAACGAGGCCGACTCCTCCATGGAAGCCTCCGACGGCGTCAACCCCGTCTCCTCCCAAGGCTTCGCCGAGATCCAATCCGTCGAGGCCCGCATGCTCGCCCTCTCCGGCCAAATCGCCGGCAAGTAAGGCCCACGCACGCGCTTCGGACCACAAAGACACAATTGGGCGAAGCGGGGCGGACGCTCCACCGGTCGGGCCAAGCCCTCCCTACCGCGTCCGCCCCCTTCGCCATAGGGTGTCCTCCCGAGCGAAGGCGCCGCCTCCCACGCCCGTGTTCGGCTTTGTGGTTCCCACGCGTACAAACTTCCAAACTTCCAATCCTCCAAACATCCCGAAGGGTTCCCGCCATGCGCACACTTCTCCTCGCGCTCGTGCTCATGCCCACGTTCCTTGTCGCCGCCGAGCCCGCCGCGCCCGTCGCACCCGCCGAGACCTACTCCGGCGCGCCCGTGAACCTCACCTTCGGCCCCGAGGTCACCGTCGGCCGCCGCGCCTTCCTCGCCGGCCTCGCAACCGTCTACCTCCCCCGCATCGCCGACGCCCTCGGCGCGCCCTTCGACTACGCCACCCCCATCGAAATCCACGCCACCGAGGCCAAAGACGCGCCCCCCGGCGTCACCCTCGGCCGCGCCATCACCGTCAGCGAGCCCCACCTCCGCGCCCACCCCGACGACGCCGGCATGTTCGTCCACGAGCTCACCCACGTCGTCCAAGCCTACCCCGGCGGCAAAACGCCCACCTGGCTCACCGAAGGCATCACCGACTACCTCCGCTACTACATCCTCCTCCCCGAACCCGCCCGCCGCGCCAACCCCGCCACCGCCGACCACACCAAAGGCTACGCCCAGGCCGCCCTCCTCCTCGACCACCTCGTCCGCACCCGCCACAACGGCGACGCGCGCGCCCTCCTCCACCCCCTCAACGCCGCCTGCCGCCGCGGCGAAAACGGCGCCGACTGGCTCACCCGCACCTACGGCGCCACCCCCGAAGCCCTCATGCGCGAACTCCGCGCCGCCGCCAAAACACCCAACGCCCCCTGACACCCGCACACAGACAAAAAGGCGAGGCGCGCCAACCGGCGCGCCTCGCTTTTCCCACCGCAACCTCCCAAACGAAAGGCGCAGGCCATGCCCGCGCCCGAAAGGAATGGTGGGCTGTGCTGGACTCGGACCAGCGACCCCTACCGTGTGAAGGTAGTGCTCTAACCAACTGAGCTAACAGCCCGAAGCGACTGGAGCGGGCGAAGGGAATCGAACCCTCGTAAGAAGCATGGGAAGCTCCTATTCTGCCATTGAATTACGCCCGCAGAAATCGCCACACATGATACCAAACACCCACCCCCCGCGCAAGCACTTTTTTCGGGTCGCGTGCGCCGGCCGCGGCGGACGCGCGCTATTTGCCGATGCAGAAGGTGGAGAAGAGACGGTCGAGAAGGTCGTCGGACCAGACGCGGCCGAGGAGACGCCCGATTGCCTCCGCACCCTCGCGGAGGGACTGGGCGGCGGGAACAAGCCCCCACTCGCCCTTGTCAAGGGCGGCACGGGCGGCGCGGAGCGCGGCGGCGGCCTCGGCGACGCCGGCGCGCTGGCGCTCGGTGGCAAGGGTGGCGGCGTCGGCCTCGCCCGCGCCAAGTTTGAGGGCGCGGCGGAGG